>ONNQ01000017.1 GCA_900319245.1 uncultured Lachnospiraceae bacterium | reverse complement strand
AGATATAATGGGTATAGATAAAACTATAAAACAATAGAAAAAAGGGCAATTCCTCTCGGAGATTGAATCACCGAGAATCCTTGCCCCAAAATCTTGAAAGGAATACGAATCTATGCGGTTAAGAACTACCCATCGTTTACTTAGTTTACTGCTTCCCGCCGCGCTGCTCATCACTTCCTGTTCTTCCACCACATCCGCATCCGGGACGGCCTATGCCACAACGACTGAGGCCAAAGAATTGAGCGCTTCAGACGAAACGACTATTTCTGATGAAACGACTGTTTCTGACGAAACAATGGAGTCAGCTGAAATGGCGAGTGCAGCGAGTAATACCGGAAGCACTGCTGATATCATCGCTGATACTCTATACGACCCCTATACCATGGAATCCTATGACACAGTCCCCGAAGAATTCCAGGAGTGGCACGATGACATCGACTATGGCACAGTCGAGGCCGACGTGGAATACTACTCCAACACAGCGGGCGACTACAAGTACTGCAATGTTTTGCTCCCCGCAGGATACGATGAGTCACAGGAGTATCCGGTACTCTATATGTTTCACGGTTTTGGCGGGCGATACGATTCCCACGTGCACGAAGGATCCATCCTGCAGACTCTGTATGGAAAGATGCTGCACGACGGACTTGCGGTCCCTATGATCATCGTGGGGGCAGATATGTATACAGGCCCTCTGGCAGAGAAGGACGGCATGTCCGACGAGGAGATGCGCCCCTATTACGACAAGGGCATAGACGATCTCGTGCAGGACCTGATGCCGTTCATCGAGTCCCGCTATTCCGTAAAGGAGGGCCGGCAATACACAGCAGTCACGGGAGTTTCCCAGGGCGGCACGGATGCGCTGGCCGCGGGATTTAAGTGGCAGGCCAAAATAGGATATATCGGCAGCTTTGCTCCCTGTACCGGCGTCATTCCCACACCTTATTACAGAGGTACCTTCTGGAATACTCCGATCCTTGACGACTTCGTGATCGAGTCGCCGGAGACCATGCCGATCTACATTTATCAGCTGGTCGGCAGTGAAGATCCCTGGTGCATCGACTCCACTCTCTATTACGGCAAAGTCATGGACCAAAAGGGCATTCCCAACCAGACCGATCTGGTGGAAGGGTATGACCATGACAACGATCTGTGGAGGCTTGGGCACTACAATTTCATGCAGAAGATTTTTCTGGACCAGTGATCAATAATCCGGGAAGCAGAAGAAAAACATAATAATACCGAAAAAGAGGGGGTACGGATCCAGCTGATCAAACAGCTTGATCAATACCCTCTTTTTCATTCCATATTTCTGTCACTCACACCATCTCAAAGATCAAAATCCTCTCCCGCTTGTCATAGTTCTCATACAGGCCTGTGCAGTCGATCTCGTCGACAAACAACAGGTCGTCCGCTGTCATAAGCAAGGAGATCTCGCTTTCGAAAGGATAATAGAAATACAGGTAGATCTGTCTGGGATTTTCATAGTAGGATTCCCGGATCCTGTGCAGCACGATCCTTAAAATGTCATCTGTAAAGGGATTGAAGAAATACAAACTGTCTTCATCCTGTAAGCGGTACTTTCGGGCGTCCTCACAAACAAAGCGGACGCCCTTTTTGTAAGCATCGGGGATCTTCGCCCTGTCAAGATTAAGGCACGCCTTCTCATAGAGATCTCTGTCAAACTCGATCCCGGTCGCGCGGCAGCCCGTCATGGCGCTCAGAAAGAGCACTGACCGACCCAGGCCGCATCCATAGTCAAGAATATGGTTCTCCGCTGTAATATAGCCGCTCTTCGCCAGGGCCTCCAGAACTCTGTAATCCGTTGGTTCGTAGTAATTACAATCCATCTCGAAGAAGTGGTCGATCGTTCCGGAAGTCTTGATATTCAGTTTCTTCTCCCACCACTGTTCTGACGCACCGCTCATGGCATCTCCTTCATTGCGATTAATATGCGCATATATGATGTGATGTACCCGCAGTCGACTTCATCGGCCGGGGCTTTACGCGTCATTTCGATAATTCGATAATACGCACATATATGATATAATAGTACCGATATTTGTAACCTGCAAATGATTAAGGAGATCAATCATGAATAGAAAAATCATCACTTTCCTTCTGTGCGGCACTCTTGTGCTTTCTGCAGCGGGCTGCGGCGCTTCCGGCAAACAGGCTAGCGCGGATCTTTCCAAACCGGTTGAAGAAACCGCTGAAGAAGTTGATGCAGCCGTTATGGATGAAGTCGGCGACGAATTACAAGAAGTTGAGGATTCCCTGTCCGATGCTTCCCTGCCCGATGTGTCCGCCGAAGTCGAGGAATCTCTTCCCGAAGCTGCAGAGGAGATTATCGAAGAGTCGGAATCTGAAGCATCTGCATCTGACGACGCCGAATCCGAAGCGAACACATCTGACGACGCTGCATCAGGCAGCGAAGACTATGACGCTTCGTATGCCTTCGCCAATGCGAAATTTGACGGAGACAAGATCATCGTTGTTCCGAATGGAGAAGTAAACGACAGCACCTTTATCTATGAAGATAAGACGCTCGGCGGCCTGTGCGACTACATTGACTCGACCGTTCTTGAAGAAGGCAGAACGATCAACAGAGATTTCCTCTATGACCTTATATCGGTGGAAGTCATCGACCCGCAGCTGTATCAGGACTATGATTCATTCAGCCGCACCTTATGCATGAGCCTGTCGATCGCAAACGAGTTCAGTACCATTGACGTTGATCTCAAGGATATGATCCTGGATACAACCGATCAGGCCAAGCAGGTCTTTGAAGTAAACGCCGAGGGAAAGGACACCAGCTGGATCCTGGACGGACATGAGTATAAGTTCTATCTCAACGACGGCAGCACTGAGTATACGTCTTCCATGTTTGATCCTGAGACGCTGGCTGTGTGGAGTGTTGTGCTCGATCAGTATTTTGAAGTGGAAGGATGATCACTTTAGGGCATCGAGCCGGAAGCATTGCTTTGTTCCGGCTTGGTGCCTTTTTTTGTGCTTTGTTCTTTGTTTTCTGGTCTTGATGCCCTTTTCTAACTTGGCGCCCTTTCTGGCTTGATGCCCTTTTCGTGCCATGGACGCTTCCTTAAGGGCAATGAAAGGGCACAAAAAAACTTACCGCATCACCGAGGGAGTATAAGGTGATACAGTAAGTCTTTTTTATGTCAATGCCGCTTGTAGAACTTGCTGACCGCGATAGCGGCGATCAACAATGCGGCACATCCACCGTAAATTTTCCAGGACCCGGCATCTACAGTCTGTGCTGTGACAGTCTGTTCTTCCGCCTGATCTTCTGCTTCCTGCGAAGTCTCCTGCTGTCCCTGTTCTCCCATCATGGGACCGCCGGTCTGCCCGTCATGCATCTCAGACTGTGTCTGACCTTCTGTCGTTCCGTCCTGGTTCATGTCAGGAGGCGTCTGCATTTCTGTCGCTCCATCTTGGCTCATGTCAGGCGGTGTCTGCCCATTTCCACGGCCGCCATGCCCGCCGGGACCGCCATGTCCCTCTTGCATACCTTCCGGCATAGCAGGCATGTCGCCCTGTGCATTTTCTGTGCTGTCTTCAGTTGTGCTGTCTTCCGAAGCCGTGCCCTCCGTCGTGTCGCTGAACGGCCAGCCTTCAAAACCGCCTCCGGGTTGTATTTCGCCTCCGTGCTGCATACCGCCGCCCATATTTCCGTTACCCATGTCGCTTTGTGCGTCACCATAGGATGTAGAGATTTCCTCGATCGTAATCTCTTCAGAACTGTCTCCGATCACAACCTGATAACTGTTGCCAACCTGCATCTCAGGGCAGCTGATCAGCGCCGAACTGAAGGAACAAGGCACATCCCAGGAAAGGAGGATATTTCCTTCTTCATCTTCGAGTGCCAAAGTGGTTCCTTCATCTGCAACTGTACTAGTGTTGTAGAGAATCGAAGCCTGTGTGGATGTTGAGCTGAATCCTTCCGCCATGGAGGACGCGCCGCAGGCAATGATCGTTCCGCCTGTGATCTCAGCCACGCCGCCGCTCTCACTGCCATAGTCAACCGCGCAGTTGCTGCCTGAACCGAGCAGACTAATATAGATCGTACCGCCGCTGATCCTGATATCTTCGTTGGAATCGAGGCCGTCCGCATCACGGCCGCTGTCATTGATGATTGTGATCGTACCGCCGCTGATGTAGATATAGGTCTCTTCTTCCTCCGCAGCCGTTTCAGAGGATTGTGTTTCCTCCGCAGCCGTTTCAGAAGACTGTATTTCCTCCGCAGTCTGTTCCATCTGTCCGCTGCTGTCTCCATCACTGCTCATGTCAACCGGATCAGAACCATCTTGCCCAAGATCTTCTTCTTTGCTTGAGCCTTGCATTCCGCCTTGTCCGGGTCCGCCACCGAATCCGAACATATCACTGCTGCCGCCATTGGCGTTGAATCCATCATCCTCGGGGTAGATCGTAATCGTGCCGCCGCTCACATCGATGATCAGCGCCTCGATGCCTTCGTAGCACTCATTGATCAGGATCTCACCATCCTCAATGTATACATATTGGTCGGAATGGATTCCGTCGTCGCCGGCTGCGATTGTGATGGAACCGCCGGCGATCGTGATATCACCGGTCGTATGCATTCCGTCTTCCGCAGCCGTAATGTTGATTGTGCCGGACTCGATATACATATATCCGTTTTCTTCTTCATTGGCTGTGACAATGCCGTCATCGCCGGCGTCTACTGTGATCTGCGCTTCTTTGATACATACGCTGTCATTGGCGTGGATCGCGTCCGCAGCCGCCTTTATTGTGATCGTACCGCCCGTGATGACAAGATCATCGTTGGCGGCTATTCCATGTCTGTACTCCGCGGTCACCGAAAGGCTGCCGCTTCCGTTGATCGTAAGATCATCGTGTGCAAATATTGCGCCGTCTGTCCCATCCTGCAAGGCTGTATCGGAATAGGTGCTGCCGCTGGTCAGGGTGTTCACGCTGTTCTCCGCCAGTGTCAGGAAGACCTTCTCCGCCTGATCGACTCTGATGCACGCGTCATCGCTGCAATTAATATCGACTCCGTCGAGCAGGATCCATACCTTGGAGGAATTGTGCGCGTCCACGGTGATCTTGCCGTCGCTCAGTGACCCGGAGACCACGTATCTTCCGGCCTCTGTGATCACCACCTCCTGGCCGTTCACATACGCGCCGTTTCCGGAAATCTCCGCGCCGTCCCCGGTCAGTGTGATGACTGTCGCGCCTTCGGTATCCCAGTCGCTGTTCTGGTCATTGGTGGTGAAATATGTGGTGCCCGAATAGCTCTCCGCGTCCTCATCCACGATCATTGTGATCCCAAGGGACTCCCCGTTCATGAACAGAACTGTCAGGAGCAGGCTTACGGCGACGATGACAACGCAGATCTTATCCAGTCGTCTGTTGTGCGTTGACATTGATGTTACCTCCTGCCATTAACCCATGTAGTCTCCGTTGTAGCTGACCAGCACTGCGCTGTCGATTCCGCCGATCTCCGAGAGTTCGTTGATGAAATCTGTGTTGTCCTCTTTGAGTCTGACTTCCAGGCTCATCTCCACATTGCCTTTGCGGGCGGTCTTGCTTTTGACCACACACTTATTGGTCTGCTCTTTCAGGTAGGCAACCGCCTTCTCCTCGCTGTCATGTCCATCGCAGTTGACTACGACAATGTAGGGCTTTGTATTCTCTTTGCGGTTGGCAAAAAACAGAATGATCAGACCGATCAGCACACTGCCGAACACGGCCAGAGGGATCATGCCCGCTGCCAGTACGATACCGGCCGCAATGGACCAGAACAGGAACGCGATATCCAGAGGCTCCTTGATTGCTGTCCTGAATCGGACGATGGACAACGCACCGACCATACCAAGGGAAAGGACTACGTTGCTGGTCACGGCCAGGATGACGAGCGTCGTGATCATTGTGAGCGCCACAAGGGTCACGCCAAAAGTGGATGAATACATAACGCCCGCATAGGTCTTTTTATAGATCAGGTAGATGAATACACCTACGCCAAAAGCCAGCAAAAGGGCGACCACCATATCAAACATTGTGACTGCTGTTACGTTTGCAAGAAAACTTGATTTGAAAATATCTGAAAATGTCATATGTACTCCCTCATTTCTTTAAGTTTGATTTGATCTGTTATTGTTTGTTTTTGTATCGTTACTGCCTTTTCAATCGTACGCCCTGCACCGCTCAATCATAAGCCTTGCACCGCTCAATCGTACGCTCTGCACCGCTCGTATTTGGAAAACGCGCACACCCTTCTGCCAGGCGTCTGCACGGTATCTTTGATGATGGAAGGCAGGTAGTTGTCCCATTTGACTTCCAGGATGATCCCCGCGTCAGGGACCGGGATCGTCACACATTCCGGATCCAGAAAATCCGTGCACCGGAGTCCTGTCCGTATGTCGTAGTCGAAGGTGACTCTCACATTGCCCGGCCCGTATATAAAGGGCTCCCTCGTGTAATCCACGATCGTCATGGGCTTTATGCCCTGGTTCCGTATTTTACAGTACAGCTCCCGGATCAGGCTGTGCGGCGACTCGAGCATCCAGTCGATGTCGCCGTCGACGATCTTCTGCGCCTGTACAGCTGTGAGCGGTGCGGAATACTTGGTGCCAAGGCCGTTCAGCTTGCTCTTCTTTTCCAGATGGATCACGGTGCTTGGATCCAGGTTGTAGTAGCGGATCCGAAACTTCTCTCTCCGGTTTACGCCGTCGACCTTCTCCCGCAGCGCCTTGTCATTAAAATTGTCAAAATACAGACTGCGGATCAAATACTTCCCATCCACCGCATGCGGATCCGTCTGTGCGACGGCTCTTAGCCTTTGTCTTATCGCGAAGAGATCGGACCATGCGATCTCGTGCTTCCACTCGTGACGGTAATGAATCTCTTCCTGCGCCGCTTGCATATCCGTTTTACGCTGCATCGGCATGTCGGACTTTACTTGCATATCGGTTTTCATCTGTATCATCACCTCTCTTTCTTTGTTCTGTGGCTATTTTGGCATGGGAAACTTAGTCCAAACTTAGAAATAGAATTAAGTTTCGTTTTTTTGGCAAAAAAACAGCTCATACCAAGTGCCATTTTCATTCTGACACTTGGTATGAGCCACATGACTCTTTGTTATATTCCGCTCACTCCGGCCTGCGCCTTGCAAGCGATGCGTTTCTGTAGTCCGGATCGCCGGTCACTTCTTTGATCACGCTAAGTTCCTTAGGGAAATCGATCTGGTCATCCACATGCTGCAGTTCGATCTCCGCAATGGCCTTGTCTTTCCAGAAAGGATAGACGTCGATCTGGAAGGACTGGTTGTTGTAGGTCAGGCAATATCTGTCCTTGCGGATGCGGCCGAGGGAGGTGTCCGCATTCATGATCAGGTTCAGATACTCGTCCTTGGAGATTCTGCGTTCCGACTCGATGCGCTTATAATCATTGACCTTGCGCTTTCTGGTCTGGTAGTAGATATAGTGGCCCTGACTGCCTCTCTGGCGCACCCTGACTTCTTCCATCTCGTTCACTTTGAGGTAGGTCTGGATGATCTCCACCTTCTCGCAGTTGGGAAGGGAGGACAGCCATTCGATATCCGGATACTCGATGAGGAACTTGCGCTCGATCTCAAAGGGTCCGGGTGCGCCGAGGAAGGAGGCGATCTCCGCGATCAGCCGTTTCATCTTGTCCTCAAAGTCCGTGGAGTTATCGATGATGCGCAGATGGGGATGCCCTGTCCATGCCGCGATGAACTGATCGTCCATGGCGGCCGCCTGCTCTACGGTCTCGATGCGGGCAGTATTGTTGGCCGTGGTATAGAATTCCTCGGCACCCTTGGCCGCCGTGACCAGATGAAAGACCGCGTCATACTGGTCCCGCAGCTCCACTTCGCTGGCATGGACTGACTGAAGGACCGATTGGAAGGTCTCTTCGTCCATGTAGACTTTATTGTCCAGCGCGGCCCTGTCGCAGACGATCAGGACCTTGTCCTTTTTCATGACCCGCGCGGCCTGCTCGAAGACCTTTTCTTTCTCCAGCTGAAACCGCATGTGGCAGTGCTGGTAGTCCGAATTGGTCCGGCAGGTCCAGGGCGCCACGCCGCCGGTGATGAGCTCTGTGGCCGTCTCCGGCACAAACAGCACGTCGTAGCCTCTTTCCGTGAAGGCGTGCTGAATCCAGTTCATGGCCGTCGTTTTACCCGCGCAGGGGCCTCCCGTGATGACAATTTTCGTAATGTCCATACCACTCTCCCCAGGAAATCATCTGTCCCGAATTTGCAAGAAAGGCCTGGCCCGAAAGCCAGACCTTTCCGTTACATAACAGATTTTACGTATCAAATCGTGCGCCAATCCCGTTTTATCACTGTGCCAGGATGCCTGTGATGTGCGGGTTGGGGCCTTCATACCAGTACAGGAAGCCGACCAGATCGATCACATCGCCGACCTTGAAGTCCTTGACGGCCTTGTAGATGTCTGAATCGGGGCCGCACAGATTGGACTCAACGGTGAAGCTGTAGGTCTGTCCATTTACAGAGACGTTGAAGTAGAGGTCGTCGCCTTCGGAACCGGAGCCATCCCAGTTGTAGAGATACGCTGCATCGGTGTCTTCGCCGGCGGGCTCAACAGTGACGCCCTTGAAGCATACATACTTATTCTGCTTGTTGATCAGCTCGTCTGTGCCAAGAAGCGCTGTGACGTCCTCGGGCTCTGCGATGTACTCGCCGTCCTCGAACTGCCAGATCGCGTCGATGACTTCGACTTCACCGGACCATTCTGCCTTGTAGCCCTTGACCTTCATGAACTTGCCGATTTCCATCAGCTCATATTCCTTCTCTGTGCAGGGAAGGTTGTAGAGGAAATAGGCGCCGCCATTCTCATCCTGCAGATAGATGTTGGCCGATCCCTGATCGTCCTGCGCATAATAGGACTGCTTAGCCTGGATCGCGCCCTGGATGATAACTTCGCTGTCTACTTCTGCTGCCGCATAATCTTCATAGGTCATGGGATCCTCCGGAATGTTTGCTTCCACATCTTCCGTCTCGTCCATCACTTCACTTTCCACTTCCTGTGTGGTTGCCTCTGCCTGTGCTTCTTCAGCCGGTGCCTCTGCGGCGGGCGCGGCGGTATTGTTGCTGCCGCATGCAACCGCTGCCATCATCACTGCGCTTGTCAGCATGATCACGAGTGCTTTTTTCATAGTGTCCTCCCTTTGGTCTGCCTGTTCTGCAGGCGGATCCTGCTATTATATGACTACAGTTACGGTGTACCGCGGGACCGGCCCGCGTTCTATTTTATTATAGCGAAGTTTCGCCAAAATAAAACCTGGTTCAATTGTTTTGGGACGCCTTCATGCGCTCCCTTATATAAAACCTTGTTCAGTTGTTTTGGGACGCCTTCATGCGCTCTCTTATGTAATAGGCGCCGATCAGGACCCATGTGACGCCGAGTGTGATGAGCAGCGCCTTGGAGGCTGTCGGCAGAGGCCCCATGTCCTTGTCTCCGCCCTCTGTGCCCTGGTTCCGCATGCTGGTCTGGTCCAGACGATAGAGCGCCGTCACTTCCGAGAACAGGTTCTCCAGGTAGGCGTCGTCGACCGTCGCTTTTCTGCGGACGGACTTGGTCACATTTTCGATCAGCTGGCCGGCTGCGTCACGCAGAGAGGTCGATCCGTTGAAGACGGGCGTCACAAAGGTGTACTGGACGTTGTCGATCAGGAGCTTGGCCGCACTGATTTTGACGTCATAGTAAAGGTTGTTGTCCTCGCCGCTGCGGGACAGGTAATCCTGATACTCCGCGGCGTTCTGCGCCTTGGTCGTGACGGGCACATAGCCTTCCGTCTGCGAGTAGGCGATCTGCACGTCATTGCTGATCAGGTACTGCGTAAAGAGCCAGGAGGCCAGAACAATTTGCGGATCCTCTTTGTTGAAGATACAGATGGAGGGTCCCTGGGAGATCATCCTGGGGTTCTCCGGGTCATACTGCGGGAACATGCGGACCGCTGTCTCAAACTCCACAAACTTGTCCTTACTGATATCGGAGAGCGGCGCATGGCTGCCCATCCAGGTCGCGCCTGCCGTCGAGTCGATAGCAAAGATGCACTGGCCGGCGTCCAGGAAGTTGGCCGGGTAACTCGATATTTTGAACGTGGAGAAGGCGCCGGTCTTCGCGTGCTCCGCGACGGTCATCAGGATCTCTTTGGTCGTGTCGTTGAAGAGTTCCACCTCTCCGCTGTCCGTGGAATAGCCCGCGTCTCTTTGCTTGAGCATCTGGATCATCATATTATCGGTGGACTTGTCGATAAAGGGGATCATGACTTTCTGTCCGTTGACAGCGAAATTGCCGTCAGCGTCCTTCTTGGTCGCAGCTTCCGACACTTCCCACACGAAGTCCCAGGTCAGGACGTCGGGCAGTTCATAGCCAAGCTTCTCTACAAAGGTCTTGTTGACGTAACAGGCCTCGGTCGAGCGCATGTAGGGAAGCGCGTAGGTCGTTCCGCCGATCGCGCACTCCGACAGGAACTGAGGGACGATTTCCTCCTTGGAAGGGGCGTCGAATTTGAGCTCGCTCCCGGCGAGACCGTAGCGCTCGTCGCCCATCAGGGAATCCAGCGGGACCACGACATTGTCGCCGGTCATGTACGTAGCGATATGGTCGGGGTAGGTGATGCAGATATTGGGCGTCGTGTTGGTCGCGATGTTCGTAATGACATCGTTGTAAATCTTTCCGTAGTCCGTGTAGAGACGCATATTGACCTTGATATTGGGATAGAGCGCCTCGAAATCGGAGATCGCCTTTTCATAGATCGTGGTCTGCGTCTTGTTGGTGTCGTTTTTGGCCCAGAAGGTCAATTCGATCTTCGCGCTCTCGTCGAGCTGTTCCGGCACCTGGAAGGCGGCGCGTCCGCGGGATCCGTGGCAGCCGGTCAGAGAAAGGACCGCGAAGACGGCGATCAGAAGGACAGCGAGAAATCTCTTGCGTGTTTTCATCCCTTGGTACCTCCTCTCGAAACGCCTGCCATGATCTTCTTGTGGAAGATGATGAAGAGCACGATCAGCGGAATGGAGATGACCACGACGGCAGCCATCATAGCCGGAATGTTCTCACGGCCAAATCCGTTCTCGCGGATCTCCTGAATTCCGTTGGAGACCAGGAAATAAGCTTCGTCATCCGTGATCAGGCGGGGCCACACATAGGAGTTCCAGCACTCGATGACCTTCAGGATCGCGATGGTCACCATGGTGGGCTGGCAGATCGGCAGCATGACCTTCCACAAATACTTAAAGTCGGAGGTGCCGTCCACCTTGGCTGCCTTGTAGAGTTCCTCCGGAATCTGTTCAAAATTCTCCTTGAGCAGATAGATATAGAAGACCGACGTCACAGAAGGCAGGATCAGGCCCATGTAGCTGTTGCGCAGCCCTGCATTGGTGATGGTCACGAAATTGGTGATGATGACCAGCTCGTTGGGGATCATCATCAGGGACAGGAACAGGGTGAACAAAAGGTCCTTGCCCTTAAATTTGAGTCTTGCGAACGCGAAGGCCGCGAACACCGTCACAACCATCATCAGTGCCGTCGTCACAACGGTGAAGATCAGGGTATTGAGGAAGTACCTGCCCAGAGAGACCGCTGTAAACGCGTCCAAATAGTTCTGCAGGGTCGGCGACAGCGTATACAGCTTGGGGATATATTCCGAGTTGTAGGCACTGTAGCTCTTCACCGACGTCAGGATCATCCAGTAGAAGGGGAACAGGACGATGATTGCCCAGAAAGTGAGAAGCACATAGGTCAAAACCTTGCGGATCCGCTCGTTTCTCTGCGCCTGTTTCTCAATGGCGGAGAAATCTGTATTTTGATGCATGAAGATTCCTCCTTTCTTACGCGTAATGCGTGTTCTTTTTGCTGATCAGCAAATTGATACACGTGATGGTCAGTACGATCGCGAACAGGATGAGCGCGGCTGCCGCTGCAAAGGACGGATAGCCGCCGCTGTCGCCGTAGAGCATGTCGTAGACGTAACCGACGATGGTATTCATGCCCGCCGCGTTCAGGTCCGTGCCAAAAATCGCGACCACGTCGCTATAGGCCTTGAAGGCGCCGATGAAGCCCGTGATCACGAGGTAAAAGATCATGGGCGAGATCATAGGCAGCGTGATCCTTGTGAAAATGCGGAGTCTGGATGTGCCGTCCACGCGTGCCGCCTTGTAATAATCGGGATTGACGCTGGCCAGCGCGCTCGTGAGGATCAGGATCTTAAAGGGAAGAACGACCCACACTGTGTAAAAGCACATGACGAACATCTTGGCCCAGTAGGGACCGTCGATGAAGTCCACCGCGGTGCCGCCCACAGCCGTGATCAGGAGGTTGGCAAATCCATCGGAATAGGGCGTCTTCTTGAAGAGGATCATGAAGACCAGACCGACCGCCAGCGTGTTAGTCACGTACGGCAGGAAGAATACCGTCTGGAAGAAGTCACGCAGCTTTACGATGGAGTTGAGGCCCACCGAAATGAGGAGCGCGATTCCCGTCGAGAGCGGCACTGTGATCACGACCAGGATAAACGTGTTCTTGAGGGCCTGCAGGAAATAGGGATCCCGCAGCACGTAGTTGTAGTTATAAGGGCCTATGCCAAAATAGGTCTGGGAGGCCGAGTTGTATCCTTCCTCCACGGAATAGATCATGACGTCAAACAGCGGATAGATCATGAAGACGCCCAAAAAGATCATCGCCGGGAGCAGATACAGCCAGGCTTTGGAATTATTCTTATCCATGGCATCCTCCTTACTTAGTGAAGAGGCTTGAATGTGCAGCGCACTCTGGTGCCGGTCTCATGATCGAAGAGATAGATCCTTGCCGGTTTGATCCGGAAATTCACGGTCTCTCCGCTCACCTCCGCAAGCTCCTCCGTGCTGACGATGGTGCGGATCGAGCCGTTTGCGGCGTGGGCGTTTGTCGCCACAATGCTGGTGTCTCTGCCCATCACCTCCACGGCGGTAAGGCCGCAGCGCAGCTCTCCGTCCTTCTCGGGATCAAACCCTTCCGGCCGGATGCCGATCGTGACGGGTCCGTCTTGTAAAGCCACGCCGGGCGCCGCATCCGGTGCGCCATCTTTCCAGCTGCTGTCAGGCTCCGCCTTGATGCCCGCGTCTTCTCCAATATAGACGATCCCGCCCCTGACTTCTCCTTCAAAGACGTTGATCGGAGGCGTTCCCAGGAATTTGGCGACGAAAAGATTGATGGGATCTTCATAGACGATCTGGGGCTTTGCAATCTGCTGTACAACGCCTGCCTCCATCACTACGATCAGATCGGAGATACTCATGGCCTCTTCCTGATCATGCGTGACGAATACAGTGGTTACCCCTGTCTCTCTCTGGATCCTTTTGATCTCCTCTCTCGTCTGCAGTCTCAGACGGGCGTCAAGGTTGGAAAGAGGCTCGTCGAGCAGGAGGACTCTCGGCACCTTGACCAGGGCTCTGGCGATGGCGACGCGCTGCTGCTGGCCGCCGGATAGCTCGCTGGGCTTTCTCTCAAGGAGCTGGTCGATCTGCACCATTCTGGCCGCTTCCTCAGCCCTGGCCCGCATGGCTTCTTTTGTCATCTTATCCTTCCCCTTGAGATTCTCCATGGGGAACATGATATTTTGCAATACCGTCAGATGCGGATAGAGGGCATAGCTCTGGAACACCATTCCCACGCCTCTGTTCTCCGGGGGCAGATCTGTGACGTCGTCGTCTCCAAAAAAGATCTTGCCGTCCGATGGCTTCTCCAGTCCGCAGATCATGTTGAGCGTCGTACTCTTTCCGCATCCGGAAGGTCCCAGAAGGCCGATCAGCTTGCCGTCCGGAATTTCAAAATTGAAATTGTTGACGGCGATCACGTCCTCCTTGATCTTTTTGTTGCGGTTGGGATACCGCTTGGTCAGGTTCTGCAATACAATTTTCACTTTATACCTCCCTGTCGAAGCGCTTTGCGCTGAGACACGCGAGGAGAAAGCCGCGAATGCGGTTTCTCCGATGCGATCTGCAAGGTTTGAGGCGCTTCGTCTCAAACCTTGTGAGTGAAAAATCAGCTCATCAGAGTGATTTTTCACTCTCCCCTCCCTGTTGAAGCTATTACATAATTAGATCTGTTCTTTACCCTTTTACGTTATTCACGCACATAGTAGTGCCGCCCAAGCCATTGGGATAGCCCGTCCAGGCCCGGATACACCATTCGCTCCGTGATGTTCTGGTGATCCAGAAAATCTCTGACTTGCCACCGCAGCTCCTTGGCAATCACAAACCGCGCTGTTTTGTCGGTATTGACATCCAAAAACTGTTCTATATTCTTCATGCCCATCGGCACAACGGAGAAAAACGAATACTGGCTGATGATCCGCCGGTCCAAAGACGGCGGCTCGATGACCAGCATATTGTTCTCGCCCATGTCGGCGTCATACTGTTCCAGCGACGCGCAGGCCTCCCGCAGCATATCGACGGAGAATACAGTGGTCCCATACTTGTCCATGATCTGCTGGTATTTGGCGGGCAGCCGGTCGTGGAGTTCGTGCACGTCGATCCGCCATACCACCGAGTCATGCGCCTCCATCCGGTCCAGATTCGACTCTGTCGCTGCAAAATGAAGCGCCATGAGCGGCGAGAACGACCAGTCCAAAAGCCGGGTCGGGAACCCGTGATGCTGGCCGACGATCATCTGCTTCCAGACATTGCCGTCGATCATGGGCTCCTCCAACACCGCGTACTTGGTAAAATTGTGAAGCATGGGAAGCTCCAGCTGCCGACTCAGCCCTTTGCAGTTTCTCTGTAGACTCGTGGACAGCGTATAGCCCGCATTGCTCTCTCCGCGATAAATATGGAGATCTCTATAGCGCTTCAGTTCCGGCCTGTACTGCTGCTCCGCCACCAGCTCCGTGAGCTGGTCCATTGTTTCAATTCGGATTTGCGATATCATAGCGCCCTCCCCCAATGCGGGCATCCCAAGCCGGCCTCTTGTGCCGGCCATGGCAAAATAGGAGCCCTCGTCAGGCTCTCTTCAGCTCTTTAGGAGCCTTCATCAAGCTCTCTTCAGCTCTTCCTCTATGATCGCAGCGATCTTGGTGCTGTGCACAATGTAGCTTCCGTGCTTCTCACCCTTGAGGATCCTGAGACGCGCGCCGGGAATGCTCTCCGCGATCAGCCTGGTCTCCGACTCGCGGATCAGATCCTTACTGCCCGCAAGCACCAGGGTCGGCACGCGAATGGCGGACAGCTGTGCGGGATCGATGTCCGGCTCCTTCTGCATGAGTTCGATCATGGGATCACGTTTCCCGATGCTCATGCCCCTTAGGAGCAGCCGGAAACTGAGTTTGCATCCCTTTGTGCTGATATTGGCGCCGCTCACGATCAGATGCGTGATTCTGGCCGAATGCATGGCGGCCAAAAGACCAATGATCCCTCCGTCCGAGAATCCGTAAAAGGCAACGTCTGTAAGGTCCAGTTCCGTCATAAAGGCGATCATATCCGCTGCCATATCCTTATAGTGGAACTCCCTGCAGGGGCTGCTCTTTCCGTGCCCGCGGGAATCGACCGCATAGCACGTATAGTGCTCTTTCAACACATCGATCGCCTCGTCAAAGATCGTGTGATCCTCCCCGTTTCCATGGACCATGAGCAGCGGTCTTCCTTGACCGGTCTTCGTATAAAAAAGCTGTATGCCATTGACTCCGATGAACATAGATGTCTCCTTCCTTAAAGGCTCACTTACCCTACTATTATAACGCATTAGTGCGCTAAATGGCACAAAAACAGCCCCCGCTCGAAAAGAGTGGGGGCCTGTTTACTTTACCAGTGATGGTCCGCTCCGCCAATTATGTGTAAGACGGATCAGATTTCAAACATTTCCGCATAGGCCTTCAGAGCGCCGTCTGTGTCATGTGCCAGAACGCGCTTTGCAAGGAGCTTGCCGAGCTGTACGCCTTCCTGGTCAAAGCTGTTGACGTTCCATACAAAGCCCTGGAACATAACCTTGTTCTCGAAGTGCGCAAGGAGCGCGCCGAGAGAATAAGGCGTCAGCTGCTCGCCGGCGATGATGCTGGAGGGACGTCCGCCTGCGAACGCCTTGTTGGGGTTCTCATCGTCCTTGCCGCATGCGAAAGCCATGATCTGTGCAACAACGTTTGCGCAGAGCTTCTTCTGGCTGGTGCTGCCCTGGATGACAACATCCATGCCTGCCTGGTTCTCTTTGAATCCTACGAACTGCATGGGGACAATATCTGTGCCCTGGTGAAGCAGCTGATAGAAAGAGTGCTGTCCGTTGGTTCCGGGCTCACCGAAGATGACCGGACCTGTGGAATAGTTGACGGGCTCGCCGAAGCGGTTGACGGACTTGCCGTTGGATTCCATATCCAGCTGCTGCAGGTGTGCAGGGAAGCGGTTGAGCGCCTGGGAATAAGGCAGAACGGCTGTGCACAGATAGCCGAGCGCATTTCTCTCATAGACGCCGATCAGCGCATCCAGGAGTGCTGCGTTCTTCTTGATATCGGGATCCTTAGCCAGCTTGTCGGACTCTGCCGCGCCGTCCATGATCGCTGCGAAGACTTCGGGGCCAAAAGCCAGAGACAGAACCACCGCGCCAACGCAGGAGGAAGAGGAATAACGGCCGCCGATGAAGTCATCCATGAAGAACGCTTCCAGGAAATCTGCGCTCTTTGCAAGCGGAGAGGTCTCACTGGTAACAGCGAGCATGTGCTTGGAAGGATCTACGCCTGCATTCTTGAGGGCATCTCTGACGAAGGACTCGTTGGTCAGGGTCTCCAGGGTTGTTCCGGACTTGGAAACAACGATGAACAGGGAACGGGATACGTCGATGGACTTCAGAACGGCTGCTGCGTCATCGGGATCGACGTTGCTGATGAATCTGGCTTCCATCTTCTGCTTGCCATTCTGCTTCGCCCAGTTCTCGAGCGCCAGATACAGAGCGCGGGGACCGAGATCGCTGCCGCCGATACCGATCTGTACGACAGTGGTAAATGTCTCGCCCTTATCATTGGTGATCTCGCCTGCATGTACCTTATTGGCAAAATCAGCCGCTTTCTTCTGCTGGGAGACATAGAACTCTCTCTTGTTGACGCCGTCATAAATGACGTCGTCGCCCTGCTGTCCGCGGCAGAGCTGGTGCAGAACCAGACGCTTCTCGCCTGTGTTGATCACTGCGCCGTTGTACAGCTCTTTATATTTCTCTGTGAGCTGTGCCTCATCCGCGAGCTCCTGAAGGACAGAGAGAACTTCATCATCAACGAGTTTCGCAGCATAGTTGTATTTGAGTCCGCAAGCCATGGGAACGTTATACTCTGCAACGCGCTTCGCGCCATTTTCACCGGACATCACTTCTACCAGGTTGATGCGTCCCTTGAGCGCCATCAACTTTTTGTAAGAAGCCAGTGTATCCAAATTTTTCCAAGAAACCATAATTCCTTTTCCTCCTTTTACCCAAAAAGTGGCGGTAAATACGTTAAATCGCTGAAACTATTATAATGTAAAACTCCTTGCATTGTCTATAATACCAATAAATTGATTCCTGTTAGGTCGGTGATTTGCAATCGCACGGAAATAGACCGCCGTTTCAAATCTTCAAAATCGTGTATAATGATATATGTAGAATTAACGGTATCTAACACTACAGAGAAAGGACGGGTGTTCATGAAGAGTCTTTTTAGCGACAATCGTCTGGCAAATCTGCTGCATCTGTTTCACAATACGCAAACCATGTCCGTCAACAACATGGCAGCAAAGCTCAAGGTCAGCGATCGTACCATTCGAAACGATATCAAACAGCTCAATCAGACGCTGAACGGCTGTGCGCTGATCGAGGGATTTCAGGGGCGTTACACCCTGCGCGTTTTTGACGCCGAAATGTTCAAGAACATATTGTCTGAATTATCCGAGGCAGATGAATTCTTAAACTCCCCCCGCAACCGGATGGATTACATGTTCGGAAAGCTCATGCGGGCGGAAATGCCGCTTCTCATCGACGATCTGGCCTATGAGATGTCCATCGGCAGGACAACCCTCACCGGTGATCTCAAGAAGCTTCGCACAGAACTGGAGGAATACGGCCTACAGATTCCCGGCAAGACCAGCCAGGGCATCTCGCTCTACGGCAATGAATTCGACATCCGCCGCTACGTTCTGGAGAATAATTACGACCAGATTTACGGCACCTTCCCCCTTGATAAGGAGATTGACGATCTGATCAATGACGTATATACGAAGAGGCATCTCGAGGACAAAGCCAAGGCCAATTTCCGCCGCTTTATCATCCTGATGCTGGACCGCTTTCTGACCGGCCATTATTTTGGCAAGATTTCTGATAAGGCCTATGATCTGACCGCAAGGCCGGAATTTGAAATGGTCAATGAAATTGTAGATCAGATCGGCAAGTTTCTTGCCATCGAGCTTCCGATCGAGGAAAAGCTGTTTGCGCTGCTTCCCGTGATCGGCATGCGGACGCCCTCGGACGTGCAGGGTATGCGCTCCATCGAACTTGACGAATCGATCAGGCCTCTCCTTCCCAAGATTACAGAACAGATTCGCATTGATCTCAATCTCAGTATCGAAATGGGCGACTTCACAGAGGAGTTTCTCTATCATCTGATGTTCATGATCAACCGCATGCGCTTCGGGATCAAGCTTCCCAATCCCATGCGGGAAGATATCCGTGAAAAGTATCCGCTGGCCTTCGAGATGGCGGGCGTGGCCTGCGGCGTGATCGCCAGAGAATACAATCTCACCATCACAGAGGATGAGCAGGCTTTCCTCGCCACCTACTTTGGCGTCATGCTGGCGGAGAGCCAGCTCCGCATGGAGAAGAAATTCAGTATTGCAGCCGTCTATACCACCGGCCGGATCACCTGCCGCCTGGTGGAGATGCAGCTTCGCCGCATCGTAGACACCTCTTCATCGCTCACAATGCTGGCGTCGGAAGACGTCTCCACGAACAAGCTGGACGAGTTCGATCTGATCCTGACGACGATCCCGCTTACCTGCAAGTGCCACCGCCCTGTCATTCAGATCAACGAGGTCTTCAACGAGCAGGAGCTGCGCAGAAAGATCGAAAAGGCGCGCTACTGGGACCAGCTGGAATCTCCTACACTGGACAGCAACTGGTTTGTCATGGCGGGCTTCCTGGACCAGGAACAGTTCTTCTATTTTGACAAAGAGACGCACTATGAAAAAGCGCTCGAGGTGATCATCGATAAACTCACCTATGACGGACTCGTCGACGACGGATTCAAGGAGCGCATGGAGGAGAGGGAAAAAATGGGCACGATGGTATTCGACAACGCCATTGCCCTTCCTCACGCGATCCAGCACGCAGGCGACCGGATCGTCCTGGCCATCGGCGTCTTCCCGAAGCCGATCCGGCACAGAGACAGCGATATCCGCGTCATCTTCCTGCTGGGTATCCCGGACAATATCGACGGCAACGACAACGTACTGGTCCGCGTCTACGACGAGATCATCACCATCAGCCAGGACGGAGAGCTCCTTGAAAGAATTGCCTCCTCCACCTCCTACAAGGATCTGCAGAGGGCGCTCTACAGGCAGGCGGACTGACAATAGAATCTGCATATAATACGCCCCCGCTCGGCCGAGCGGGGGCTTTCTGCATGCAACGGTTTATTCAATACTCTCCACCAGCTGATCCACAGCCGCTCTCATATCCCGCACCTGGGCCGCCGCCTCGTCGCGGTCTGTGTCCTTGGCGTAATAGTAGAACTTGATCTTGGGCTCTGTTCCCGACGGTCTCATGGCGAACCAGCAGCCGTCTTTCATATAGAAAATGAGCACGTTGGACGCGGGAATTCCGTCATAGCCGTGCAGATAGTCGATGCACTTGTCGACCTGGAAGCGGCCAAAGGCTTCCGGCTTCTTGCCGCGGAAGACGTCCATGATGCGCCCGATTCTCTTTGCGCCTTCCACCCCGCTCAGCACAAAGGAGACCTGGTCCTCCACATAGTAGCCGAACTTGCGATAGAGAGAATCCAGATAGTCCTTGACAGACCTGCCGTTCTTGCGGCACCAGGCCGCCATTTCCATAATCAGCATCGCGGCGCAGATTCCGTCCTTATCGCGTACTTCCTCGCCCGGCGCGCATCCGATGCTCTCCTCATATCCAAAGAAATAGGTGTAGCCGAGCTCCTCCGCCTTGGGGATCACGCCGCAGATATTCTTAAATCCTGTCAGCGCTTCGAAGACCTTGATCCCGTAGTGTTCGCAGATCGCGCGCCCGAAGTTGCCGGTGACAATGGATTTGATCATGGCCGCATTCTCAGGAAGGGTCCCCTTCTCTTTCATGCTCTGCGCCATATACGCAATGAGGAGCGCGCCTGTCTGGTTGCCGTTTAGCGGCGTATAGCCGCCCTTCTCATCAGCGATCTCGACCGCCATTCTGTCGCTGTCGGGGTCCGTCGCGATCAGGACTTCCGCGCCGACCTTGCGGCCCAGCTCCTCCGCCAGGGCAAAGGCCTTGGGATCCTCCGGATTGGGATAGCCCACAGTTGTAAACTCCGGGTCGGGATCCTTCTGCTCCGGCACGATGACAAAGTTCTCATAGCCAAGTTCCGCGGCCAGCTGCTGCATCGGAATGCTGCCCGCGCCGTTGAGGGGCGTATAGACGATCGGAATGGTCAGATCCAGCTCCTCGTCCTCTCTCTGCCGCATGGACATGACATAGTCCAGATAGGCCAGATCCATCTCCTCGCCCAGCATCCGCACCTTTCTCTCATCGAGCGCGTCCTGCATAGGCATCCTCTTAAAGTCGTCAAAGAGATCCAGGGCCAGGATTTCCTTCAGCATGCCGTCCGACACCTCGCCGGAAATCTGCGCGCCGTCCATCCAATAGACCTTGTATCCGTTGTACTCCTTGGGATTGTGGCTGGCTGTCAGGTTGATGCCGCCGAGCGCCGCAAAGCTCCGGATGGTAAAAGAGAGCTCCGGCGTAGGGCGAAGGGACGGGAACAGATAGACTTTGATCCCGTTTCCGGCCAGAATCTCGGCTGCCAGCGCCGCGAACTCCTGGGAATGATAGCGGCAGTCATAGGCGATTGCAAATCCTCTGGCGGGATTCTCTCCGGACGAAAGGATATAGTTGGCAATACCCTGGGTCGCGCGGCCAACCGTCAACGTGTTCATGCGATTGGTGCCGGCGCCGCAGATGCCGCGCAGGCCCGCTGTTCCAAATTCGATCTCCTTATAAAAGCGGTCCTTGATCTCCGCGTCGTTTCCCTCGATCGCGATGAGTTCCTCCCGCATAGGATCTTCCTCCGGAAGCCTTTCGATCCACTCCTTATAGCGTTCCATATACCCCATTTGTTGTTTCCTCCTTATCTTTTTATCTTATAAGTAAGTGCCGGCCTCGTTCTGTATGGGGCCGGCACAAAAAGATCCTGACTATATCCTTTTTATTTCAGCGTGCGCAAAAACGCGATCAGCTCATCACTGCAGTTCTTCTTCTGAATGATGACAGAGTGTCCTCTCTCGATCTCCATATAGAAGTCCTCCTCGGTCTCCACCACCTTGTAGAGCTTACTGTACTCGTGTACGCCGTGGGACGTATCGTTCTGGGTCTCGAAGTGGTCATCATAGAAGCGGACGCGGAAGTGGGCGCCGCCTGCCTCTTTGATCTTTTCAAAATCGCGCTCGGACTGGTTGTTGGCACCAACACGCACCAGAATCGGCGCACCGACGCCTACGACGATCATGAATACGCCCAGCATTGTTTTGGCATGATAAATATTAAAAATGCCGGCCACAATGAGCCAAATACATGCAGCCGCCGCAATGATATTGTTCTTGAGCTGGCTTCCCTGCATCGTGCGCACATATTTCTTGTATTCGTCAAGGCCGAGTGTGGTTTCTGTTGTGTATCTGACCTCCTGTTTTCTTGCATCCATGGTACTAAAGATCCTCCTGTTTGGTTCTCTAACAACGCCTATATTTTACCATACTTGTACGCCTAACGCATCATGGCATTTTTGCGAAGCATTATGCTATGTATCCACCCGACCGCATTTGCTAGACTATTAATCAGTAAATATTGGATTTACCAAGGAGGGGATCTGTATGAAGATCACATTTATGGGTGCCGGAAGCACCGTTTTTGCAAGAAATGTCATCGGCGACTGCATGTGCAGTGAAGCGCTCCGGGACAGCGTGTTCGCCCTGTATGATATCGATGGAACGAGGCTGGAGGAGAGCCGCACAATCCTGGAAGCCATGCGCAAGGTCCTCGGCGGCTATGGAAAGATCGAGTGCTATCTGGGCGTTGAGAACAGAAAGGCAGCGCTCCGCGGCGCCACATTTGTCGTCAACGCGATCCAGGTCGGCGGATACGATCCCGCAACCATCATCGACTTCGAGATTCCTAAGAAATACGGCCTTCGTCAGACCATCGCCGATACGCTGGGCATCGGCGGCATCATGCGTGCGCTCCGCACCATTCCGGTCATGGAGGATTTTGCCAGGGATATGGAGGAGGTCTGCCCGGACGCGCTCCTTCTCAACTACACCAATCCCATGGCTATGCTGTCCGGCTATATGCAGCGCTATACCGGCGTCAAGACCGTCGGTCTGTGCCACAGCGTGCAGGTCTGCTCCAAGGATCTTCTGACCAGCGTCGGCCTCGAGGACAAGCTGGAGGGCCGCAAGGAACTGATCGCCGGTATCAACCACATGGCGTGGCTTCTGAAAATCCAGGACAAGGACGGCAACGATCTCTATCCCGAGATCAAAGCCCGCGTCGAGGCTAAGATGGCGGAGCCCGATTTCAAGGACAAGGTGCGCTTTGACTATATCCGCAATTTCGGCTACTATGTAACAGAGTCCAGCGAGCACAATGCAGAGTACAACGGATTTTATATTAAGAGCCGCTATCCCGAGCTCATCGACCGCTACAACATTCCGCTGGATGAATACCCCCGCCGCTGCATCAACCAGATCGAGTCCTGGAAGAAGGAGTACCAGGAACTCCTCGAGACCGGCGTCAAGACCCACGAGCGCTCCAGGGAATACGCGTCCCATATCATGGAGTCCATCGTGGCCAACACGCCCTACCAGATCGGCGGCAATGTCCTCAACACAGGGCATCTGATCTCCAACCTGCCCGAGGAAGCCTGCGTCGAAGTGCCCTGCCTCGTGAACGGCAACGGCATCCATCCCTGCCACGTCGGACCGCTGCCGGTCCAGTGCGCCGCGATGAATATGCTCGACATCAATGTGCAGCTCCTCACTGTCGAGGCGGCCCACACCCACAAGCTGGCCAATGTGTACCAGGCTGCGATGCTGGATCCTCATACCGGAAGCGAGCTGGATATCGACACCATCAAGAAGATGGTAGACGAGCTGATCGCCGCCCATGGAGACTACATGCCCAGGTTTACCTGAGGCCGCTTCCCGGAAGATTCCATCCCCTGAAGCCGTGTCAAAATAATGAAAGAAGCCTGCTATGAAGAAAACCGCTGTGATATTTGATATGGACGGACTGATGTTTGACACCCAGTCCATTTATGATAACGCCTATGACGATATTGCGCGCGCGCAATACGGCTTCGAAGTGCCCCCGGAAATGCATCTGGCGCTGATGGGAAGCAGCGGCGAGGACATTGTCAGGGCGGCAGCGCGATTCCTTCCGGAAGAGGTAGACGCGAGAAAGTTTATCAGGCAGAGTTTTGACCGGGTCGCAGAGCTCGTAAAAACAAAGCTGCCGGCGAGGCCGGGACTGGACGTCATCCTGCCCTATCTGGAGGAGAAGGGATATCGCCTCGGGATCGCCAGCGGCTCAGAGCGCAGAGTCGTCGACAACAACCTGCAGAGCTCGGGACTGGGGCACTATTTTGCCGCTTCTTTGTGCGGCGACGAAGTTGTCCACAGCAAGCCCGATCCGGAGAGCTATCTCAGGGTCGCGGCGATGATCGGCAAAAAGCCGGCGGAATGCTTTGTCCTCGAGGACAGTCCCAACGGAATCCTCTCCGCCTACAGAGCGGGATGCGCACCGATCATGATTCCCAACGACGTACAGCCCGATCAGGCGACGCGCGATATGTGCGCCGGCGTATTCAGTTCTCTTAATGAAGTCGTGGACGCGCTTGAAAGCGGGCAGCTCTCCTAAGCGCATGAGAGGGTCCTTTGTCAAATTATGGGATAAAGAAAACGCGCGGTCAGTGTCCTTACCTGATCGCGCGTTTTAAAATGATCCATATTCTCAGGGATTAATGTCGACGGCCGTGAGCATCAGGTCGTCCTGTCCCACGCCGCAGACGTTCACCGTGAGCCAGCCGCAGGTCGCATTGTGCGCCGTGCCCTCGTCATCATTGATCTCCTCATAGAGGCAGATCGTATACGTGCCATCCTTGTTGGCCGTGTAGTCCGCATTCGGGGGATAAAAATCGTAGGTGCGATAGTAATAGTCCTGTGCCAGTTTGCAGAGCTCCTCCGGCGTATAGACTTTACTGTACCGCGTTAGGTCTATTTTCTTGCCGCTCTTTTCATCCTTGCCGCTGCCATCGCCCTGCATGGTATAGCGGGCGTAATTCTTGTATTTCTTCTTTTCCTTTCCCCTGCTGATCAGCTCGCGAAGAACGATCTGATAGCTTCCATCTTTCAGTTTCTTATAGGAAGTCTCCGGCGGATAATACCCGGTCTTGCTGGTCCTTTTATAATAGTACTGCGCCATGCAGCACAGTTCCTCTGCCGTGTAGATCCTCTTCTGGGCGCGCTCTTTGTCAGCCCCGGCTGTGCTGGTCTGCGTCGTGTTCTTGACTGTGGGCGCGGCGTGTACAGGCAGGCCGGAAACGCTCAACAGGAGCACTGCTATAAGAATGCTGATCCTTTTGGTGATCATCGTCTCAGCTTCCTTTCTTTCTGCTATAGATCTGGTTTTCGATCTGGTTTCTATTTTGCCAAAACATGCTACAATGGAATTCTATTATAGCACTTTTCAACTTGCAGGGAATAGCGATCTGCCTCATATTTTCTCCGGAACCCATCGCGAAAGAGACAGATTGCCTTGATTGTCGCTTGATTTTACTGTATCAAATAGATAGGATAAGCAAAGCAAACCATTTTTCTTACACTGCATTTATTATTGTACGTTTCTTTATATAATCCCGTATTTCGGAGGCTCTATGCTGCAGCTCAAGAATATTAATAAGAAATACGTCACCGGCGGGTTTGAGCAGACCGCCCTTGACGACGTCTCGCTCAACCTGCGGGACAACGAGTTCGTGGCCATCCTCGGTCCCAGCGGCTCGGGAAAGACTACGCTCCTCAATATCATCGGCGGACTGGACCGCTACGACACCGGCGATCTGATCATCAACGGCGTCTCTACCAAAAAATACAAGGACCGGGACTGGGATTCCTACCGCAATCACACAGTCGGATTCGTCTTTCAGTCCTACAACCTGATCCCGCACCAGACCGTTCTGCAGAATGTCGAACTGGCGCTCACGATCGGCGGTATCTCCAGCGCGCATAGAAAACAGATGGCGCTGGATGCGCTGGAAAAGGTCGGCCTCAAGGATCAGTCCCACAAGCGGCCCAACCAGATGTCCGGCGGCCAGATGCAGCGTGTCGCGATCGCGAGAGCGCTCGTCAACGACCCCAAGATCCTTTTGGCGGACGAGCCCACCGGCGCGCTGGATACCAAGACGTCCGTACAGGTCATGGACCTTCTCAAAGAAGTGGCCGCTGACCGCCTGGTCGTCATGGTCACCCACAACCCCGAGCTTGCCGAGGAGTACGCCAACCGCATTGTGCGCCTCAAGGACGGAAAGATCACCAGCGATACCAACCCTCTCACGATTGAGAGCGAGGAACCTGCCGTCCACAAAAATCTGGGCAAGGCGTCCATGTCCCTGGCGACGTCCTTTGGCCTTAGCCTTAACAATCTTTTGACCAAGAAGGGGCGCACCTTCCTGACCTCGTTCGCGGGTTCCATCGGTATCATCGGCATTGCGCTGATCCTGGCCCTGTCCACAGGCTTTCAGAATTATATCGACCAGATTCAGGAAGAGACCATGAACAGCTACCCGCTTACCATCAATGCGGAAGCGGGCGACCTGGCCAGCACGATCTTGTCCATGCAGGCGGAGGCGCAGAATAAGTCAGAAGGGCATTTTTTGCGGGAGCAGCAATACATCACCTCGTTTACGGACTCGATTTCCAACAACGATCTGAAGAGCTTCATGCATTATCTGGACGACCATCCCGAAGAGTATCAGGACGACGTCCGCATGATCAAATATATTTACTCCGTGACGCCCGTCATCTACACAATCGACGCCGCGGACAACCTGGCCCAGATCCATCCCAACAGCAGTCTCGACCAGCAGGGCAATATGATGGCGTCCTTGATGGCCAACACCGGCTCCGGCGGTATGACGACCTTCTCAGAGATGATCGAGCCCGACCGCATGAAGGAAGAATACACGGTCGCCTACGGCAAGTGGCCGGAAAAGTACAATGAGCTCGCCGTCTCCGTCAATGATCCCAATCAGATTTCGGACCTGCTCCTCTACTCTCTGGGCTTTCGAGACACCAAGGAGCTGCGGGACATTGTCAAAAACCTGTACATGGGCGAAGAGATCACTGTGCGCAACGAGCCGATGACCATCTCCTACGACGAGCTTCTGGGCAGAGAATTCAAGCTGATCGATCCGTCCTCCAAGTACAAGTACAACGAGGAATACGAGCTCTATGAGGATATGTCGGAAGACGACGAATACATGCATGAAGTGTATGAGAACGCGGAGCCTTTAAAGATCACGGCGATCATCTATAAGCCCAGAGAAAAGGGCTCCAGCTCCAGTTCCAGCACCGGCGTTCTGTATCTGCCTTCCCTGACCTCCTATGTCATGGACAAAGCGGCCTCCTCCGAGATCGTCAAGGCGCAGCTCAGGGACCCGGACTACGACGTCTTCTCCGGCAATGCGTTCGATGACGAAGAGGACAAGAGCGACCTCGACTTTCAGGATATGATCACCATCGACGAGGACCTTCTGGCGGAAGCTTTCGTCGTCAATATGGACGCCGGCAGCCTCAATATGGACCCCAGCGCCATGCAGGACATCGTCATGAACTCCTCCCAGAGCGTTGTAGAGAGTATTGACGAAGTGACCCAGCAGATGGTCAAGGCCGTGACTGAAGCCGATTCCGCCTTTGCCAAGGGCATCATAGAGGGGTATCAGAAAATCGCCACCATTACGGTCAACGATTCCACCGCGCCTGAGACCAATCCCGACGTATCCGCTGTTGTGTCCATTCTGGAGAGCCAGAAAGAGGCCATTACGCAGCGGACAGAAGCGGCCGTGGAACCCCAGGTCCGTCAGACGGTCAAAGCGTTAATCGAGCGGGTGACAGAGAGCCTGTCCCGTGCCAAAACCCGCGGCGAGGCAGAGATCATCATCGATTCCCTGGGCCTTGACGAAGAGACCGCGCAGCGCCTCAAGGACACCATTGTCGTCACAGAGAATACGGGATCCGGCCAGGGCCTGACCAACGAGAGCGCACCGGCTACCGAGCCCGGCAGTTTGGACGTCTCCGCGACGATCACCGCCATCGAGGGCATGGAAGATACACTGGTCGCGCAGGGCGTCGCAGCCGCCGCGCAGGCCGCCTCCAATTCAATCCAGAGCACCATCGACGATCTGCAGAACGCCTCCAATAAAGCAGAGGCAGACGCCATCATTGACAAGATGGAAGGCATCGAAGATTCTCAGAAGGTCCTTTTAAAGAGCCAGATCACCAAACAGTTTGAGGAGGGCGGCGACGTCACCACAACCAAGTATCTGACGCTGGCCTATCTGGATATGTACAAGCAGCAGGCCATCAGCGAAGACAAGATCGGCGAGATGCTCAGCGGCATTGACAAGATCTCGCTGGATGCCGGCAACGCGACTGCGATCATCGAGGACGCCTTCGACAACTACTACGGAAGCCTGAAACCGGACGCCAACAATATGGTGCCTGTAGCGGATCTTCCTCCTGTCGACGACGCGATCAATGCAACAGTTGTCGATCACAGTTCCGAACTGTTTGAAGAGGGCTACAACCTGGCCAAAGAATACATGGCCCTTCTGGTCGCCAAGGGAACCGGCGAAGCGCTGGCCGAGGCCATGGCACCGCTCTCCAATCTCTTTAGCAGCGGCGAGGACCTTCTGTCTTTTGACACTGATAAGTTCGCGGAGGCCTTCCAGTTCAACAAGGACGAGGACGAGCTGTCGAGGATCATGGAGGCCATGATCACAGGGGAGGACACCTCCTACAAAGGAAATCTGTTAAAGCTGGGCTACCAGGACGTAGAAGATCCGACCGGCATCTCCTTCTACTTCAACGACTTCGAGTCCAAGAACCGCTTTACGGACTTCCTCACGGCCTACAACGACAACGCCAAGGAGGAGCAGAAGCTGCAGTATACGGATATCACCGGTATTCTGATGGGATCTGTGGAAACCATCGTCAATGCGGTCACCTACGTGCTCATCGCGTTCGTCTCGATCTCCCTGATCGTATCCTCGATCATGATCGGTATTATCACCTATATCTCCGTCCTGGAGAGGACCAAGGAAATCGGTATCCTGCGCGCGATCGGCGCGTCCAAGCGCAACATTTCCTCTATCTTCAATGCGGAGACCTGCATCATCGGACTCCTGTCGGGTATCATCGGCGTCGTTGTGACGAGGCTCTTGCTCTTCCCGATCAACCAGATTATCCACAAAGTCACGCAGATCGACGACATCACGGCCGTTCTGGGACTTCCGGCGGCGCTGGTGCTCATCGCCATCGCGACCCTGCTGACTATGATCGGCGGACTGATCCCGTCCAGCTCGGCGTCCAAGAAGGATCCTGTCATCGCGCTCAGGACCGAATAAGACGGATAAGACAAACCGCCTGCAAAGGCTTCGAACCCAATAGCCGCAATCAAGACATAATGCTTGTTCCGAATCAGATAATTAATGGTTGTCCCGGATCAGATTCTTATAGAAGTCCACTGCACCGGGCAAGCAGTCGTAGCGGAGCGCCTCATTGACGCCGTGAATTCCCTTTTTCTCCTCCTGGCCGTACACAATCGGCGCAAAGCGGATGCAGTTGTCGCAGATTTTCTCATAGAAGGTCGCGTCCGTAGCCGCTGTCAGTACATAGGGGCTGCTGACACAGCCGGAAAACGTCTTGGCGACCGTATCGGCCACATATCGGTAGACGTCTCCGTGGATATCGATCATCTTGGAGCAGGGACCGCCCTGCATGACCTCCATTTCCAGGTCGTACTTGCGGGCGATCTTCTCTATGACTGCAAGACTCTCCTCCATATCCTGGTGATGGATGAAACGCATATTGGCGCCGACCGAGGCCTCTCTGGGCATGACGTTGCAGGCATTGGAGCCCGACGCCATTGTAAATGTGATCGTCGTCCGCAGCATGGCTGCTGCCTGTCCGTTGATCGCAGGCGTAAACCACTCGATGGGACGGCGGAACAGCCACAGATTCTCCAGGATCAGACGGATCGGGAAGGACGCAGAGGGGGCCAGCGCCTCCAGCATGGCCCGGGTCTCCGGTTCCATTACGCTTTTGAAAGGACAATGCTTTTCCACGTCGCATACAAAGGCGGCCAGCCTTGCGATGGGCGAATTCTTCTGCGGCGTACTTGCGTGGCCGCCCTTTCCCTTCGCGGTAAACTTCACATTCGCGCGTCCCTTCTCCGCTACGCCGATCATGGCAAAATTGCCCCGAATACCCATCATGGGGTCGGTATAAATGCCGCCGCCTTCGTCGCAGACAAGCCAAGGCTTCACGCCTCTTCTTATAAGCTCCTCGACGAGCGCCGGACAGCCGGGGCCGCCCCACTCCTCCGTACAGGATGTGGAGAGCCATACGTCCTGTTCGGGCACATATCCTTCTGCCAGAAGCTCTTCCGCCGCCTGGAAAAAGGCCATGCAGGAACACTTCGTATCTACGGAACCTCTCCCGTAGACCTTTCCGTCAACGATCTCGCCGCTAAAGGGGGGCTTTTCCCACTCGCCCGAGACCGGTACCACGTCCTGGTGCCCCATCAGCACAATCGGCTTTTGGCTGGAGCGCCCCTTGAAATGATAGAGAAGGCTTCCGTCAATCTCTATTTTCTCCAGGCGGCTGTGTACCAAGGGGAACAGCCCCTCCAGCACTTTGTGGTAGCCCAGGAAGGTCTCCCTCTGGTCCGTGAACGCATAGGAGGTTGTGTCATACTGTACCATTTGGGACAGTTTCGCAGCATATTCTTCCGCCCTGGGATCTCCCTGCCGCGGTTTATAATCCGATTTCTGTACCGGGATCATAAGCGTGTGGATCAGCGCTGCGGCGCCGACCGCCAGGCAGAGTATGAGCAAAATTCCTATTATCATCATAGTATCTATGTCTCCTGCATTGTTTGGCTTTTCATATGATACTGACAAGCATACCCAAAAAGACGCCCGACTGCAAGCGTCGGGCGTCTTTCCTGTAAATCGGATATAGTTCGTACTTAATCGACAGTCGATGTTTTGGCATTCGCCCGGATCACTTCGAGCTTCTCACCGCAATATGCTTCGATCAAGTCGGCAGAGACAACCTCTTCGATCGCCTCATAGACCGGAATGCACTTCTGGCGGATCACGCTCATATTCTCGTCGTCAAGCGTGATAATCCTTGTGCCGCTCTCTTCGATGGTCGCGATCCTCGAATCGATTCTCGCGTCTGACTGCGCTCTGGCTTCCACCTTGGCTGTCTCCGCGGCCTTGCGAATAATCGCCTGCTGGTCCGCAGACAAACCGTCCATGAACTCGCTGCTAACGATCAGTGAGATCAGGTGCGGCAGGTGGTTGGTCTGAATAACGAAGTCCTGCTGCTCAAAGAGACGGTTGGACACAATGACCTCATAGGGGTTTTCCTGCGCGTCAATCGTGCCCTGCTGCAGACCGATATAAACCTCGGAGAAGGTCATGGGCGTGGGATTGGCTCCCAGCGCCTTCCAGAAGCGCAGGTGATACGGATTCTCCATGGTCCTGATCTTCTGGCCCTTGAAGTCTTCGACGGTGTACACCTCTTTGTTGGTCGACATGACACGGAATCCCTGGTCCGCATAGCCAAGCAGCTCATAGCCGCCGCTCTTGTAGACCTGCTGGATCTGGTTCATAAACTTCTCATTGTCGATATGCGTGCGCACATCTTCAATGCTGTCAAACAGACACGGCATATCGAATACCGCGATATCCGGCAAAAACGTGACCTGGGGCGCTGTGTTCTGCACGACAAACGGAATATCGCCGTCCTTGCAGGACTCCAGCAGCTCTCTGTCACCACCCAGAATACTATTGGGATAGACCTGAATCCGCATCTCTCCGCCGCTGAGACGATCCACTTCCTCCGCAAAGCGCTCCGCATAGATCTGCGTGACCGTGTCTTCCGGACTGGACGTGCCGAGCGGCCATGCATAGGTCTGGCCGCCCTCCTTGCCTGCCTTACCGCATCCTGTCATAACAGCAGCAAATGCCAGCGCCAAGACGGCGAGGACGATCTGTTTCAAGTACCCCTCATGGTTTCTCATCTTAAAAGTACTGATCTTAAGACTACTATTTATGTGATTTCTTCTCGTTCGTTCTTTGTGTTCCATCATACTTTCCCCCTTTACCCGAGCAGAGCAAGACTGATCGCAGGAATATAAGTGATCAGGAGCAGAGCCGCCAGGAACATCGCGATCATCGGCATTGCCTTGCGGGCGATGTCCATGACCGGCACTTCTGTCAGCGAACTAGCAACGAACAGGTTGACGCCGATCGGAGGTGTCACAAATCCGATGGCCAGATTGACGACCATGACGACGCCAAAGTGGATCGGATTTATGCCGACTGCCGATACGATCGGAAGAAGGATTGGCGTAAGGATCAGGATGGCCGGCGTGGTGTCCATAACCATACCTACGATCAGCAGGAATATGTTGATGACCAGCAGCAGGAGGACCTTGTTGGTGAAGTTCTCCAGAATGAAGGCGCTGACCATCTGGGGCACCTGCATCAGTGTCAAAACACGTGAGAACGCCGTAGACGCTGCCAGGATGAACATGATTGGCGCATAGGTCTTCATGGCCTCGACCATGATCGCCCAGAGGTCTCTTACATGCAATGTCTTGTAGACGACCATACTGATAAACAGAGAGTAAAAGACCGAAATGACTGCTGCCTCAGTGGGAGACGCAATGCCCGTATAAATGCAGCCAAGGACGATGACAGGGCTCAGGATTGCGAAGAAGCTCTCGCGGAACACCTTGAAAAATCCCTTTTCGTGCAGCTCACTGATCTTGCTGTCAATCTTCTCGCGATCCTCTCCGTGGATCTTGCAGTGCACGTAAGCATACGCCATGAGCAGCACACCGATCAGAATGCCCGGCACAATACCTGCAAGGAACAGCTCGCCGACGGATGCGCCGGAAGCCATTGCGTACATAATGAAGGGAATACTGGGCGGAATGATGACGCCAAGGCCGCCTGCCACCGCGACGATCGCCGTGGAGAATACCTTGTCATATCCCATCTCGATAAGGAGCGGGATTGTCATACTTCCTACTGCCGCAACGGTTGCCGGTGCGGAACCGGAAATCGCGCCATAGAACAAACACGTAATGATGACCGCGCAGGGGATGCCGGCCGTCCTCTTTCCAAGGAAATAGGAGAAGACGTCGAACAGCTTCTTGGAAATCTGTCCTCTCGCCATCAGGATGCCGGCCAGAACAAACATCGGCACCGCAAGGAGCGGGAAACTGTCGATGCCGCCTACCATAGAACGGATGACATAGCTGGCGCTTGCCGTAAAGGACGGATCAAAGGCGCCGGGGAGCACCGCAACGATTCCGAGCGTGATCGAAACCGGAATTGCGATCATCAAGCAAACAACAAATAAAACAAATACAACAATTGGTGACATACTCAGCCCTCCTCTTCTTTGTCCGGATGGACTCGGGAAGGCCATCTCTTCAGCTCTTCATTGTGAAGGAAATTGTGCCATTCAAGAAACCATCTTTCAACGATGCGGAAAGCACAGAGCACAAAACAGATCAGCGGCGCAGACTGAATGTAATACATCGGGATGCCGCATGCGGGACTGACCTGTCCGCTTTCAATCGTTGTGATCAGGTACCTGTATGCGTAGGGCACCAGATACACAAAGAATATAAACTCAATGGTGAGATTTGTGATCTTAAAAGCCGCTCTTCCGCGCTTTGAGAACATCTTAATGAACTGGTCGATTTTGATCGAGATACACTTCTTCGTACAAAGACTGACACTGATGAATGCAGACCAGATAAAGAGATATCTGGTGATCTCTTCCGACCAGGACAAGGACATTCCGAAAACATAGCGTGAAAGAACCTGTACGCCCATGATCAGCGCCATGAGGATCAGGAGGATCGTCATCACAAACTCTTCGAGATATTCATCGATCCAAAACACGATTTTTTTCAACTGAATCTTCCCCCTTTCCAGCTCGGATCAGGAACCTTCTAAATACAAGAAGGCGGCAGGCACTGCCATCCGCACTGCCTGCCACAACAAACATACAGAATTCTCTGCCATGCCTGCCTGTCTTCCTGGTTCTTATATCATATTGCGCTTGCCCAATTAAAGGCTTCCGTGGATCAGATTCAGTACTGTATCCAGATCCGCAGCGTTCATCTGTCCGGGTGCAGAAGCTTTTCCTACTGCGCCGAATGTGCAGGAGCTGCCAAAGACCTCTCCGCACAGGCGGCTGATGAGGCCTGTTCCTGCCATGGACATTGTGATGATCGGACGATCTGCATACTCGGTAGCCATCTCTTCGGTTGCGGAAAGAAGTACCAGCACGTCCTTCTTATTTCTGGGCATAACAGCGATCTTGGGGATATCTGCGCCCAGCTCCTGCATCTTGCGCAGTCTGCCGACGATGTCATCCTTCTCAGGCGTCTTGCCAAAATCGTGGTTGGAAGCAACGACCTTGACGCCTGCTGCGTGCGCGCCTGCAATGATCTTCTTGACGATCTCATCGCCGGTGAACGCTTCTACGTCAACCATGTCAACCAGACCGGTCTGTGCAGCCTTGATGTTGAGCTCTGCATATGCTTCTGCTTCGATGGCCTTTTCGCCACCCTCTTTGGAGGTACGGAATGTGAACAGGATCGGAGTGTCTCCCAGTGCGGGACGCAGGTCCTTCAGAACATCCTCTACCTTAGCGAAATCGAAAACGCCTTCGAACCAGTCTACGCGCCACTCGACAATGTCAAGACGAACGCCTTTAAAAGAAGCAGCTGCCTGCAGGATCTCTTCCTTGGTCACGCCTACGATGGGGACAATGATCTTCGGAATTCCTTCGCCGATCTTAACGCCGCGAACTTCAATGATATTTGCCATAATAGCCTCCATTTACATGTACATGTTGAAGTCAGTGATTATTCCTCTGCCTTTTTGAGCAGTGTGCCATAACGGACGTTTACAAACAAAGCGAGTGCAACGCCGATTGCTGTGATCACGATGTTCATCATCATAACAGCAGGTGCGCTCATCTTTCCGGCTGCAGAAAGGATCGTGTAGTTGGAAAGAGAGGATGCGATCATGATGATCGAAGTAATGGTTCCCTTGAATTTAGGGAAGAGGTCGTTAACAGTGGCTGTTGCCAGCTGCAGTACGCCGCCTGCTGCGAAGAAGCCCAGAAGGAATGCGCCGATGTTGCACATGGACTCTGTGCGCATGATGTTTACCAGGATCAGTGCTGCCAGAGATACTGCAGGGTAGATGAACAGGAAACGGACGGATTTGATCTTCATGGTGAAGACAGCGGTCAGGATGATCGCAAGGATCGTGCCGTTTGCGTACAGGGACTGCATGCCGGAGGGATCTGCTACGCCAACGACATCCTTTGCGAATGTCTGTGCGCAGTTGAGCCACAGCTGGAATGTTGCTGTGCAGGTGAAGCCGATGATGATCAGAGCCAAGCTCTCGATCGACCACTTCGCGCTCTTGATGTCTTCGATCAGGGAAGTCTTCTTGCCGCTCTTCTGTGCTGCAGACGCATTGTCCGCGCTGATGCTGGGAAGCAGGAAGGAAACGACGCCGATTGCGACAATCGCGATAGCAAGTCCGTACAGAACTGTGTGGGTGTGCGCGGACTCAAGTCCAACGGTACCTACGATGAAGCCAACGAGCAGAGGGAGGACTTTCTGTCCGCCTGCGATGAAGAGCTTTGTGCCCATGGTCGCAAGACCTGTGCGGGGAGACATGATCTCAACTTCCTCAGGGATAACGCCGCAATCCAGGAAGGAGTTTGCGACACCGCCCAGGATTGCCGCTGCGTATGCAACGCCCATGCTGGGGGAGAATGCCAGACCCAGGAAGAAACCTGCGTAGCAGATCGTACCGATCAGAGTACAGATCTTTCTGCCGAGTTTATCGGACATAGGGCCTGCGAAGGGAAGGGTGATCAGACGGCCAAGGCCGAGTGCTGCGGATACCATTGTAACAACGCCGATGTTGGCAGCGATATCAGAATAACCCCACTGTGCGACCAGAACTTCCTTGATCGCCTGCTGTCCAAGGACAGCTGCGCCGATACCATGAATGAAGTAGGTCAGATACATAACAAAGGCAGTGGGATAATACTTAGCTTTAGATTGCGTTTGCATAATTATAATACCTCTTTATTTTGATAAATAATGCAGATTATTCGCCGTAACGAATGCCAAGGACTTCTTTCATGTGCTCGATCGGCATATCGTGGCCGGTCCACATCTTGAAGCCTGCAGCGCCCTGGAAGAGCATCATGCCGAAGCCGTTCATGTGCTTGCAGCCGACTTCCTTTGCAATGCGAAGGAACTCAGTCTCAGCGGGTGCGTAAACGGTATCGGTAACGATCAGGTCGGGGCGGAGATAGGATGCATCGGGGAGCCATGTCTTGCCTTCGAGAGGCTTCATGCCCATGCCGGTTGCGTTTGCAAGAAGATAGCTGTCTGCGATCTCTCTGCGAAGCGCGTCTTTGTCAGCCAGATCAAACATCTTCGCCTTGCAGTTTGTCTTCTCGTTGATCTTGCGAACGGTCTCTTCGCCGACTTCATAGAATTTGTCCTTGATGTTGAAGATAGAAATCTCTGCAACGCCGTCCAGGGCAGCCTGGATCTCGATTGCTGTAGCAGCGCCGCCGGCACCGACGATGGTCATCTTCTTGCCGATGACGTCGATGTCATAGTCGCGAAGGGATTCCATATATCCGATACCATCGGTGATATGTCCTTCCAGAACGCCGTCTCTATTGACGATCGTGTTGACAGCACCTACCAGCTCAGCGGCAGGAGAAAGTTTGTCCAGATATTTGCCTACAACAGTCTTGTTGGGCATAGAAACGTTGGCGCCGACAAGTTTCAGAGCACGGATGCCCTTTACTGCGTCTTCCAGAGTGCTGTTGTCAACTTCAAATGCAAGATATGCATAGTCCAGTCCGAGATACGCAAACGCCTCGTTGTGCATTGCCGGAGAACTGGAATGTCTGATCGGATAAGCCATAAGTCCAATCAATTCGGTATGTCCTGTAAGTCTTTCTGCCATTTTCTCTCCTATCCGAAACGCATAACATTGATGTAAGAACAATCATACTGTCACTGATTCCGCGATGTATGTCTGCTCTTTGTCTTCCGGGTTTACAAGCTGCGTTTCATCGCCATCCCCCGGATCCGGTGATACCTGCCCCGTATCCCCGAATTGATCAGCTTTTTCTTCCATTTCAGCGGTTTTAAAAAGCACTCTTCGCAATTGTTAATTCATTAACAACCGCTCCTTATACCTAAAATTATAGAGAGTCCTATTCATACAATCAAATACCAAAAACATATCAAATCAATGCGTTTATGCTATCATTTCACAGACGCATTATATATAATAGTATATGTAAGATTTCATCATTTACATAGGAGATTATTAACATGACTTTAAGCCAGCTGGAATACTTTTATCAGGCTGCCAAAACACAGCATTTTAACAAGGCCGCCGACAATCTGAGCATCTCTCAGCCATCGCTCAGCAGAGCAATCTCTTCTTTGGAAAACGAATTGGGGATCGTACTGTTCGAGAGGGTCGGGCGAAACGTCGCCCTGACCAAGGCCGGACAGATCTTCCTGGAGCACACCGAGAAGATCCTGGACGATATCGCGATCGCAGAGCGCAAGATGCACCAGCTCGCCTGCAGCGGCGGCGAGATATCCATTGCCTATGTGTCGCCCCTTTCGACCAAATTTATTCCGCAGGCTGTAAAAGCGTTCGTGAGCAAAGAGGGAAACGAAGGCATTACGTTTAATTTCTATCAGGATATATCTTCGCAGAATATTGTGGGGCTTAAAAACGGCAAATACGACATTATATTCGGCGCCAAGGACGTCAATGAGATCTCCATTCGTTTCATCCCGCTCATGAAACAGGAAATGGTAGTGATCATGCCCAAGGGGCACGAGCTGGAACAGCAGACCTACATCAACGCCTCCACGCTCAATCATTATCCGCTTCTTGGATACGACCACACGTCAGGACTTGGTAAGTATTCCCGCAATTTTTTCCGCCGCTACGGCCTCAATCCTCATATTATATGTGAGTCGCCGGACGAGAACGGAATTGCCTCTCTTGCAGCGGAAGGATTCGGGATCGCGCTGGTCGCGGATGTCGAGACCATTCACAGGCCCAATCTAAGTATCCGCCATCTGATTCCTTCCCAGCAGTTCTATCACACTGTATATATGGGATATCTGGCTGGCAAGTATCAGATCCCCGCCGTATCGAGATTTATCAATTTCGTGCAGGATTATCGGGATGAGAACGGGTATTGAACGTTCGATTTTCTGATTCTCTTTATCTTTGCTGATGCATGTGTGCGATTGATACGCAAAACGTATCAATCGCACACATATTTTTTATTAGACCCTATTGATGCTCATGCGTTACAATTAGCTTAATAAAACATTCCATTTCAGCAAGCTGCATCAGCGAACAGGATAAGAACTGCCCTTCTCTCCTGTTTGCTGATGTTAGCATTCAGCAGCTTTCGTTTCCGCTTCCTAATCAGATGGCCGGAGATGTATTTTGTATACTCTTTTCCGCGGCCACTATATCAGACCGATCAATCATACTGAATATTTAGGGAGAATCAGATCAATGAAAAGCAATTATCCACACATTTTTGAGCCTTTCACGGTTCGCAGAATGACAATGAAAAACCGTATCATGATGACTCCTATGGGAACCAACTACGGTGAGCAGACCGGTGAGATGAGCTTTTTGCACATCAATTACTATGAGCTTCGCGCAAAAGGCGGCACCGGACTTCTGATGGTTGAGAACGCAAGCGTTTATTCTCCGCAGGGATCGAATGGTACTACACAGCTGAGAATCGACCAGGATAATTATATTCCCCGTCTGTTCCTTCTTTGCGAGAAGGTTCACAAGCACGGCGCCTGCATCGGTATCCAGATCAACCACGCCGGCGCTTCCGCTGTTTCCACAAGAATCGGCATGCAGCCCGTTTCTTCTTCCGATGTTCCTTCCAAGGAAGGCGGCGAGATTCCGTGCCCTCTTGAGAAAGAAGAGATCTACAAGATCGTCAAGAAGTACGGCGAAGCTGCTAAGCGCGCACAGATCGCAGGCTTTGACTGCGTCGAGATCCACTGCGGTCACTCCTATCTGATCAGCCAGTTCCTTTCTCCTGTCATGAACAAGAGAACCGATGAGTTCGGCGGAAGTCCTGAGAACCGCGCTCGTTTCGCAAAGCTGGTTATCGAAGAAGTTCGTAAGCAGGTTGGTCCTTTCTTCCCGATCTTCGTCCGTATCAGCGCAGATGAGTTCGTAGAAGGCGGCAACACACTGGAAGATACCCTCGAGTATCTGCAGTATTTTGAAAAAGAAGTCGACGTATTCGACGTATCCGCAGGTCTGAACCAGTCGATCCAGTTCCAGATCGACGCCAACTACCTGCCCGATGGCTGGAGATCCTACATGGCTAAGGCTGTCAAGGAGAAATACGGAAAGCCCTGCATCACAATGGGCAACATCCGTGATCCCAAGGTTGCGGAAGAGATCCTGGCCAGAGGCGACGCAGACCTCATCGGTATGGGCCGCGGCCTGATCGCAGATCCCGACTGGTGCAACAAGGTAGAGATGGGCCACGAAGATGACATTCGCAAGTGCATTTCCTGTAACGTAGGCTGCGCCGGCCACCGTATCGGTCTCAACCAGCCCGTCCGCTGCACAGTCAACCCTGCAGTCAACACAGGCGACGATTACAAGAAGCGCCATGTCAACAAGCCTTGCAACGTAGTTGTAGTCGGCGGCGGTACTGCCGGTCTCGAAGCTGCCTGCACCGCTGCAGAAGTTGGATGTACGACATTCCTGATCGAGAAAGAGAAAGAGCTCGGCGGCCTTTCCGTGAAGATCTCCAAGATCCCGGACAAGACCCGTCTGGCGGATTTCCCCAAGTATATGATCCACCGCGCGCAGAAGCTTCACAATCTCTTCATCTTCAAGGGAACCGAAGCGACTGTCGACATGGTCAAGAGCCTCAATCCCGATATCATCGTGAACTCCACCGGTTCCGGCCCCACTCTTCCTCCCATCGCAGGTCTGCATGACCGCGTGGACAAGGATGGCAGCAAGGTCGCTACCGTTCTCAAGATGATCGAGCGCAGAGAAGAGTATCCCGAGAAGATGGATGGCCAGAAGGTCGTCATCATCGGCGGCGGCGCAGTCGGTCTCGACGTTATGGAATTCTTCACAGAGCGCGGCGCGGAGTGCACCATCGTTGACTTCCTGCCCGTCATCGGAAACGGCCTTGATCCCGTCACAAAGTGCGACACAGCGGCCAAGATGAAGAAGTACAACGTCCGCCAGCTGACAAGAACCGGTCTGCAGGAAGTTTGCGACGACAAGTTCATCGTCAAACTCCCCGACGGAACGATCACCGATCTTCCTTTCGACTATGGCTTCATCTGCCTTGGCATGCGCTCCAACACCCCCGTGATCGCAGATCTCGAGAAGGAGTACATGGATACCGACGTTGAGATTGTCAACATCGGCGACAGTAAGCGCGCACGCAGGATCATCGAAGGCACAGAAGAAGGCCGCAATATCCTGCTCACACTGGAGAAGCATGATTTTCTTTAATTCATAAATACCAGCAGATTTCTGCGCCTCCATAAAAGGCATCGCCCCGACTGGTTATAACCGGTCGGGGCGATGCCTTTTTTATTCCTATTCTTTTCGTTCGCGCTTTTCATTCCAATTCGTTCGTTTCACGCCTTTACTTTGTCTGCGTAAGCAATACGACGGTCTCGACCCCGCACGAGAAAATGAGATTAATACTCATACCCTGTGCCTGTACGCAATTCTTGTCGAGGAACATATCCACTGTTTTGCCTGTGCGTTTTTTTTGCTTCGGGAACATATCAAGAGCTTTTTCAAAGTGATAGAGGGTTCAGCGTTCATAGTCCAAATACTATGATTATGCAGTTTCTTCTTGCTTTTCTACTTCATTTAATCTTTGCCATCCTCTTTTTTCTTATTGAATAAAGCAATCGCTGTCAAAACAATAGTAATAATAGCGGTTGGCGTCATATACGCATTCGAATAAAACCATGTCTTAAATGAAGGAAATAAAGTCATTTTTGAGATTTCGCCTTCAGAAATATATCCATACAGTACACCTTCTGTTTTATACGAATCATCATCTGCATTATACTTCACACTACACTTCAGATGCATATCTTCCGATGAATTAGAACTAACCAACCCGAGGTCTTGCATATTTAAATCGTAATTTTGGGGATTCGGAGTATAAGAAACCGCGAGCTTTCCAGTGACTGTCGAATCTAAGCTGGAGACACCTGTAGCCTCAATATTCACACCATTATGTCTTAACATTGTTGAAATAGACCTTATTGCATGTTCTTCAGAAATATTCCAAAGTATAATAGAATACTTATCCCTGCCATTTATGTCCGGTTCTACCGTACATCCGTCAATATACATTGAAAAAAGGTCTAATTTTTTACTATAGTCTGATGTATCAAATTCTCTTATTATTTCTTCATCAGATGATTCGAATATGATTCTCCCTTCAGAGACTGTCAAATACTGTTTTCCCACACAATTGATATTTACTTTATCACTAGAATAATGCACCCAGTCACTTATTAAAGCATTTTTAAACTCCAAATCACTAGTTTGGCCCTGTATTGAAAAACTGGAATATCCTTTGGCCCCTGGATAGATACTAATACTGTAAGTGTTTTTGTAATAATCAGGATTAACCCCTATTACATCAAATTCAAAAAATGGAAACACCTTCATTCTGACAGCATCCTTACAATAAAACCCGATATGATCGCAATCATAGTCTTTAAGGATAACCTTGTCCGCAATTGCTTCAGTATAACCCAGCTCCGAAATAATAGCTGAAACATGCGCTTGTTCTGGCTTTATGGAAAAAATAATGTATATCAAAACAAATATCAACAAGAAGGCTTTTATACCCGCGAAAAAAATTGATTCTTTTAGTTTCTGCCAAATGAACAAAGTCGCTTTTTTGACGAAGCCCTGTAATCTTTCTTTATTCATCTTTACCCATTTAAATCTCTTTTTATAACTATTGTTATTATAATCTACCATTACATGCCCCCCAGAATCCTAACACATTAATAATATCATAGAATGACTCTATTACTCCACAAACTAAAAAAGACGCCCCTCGAAGGAGCGCCTACATGATGGCTCTGTTTACATCTGTACTTCTGTCTCTATGCCGGATCTGAATTCGAAGACAAGGCGGTCATCATATACCGTGATCTTCTCGATCAGTTTCCTAGCCAACCCTTCGTCATAGTCCGTCACCTGATAGGTCTGTTCATTCAGAAAGACCTCGAGCTCTTTCATGCGCTGCCTCACCCCGGTCCGGTCTGCATCCTCCAGCTGCAGCCGCAATTTGGTTTCATGAAGGTCGTCGATCTCCCTGGCGAGGTCATCGATGTTCTGCCTGGCATTTGCCTTCTGCAGCATTTCTTTTCCCACCGCTTCGAGCTGAGAGTCAATCCTGACGATCTCTTCTGCATTACTGTTTACGAGCGCATTCTCCACGGCAAGTTTCATTCCGGGGAGAAGCTCATCTTTTTGGGCGATCATCTGGTTTATAGCTGTCACGACCGCTTTCTGAAGTTCCGTTTCATAAAGCGTACGCGAGGGACATTTGGCATCGGCTTTCCGCTTTTCCAGCCTGCTGACGCAGCGCCAGACCGGGATGCGTTCTCCTTTGATGAACCACTGTGACCGGCGGAAAATGTCCCCACAATGTGAACAGTAGACTCTGTTCGAGAGAGCATACTTGCCACTGTAGACTCGCTTCTTTCCGGTCCCCGTCTCCAAATTGGCCCTGCGCTGCATCTCCTCCTGCACCTGCAGGAAAAGCTCCCGCGGTATGATGGCCTCGTGGCTGTTCTCAACATAATACTGTGGGACAATTCCCTTGTTGACGACCCGCTTCTTGGTCAGGAAGTCCGTTGTGACTGTCTTCTGTAAAAGTGCGTCGCCGATGTACTTCTCGTTCATCAAGATCTTCCGGAGCGTGCTGGCAAGCCAGTAGTCGCTGCCCGCTGCCGTTCTGATCCCGTCAGCTTCCAGTCCTTTCCCAATAGCGTAGTAACTTTTACCCTCCAGGTACTCCCGGAAGATGCGTTTCACAACCTTCGCCTCTTTCGGATTGATGACCAGGTTCCCCTCCTCGTCCTTGTCGTATCCGAGGAAGCGGTTTGTACACACTTGGACTTTCCCCTGCTGGTATCGGTACTGCAGCCCAAGCCGGACGTTCTGCGAAAGGCTCTGGCTCTCCTGCTGTGCAAGGGAAGCCATGATGGTGAGCAGGACCTCTCCCTTGGCGTCCATCGTATTGATCGCCTCCTTCTCGAAGAAGACAGGGATGTTCTTATCCTTCAGCTGCCGGATGTACTTCAGGCAGTCGAGAGTGTTCCGGGCAAATCTCGATATCGACTTTGTGACCACCAAATCCACTTTACCGTTCATGCAGTCGTCGATCAGCCGATTGAACTCCTCACGCTTTTTGGTATTAGTACCGGATATGCCGTCGTCCGCATAGATGCCTGCCAGTTCCCACCCGGGATGGTTAGCAATGTAGTCGGTGTAGTGCTCGATCTGTGCTTCGTAGCTTGTCGCCTGCTCGTCACTTTCTGTCGAGACTCGGCAGTAAGCTGCCACCCGGAGCTTCGGAGCACTCTCTGTTCTTTTCCTTGTGCCTGCTCTTGCCTGTGCAGGGATCAGTCTTACTGTTGCCATTTCAGTCCTCTCTTTCAATTAAGCTGTATATGTATTCTGCCTGCTTATAAGGATCACTCAGCTCCCGTGCCGGCATTATTAACCGGAACCGGACAGAAGCAGGCTTTGCCTCAGCCGCCTTCTTCTGCTTTTTATCTCTGCCCAGCATTTTTTCTCGGCGTAAGCGCTCAGCTTCGAAAGCTCTGAAGGTGTCAGGATCAATGATGGCAGGATAATACTCATCACCGAGGTAGCGTCTGTTCTCCAGCATTACCCTTACGGATCTGTGTTTAAGCTCCAGTCCGGCTGCCTTGGCAGCACCCGTCAGGGAAAGCCCGCCAAGATAGCCATCATAGATCTTCCGGACCTGTGCAGCTTCCTCTTCGTCTATGACTGCTCCTCCGTTCACGATCTTATAACCGTAAGGTGTTAGTCCTTTTTTCATTCCACATTAATCCTTTCTGTTAGGCTCAGGCCGCATTTCAGATGGAAGACAACCTCTTCCCTTGTGCTTACCGTTGCTGTCTCAAGGAACCGCTCGACCAGCTCACCATTAAAGTCCGTACTCGGCTCCGCGTGTCCGACAAACCGGATCAGCTCGGTGAGCGCCTCCGTCTTTTGAATGCCTCCAACTATAACGCCCAGCAGCTTCTCCTTCTCTTCCGCCAGTGCATCAGCTTCTGAAGAAAGCTCATTGCTCTCGCTGGTAAAAAGAGCCGGTTCAAGATAGCCCCTTGTCATGAGCGTCACCAGGATCTCGCGCCGTTCTGCGTTCTTCTCCAGCTTCGCATCGATCTCATCTATCCTAAGCATGTTAGTCCTGTGCGTTTCACTGCGGATGCCGTCAAACAGCGCATCTAGCACTTCCTTCTTAGCAAAGATCAGTTTGTTCATCATCGTAGTGAAGGCACACTCCAGGTCGGCCTCTTTGATCGATCTTATTGAGCATCCCCGGGAATCCGCCAGATGCCTGGCGCAGGCCCAGACCGGATAGCTTATCGAGCCCGTGTTGTTAATATGCCGTTTAAAAGCGGAGCCGCATTCACCACAAATGATCTTTTTGCTGAACGGGTACTTTTTCCGGTAATGGCTGCCACCCTTCTTGATGCTCTTCTCCTTTGTTCTCTGCTCTATGAGCTTTCCCACTGCCTCGAAGTCCTCCCTGCTGATGATTGCCTCGTGATGGTCCTCCGCGTAGAACTGATCGCGTTCCCCGTAGTTCTTGCGACGATGGAAACGGAAATCTGAAAAGCTCTTCTGGAAGAGGCAATCGCCGATATACTTCTCGTTGGTGAGCATCGCCCGAATAGTGGTGGGTGTCCATTTCCCTGAGCGCCGGGAAGGTACCTGCTTCTCATTCAGTTCCCTGGCGATCGCCGTGATAGACTTTCCGCTCAGCGCCTCCGAGAAAACCCAGCGTACCCATTCAGCTTCTTTCTCGTTAATGGAGAATACTCCGTCGCTTACGCTGTATCCGTAAGGCGCGTAGGAGATCTTATAGGTCCCGTTTTCAAAGCGGTGCCGAACGCCCCATTTACTGTTTTGTGAAATGGAGACGGATTCGCTCTCAGCAAGGCTGCTCATGATGGAGAGCATGAGCTCTGATTCCATCGAGCCGGTATCGAGGTTCTCCTTTTCGAAGAAGACCGTCACGCCGAGGTCCAGGAGCTTCCGGACCATCTCAAGGCAGTCAGTGGTGTTCCTGGCGAAGCGGCTCAGTGACTTTGTTAGTATCCGGTCGACCTTGCCTGCCTCGCAGTCCGCGATCAGCTGTTGCAGGGCAGGCCGCTTTTCCTTATTGGTACCAGAGATGCCTTCGTCGAAATACAGGCCGGCAAACTTCCATTCCGGATTGGAGCCGATCAGCTCCTCGTAATGTGTTTTCTGTGTCTCCAAGCTGATGAGCTGCTCATCCATTCCGGTTGACACCCTGCAGTAGGCAGCAACACGAATCTTCGCTGTCGCCTTTCGGCTTGCCGTGGGCTCTATTTTTGTTATCAATTTCATGGTCTCACCCCCTGTTTGTAGTCCAATATTGGCTCTATACCAGACACATAGCCACTCATTTCTCACATCAGCTCGGCCAGAAATGGCACAAAGATCCTACGGCATTCCGCCAGGATCCTGTCGTATTCGTCATCGGTAATAAGACCTTTATCGAGCATTTTCTTTGCCATCTTCTCAGCACGGTAATAATTGATCTCGTTATACATCTGCTCCTCTGTAAGCCTGCGGGCGGTCGGCATGGGTTTTTCTGCAGGTGTTGTGATTTTCGTCACTTGCATTTTCTCGTTCTCCCTTCCGAGGGAACTTATCCATCCCTCTGACTTCCCATGCCTGCTTAGGGCCGATTTTTATAACGCCTGGGAGAACTTTTTGAGCATAAAAAAAGAGCCCGCAGCGGACTGCGAGCCTTACATTTTGTGATTTATGAACCATTTTTCGTGCTTGGTAATATAGCCTAATGCTTCATTAAATGATTTGTAATTTCCTTTCTGTCTGTGATAGGGTTCTCTCTGGGAATGCCGATGCAGAATATAGCAGTCAGATGAGCCATAGTAGGAAATGATGATCCAGTCGTGGCCAGTGAGTTCACTGTGGAGCGTGACATCGTGATGGTTGAGCTGGACGATACCATAAGGCGACTGCTTGAGACGTGTAAAATCAGAATTGGAGAACATCGAGCACCTTCCATTAATGTTTTTTCTTATTATCTAATAGTGCAACGTCCTCTGTTGCCCCCGTTATGATGGCAAATAGACGCGTCCAAAGCATTTTTATTCGGTGCGAGTTTTAACACACTTGCTAAAAAGGATTAACGAGATCTAAAACTCGATAATCTGAAAATGCAAATTCTGATTTTCATGCCAAGAAAAAAGCACCGCAAGCGGCACCTCTTTCTCGGCATTCATAGTTACTCTTCACTTAATCTCTATTTTTCAATCTCGCGTCCAATTTGTTTAAATAGTCACCATCCCATAAAAGAATATTATTCTCATTCGCCAGCCTTATGGCTGCATTGGTAAAGTGACTATTGGTCATCACTACACCGACATGGCATTTATAAATACTTCTGGATGCAATTACTTCCTGAACAGCTGAAATCCCAATACTTGAACTATATCTTTTACACTGAATTACATATTTAATCTGGTCTTTCTCTGCCAGTATATCCCCGCCGTAATCTCCACTTTCTGGGGTTAATTGTATGTTACCAAATCCATTCTGACTTAACAGCTCCGCACAGGCCTTTTCGAAGTCTTCTCCTGAAAGGGAATCGTATGTACTACCTCCGTCTCCTTCATTTTCCCCAAAGCTACTAAAGACATTTAGGCACCAATTAGAGTCACGAAAATAAAGAAATGGTCTTAACCTTCCCAACCTCAATGCGCTACCATTGAATGCTGAAAAACCAATAATAAAAACTGCACAAGTACTTCCATAGATTAAAATGCTCTCTAGTGAAGAAACAAACGCTTTAGTCATTTTAACGCTGCTTAACTCATCAAACACTAACATAAAAGGCAATATCTTTTCATCCACTCTAAATACGGCCTTATTATACTCTAAATAGTCTTTTGCTCCGCTATTAGCAATAATTTCACGTCGCATTCTTATTTCTTCATCTAAATAAGAAAGCAAATACTCAAGCTGTTCTTGATATGAAATAAATGGAACTAATACCTGCGGAAAATCGTTATATTGATCGAGGCTCCTCCCCATGCTGATAAAAACAAATCGAATTCCTGTAGGTTTACATTTTGCGAGTAATAGTTGAATGAAATCAGTATAAGCTCTCTCATTCGCTCTCTGAATAATCCCGCTCCCATTAATCAATAATTTGCCTATATTCTCGTCTTGATAATCTGCTGTTTTTCCAAATTTATCCCAAAGCATTCTAGCTGCTTTGTTGTCGATATCATTCTCTGTTAGATTTGAAGAGAATTTTGCCCCTAATCTTATAAGTCTGAAATCGTACTGTCCACCTCGATGAGTCAATAATCTAAAAAGAATATCAATTTCTCTCGTTTCCATATTGGCCACTATGAATTCAGTTCTCTTTTTATCCTCAAATTTGCTTGATATTATTCCCATATCACTAAGGTCAGACAATACCCGTCTAACTGAAGTGCTATGAATATCAGGAAAAGCATGTTCTACTTCTCTATGTGTTGTACTTTTTACGTTTGTAATATATTTAGCTATACTAATGAAATCCTCATCCATATATATATTACGCCGCTTCATCACATTCATCGCATTTTTTAATCTTCGTAGCTTGGATTCTTCATCAGCAGGAATAAAGTGAACAGGTTTCACTATTTGGTCATGATCGTCATTTGAATCCCTTAATGATTTCTTTAGCTTGTCCCAAAGTCCCATTTATGTCCCTTTCAACTTTATACTGTATTTTTAATTAGTGTCACATAATATTAAGTATTATATCATGAAGAAAAAGTCTCAAATTACTTTTATCCTCATATTCTAAATACAGCATTGAATCGAAAAAGCCTGTGGGTCGTATCTAATCCCGATACAGTCCACAGGCTTTTCATTTCATCACAACTTCTCTGTCTTATTAAGCAAAATCCACCCGGCACCGCTCTTGAGCCTTCCCCAGCCGTTCTTCACCTCGACAATCGTGAAAATTCCAGTCGGGCATTTCCTGTCCGCTTTTCCGTAGCTGGTCCCAGGTCCTTTGCGGATCTCCATCTCCTTCACCACCCGGACAAGGTATGGAACCTTCGGTCCTGATTTCCGATAGATCTCCTTCCCATTCCAGTCGAACACTGCATATGCGCTCCCCGCTTTGTCTGCAGCGTCCCTGGCATTGGCGAGGATACTGTAAGCCCCGATCTGAGAGCTTACGTTCTGCCAGGTCTTCCTGACACGATAAAGCTGAGCGGGCTTACCGTCGTATGGCACATCAAAAGTCCAGGTCTTTCCACCCTGCCTGACGGTGAGCTTTCCAGCTGTCGCGATCATAATCAGGTCCGTATCCTGCATCAGGACCTTCACCCCCTGCTCCACAAGGCGCCTTGCACCGTAAGCTGTAAAGCCGGTCGTGCCGGGGCCTTTCGACTCGATGTTGGTCTCGTATGCGATGACGCATCCGGCCTTCCTCGCTGCCTGCGCGTTGCTCATAGAGCAGCTATTACCGTGGTGCGGCACCTTGAGTACGTAGACCTTATCACCAAAATAAGCAATCGCCTCTTTCAGCTCATTCGGCCCGTCCCCTGTCGTGAGGAACCTGAGCTTCGGGAAGTAGCAGCAGAGGGACCCGTCATTCGTGAAAGCCCAGGCGTTTCCATCATCGTACTCCGTGAAGTGTGTCGGCTGCTTCCTCCAGACTTTGAACTCGATGTCTCCGAGTATTACCTGCCTGCCCTTGGCCAGATAGTCGATCTTCGCGCCTTTCCCTCGCGCCTGATTGATACAGGTATTCAGGTTGTTATAGTCGTCCTTAACAGATCTGCCGTTCGCACTGCTGCCGATGCCGTGCTTGATCGTATCAGGATCGTAGCAGAAGAACGTTTTGATATTAAAAAAGCTGTCCGCCATGATCACTTTGAGACCTTTATAGTGGTCGTAGTGAGGATGGGACAGCAGAAGATGCAGGTCCTTATAGTTATGCTGCTTGAGATACTTGACTAGCGCCGTGGTTGGCGCTCCCCCGTCGAAACCGTCGATGACGAGCGTGTGGCCGGTGTCGCTGTGGACCACCATCCCGTCACCGTGACGCTCATCAGTCTTGCTCGTTTTAAATCCCGGTACAAACATTGTGATAGCCATGATCATTCCCCCTTACATCTTCCGGACCTCGGAGAGTTTCACCCAGCCGGCGCCGGATTTCAGCTTTCCGTATCCGTTCTGCTCCGCCACGATAGTGTAGATACCGACAGGGCATTTCCTCGCTGTCGCAGCAGAAGCAGACGCACTCCGCTTGATATCGATTCGCTTACCGACTCTGATCAGGTACGGAAGTTTTACTGCTGCAGGCTTCTCTTCTTCCATCGGAGCAGTGTCCGCGTCATACTGCGTGAGTTTCCACTCTTCAATGATGGAGCAGAGCTTGTCCACATAAGCCGTACTGGTAGCATACCCGCCAGACTTCACGATCTGCGCCGCCTTTCGGTAGTCCGCGCAGCCTTTCAGCCCCTCATACCGCAACGCACTGCCCTTTTTCGCTCCGGTCAGATACGCTGAATGATCCGCGATGGAGTCTTCAATACAGGCATACTTTCGGAACTGTGCAGTGACAGTTTCAGTACCCCAACTTCTCTGCTCCTTAGTCTTTTTTGTATAGATACTCTTCCCATCCCAGACGGATCCTGCCCAGGTATTTCCGGAGAGAGACTTCTTCATTCCGAAGCAGTTGTTTGCTTCCTGTGCCAGCTCACTCTTTCCATAGCCGGACTCCAAGATGAATTGTGCGAGGGATAAAGATGCAAGGACTCCTGTCTTCTGCTGGTCGGCTGTAAAGAGCGGCCCGACCTTCAAGATCACCTCTTCATAAGAAAGGGCTGCAAGGTCTTTTGCCTGCAGCCCTTTATCCTTTTCCGTCTCATCTTCCTCTCCTCCCAGTTCCTCAGTGACCTTCTTCGCAAGATCTCCAAGCCTGGAATACAGCCAGTCCCCTGGACACGACTTGTTTGCAAACCACCGGTGGACCGTGATGACCATCTCATCGGATCTCGGAGAATAACTCAGCGTCTTGTTTTTGTCGCCAAACCAGAGGAGTTTTTTCTTGCCGTTCCTCCGGCAGATGTCCACACAGAGCCTGATGAGTGTCTGGTATACAGCATCATTCATCCGGTACGGGCTGTAGGTGTCCGAAGCGCACTCGATCGTCACCGCCCTCTGGTCGTTGGCCTTGGAGGACGTGCACCAGGAGCGGTTCTTCTCCTCCACATACATTCCAACCCTGCCGTCACGGTCGATTCCATAGTTACTAGATGCCTTGTAAGAACTCCTTGAAAATGTATTTCCAAGGCTCTCCGCAGAGACCTGCCCCACTACGCAGTGGGGCGAGATTCTATCAATGCTATGAGTTCTCTGCCCGGAATGATTCGGACTGAGCTTTGTATAGACCACCATCTTACTATTCGTGTAAGCCATTACTCTCCCTCCTTCTCAGCCCTGTCATGGAGCTGCTCCAACACATCCTTGAGTTTCTCCGGGATGGGGAGTCCCAGGTGTGCCGCGTTCTCCAGAAGACTCACGCCCTCATTGGAGAGGTAAAAGAAGATAATCGCTGTACGCAGGACGCTCCCGGTACCGATTACCTGTGTGTCGAGTATGTGACCGATCCCCACCAGCATGAAGATGATCACCTTCCTGCAGATGCCTTTAAAGCCCACCTCGCTGGAAAGCGTCTTATCCTCGATGGCACACATGACTCCGGTGAGATAATCCACCGTCACAAACACGACTAGTGCCACGAGCAGGCCATCACAGCCGCCGAGAAAGTACCCCAGCCATCCCCCGATCGCAGTAAAAATAAATTGTATAAGGTTCCAGAACTCTTTCATGTTGCTCCTCCTTTGCATGAAAAAAGGCACCCCGTAGGATGCCTGTGATTACTGTATTTAAGAGAACTTAAGGGTAATACCAATCGTCGCGCTGACAGGTGTATTTGTTGTGATAGCTGTACCATTTGAAGTCGTCCATTTAGTACTGTTATATAACTTGATCCTGACAGATCCGGTCGTTTTATTAAGAGTAATTACCGGATCAAAATTTGCCGGTGTCAAGCCGCTATATGCACCTCCGGCCGAGCTTGCTTTTGTATATGCATTACCATCTACCGTTCTGATCGTTAAAGTCCCACCGGTGATCTCAGCAGATGAAGCTGTTATGACCCTGCCAACAGGAATACAGATCGTTATATCCTTTGAGCTGTTAGCGATCATTCCTCCTACCTGCATATTGGAGCATGAAATAGAGTCTCCTGCCTTGATAACACCGTTTGTGAGATTTGCCAGTGCAATTGTCCTGCTCCCTATATTTCCGCTATCCGCATACAGGAACTGGCCGTTTGTAAGGGATGTCGGTGTATCGGTACCTATCGAAGGATTCGGTGTATCCGCCGTGATCTTTCCGCCGCTCGCTTTCAAATACAGTCCCTCTCCTAATGTAGTTGGTGTGTCTGCTCCGATCGAAGGTACCTGCGCGATGATCTTTCCGTTCTGTGCACAGAGGAATAAGCCATTCCCAAAGCTGGTCAATGTCTGTGCACCGATCGTGATGATATCCCGGATGTTCACCTGGACGCCGTTTCCGGTCACGAAGTAGGTATCATCCCTGAACAGAGCTTTGAAAGCACAGTCCAAATAGTTCTCCATTGTTGCCTTCTGGCCAAATGCGACGCCTTTACCTCCATGAAGGAAATGCATCAGGTAAGTTGCTGTAGAGATATAATCTGTGAAGGTAACCGTGCAGAACTGATCCGTCACAGAGTACATCACATCATAAGAGAACTCCGTATCCAGATCATTGTTCCCGCAGGTATTGACTCCAGGTGTTATCGTAGTCTCGCTGCCATAAAGCACCGCATCCGTCTTCTTGTATTTCACTGTCAGTGTGATCGAGTTCTTGTTGTTACAGGTTGAGAAGCTGATCGCCGTAGTACTCTTAAAGTAGGTCCCGTCGTTATCTGCTTCTCCGTTTACCAGACACCGTTCGCTGACACAGTTCGTAAACTTCGGCGCTGCATAAGACACAAAGGTTACGGTTGCCGATTTTGATGCCGTCCTTCCACGGCTGTCAGTAACTGTCACCGTACAAGCCAGGGAACCGCTCTGGGTGATGGTATCGATCTGCGGGAGGTTCGATGCCGAGTAGTTCATTGAGATGGACTGCGTACCTACCTGCAGCTTGATCGACTTGATCGTGGAGCTGTAAGCCCCATCCGTTGTGATCGCTGATATTCTGACACCGCTTTTATGCTGGATGAACATGTTCCAGGAAGACGGGACCGGAGTATCCGTTTTATCTGCAAGTGTTATAGATGTGACCGACGGCACAACACTTGACGGCACTGATACTGTCAGTTTCACGGTAAAAGACGAGTATTCCACTCCTCCATACTTGACCCTGCACGTCACGCTTGCCTGTCCTGTCGTTGCATTTGAAAGCGCGTTGCACCAGGAGATCGGGATCGCATACTCGATGGTCTTAGTCGCAGAAGTCGCTGTACTTGCATAGTTCCCCAGAGAAAAGGTCGCACTGTAAGTGGCATCCGTTCCTGAAGTAGTAAACACCACCTTTGACATTGTTGCGCCGTCCATCACGCCCCCGGAAGTAGTCGCAGATGTCGGCGTTTTCTCAATTTCATAAAATGAAAAGGTATCATTAAAGATCTCACTACCGTCTGCTGAATCTGTTAGTTTCAAAGTGAAAAAGGGCTTATTAATTGTCAGCTGCTGACTGGTCATCTTTATCTTGTAAGTTGTGCCCAGCACAGTATCTGTTTTATTGGTCGTCCACGAGCAGGTCTGTTTGGTCCCGTCAACATAAACATTGATCGTGCCATCCACACCCCACAGTGAATTCGTCGCCTGGTAAACGATCGTCAGCTTCGTCGTGGCGTTTGTAACGGAACCTGTCATGGTAAGCGTTGACATCAGGCCACTGTATGTCCTCTTTGTTAAGCTCATGTATCCTCCCCTCCAAAATCCACCTTGAACACTCCGACCTCATCCCGGACTGCTTCATACTCTGCTGCCTTTTTTGCCATCACTCTCATCATGTTCAATGAGGCTCCATTTGACTGGTTCACAGCCCTCCATTTCACACCCATGCCGTATTCTGTCGAGATAAAGTCAAAGTAGCCGCCGTCGGCTGCTGCACCAACAGAGAGCCGGTCCATTGCCTCGATCGCGTTGATGTGCATCTTGTTGTACTGCACGTAGGCGATCTCTACGCCGTTCTGCAGAAAGCCCATCTTCTCGTTGTCGATGTTGATGGAGTAAGGCGACTCATCGCCATCTTCCTGCTTTCCGATGTTGAGTCCATCCGTATTAAAACGGAAATAGGTGCTGGTCTCATGCTTGTAGTCAAGCAGCGCATCCTCCTGGTCAGAAATCCTCTGCGTAAGCGTATCCACTGAATCAGTCAGAGCCCCGTCAGTCTGGGCGATACTCTCCTGACAGTCCTGGATACCTGCAGCGAGCGTTCCCGTCACCGTGCTGATGGAGATCTCGATCTCATCCGCTTTCTGTGAGACTGCGCTCTCCGTATAAGTACGGACCCTTTCCTCCGCATCTGCGACCTCCTCCCTGGCCTTTTCAGCGAGTTTTCTGGAGGCATTGTCCAGCGGCTGGAACGCGCCGTCCACAAAGGCATAGAGCCTGTCAGAGGACGCAAAATAGCCTGTTGTAGTGCTCGACATAACACCAAGAGGAATATAATACATCCCGTCATCCTCTGATGGGACTACCGTGGTGAGCCAGTTACCCTCTGCAATCGTGAAGGTATTACCTGTCACGGTTCCCTTCAGCCACAGGATCTTATTTGCTGCTCCGCTCTGTATCGCCCCGGTCGTAGAAAAGACGACCTCAGGATACGCTTCATAGGTTGTCTTCGCTGTGGCATTTGCGCTGATCGCTGCCGAAGCATAGAGGATCGGATATGCGAGATCAAAAACAAGGGACGCAGCAAAGTTTTTATAGCCAGCTTCCGTACCTGCAATTAGGTGGGATTTAGTAACAGCTGCCGCAGCTTTGATTGCGCTGTTATGCAGGCGCCGGTCATAGCTGTCACTATTCGTGTAGTAATTATCCGTTCTCCATGAAGCCCCATCATAGGTCATCTTGATAACGGTGTACTGTGGATAGTGTGTTGTGACCCTGGTGTTGTTCATATACACAGGAGCTGCAGCCGTTGTACTTCCATCCGCCAGTGTCAGGGTCAGACTTGCTTCTCCGCTTCCAGCATAGGGAAGCTTATAGGCGATCGTCTTCCCTGCATAGAGAGCTCCATCCATCGAAACGCCTGTCCAGTTTCCGGTCACTGCCGTCTGCGTTCCCACGATATACTCCACACTCTGGGCAAGTGCGGTACTGGCCTTGCCTTCTGCCGCCACCGCTTTATTGTAGGCGGCCTTGGCGGCTTCGTAGGAACTGGAGAGCGATACATCGCTATAGGAAAAAGAACTGTCCGTGAACACTGTAAGGTCTGTGAGATACAGGCTGTTGGTGCTCCCGGACGTATAGGAGGGTTCTGTTTTTACCCAGCTTCCCGTTGGCGGATTTGTTGTCGGCTTTGAAGGCATCGAGGAAGTAGAGCTCTGCAGGAGATAGTATCTTGTAACGCTCTGCACATCACGGATAGTTGCGAGCGTGATCTCTGCTTTTGCCTTTACTGCCATAGTTATCCCTCCAGCTGTGCGATATAGGTCGCCTTATTGGTGACGTCCCCGGAACTGATATTGAGCGTGGCCCCCGTAGTGGACATTGCCGTCGAGGATCCGTCCTTATACCACTTGATGGTCCCGAGCGCCGCGATCTGCGAGGCAGTCAGCTCTGTTCCTGCCTTATATACATGAGCGGTAAGAGTTGTTACGACGGCCGTGTTTTTGAAGATCGTGCCGTTGGAGCTTGTGACCGTCATGGTGATGGCATCTGCTCCGGGGTTTCCCTGATCTCCTTTTCCTCCCTTAATGTTGCTGACATACACCCATTTCGCTGCAGAAGCAGCCCCACCCACTGTGCAGCGGTAGGTATTGTAGGTGCTGGTATTCAGATACATGTCTCCAACCTTAGCGGCTGTGATGCCGGAATTGGAGAAGGCCGTCGGCGTCGTACTGGTCCCTGTGATAGCCGTACCGGTGTACCAGATAGCTCCGGGGCCCACGTCTCCGGTCTGTCCCTTGATATTTCCTACATACACCCACTTGGCAGATGTAGCTGCACCGCCGACCGTGCACCGATATGTATTCATGGTACTTGTATTCAGGTACATATCACCGACCTGCGCATTCGATACTCCGGATCCAGGAAAAGCTGTCGCCGTGGTCGAGGTTCCTGTAATCCCGGTTCCCGAATACCACTGTGCGCTATATCCTGTCTGTCCGCGGAAAGAGATCTGAAAAGTGAACATCTTATGGATGGTGATACTTCCATTGTCAATTGAAACCGGAATATCCACCGTTCCACCCGTTGTCACAGAGCTCGATACTGAGATCGTGATCGTGGGCTGTGTGGGATCCGTGTCCACAGAAGTCGTGACACCGCTCGGCGCAACGATGGCCGAGTTATCCACAGATGCCGCCACCTGTGTTCCGCCGCACATGGCGATGACTGTGGTGGTAGTACTTCCCGCCACTGCTGCTGAAGTGCTTCCGGCGAATGTAAATGAATCGTTTGTCAGCATGACGGAATAACCGTCAGTAAGATCGACAATACTGATCTGGTCTGAACTTTTTATAGCCATTAGAATCCTCCTTTAATCAATGATCATGCTGCACCGGAAGGTGACTTTCACGTCCACATCCTCCGGACTAAGTGCAAAAGTAAATCCGCCATCGGAAAGCCTTGTGTCCGAAGCGGAAATGATGCCATAGCGGTCCTCATCCATCCTAAGCCACTCCCACTCGAGTCTCGCAGTATTTCCGAACACAGCCCTCAGCTGCTGCCCGGTCGTGATCCGCTGGCTGCCGTAGTAGATCGTCACATTAAGGACTGTGGTGACGCCTGTGTTCTTGAACACGGTACCCCGGCTGGAATCGATCCGTAGGAGCACCGCCGCTTCCCCGTCAGCGCCGACCGCGCCGGAAAGGCACGTCGGTGACGAGGTCCTTGTATTTCCGCTGGCGTAGGTTGTGACAGTCTTTTGCCACATGTACATACTGTCCACCCACTCCGGAGCTTCCAGGCTCCATCCCGGATCATCATCGGAAGGCGGCACTGTCTCAGAATTATTCAGCGCATAAAAAACAGCCACGTCTGTGACTGTTCCCTGTACCTGTGTGCTGATCTGTGAGACTGTCCGGGTAATACCGTCAGCCGTCTCCTCAACCGTATTGACCTTTGCCGTGAGAGCTTGGACTGTAGAACCGTCCGCCTTGCTCTCGAGCGTTGTCTGTACGTTTCCGATCTGGGTGATGATCCCGTTTATTGTCTGCTGCTGGGAGGTGTACTGATCGCTGAGTTCCGTAATGCTCTCCCCGAGCGGCGTCACAGCTTCCGTGATGTCCGACTGCCACACCTTCTGCGTGATCTGTCCCTGGACCTCCCGGACCTGGGTCTGCAGCGTCTGCGTGGCCTGCGTGTTCTCCCCGATCTGAGTGTTCATTGTTTCGTAGGTTGCTTCCAGCGTGGTCTCGTTCATCACGACACGGGAAGCGTCAACCGAGAGCGTACCATCATCTGTCAGCTCCCTTGCCACAGACCGGATGTTGAGCTTCGATCCATCAATGGCGGCATTATTTGCTACCATGCTGTTAACGATCAGCCCGTCGGGTACACCGTCTGCTGTGATACCTTCCGGGGACCAGATGAGGTTTCCGGATACATCCCACAGGTAATAGTTGAAGTTCCCCTGGCCGTCCTTACCGATCTGGACGCGGGGAGTATTATTCGAATCCTTAATGAGGATCGTCGCCCCATCGATGGAGAGCGCCTCGTCCTGAGAACCGATCTTAATAAAGTCGGTATAGATGGTCGCCGCAGTGACATTTCCCGCCATAAGGTCATCCATCACAGCTTGGGCAATGGTCGCGTCCTCGATGACGATGTTGTCGCCGGTCAGATGGATCGCCTGCAGAGTTCCGACACCAGCATTGCCCGCGAGAAGGTTCTCAATATTGCCCGTTGCTGCCTGCAGGGCCGAGACATTCGCATTCGTGGCATTGAGATCCGTGATGGCGGCTTTCTCTGCGACCAAATGCTCAATACGCGCATCAGCCGCCTGCAGGGCCGCTACGTTGGCATTGGTGGCGTTCAGGTCGACCACGTCCGCCTTCTGGGCAAGGAGCGTATCGATCTCACCCACCTGCGCGTGTAGTGCTCCGATGTCTGCGTCAGTTGCCTGCAGCTTATCCGTCACCACATGTTTGAAAGCTGTAAACCTCTCAGAGAGTGATGTCAGGACTGCTGTCGTGCCACGGGACATGGATGATGCCAGGGTGATGAGTGTCGCTCCAAGTGTAAGCCTGGAGTTCTCAGGGTGTAGAAGGTCCAAATAGATCTTCTTGATCACCATGTAGTCATCCAGTCCATGGGGCTCCGACACAACCCGGATACTGTCTCCGACCTTGCAGCGCTCAATCTCCACATCGATGAGATGCAGGTCGACTGCTGTAATCTCGATCGTCGTAGTGAGGAGCTTCTGCCTATCCAGGACTTCCTGACCTTTCCTCAGAAGATTCTCCGGAAGTTCCACGTCATCGTACTCCACGACCTTTACGATCCGGCCATAAATAGCGACCGCATCAGTATCCTCAATGTAGTCCTTCCCTCCATTCACAGAAGCGATCGTGAGTCTCTCATCTGTCTCCTCATCTCTCTTTCCAAGAGGCACGATCACGGTCGCCAGAGAGTCGCAGTCACCTTCCCGTGTCAGGTCGAGGATGTTCTCCCCGAACCGGATCACCTGTGTATTCGTGTGGTCGTAGTCCTCAATGTAATCGATGTACCTCTTCCCGTCTTCATGCCGGATGCGGATATAGCCACCCAGCCTTGAGATCAGTCTGTCCTCGATCGTCTTCCAGGTATTTTCGTAAGTGCTGTAACGGTAGAGGTTGTCATTCGGATCTGTCACCGTGACCTGTCCTACCGTGAACTCCTTTCTCTCATCCACATCACTGTTGTGTTTCGTGATAAGGTCCGTGAAATAATCACTCACGCTGATGTCGTGATACTCGTGATATCGCTGGATGCTGTCGAGGAGGTAAGAAAGCTCTCCCTCGCACTCAACAGTACGGTTCCCATAGAAATCATATCCGTCAGACAGTACCCTTCCGGTGTAGAGCCAGTCGTCGTCCTGGTAAACAGAGAGTTCGGAATACATCTTTTTAAGGTCATCGATCTGCGGGTGCGTCTTCGGGATCGTGAACTTCAGTGCCCCGGACTTATTGACTTCCATCTCCAGGGTCAAATCCGTTAGCCCTTTATCCGGACTGCGGGGATCATAGAATAGCTCCCCGTCTAGATAGATCAGATACATTACAGACACCCCCTCCTGAAGCGGAACGTGATAAAAGAAGCTCCAGTCACAGAGATCGCGTTCTCATATGGACCAAACACAAGCCCCGGAACATCGAGATCCTCTCCTGCAGCAAGTTCGTAAACTTTCCCGCCGGCAAAAAGCTGGCATGCACCAGGGACCGTCACCTTCGGCACAGCAGGCATCCGCAGGTTCTCCACTGTCCCGGACAGTGTATTAGCTGCACCTGTGAGTGTTACCTCATACACCTCAGACTCATAGCGGTAAGGTTCAGCGTCGATCGTGATCACCATCGTTCCCGCGGTTGCCACTCTCTTCGGGCTTGTGATGGAGCACCTCCCGACATAAAAGTGGACAGGATCCTCGTCGAATGAGACGTGGACGACTCGGCCATGAAACTTATTGAAAATGTGAAAACAGGTCTCCGTCCATCGGTCTCTGTTCATCTGGGCAGCAAGCTCCAGCTTGATCTCCCTGTTGCTGTAGGTGACATCTCCGGTCAGAACTTCCGACAGATCAAGCCTGCCACTCCTGCCAGGTACTTCCAAAAGAACCGTGTTTGGTTCCGGCATTCCGATCACGTCACTGTTCGTGATGATGGCGCCCCAGTCACGGAGGGTGTGCTCGTCGCCGATCAGCGCGCCTGTAAATATGCTCTTCATCGATTCCCACGCCCCCCTCTCATGTTATATTTTGCAAGCCCGGAGTCGATCGCCGGAAGAAGATGCCCCACAAGGGTTCCGTCCTCCAGGTAGATCCCGCGGCTTGAGTTGTCAGCAATGATCATCAGGTATTTCTCCATCCATGCCACGTTCAGCTTCTCATCTAGCATTGAGGATAGCTGATCATAGAATCCCTTCAGCGGGAGGATCGCTTCCGCGCCTGCTTCGCCGCCCGCCATGATGGAAGACCCGTTGATCCCAAACATGGTGGGTTTCGTCATGATACCGCCTTCCTTATACCAGCTTACCGAGAAGTGTGGTGTCGATGGCGGCATCAGGGAGAAGTGCCCCCAGATGCTCACATGCGGGAGCTTTAAGTGCGGCAGCGACCAGGAGAAGTTAAAGAAGGAGCGCATCCTGTCGATGGCGGCCTTCACCATATCCCTTGCCTTCTGTACCGGGTTTACGATCGCTGTTTTGATCGCATTCCAGGTAGATGTCGCCTTACTCTTGATTCCATCAAACACACTGGAAGTCGTGGACTTGATGGCATTCCATACATTACTGATTGTAGTTTTGACCGCATTGACAATCGTAGTGATCGTAGTCTTAATGCTGTTCCATACAGAGCTGGCAGTGTTACGGATATTGTTCAGTGTGGAGGTGATGAACTCCTTAATGGCATTCCACACGTTTGTGATGGCAGTTTTAATCGCATTGATCACAGAAGTCACTGTCTCCTTAATCGCGTTCCAGATATTCGTAAATGTCTGGCTGATCGCGGTGAGCACAGTGCTGACTGTATTTTTGATGCTATCCATCACACTGGTAAAGAAAAGTACCAGTGCATCCCAAAGTCCTGTGAAGAACTCCTTAATCGCTGTCCACGCCTCGTTCCATGTGGTCCCGAACCATGACAGCACGACCTCCGCGATGCCTTTTATCGTATTCAGTGCGACCTCAAATATCCCCTTCATGCCTTCCCATATGGAAGAAAAGATCTCGCTGACGCCCTGCCATACCAGGTCCCAGTTTCCTTTAAACAGGCCGCTGAACACATCGAAGATCCCGGTAATCACGCCAAGGATCATCTCAAGGTGTACCGCAATGGCATTGAATGCGCCGATAAATACCGGACCGAGGAACTGACAGAGTCCGTCCCAGATGATGCGGATCGCGGCTGAGATATTCTCAAAGGTAAGTCCCATGTCGGAAAGTCGCTGCTTTATCCCCTCCACAAATGTGGAAATGGTGGATTTGATCTTCTCCCAGGTCCCGATGATAGCTTCCCGGAAACCCTCGTTTGTTCTCCATAAATGGAGAAACGCAGCCACAAGGACTGCGATCACTGCAACGACTGCGAGGACCGGAGCGGATATTCCGCCCAGCGCTGCGCCTATCTTCCCAAGTATTCCATTGGCACTTCCCACCGCCACTTTCAGCTTTCCGAACACACCGGCGAGCTTCACAAAGCCTTGCATGGCGATACCAACTTTAGATATACATGTCCCGAGTATCACGAGGAATGGTCCCAAAGCTGCTACAAACAGACCGATACGGAGAATGGCATTTCTCTGACCTTCACTCATGCCGTTCAGCTTGTCGATGAACCCCTGGATCACAGTCACAATCTTCCGGACCGCCGGCATAAGAGCGTCTCCGAATGAAATAGCCAGTTCCTCAAGCTGGGATTTCAGGATGGTGAGCTGGCCGTTCAGGTTATCCTGCATGACCGCTGCCATCTTCTCCGCGGCCCCACTATATCCGTCCACCTCGTCAGAGCAGGTGGAGATAGCCGTTTCGAGTTTCTCAATGTCTCCCGGCGCTGCGTTCATCAGCGCAAGGAACCCGGACATGGCATTCTTGCCGACCAGCGTCTCTGCCGCCGCGGCTTTCTCGGATTCGGTCATCTTGGAGAAAGCACCACGGCAATCAGCAATGATATCAGAGAACTCCCTCATGGATCCATCCGCATTTGTGGTCTGGATCGTGACATCACCGAGGGCTTCCCCGGACAGCTCCAGCTCTCCCTGGAGCCTTGTCATGATCGTGCGGAGGGAAGTTCCTGCCTGTGAGGACTTGATACCGGCATTGGCCATAAGGCCGATCGCCTCAGCTGTATCTTCCGCAGAGTAACCCAAAGCACCAGCGATTGGAGCACAGTACTTAAAGGTCTCACCCATCATGGAGACATTCGTATTAGCATTTGACGATGCTGCTGCGAGCAGGTCGGCAAAGTGACCGGAGTCCTGTGCGGTCAGTCCGAAGGCTGTCAATGCATCTGTCACGATATCGGATGTGGTCGCAAGGTCCTCCCCTGATGCTGCAGCAAGGTTCATGATGCCTTCGATACCACCCAACATATCCTCTGTCTTCCAGCCCGCCATGGCCATGTAGTTCATGGCATCTGCCGCCTCGGAAGCAGAGAACTTGGTCTTTGATCCCATCTCACGGGCCTTGTCCCGGAGGGCATCAAAGTCATCGCCGGTCGCTCCGGATACTGCCGCCACCTGACTCATGGCGGAATCAAAATCCGCCGAGGTCTTCACAGCGGCAACACCGAGCCCTGCTACCGCTGCCGATGCGGGCATAACAGCACGGCCGGCCCCGGCTATAGCATCTCCAGCTTTCTCGAACTTTTTTCCGGCCTCATCGATTTTTGAAAGAGCTGAGCTGGTTGTTTCCGCTTCCTGCTGAAGGCGCCTCAGTTCTTCTTCAGTCTCGATGATCTCCCTCTGAAGCGCATCGTACTTGTCCTGGCCAAGTGTACCATTCTCCAGCTGCTGCCTTGCCTGCTCCTGGGCAGTTTTCAGCGCTTCCAGCTTTTCCTTTGTGGCGTTGACCGCATCTTTCAGGAGCTTCTGCTTCTGGGTGACGAGGTTAGTATTAGCAGGGTCAAGTTTCAGGAGCTTATTCACGTCCTTGAGAGAGGACTGTGTGGTTTTGATCGTCGAGTTAACGCCTTTTAAAGCTTTATCAAGACCTGTTGTATCGCCGCCGATCTCGACTGTGATTCCCTTTATTCTTCCTCCTGCCATACCTCATCACCTCCTTTTTCAGGCAAAACAAAAGCACCAGTCATTTCTGACTGATGCTCTATAACGCATTGCGTATTAGCGAAAACCAGTTAA
>ONNQ01000024.1 GCA_900319245.1 uncultured Lachnospiraceae bacterium | reverse complement strand
CTGCAGAGGTTCTATGTCGAAGGCATGTCAGGAGCGGTCAAAGGTTAAGATGGTTAGGGTGTTGATAGGATGAAGAGAATACTATATGTGTTATTGTGCGCGGTATTGTGCTTGACCGGATGCAATAAGAGCCAAAACACAGATCAGGCGGCGGCTGCCAGGCAGCCCGCCGCTTTTTCCGGCGCTGAACAGGCGGCGGACGGCGAAACGACAGCTGCTGTTTCTGTCCAGATGCTGGATTATAACAAAGATCTCACGAAAGCAGTAAAAGACGACGATTACCGCACGACGTATGAAATTTTTGTCTACTCGTTCTGCGACTCAAACGGGGACGGGATCGGCGACCTGAACGGCATTCGCTCCAAGCTGGATTACATTCAGGATCTGGGGTTTGACGCGATCTGGCTGACACCCGTACACCCGTCGTCGACGTACCACAAGTATGATGTGGATGATTACTATGCGATCGATCCGGCTTTTGGCACGATGGAAGATTATGAAGCGCTACTTGCGGAATGCCACGAGCGGGGCATCCGTGTATATATGGACCTGGTGCTGAACCACACTTCGGACGACAACGCCTGGTTCAAGGCGGCGGTGGATTACCTGCACGAACTGCCTTCCGGATGGGAGCCTGACACTTCCTACTGTAAGTATTACGATTATTACAATTTCACCAGGCAGCCTGCTGACGGGTATGCGCCTGTGGAAGGTACGGAGTGGTATTACGAGGCGAGATTCTGGTCGGAAATGCCGGACCTGAATCTTTCGAGCGAAGCCGTAAGAGGCGAGATCCGTTCGATCCTCGAATACTGGCTGGGGAAGGGAGTTGACGGATTCAGGCTGGATGCGGTGACATACTATATTAACGGGAATCCGGATGCCAACGTGGAATTCCTGCGGTTCCTGACGGAGGCGGGGAGAAGTATTAAGGCTGATTGCTATTTTGTCGGAGAAGCGTGGACGGGCCGGAACGAGATCGCAAAGCTTTACGAGAGCGGTATCGACTCGCTGTTCGACTTCCCGTTTTCCGGAAACGAGGGGTTCATCGCCAATATTGTGCGCGGAAACTACAAGGCTTCGGATTACGTGAAGGGAATGCTGCTGGCGCAGGAAGCGTTCAGCGCCGCGAATCCGGACTATGTCGACGCGCCGTTCTACACGAATCACGATATGGCCAGGAGCGCAGGGTATTACGGCGCGGATGAGGGACCTGTTACAAAAATGGCGTACGCGATGAGTCTTTTCATGAGCGGCAATTCGTTTGTATATTACGGCGAGGAGATCGGCATGAAGGGCGCCGGCAAGGACGAAAACAAGCGCGTCCCGATGTACTGGAGCGACGACCCCAAAGACCCCGACATGTGCGCCGGACCGCCGGACATGGACGAGATGCCGATGAAGTTTGCTCCTGCAAAGGCGCAGAGGGAGGACGGGCTTTCGCTTTGGACGTGGTTCAGGGAAGTCATCCGTGTGCGGAATGCTTTTCCGGCGATCGCGCGTGGCAGGACGGAAGGCGCGGACTCGATCAGTGATGACAATGTAGCGGCGTTTTTCAGAAGGTATGCGGAGAGCGGCGCGGATGGAGGATCATCGGCGGCCGGAGCATCGGAAGGCGACCTGCTGATCGTGATGAACCTGCGCGGCGAGGCGGCAGTGAAGGAGCTGGATGAAAATGGTGTGCTGACGCTGCCCGGTTACAGCATCGCAGTTTTTACACTGGGTTAAAAAACGACAGGAGAGGCTGTCGCACTAAGCGGTAAGGAATCCTTCGCTTAATGCGACAGCCCCTCTTTTTATTTCATACAGCGAATGCCGCATAGTCCGCCATCTCAAGTAAGGATCTCAAGTACCTCCGCAATATACATATCATGCGGCGCATCATTCTTGTAGTAAGTATCGACTACTTCTTCGGGGATATTCTCGATCGCAAGCTGCTGCTTAAAGAGCTTCCTGCAAACGAGAGTGTATTTCGCTTCCACAAGTAAAACAACAGATTTATGAAAACGTTTGAAAACATACAAAGTGGGTGAAGATATTTGGCGTTTGATTAAACTAATCCCTATGATAGCTTAGCAAAATGGCCGAGATGTATGGTATGATGATGGAAGGATTCAGTAGTAATCCTGTATATACAGGAAGTTGCTACTCTATGGGATGAAGATAAAGAGTTAAAGAAAAAGAGGAAACAATGCAGTGGGGGCAAAAGAACCCTGCAGAACTCTGAGTACATCATCTCCACAACGACCAGTGCGACGGAGAGAGCGAGGGAGACAAAGAAGAAACAGACAATCAACTTGTTGTCAAAGATATAAAAAGGGGGATACAGGTATGGGTGAGTTTTATCAGCCTCCTTTTACAATGACAGAAGAAATAACGAATTTGGTGATCGAGATCGGAGAGCAGGTCGGCGCTGTTGCAACCTATGACTCCTTGCATCCTAATCCGACACTGCGCAGGGAGAGTCGAATCAAGTCGATCCACTCCTCGCTGGCGATTGAGCAGAATACTCTCACGCTGGAACAGGTAAGCGACGTTATTGAGGGTAAACGCGTACTGGGACCGCCTCAGGATATCAGAGAAGTTAAGAATGCCTACGAGGCTTATGAGAGAGTTTCCGCATTGGATCCTTACAGTGTGAAGAACCTGTTACTGGCGCACAGGATCATGATGGATGGCCTTGTGAAGGAGGCAGGGGTATTCAGGGGTACGAATGTCGGTGTGTATGCAGGCACGCAGCTGATTCATGCCGGTACTCCGGCAAATTATGTGCCGGATCTGATAGATCAGCTGTTTACCTGGCTGAAGCAGTCCAAGCTGCATCCGTTAGTGAAATCATGTATTTTTCATTATGAGTTTGAGTTTATTCATCCCTTCGCGGATGGAAATGGCAGAACCGGCAGACTGTGGCAGTCGCTGATATTACAGAAATGGAAACCGTTTTTCGCATGGCTTCCTGTTGAGACGTTGATTCATGAACAGCAGGATGGATACTATGCCGCTTTGAATGCATCAAACACAGAGGGAGAATCAACAATCTTTGTCACGTTCATGCTTCAGATCATACGGGATGCGCTGGCGGATATTATCAAAACGCAGAATAGCCACCAGAATGTCGGGACAAATGTCGGGATAAATGTCGGGACAAATGAGGAGAAAGTGCTGGCACTTCTTCGTCAGGATGGGAGATTGACCGCAAAAGTACTTGCATCCACCTTGGGATTAACAGAACGACAGGTTGAGAGGCTTGTGGCTTCCCTTAAGAAACAGGGCGTGCTGATTCGCCATGGCGCAAGCAAAAATGGTTTTTGGGAAGTTGTTGATAAGACCTGAAAGAGGTTGACGGAATGGATCTAAAAGAATACAGGACAAACTGAATGCAATGTTTGCCGGAGCGTGTAACAAGTACCATTTGGCGACCAATTATTGACCCAAAAGATATTGGTAAAACAGGATAGGTCATATAATACGTATATTTGTTGTGGTAATTTATAATGCAAACCACTATATATCCTACAAACCAAAAGGTCATCATAGAGTACGAATAAGCTTTGAGCCATGCGAAATAAAAAATGAGAGGCGATTCCGGATGCTCGCATCCAGGAAGAGCCTCTCATTTTTTATTTCATACGGCGAATGCTTCGGCATTCTTCGCATGGCTTCATGCCACACAAGCGCATTGTAGCATTGACGAATAAGCTTGTCAATTAAGTGCCCGTACTCTCCAAAAGCTTCAGGCAGATCCGCAGCAGGAGCCTCGTATCTGCATCTTCCAGATCCATCTCCAGAATCCGGGTGATCCGCTCCAGCCTCTTGAGAAAGCTGTTGCGGTGGACATAGAGCTGGTCCGCCGTGCGGGAGGCGTTGCATTCACTATTGAGATAAACGCGAAGGGTCCGCACATAGTCGGATCCCTTCTGCAGATCATGCTCCACAAGGCGAAGGAGTCCGGCGGGATACAGGACGCCCTTCGGCATGGTGCCGGTGCAGGCGGAGAGCATGTAGCGGAGAATGTTTTCTCCGAAGCGGCTGATGGTTTCAGAGGAATCGCTTTCCATGAAACTCTCGAGGGCAAAGGACGCCTGCTCATAGAAATGCGGGAACAGGCTGAGTTCTCTGAAGGGATTGCTCAGTCCGCAGATATATCCCATTCGCTGCAGCAGCTCTTCAAAATCCGCTTCCGGATTATCCGATGGATCCGCAGCCCGGTGCAGGATCCCTACAATTCCGTCCCCGTACTGCAGAACATGAACCCTTCCCGGGAGAAGCATCCGAAGCTGCTCGCACATATAGTTGTGGGGAAGATAACGGGCTCCCTGCCGTTCGCGTGCTCTCAGGCAGAGCCAGCTTTCCCCCGGAGCCAGACGGACCTGGCGGAGCCGCGCACCCTGAGGAATGCGGCTGTTCAGAATGTCGCGGATAATTGCAGTTTCAAGGGAATCGCCGGTGGAAGTGGTGCTGAAATAGCGGAGGGCCATTTTGCACAGATAATTGAAAAAATGGTCCATCAGCGGATAGTCACTCTCCCGGAAAGGATGCACATCATTTGTGAAGTAGGCACATCCCATATAGCGTCCGAAGGAATAAATATTCTGGCAGTAATTTTTCGTGGAGACATTGGGAATAGCAGAGAGGTAAGGAACCTGGATCTCCCGCTCCACGAGGCCGACATCCCGGATCCCTTCCAGGTTCGTCATATCGAACGCACTATGGCCATCCCGCATATCATGGAAATGAGGCTTCTCATCTTCCATATTGCAATTGAACATCGGATGCAGGCCATAGTCGGAAAGGCCGATGCGGTTTTTAAGGATGTTAATGCCTGTCAGGAAAAACTGTTCCATATCGGGTTCCCCGGACGCCTCCAGAATATCCCGCAGCTTATCGTTCCATGCGTCAAACCGGTCATAGACCGCCTGAACATCCCAAAGGACCTGCATGACGTCAGTATTGTTCTCGATATGCAGTGCTTGTGCGCCGTCCCTGAGCAGGTGCTTGGGGAATTTTCCTCCCACACAGATCATGTTCATCCCTTCCTGCATTGGTTCCTGCAGGAAATCGGAGGCTGTGATATAGACTCGTCCGTCTTCCGAAGCTGTTTCTAAATCATATAGGCGCGGCCTTCCGCAGAGGAGCCGGCGCTCTTTGGAGCCGTATCGGCGAACCTGATAGTGTTCCGGCAGATAGTCAGCGATCACATCCAAGTTGAGTTTCATCTCAAAAATCCCCCATGTAATACCTGTGAAGACAGACAAGAGGTGTGCACTATGTTGTATTACATTATACCTTATGAAGGGATAAATGGGGGGGGTTTTGCAATTTTTAGAAATGATAATGCATTTTGCACACGTTTTGGGGCGAAAACGGACGGAATCTCCACCAATTGTCTATTATTTGACGTAAAGACAGGTCAGCGCAGACGCTCTAAGCGGGTACAAAGCTTACACCTTTCTCATGCGAGGTTCGGAATCTCTGCCGTCTTATCAACTCTCTCAGGGCTTGTTACCATAGGATCAACAGCAGCATCAGTTTTTTGGAAAAATATATTTATACACCTGTTCACACTATTCGGAAGGAGAAAATGTTATGAGCGGAAAAATCGACCCCCGTATCCCCAAGAAGATCGACACAGGCATCGAGCCGATCAAATCCCCCTGGGACAAAATCGTCTCCTACAGCGAAGGCGCGCACTATGCCCAGCGTTACAGCAATGTCGTGGCTGCAGCAGTGATGCAGGCTTTCCGGATCCTCGTACCGGACTATGTGGAGCGCAGCAAGGCCATGTGCACCAACGCCTACAACCGTCTGGCTTATGTGTATAGCATGATGCCCGGCTATACGGAGAACAATGCGGAGGACCTGCACATGCATCCCTTCATGCGCGGCAACTTCGTCGGCGGCCTGATCGGAGACCGCGGCGACGACGAGCTGCTGATGTGCGGCCGCGTGAATGACTTCGGCACCTATCGGGCGGAGAAGGAACTCGACGTATGTTACTGGGATCTTGTGGGAACCGAGCTCTGCCGCGCCACGACCCAGTCTCTGCAGGCCTGCGCGGACTGCGCCGCAAGAATTCGTCCCAATGGACCGCGTCTGGAATACCACATGGTCGAAGCTAAGGGCGCCGGCGACCGCCACTGCCGCATCGTAGCGGAGTGCAGGGAAAAATATCCTATGCCCGAGCACGAGCAGTGGGAGTGCTTCGGTCCCGTCGGCTCCGAGGATCAGATCAAGTTCACGAAGGAAGAGGACACGATCGACGAATCCATGATGTTCCGTGAGGAGTGCGATTTTACCTTCTCCAACGGTACGAACTGCGAAGAGGACTGGCACGCGGCATATCCAATGGTGACTATGTCTAACGCCGGCTCCTATATTTTCCCGACCCTTGATGATCTCATCCGCGAAGGAAAGCTGACGGCGGAGCAGGTGGATTACGCGATCCACTGTGTCTGTGAGGCAGCCGGCAAGGCAACCTTTGTCGACAATTTCTCCAAGGAAGGCCTTCGCCAGTGGATGGGCGTTCCGCACAGCATCGGACCGGATGACGGAAGGCTGATGGGCGGCTACCTCGAGATGTATCTGCAGGCCTGCCATGTGTCTTATGAGATCGAGGCCTTCAACGCCAGGGAATGCATTTATACCTTTGATCCCACCAATCTGACTGTCATGGGCAGCCTTCCCCGCTTCAAGGACGCTTATATCTGGTTCTGGTACGGGACCGTGAAATCAATGGTGAACGCACAGTGGTCCCTGTGGGAGGAAGATTCCCCTGCCGGCAAGGTCCGCATCAAGATCGCGAAGAAGGTTGACAAATTCTGCTGATCCCCAGGCAGAGCGGCAAGGAAGAAAGATCCGATCGCAGAAAGGAGTGAAATAAGATGAAAGAAACCTATCCTGTACCTTATCCTGTGATGTACAAGAATGTCTATAAATTTGACGATATGAAGCGCAGCGAGCATATGGCCGTCCGCGATGCGGTGGGCTGGTACCTCTGGACCCACCAGCTGGTGGAAGTGACCGGCAAGGATGCCGCGGCTTTCCTCGACTACATCTTCCCCAAGAACATCAGCAACCTGAAAAACGGCCGCGAGCGCTACACCACGATGCTGGACGAGAATGCCCAGATCATCGACGATGTCGTGGTCTTCCGCATGGAGGATGAGAAGTTCTGGATCTCCACACTGTTCAAGATGATGATGTTCCCCTGGTTCGAGGCACACAAAGGCTCCTACCAGGTGGAGTTCAAGGACATCACGAAGGAGTGGGAGATGTACGCGGTGCAGGGTCCCCGCTCCATAGAGATGGTCAATGCACTGGTGAAAAATCCGGTGGACAATCAGAAGTTCTTCGAGATGAAGGCCAATGAGATCGACGGAATTCCGGTGTATGTCAATCGCGCGGGCTTCACCGGCGAAAAGCTGGGCTACGAGCTCTATTTCCCGAAGGCGGAAGCCCCTGCGCAGGAAGAGAAGCTGCGAGCACTGGCGCCGAATTTCGGCGGCCGTGAAGTGACTGAATTCCAGGTCATGGCCTGGACGCTGCCCTGTGAGGCCGGCTTCTACTATATGCGTGACCTGCGCCACACCAATCCCTACGAAGTGGGCCTGGCGAACGGCATCAATTTTGACAAGGATTTCATCGGCAAGGAAGCCCTGATGAAGATCCGCGACGAAGGTCCGGCGCGCGAGGTCGTCGGCTTCACAGTGGCGGAGGACAACATCCACATCAAGGGACGCCACATGGGGAATGAGGGCGAGAAGGTCTTCGTGGACGGAGAGGAGATCGGCCGCGTCATGAAGATCGTCTACAGCTATGTCAACGAGATCAACAACGGCCTGATCATCTGCAAAAAGGGCGTGCTCAAGGCCGGCGACCACGTATCGCTCCACGGACACGACGCAGTGATCTGCGGTACGACGTTTCTTTCCTGATTTATAGTTGTATCAGTTTTGTGCGATCAGAAAGGAAGAGTTTATGAACAACTTTGATCCCAAGGTAATTTCTCAGATGATGATGCAGGGATATGTGGCAAAAGCGAGACCGCTGGAAGACCTCATCCATGTCACCGGCAAAGTGGCTCTCGTGACGGGCGGTACCTCAGGCCTCGGCTTCTGCACATCCCTTCGCCTTCTGCAGGGCGGCGCGAAGGTGGTTGTGGCGAGCTTCTCCGAGGAGGAAGCGGGGAGAGCCATGCCGCTGTTTGCCCAGGCCGGCTTTGGTGAAGACAGAGTGAAGTTCTGTAAATGTGATGTGACGAGCGAAGAGAGTGTGAAGGCAGCCGTGGAGTTCACGGCAGAAACCTTCGGCTCCCTCGATATTCTGGTTAATTCCGCCGGTGTGTGGAGCTACGCGCATATTTACGACATGCCGGAAGAGGAGTTCGTGCGTGTCATCAACGTGAACCTGAACGGGTCCTTCCGCGTGGCCAAGCATGTCAGCGATTACATGGTTAAGAACGGCATCCAGGGCAAGATGGTCTTCATCTCTTCTGACTGCTACACGATGCCCTTCCCCGTTTTCGGCGGCTATTCCCATTATGCAGCTTCCAAGGGCGGTATCGTTGCCCTGACGACCGAGCTCGCCAAAGAGCTCAAGCGCTTTGGGATCGTTGTCAATACCGTCGCTCCCGGACCGATGTCTACACCTGGCGGAATTTACAACCAGGTTGTCCGCTCACTGCCGGATGAGAAAAAGGCGGAGTTCGGTGCTGAGATGACAGTCAACCAGGTGGATGTCAATCCGGATACCGATGCTGTGGCACTGGCTGTGTACATGATGTGCACGAACTTGGCGGACGGCATCAACGGAGACTGCGTCCTCGCGGACAAGGGCATGACCCACAACTGCCTGTACAGGCAGCCTGCGATCAAGGAGTTCCCTCCGAAGGCAGAGTAAACGGAAAATTGTTTAGATTGGGCAGGCCGACAGTGAACAAGCTGCCGGCCTGACGCACATAGGGTTTTCAAGTGAAAGGACTGGGATGAGTATGAGACTCGAAAGCAAATCTGTTGTCGTCACCGGGGCTTCTTCCGGCATGGGGAAGGCTATTGTGGAGCTCTTTGTAAGAGAAGGCGCGAAGGTCGTCGCCGTCGCCCGCCGGAAAGAGCGTCTGGAGGAGCTGGCCGCTTCCTTGGCTGACGCCCCCGGCGAAGTGATCGTGTACCAGGGAGACGTCACGAAAGAGGAAGTCAATGAAGCGATGATCGACTGTGCTGTCGAGAAATTCGGCAAGCTGGATGTCCTGATCAACAACGCCGGCATGATGGATGATATGGCTCCGATCGGAGAGATGTCTGATGACCGCCTGCAGAAAGTCTATGCGCTGAATGTTTTCGGACCTGCGTATGCCATGCGCAAGGCTGTTAACGTTTTCCTGGCGCAGGAGAGCGGCGGGAGCATCATCAATGTGGCCTCCCTTGGCTGCGTCAAGGTCGTGGCCGGACCCGTGTACTGCTCCTCCAAAGCGGCGCTTGTTTCCATGAGCAAAAACACAGCGTTCATGTACATGCCGCAGAAGATCCGTGTCAACGTGATCGCGCCCGGCGGAATCGCCACCGAGATCAGTTCTTCCATGGGAATGCCCAACATGGGAGGATATGCCCGTGTGCAGAAAGTGCTTGCGGCAGCGCCTGAAGTGGGGAAAGCGGAGGATGTGGCGGCAGCGGCGCTGTTCTTTGCTTCGGATGATTCCTCCTATATCAGCGGCGATGTGATGTATGTGGACGGCGGCTGGAACGCAGGCTAAGGGAAGATTATTACAGAATGAAAAAGCAGGTCTATGTATTTACAGGCGGCGGGAGCGGCCTGGCGCTGGCTCCCCGCATTGTGGATAATGGATCCATTACGATCATTTCATCAGCTGGCGGTTTCGGCTGGGAACAAAGTTATGCATTATGCAAACAGGTGATCGCCTGCAGGACGTATGAGGAAACCATACAATGGTATGAACAGCATACGGAAACCTATGCAGTCCAGGATGTTTTTTTGAAAAAAAGGAGGTACAGGAACCATGGGATTCAAGTCTGACATCGAGATCGCGCAGGAAGCATCGCCGAAGAAGATCACAGAGATCGCAGCTTCCCTCGGGATCGACGAGAAGTACATCGAGCAGTACGGCAACTACAAGGCAAAGATCGACTACAACTACCTCAAGGACCACGCGGACGCCCCCAACGGCAAGCTGATCCTGGTGACCGCCATCACCCCCACGCCCGCGGGCGAAGGCAAGACCACGACCAGCGTCGGCCTGGCAGACGGCCTGCGCAAGATCGGCAAGAAGTCCGTCGTGGCGCTCCGTGAGCCTTCCCTGGGCCCGGTCTTCGGCGTCAAAGGCGGCGCGGCCGGCGGCGGCTACGCGCAGGTCATTCCCATGGAGGACATCAACCTCCACTTCACCGGCGACTTCCATGCCATCGGCGCAGCCAATAACCTCCTTGCCGCCATGCTGGACAACCATGTACAGCAGGGCAACAAGCTCGGCATCGATGTCAAGCAGATCACCTGGAAGCGCGCAGTGGACATGAATGACCGCCAGCTCCGCAACATCGTGGACGGTCTCGGCGGCCGCATGCAGGGCGTTCCGAGGGAAGACGGCTTCGATATCACGGTCGCTTCCGAGGTCATGGCAGTCCTTTGCCTGGCCAGCGATATCGTAGATCTGAAGGCCCGCCTTGGCAAAATTATCGTCGCTTATACTTTTGACGGCAAGCCGGTTACGGCCCACGACCTGAAGGCGGAAGGTGCGATGGCAGCCCTCCTGAAGGATGCCCTCAAGCCTAACCTGGTCCAGACTCTGGAGCACACCCCCGCATTCATTCACGGCGGCCCCTTCGCGAACATCGCGCACGGCTGCAATTCTGTGACCGCCACCAAGATGGCTCTCAAGCTCGGCGACTACATCGTCACAGAGGCAGGCTTCGCTGCTGACCTCGGCGCGGAGAAGTTCCTCGACATCAAGTGCCGTCTGGCAGACCTGCATCCGAGCGCAGTCGTCATCGTTGCGACCGTCCGTGCACTCAAGTATCACGGCGGCGTGCCGAAGGCTGACCTGAATAACGAAAACCTCGACGCACTGGAGAAGGGCCTTCCGAACCTCCTGCAGCACGTCAGCAATATCAAGGATGTGTTCGGACTTCCCTGCGTCGTCGCCATCAACGCGTTCCCGACCGACACTAAGGCGGAACTTGACCTGGTCGAGGAGAAGTGCAAAGAGCTGGGCGTCAATGTCGCTCTGTCCGAAGTCTGGGCAAAGGGCGGCGAAGGCGGCAAGGCCCTCGCGGAAGAAGTCGTCCGCCTGTGCGAGCTGCCCAATGACTTCCGTCAGTCCTACGAGCTGGATCTCTCCATCGAGGAGAAGCTCGACGCGATCTGCAGGAAGATCTATCACGCGGACGGCGTGCAGCTGGTCGGCAACGCGGTCAAGCAGGTCAAACAGCTGACCGAGCTCGGCTTCGATAAGATGCCGATCTGCATGGCGAAGACCCAGTATTCCTTCTCGGACGATGCTGCGAAGCTCGGCGCGCCCAAGGGCTTTACGGTCTCCGTGCGCAACCTCAAGGTGAGCGCGGGCGCGGGCTTTATCGTAGCCCTGACCGGCGACATCATGACGATGCCCGGCCTGCCCAAGGTCCCCGCGGCGGAGCGGATCGATGTGGACGAGAACGGCGTGATCAGCGGACTGTTCTGAGTCATAGCGCTTTAAGAAAAAGAGGGGAGTAGAGGACGGCTCTCTGTTTCCTGCCCGGGAGGCAGAGGGCCGTTTTCCTGTCTTTTTGGAGGATCTGAATATGAAAATGATCGACAAGACAGTTACTGTCTTTACGGAGGAACTGGCCTCTCCCGCACCCGTACCGGGCGGCGGCGGCGCGCTGGGCGATATGGTCGGCGAGCTCACCGTGGGCAAGAAGAAATATGCCGATGTGGAAGAGGATGTCAAAGCCCTCATGGTGAACGCGCAGGAGCTGCGCAGAAGGTTCCTGGAGCTGATCGACGGCGACGCGGAAGCTTTTGCTCCTCTGGCAAAGGCCTACGGGATCCCCAAGGACGACCCTACCCGGGACGAGGTCATGGAGAATGCCCTGAAGGTCGCCTGCGGCGTGCCGATGGACATCATGCGCGCCTGCGGGGAAGCCTTGGATCTCATCGAGGAGTTTGCCGCCAAAGGATCTAAACTTGCCATCTCTGACGCGGGCTGCGGGGCAGTCCTGTGCAAGGCCGCAATGCAGGCCGCATCCCTCAATGTCTTCATCAACACCAAGTCCATGAAGGACCGGGCGTGCGCGGAGGCATTGGAGAAGGAAGCCAACGAGCTGCTGGACAAGTACACTGCTATGGGCGACGAGATCTTCGGGACGGTCCTCGGCAAGATCCGGGGATGATCGTGCATAGATCCGGGGCTGACCGATATGCGGGCCTTCACGGGAAGACCCTGCGGCCGAGCCGGGGCAGACCCTGCGGCCGCAGCCGGATGCCGGACGATCCGTGCAGTTGGGGAAAACAGCCGGCTCTCAAATTTTGACATCCATCAATGATTCATATATAGGATAAACGCGGACGGAATATCGTCTTCGATTGTTATTCTGGTGAATTATTGGGGTGAGATGAGAAATTGACATCCATGTTATTGGCTGGAACAGGAAGAGGATGGATGTCATTTTTGAAAAACACTTGGATATTTACAAATACCAGGGCAGCAGCTCTTCAGGGCTGCAGGGAACAAAGAGGAGAAGAAGATGGCCAGAATTCTGAAAGGCAAGGAAGTAGCGGACGCGCTGACCGCGCAGATGCAGCAGGATGTGGAAGAACTTAAGGCGCAGGGCGTGAACCCGACCCTCTGCATCTTCAGAGTGGGCGAACGTCCGGACGATCTGTCCTATGAGCGCGGCGCCACCAAGCGCGCGCAGACCGTGGGGATCGAAGTGAAGAACGTCGTTCTTCCCGTGGATGTCACCCAGGAAGCCTTTGACGAAGCGTTTAAGAAAGTCAACGAGGACGACAGCATCCACGGCATCCTTCTGTTCAGGCCTCTTCCCAAGCAGCTCGACAACGAGAAGGCGAGGCAGATGCTGGACCCTGCCAAGGACATCGACGGCTGCACCGATCTCTCCCTGGCCGGTGTTTTCACCAACACGAAGACCGGCTTCCCGCCCTGCACCGCGCAGGCGGCCATGGAGATCCTGCACCACTTCGGAATCCAGATCAAGGGCAAAAAAGCAGCTGTCATCGGCCGCTCCCTGGTCATCGGCCGCCCTGTGGCCATGATGCTGATGCACGAGAACGCGACGGTGGTCAACTGCCACACCCGTACGGTGGATGTACCCTCCATCACGAGGGAGGCGGACATCCTGATCGCAGCCTCTGGCCAGCTCCACAGTGTGAAGAAAGAGTTCACGAACCCCGACCAGGTGGTCATCGACGTCGGCATCAACTGGGATGAAGCCAAGGGCGGCATCTCCGGCGATGTGGACTTCGAGGACGTGGAGCCCAATGTGGCGGCCATCACTCCCGTGCCGGGCGGTGTGGGAAGCGTGACGACCTGCGTGCTGATCGGACATGTCGTGGAAGCGGCAAAGCGAACTCTGTAATAGTGGAGAAGAGAAATCATGAATACACCTGCTGAGATTTTGCAGATCTGGATAGGAAACGGCGTCAAGAAGGCCAATCTGCCGGTCTTTAAGATGATTTTGCTCGGCATGGCGGCCGGCGTTAGGTTGTACAGTTGTTCTTTGGTGAGTAGTTTATATTGGCATTCCACTGATCAGTCCTCCTGGTCATCATCCATTAAGTACAGTACTGCATGATTATCCTGCACCGCATTCAGGACCGGTGCGTTCCTTGTAGCGTAAAGAAAGCGGTTCCGAAAGTGTTCAAAGCTCCGAAAACCACGACCCAATCGTTTCAGATCCTTCACTTTTCTGTTGAGGGATTCAATGGGGCCATTGGAAAGACGGCTGTCGTAGATCTTTCCAGCACCGTTTTTTTCGACCATGACAAATGAGTTAATGATGGGATCGTGGTACTTTGAGAGAAGGCCGGCAAAGTCTACAAAGATGGAATCACCGCAGTGATAATAGCAATCAATCAGATCCTCGATCTCTATGTCAGCCCGCATAGGATTACCCGCGTTTCTGGCATTAAAACGGATATAGAGCTCCTTTAGATCCCGAAGTGTTCTGAGACGTGGAGAAACACGGAAAAGAGCATCCTCGTAATCATAGGTATTCATCAGACGGCGAAAATGCGGATCCATTCGGAGATCCTTACGGTATGTGATGTTATCCTGACTGGCCAGGATGAGCCATCTGTATTTCTGTAGAAGGTAGAGTTCATCCGATAACGGTAATGAAAGGGGACGCCCCAATTCGGCAGATTTCTTCTCTTCGCGCTCACGATCCCGCTGCCGGTAGGTCCGAATCAAAGAACGTATGAAGGCGTCAATAGATCTGACAACCCACTGGATGACATGAAAAGAATCGACCACAGGGACCGCGTTGGGGAAATATTTGTCGACATAGGAAAGATAGGGATTGTACATGTCAGAGAGAAGGTATCGTACGGCAGTGCGTTCCTGAAGAGGAATAGAAGCGAAATACGGCTCTGTAACGTCGCTGCGCCTGCTTCGGAGCACATCGAGACTATAAGTTGAACTCGTAGAAATCCTTTAAAATAAAGGATTCCTGCTGCTCGGGCAAATTATGGTTCCGGGCAGAGGGGATTCTTTTTTGCGTTCAGGATAAATGATTGAACTTTCATGTGCAGATAAGTAAGTATTAGCGCTCCTTCAGGGGCGCTTTTTTGATGGTCCGATTGTGATACAGTTGATGTAGTTGTTTAACAATACTATAAGGGGGCAGAAAATAGAGGGTGATAAAACGAGTCACTGGGCTTATCCCAGCGACTCACTTGCTTCCTCCAGTTTCTGCTCCAGTTCGGCAAAAATCCTACTCCTTCGCATGAGATAGGACACAGTCACTATAACCGCCGTGATTCCAAGGCTCACCGGATACACCGCCATGAGCACGCTGAAAGTCTGAAAGCGTGAAAAGATAAGTGTCACCCACAAGATTCTGATGCCGCATATACCGATCAGGGAGATGAGCGCCGGTACTAAGGATTGCCCGAAGCCGCGCATCGCTCCTGATACGACTTCTATGAACAGAGAGAGCAGATGGGATACCATGATGATGCGCATCCGAACCGTCCCGTATTCGATGACAACGGGATCCCGGGTGAAAATACTAAGGAGCGGTTTGGCAAAGATCAGGATCAAAGTGATCATGACCAACGTACAGAGCTCGCCCTGCAGAAGGCACAGCAGTATGCTTCGCCTACATCGTTTCTCATTGCCGGCGCCGTAGTTCTGTCCCACGAAGGTCGTGCAGGCTTGGCCGAATGAATTGACAACATAGTAGGAAAATATCTCCAGGTTTTGAGCCGCGGACGATGCCGCCATGATGTCTGCTCCCAGAGAATTGACCGATGACTGCACCGACATATTGGCCAGCGAAAAGATCATGCTCTGAATGCCGGCAGGAATTCCAATCCGAAAAATTTCCACGAGAATGCGGCCGTCCACTCTGAGCTTTCCCGGTTCGACGCGCAGCATCCCTTCCTTTCTTGTAAGGATCCCAAACATAAGCACCGAGCTGATCAGGTTAGATAAGACCGTCGCAAGCGCGACACCGTCCACCGTCATCCCCAGCGCCACGACAAAGAAAACGTTGAGTACAACATTCACAAGGCCAGAGGTAGTCAGACACAGGAGAGGCGTCCTTGTATCTCCGTGGCTTCTGAAAATGGCAGCCTCGAAATTGTAGAGCAGGATCACCGGCATACCGGCCAGATAGATCCGCATGTACAGGAGCGCCATGCCATATACTTCCGGCGGGACCCCCATGAAATGAAGAAGGGGCGCCACGATGATTTCGCCGAAAACCGCCGCGGCCAGACCGCTCAGCACCGCCACCACGATTGCCGTGTGAACCGCCCTGTTTACACCCTTTTCGTCTTTCTGACCGATTAGTCTTGCAATGACGACGTTTGCCCCCAGCGAAATCCCCACGAAGAGATTTATGAGAAGGCCGATGATCGGGCTGTTGCTGCCTACCGCCGCCATCGCGTTTTTGCCGACAAAGCGACCTATTACGGCAATATCCACCGCATTAAAAAGCTGCTGAAGAATTCCCGTAGCCGCCAGAGGAAGCACAAACAGAATGATTTTGTCCCCCAGCGAGCCATGCAGAAGATCTCTGCTGCGTGCAGTGTTATTGTGAGCCATCTGCTGACTGCCTCCTTCACTGTTTCCTAACGATACTCTGATGACACGCAGAGAATTATAATCCTTCAGGTCTTTGAAGGCAAACTGAATCTTTTCCTTTCGCTCAGGAGACGAAATGTTTTTTTCATATGATGAGAACAGTCATTCTTTCAGCCCTTTTTCTCCATCTCCGAACGAAGTGCCTGACACCATGAACCCTTTTTTTCCCGATTGTACACAACCAAAAATCAAAAAGACGATTGCTTTTAAACAATACTTTACCCCTGCTACGTTAAAATATGAATGATCGACGACCCCTTGGAAACTTAATTTAATCACGTGATAAAATGAAGTGATTGAACTATATTTTATCATATGATATATATAAGTTGGAGGGTATACTATGGACAATCAATTCAGGATAGAAGAAGACAGCAGATTGCTAAGGGAAATGCGGCAGCTTTCACAGACAGAGCTGGCAGATCAGCTTGGAGTCGGGATAGCAACGATTAATCGCTGGGAAAACAGGCAAAAAGAACCGATGACAGAAAACTTAGAGAAGTTTTATGCATATGCCTATCACAGCGGGATCAGGCTTAACAGGATCAAGGAACAATTCTACAGAGAAGAGCTGGAGAGCGAAGCTGTACTGCTGTTTCATGGAGCCAAAACTATTATTGACGGTAAGATCCGGGCGGATGCGTCCAGATACAACAATGATTTTGGCCGGGGGTTCTATATGGGGGAGACTTTCCGTCAGGCAGCGTTGTTTGTTTCCAATTTTGAAAGTTCCAGCGTTTATTGCATAAAGTTCATGAACGGAGGCCTGAGAAAGGTGTCGTATTCTGTGAATACAGAATGGATGCTTACAGTCGCATGCTTCAGAGGCAGACTGAAAGGAAGGATCTCTGCGGAAAAACAAGCTGAGATCTGCGCAAAAGCTGATAAAGCGGACTATATTATTGCGCCGATCGCAGACAACAGGATGTATCAGATCATAGACAGTTTTATAGACGGTGAGATAACGGATGAACAATGCAGGCATGCGCTGGCGGCGACAGAACTGGGAATGCAGTATGTGATCAAGACCGCTAAGGCCGCGGAATGCGCGGAAGTACTGGAACGCTGTTATTTGTGTTCGGAAGAAAAAGAAGATTACTATACGGCAAGGAGCAGCGATTTTCGGGCAGCGGAAGATAAAGTACGGGCAGCAAGGATCAAATACAGAGGAAAGGGCAAATATATAGACGAATTGCTATGAAAGAATTAGAGAAAGACGGAAGGCTGCTGTGTGAATTACAGGGGAAAATATTTGAAAAATCTGTCGAAGAATACGGGACAAGTTCAGCCGTCTTTGTGCGGAGATATATGAATTCCGACTATGCCGCCAGAATGGACCGGGTCGGATTTATTGACAGGCCTACAGACGCACAGGAAGCATTTGCATCGCTTGACGCACAATATGGGAGCAGTCAGTACGGAAGGGAACTGTATTCACCGGAGGAGATGTTTTGGCTGGGATATATATACAGGTACTGGGTCTGTGCTTATGGCTTTTCCAGCAAAGCAGTGTATAAAATGAGTAATGTCCGTGAGATGCACTCGGTTTATTATGCTTATCACACACTGGATCCTCTGCAGGCGATCCAGAGATTAATGGAAGCAAAAGGGTTTTCATTCCGGGAAGAAGAGCAGATTGCAGAAGGCGTTAAAATATTGCGAAAGATAAGGAAATATCCCGCATAGTCGCTAAATGGCTTTGCCAAATGCCTGGGTGTTTCCAAGAAGACTGTTGAAAAAAGAGACGGCGATATAGGAGGACATCTATGGACAGCAGTTTCATAGAAAGAAAAGATACAATTCTAAATGCACTGATCGAGCGAAAAGGAATGCAGTACCTGACGGATGTTGCCTCGACAACGCTGCGGAACCCTATGCTGCTGTTTGACATAAGCGGCAAAGTGCTGGCGGTAAGCAGGCGGCCCGGAGACGAACTGATTTGGGAGCAGCTTCTTCCGGAAGGACATCTCAAAGAAGAGTACACCAGACTCGCCGAGTCGGGTGGAACTTTTGCGCAGCTGCTTAACAGCGACGAGCCGGTCATCAGCAAGCCAGTATTCTGTCCGTACCGCGTGATGGGATGCCGGGTGAGGGACCGCGACGGATCTATCGGCATTGTTGTGCTTGTAGAGGTGGAACCCTTTCGGGATGAAGACGCTGAACTCCTGATCATTATCTGCAAAGCTGTCTTATTTGAAATGCTTTACCGCGAGCGCACGGCGATGCAGGTTGTCCCTTACTTCAGCGTTTTTAAGGACATTATAGAAAAGACTGCTGCCGAGCAGGCGATCATAGAGCGCTGCCGTCTGCTGAACCTCACATTTCCAAAGACCATGCAGCTCATTGCAATCAAGAGCATAGATCTTCGCAACTCCCTGTCTCTCTATTTTATGCGCGATACGGTCATGCATTCGCTGCCGGCCTCAGCATATTGCATAATTTACGATGAGAGCCTGATCATCGTGATGGACAAGAAATATGTCAGCAGCAAACTGATCGACTCCATCCGGTCGCTGGTGGGCGGCAATGATACCCGAATAGGAATCAGCAGGCCCTTCAGGAGCATCATGGACCTTCACAATGCTTTCGGGGAGATGCTGGCTATACAGCGGGTCTACCAGAAGCTGGAGGTGGACAGTCTTGTCGTGTACTACGAAGACATCATTCTGTACCATTTCATGGAGATCGCATCTCAAAGCAATGACCTTGAGCGGTTTTGCCGTCCCGAAATCCGCGAGATGGAGGAGTACGACCGCAAGTATGGAACTGCGCTCAAGGAAAGCGTGGAGACATACCTGGAATCCGGACGCAATGTGCAGCGCGCCGCTGGAAAGATGAATATCCACAAAAACACACTGCGATACAGGCTGGAGAGAGCCCAGTCACTTTTTGATCTTGATCTGACGGATGAGAACACCTGCTTCAACCTCCAGTTCTCCCTTCGTATGTACCGGATGATCCGTTAGTTGTACAAAAGTACGAATATTTTGCCAAAACATTGGACTGATGAACGTATTTGCTCATCAGTCCTTTTGTTATGATATTAACAGACAGAGGAACACAGCCGGCGGAAGGAAACCACGGCCAGGCAAAGAGCAGATTAAGAAAGAGCAGGATCAAGAAGGAGAAGAAAGATGAAAAAATACCCCAACCTCAGCAAGACATGCACCATTCGCGGAGTCACATACAGAAACAGGATCTTCAGCACACCGACCGGACTTACTTATCCGGATGAATACAGCGGAGCACCTGATTTCAGGACAGTTCTTTTCTATGAGAAGAAGGCGCGCGGCGGAGCAGCCAGCGTCAATTACGGAGAGACACCGGTCAACAACGTGGACGCAGTGAGAAGACCGAACGTGGATGTGATCCGGCCCGACTTCTCACGGATGATCCTTCCCGCCAAAGACTGGATCAAGTTTACGGACGCGATCCACAGACACGGCGCCAACCCTTGTGTGCAGCTGGCCCATGCGGGACTTTTTGCTGAGCCTTTTTTCAACGGTGCGTCGACCGGAAAAGTCATCGGCCCGGTGGAGATGGACAAGGAAAACGGCACACATGTCACGGCAATGGATGAAGAAGATATGGCCCGCATTGCGGGTGATTTTGCCGAGGCAGCTCTCTGCGCAGTCCAGTCAGGATTCAATCAGGTCATGGTGCAGTGCTGTCACGGATGGCTCCTTGCCCAGTTCCTGTCCCCTGCTTGGAATACAAGAACAGACGAATACGGCGGCTCCATTGAGAACCGTGCCAAGTTCCCGCTCCAGGTCCTCAGAGCAGTCAGAGAAAAAGTCGGTCCCCGCGTCGTCATTCAGATCCGCATCAGCGGCGACGAGCATCAGAAAAATGGCTGGACTCTTGACGACTGCATCGCTTTCTGCAAGATGACCGACGGCATTGTTGACATCATTGAGATCTCGTCCGGCGATTACCACAATTCCGAGCACTATTGCTGGGTCAATCCTCTTATGGGCCACTTTGTGAACATCCCGATCGCCAAGGCGCTCAAGGAAGCAGGTGTTCAGGCCAGGCTCACGGCAGTCGGCGGACACAATGATCCCGCTAAGATGGATCAGCTCATTGGGGAAGGCGTGATTGACTTCTTCTCGATCGGCCGCGGCATACTCGCAGATCCCGATCTTCCCAAGAAATTCCTTTGCGGCAGAGAAGAGGACGTCAAACCGTGCATCCGCTGCAGTGATTGTATGGCAGGCCTCTACACCGGATATTACCAGTGCAACATCAACCCGGCAGCAGGTCAGGAAGCATACCTTCTGGGAACGCCGGCACCTAAAGCCAGAAAGAAAGTTGTTGTTGTAGGCGGCGGGGTAGGCGGAATGGAAGCTGCCATCACGGCTTTCGACAGAGGTCACGATGTGACGCTCGTGGAGAAGGGTGACAAGCTCGGTGGAACGCTTCTGTTTGCGGACCACGGCCACAAAGAGGACTTGAGAAAGCTTAAAGACTACTACGTCCGCCAGATAGAAAAAAGAGATATCAAAGTCATGCTGGGCACAGAAGCTGACACGGCACTCATGGACCAGCTTCACCCGACAGACATCATTGTTGCTTCGGGATCAACTCACAGAGTGCTCGGCGTACCCGGTGTGGAAAATGCAAAATATGCAACGGCTGCCTATTTTGAACCGGAGACGATTGGAAACAAAGTAGTCCTAATCGGCGGCGGAATGATCAACTGCGAGATCGCGGTCAGCCTGGCAGATGAGGGCAAGGATGTGACGATCATAGAGCTGTTGGACGGAACGGCCAGAGACGCGAACATGTTCATAAAGCCCACATTGGACGAGCTGTTTGCGCAGAGAGCGGAGTCAATCCATGTGATCACCGAGGCGGCGACAAAGTCGATTTCCGAAAATTCTGTAACTTATACCGATAAAGACGGAAACGAGTTTGAAGTCCCGGCGGACACTGTGCTCTATGCCGTCGGAAGCATCCCGAATTCCGCAGTAGTTGATGAACTTCGCGAGTGGCCCGACTGGGAGAGCTTTAGGGCGATCGGAGACTGCACCGGTGCCGGAATTGTAAAGAAGGCGATTCATCAGGGATATTTTGCAGCTATGGATATACTGTAAGCGATCAGTAAGCCGGAGAAAAGGAATGCCTGGTATCATGAACAATCAGTTCATGGTGCCAGGCACTTTATTTCGACAACTGAGATAATCACTCTGAGACTATCATATTATTTTTAAAGAAAACGCATTCATCATCATTACAAATCTTTGCCTCTGCTGATCTGATATTACAATGAAAAACATGTCCCAGCTGTAACTCCCTGTTTCCATAAAAGCGATATATAAAGGGGATACAGTTCTCCATTAGCTTATCGGCAAGAGAGATGGTTTGCTTTTGAAAAAAATCTCCGGTACATGTCATTAAGAACACAGGAGGATAGGCAGGTGTAAGATGGCTTACAATATCGATCAGATTCACTTCCTCCGGATCATCACTGTGATGGAGATATTCTGTCATAGCCAGTAAAGCCAGATCACTGCCATCCTCCATGAAACATGAGCATGTTACATCATAAACACCGCAGTTCAAAGCGATGGCTCTCGGTGCAAATCTCTCCGGTGAACGGAAACTGAATAGAGCGGCGAATTCAGGATTTGTACAGATATTTGTATAGATTCCCAAAATCTGCGCTCCCGCAGAATCGCCGACGGCAAATACGTTTGAAGTATCGAAATGATACTGCCTTTTATGAGATAGTACCCAGGAGAAAACGCTGTTAGTGTCTTCAACAGCTGCCGGAAATTTGTTCTCCGGTGCCAGCCTGTAAGTAAAATTGACAACTGCAAATCCTCTCTGCGCCAGACTCATGCAGTAAAACTGGTACCGATTCTTATCTCCGTAGATCCAGCCGCCGCCATGTACGCTGACAATGACCGGAAGATCTTTGTTTCCTGCTGATTCAGGACGATATACATCAAGGACATTCCATTCGGGATCGTTCCCATATGGAATGTTGTCATACCTTATGATATCGATAGGGGTGGACAGACCATAATCCCGAATATCATCGTTCCTTTTAAACTCTTTTCGCATTTTGCGGCTGAAATCTGACATTTCTGTATCCCTTTCCCTAAGCTGTCCGCAGCTGTTAATCAAATGAATGGTGTTTACCTTTTCTTAGTCAATTATAAACAGTGTAAGGGGTGACTTTCATTCCATTTGCTGACTGAAAATTACGCTTATTTGTAACTAAGAACGTAATTCAATTCATTCTGAATCACTGTTTTGACACTGACCGACCGGTAATCTACAATTGTTTCAGAACACTATCATTAAAAGGAGTTTCATCCTATGGCCAGACAGTTAACACGATATCAGATTTTTGAATATTCAGATCAGGATCCATGCATAATTTACAACATGAATATAGCGGCCGAAGGGATTGTCAGCAGCCACTGGCATAAGGAACTGGAGATTGTCTATTACCTTCGGGGGAAAACGCTTCACTATATTGATGGCAAGTGCATACAGGGAATCCCGGGACGCGTTATTGTCACTAATTGTGAATGTGTACACAATATTCTGCCTGAAGAACGCCCATTGGACGACGGCCTCATGGACTGTGTTGTGATCCTTATAAGTGAAGCTTTTTTGAAACGCTATTTTCCGGAGTATAAAAGGATTTACTTCACGAATGAAAAAACACAGGCCGCACCGGCTCTTGCGGATACTATTATGAAGATATCTGATTATCAAAAAAGTGCCGGTCACGAGCCTCAGGACTATCTGTATTTAAACGGGCTTCTTCTGCACCTTGTATACTATTTGTACAATGAAGGTGCCAAGATGCAGGATGATGCGTCAGTGATCAAGGCTCACAAGAGTGCGGACCGCCTGAAAGAGGTTCTGACCTATATAGCAGATCACTACGCTGAACCAATATCACAGAAGGAGATCGCGGAGACTTTCTTCTTCGATTCATCACACTTTTCACGGCTTTTCAAGCAATGTATGGGCATCACTTTTACTGATTACCTTGTTAGATTCCGTGTAAATCATGCCAAAAAGGATCTTCTCGAGACCAATGACAGTATTACCGATATAGCGCTTAGCAATGGATTCAGTGACAATCGCAGCTTTATCAACTCCTTCAAGAAGATCTATGGAAAGCCTCCGCTGCAATATCGCAAGAGTATCATGTCAAAATAGCGTAATTTTTTGCAAATTATCGAAATGAATCAAAATACAGCCTGCCATAGAATAATGACATAACCTGAAACGGCGCTCCGCCAGGGCGCACTGAATTCTAAAGCAAAGGAAGTGTCATAATGAAAAACCAGAAAGTCAGCAAAATGCAAAAAGCCAGCTATGCGATCGGGTCCGGTGCAGGCAATGTTATTATCACGTTAATGTCGACTTTCCTGACAGCATATTATACAGATACTGTCGGAATGGCGATTGCGGCAATCGGCACAATGATGCTGTATGTCAGGTTCCTGGATGGCATCTCGGATATCATCATGGGGGCAATCATAGAGAAGACAAATACCAAGTGGGGAAAGGCGAGACCGTGGATGCTCTACAGCGTTCCGCTGATCATCGCTTCTGTCGTCTTAACATTGAATGTACCGGAGAGATTGGGTGATTCAGGAAAGCTTGTATATATTTATCTTACATACATTCTTCTTAACTGCATAACATATACAGCATTCCAGACAGCACACAGCGCATTGCTTGCACGTATTACCCTCGATCCCAATGAACGTCAGTCCATGACATCGATCAACCAGATCGCGAACACCGTTGTAACGCTGGTACTCAACGCTGTTACTGCCGGAATGGTCGCAGCAGTGGGCTGGAAATATGTGGCCTGGTTCTATGCGATTCTCACAGCAGCAGGCAGTCTGATCTGCTTCTTTGGAACACAGGAAATCGTTGATTCAGCTGAAAACGACGGAACACATCCTGCGGAAAAAGTCCCTTTTAAAGTCAGCCTTTCTGCAGCAATGAAGAACAAATATTTTTACATGCTCATTATTGCCGCAATGCTTGTTGTAGGTGCAACCGCAGCAAACGGAACAACACTGTTCTATTTCTGCAACAATGTACTTGGGGACGTCAAATACCTTACGCCTGTCACATTTGCATTATCTGTATCTGCTATAGGAATTAATTTCTTCGTGCCGGCAATCGTTCGTAAGATCGGCAGCCACAAAGCACTTATTGCCAGTGCGATCGTATATACACTGGGGTTTGTGATCATTGGCATCGGTGGATCGAATCTCATTCTGATTATGATCGGACAGGTGATCAGAGGCGCTGGGCAGGGAGCATTTTACGCAAATATTTTTGCTACTATCGCACAGGTGGTTGACTATGGTGATTGGAAGTTTAACGTTCGTACAGAAGGACTTATCAGCATAAGTTATGGATTCGGCGCCAAGCTCGGCATGGGATTTGGCGCAGCAATAGCAAGCTGGATCCTTGCGTCCGGCGGTTATGACGGACTTGCGGCAGTACAGAGTGCCTCAGCGCTCTCCGCGATCAAATTCTCGTTCGGATGGCTGAATGCGATCATCGGCGTACTGATGATCATTCTCAGTATTTTCCTCAATGTCGGTAAATATAGTGATGAAATGCAGGAAGCACTTTCTGCTCGTATGGTCAGCGAATAATCCGGTATCGCAAATCCTGAGGAGAATAAGCATGCAGTATTTTGAGACAAAGAGAATGACCGACCACATTATCAGGATTACGGACAGAACGAACGTTTTCAGTTATCTGGTCATAGGTGAAGAGAGGGCGGCTCTTATTGACACCGGCACTGGATTTGGAGATATTTCTGCTCTGACAGCGCAGCTGACAGATTTGCCGATCATTGTGATATTGACGCATGGGCATTGTGATCATGCGGGCGGGGCAGGATCATTTCAGACAGTATATCTGAACAGACTGGACTGGGATCTTGTAAAAGAAAGCGCAGCCATAAGCAGCCGTGTCCAGTATGTGAATGCGACTACCGGAGGGCGGTATAATGTCACAGAAAAGGATCTGATTCCTGATCGGACTGAAGGGTACCTCCCTTTGGAGGACGGTCAGATTTTTGATCTGGGAGGCATCACTTTAGAGGCAATTTCGGCAGCAGGTCATACACAAGGTATCGTTTGTATTCTGATCAAGGAGGAGCGTCGGATTATCTTTGGAGATGCCTGCAACACAGTGACCTTTTTGTGGCATAACGAATCATCCGGCATAGATGTTTACAGGCAGAATCTGATTCGTCTGAAAGGTCGCGAAAGAGAATATGATTCGGTATATCTTTGCCACGAGATCGATGAAGTCGACAAACATATCCTGGATGATGTGATTGGTGTTTGCGGTCTGATTCTTGATGGTACAGACGATTCTGCAGATTTTCCGCTCATACCTCTTCCGCAGGTTGTGGCGGCGAAAGCTCAGGGCGATGATGGTTTACCGCTTGATGGAGGACTTGGAAACGTAATATATGACAAATACCGTGTCAGGAGATAGTAAATATAGCGAGAAATCCCTTGACCTGAAAAACGGGAAGTCCTAAAAACAGAGGCTTCCCGTTTTCTTTTTTTATTGCTGCAAAGGGACGGTATTTGGGCACTATATTCCAAATCCCTGTCTGAGCGAATCTCTACTCGAAGCCAAAGATATATTGGAAATACGCTTCCGCCTCCTCCTGTCTGGGGCTGTTGGAAATAACACCGAGATAGAGATCTCCGTCAAAACCGGCGTCGCGAAACAGCGGAAGAGACGAGACTATGAGGGCGTTGGGGACCGTTTTGGTGACAATCTGTTCCTGTGCCGCATTTCCAAGCAGATAGTCCACAGAATTATCGGAGAGAATGACCTCGTTCTCCGTAACATATGGGGAGAGCGCATCCGAATGAGAAGGCAGTTCCATGAGATACCCCTGCCGAGAGAAGATGTCGTAAGCGTCCCGATTCATCAGCACGAGGTCCAGTTTCTCAGCGCTGATCGCACCGCTGAGTTTCACCTTTGAGGCATAGGCGTATTCATGGTTGAGGGCGTCGGCGTTCTCCGACAGATACAGATCGCGATAGAGATAGACTTCCTGTCTGCGTGTGTCGAAGCCTGCTTTGACTAAAAAGTCCTCCGTCAAGCCCTTTTCTACATCCTCTCCAAAGGCGGCGTTGATCACAGCCAGATACAATACAGGCTTTTTCTGCGTCAACTGCCGGTGAATGATGGAGCCTAGGACGAGAATTGTCAGCAGGATAAGGAGGATCGTCCATTTGTGGTAAGTAAAAATATGCTCGGCCTTTTGGGCCGGGCTCATCGCTTCAAAAGCCGCCTTATGGGCGGCTTTTTCTTTTTCTGATAATTTAACCATCAGTCATTTTCCTCCAAGCGGTTTTCTGCGCTGTTATCGGAAATATTCTTTGTCACTTCCTCCGGGTATTCTTCCGGGTCATCCTCCATATAATCCTCCGGCGTACCGGAAACAGCGATCAGGAGACTGTTGAGGATCCATGCGCTGATCATGGCGCACAGCCCCTCGCCGAATATGATCAGTGGCGTAAATACTGCGACCACGGCAAAAAACATGGCAAAATGGACGGCAAAAACCAGAATCGTTGCGAAGAGATAGTGTGTGCCAATCAAAAAAGCGTTTTTGAGCATGGCGGCGTTGGTGTTATGTACGCTGGCCAGAAGAGGAAAGATGTACAAAAGCTCGATCACGTATAGGACTGAGGCTGCGATCACCAATGCCAGGATCAGCGTCCAGATTACTGCCATGCCGCCCGTTGAACTCTTGCGCAGATGATAGAGGATATATCCGTCAGCGCCAAGGAACAGACCCGCAGCTAGAAGGATCAGCCAAAGCTGTGTTGCCTGCTTGAAATTTTCTTTAAAAGAACGGAAAAACAGTGTCCACGCATGGGACTCTTCATCGCGGATGACCTTAAGGCTCGCGTAGTAAAGAGCTGTCGTGGAGGCACCAATGGTGAAGACCGGCAGAGAACAGATAAACCAAAGTATATTCAGAAGACAACTGCAGCTCAGCTTCATGAGCACCTGGCTGAACCTGCTTTCATACGAAAAAAATCTCATAGTAAGTGTCCTTTCAATCAAGTCGGGTCGAATCGCGGTAGATCAGTTCCGTCTCAGTATGGACAACGCGGGAATCCAGCGAGGGCTCATGCTTGCGGGAAATGAGCAGCTGCATAGCAGCGAATGCCATGACCTGTGTATGGATGTGGACTGTGCTGAGGGCAGGGCGGAAAAGGCGCGACTCAGGCGAATTGTCAAAACCCAGCACCAGCACATCCTCCGGCACAGACTTTCCGATGGAGAATAAGTTGCGGATCAGATCACCTGCCAAAAAATCGTTGGCGCAGATAAATACATCCGGCAGCTCCTCCAGTCCGGCGATCGTCTCGATGATCTCATCGACGCGGTTGTTGCAGAACACAAATCGCTCGTCCACCGGTACGCCCGCCATAAGCATGGTCATCCGAAAGGCGGTGTAGCGCTCATAGAAGGACTGGCAGTGATTATAGTTGCCGATGAAGCCGATGCGAGTCTTCCCCGCAGCAAGCATATCATTGATAAAACGGGTGATCTCGGTCGTATTGTCCATATAAAGCTGATCGGCGGGAAGAGACTGGCCGCCGCTCTTGACAGGACCGTCCACAAAGAGGACCGGGACATCGAGCTCGCAGATCATCTTACAATAGTCATAATCGAACATCTCGATGCAGATGACAGCTTTCACCAGATCCTTGCGGAATGTGAATGGGAGTGTCATTGTACGAAGATTATCCTTTGTGACACGGTGGGAATTCATTGTGAAGCCTGCCTGAGAGATCTCGCGCTGGAATTTGTCCAACATAGTAGAGGCAAAGTGTGACTGTGTCAGAAAAGCGGAGGTCAGCAGTGCGATTTCTCCCTGATATTGCTGGGTTATGGGGAAGGAGGTTATTTCGTCAGATGCCATGATGGCGTTGACGTAGGAGAACTGTTTGTATCCCATTTCCATGGCCTTCTGCAGTATCTTATCCCGCGTAGCCGCCGCAATGCCGTCGGAATTATTAATCGCCTTGGATACTGTGTTACGGGAGATACCGAGCTCCTCGGCGATGTCCTGCAAAGTTACTCTCTTCATTTCGAGACCCTCCAATTCATATAACTCCCAAATGTAAACAATAAAGCTTGTATTATACTTTACAATAATACCATAAAGAAAGAAAATGGTCAAACAAATGAAACTGCATAAATAGTGCAATTGTAAATATGCAAAAATAACAAAATGACAAAAAATAGCTTACAAATGCATAAATTGCGAGAAAAATGACCAAAATAAATAGCTTAATTGATTCATATAGGAGGATATATATTGACATTTTGTGATTTATAAGTTACAATTGCACCATCAAAAGTGCGAATGCACATTTTGAGCCGTGTGCGCACACGCCAAGATTACTTTTGCACTATGTTTTTGTTAATGGAAGGGAGGGAAATCAATGAAAAAAACTCCGGAATCCGCTGCAGCCGGAAGCGGCGGGAATTCCAAATTGCACAACACATTAGTTTATTTTCGGCAGCACTGGCAGCTGTATGTCATCTTCATGCTGCCGGCATTCCTGTTGACGATTATCTTCCGCTACATCCCGATGGGCGGTATCGCGATCGCTTTTACGGAATACAACCCCATCCGAGGAATATTCGGCAGTGAATGGGTTGGATTTGAGCATTTCCAACGTTTTCTGTCGTCTCCGGACTTCATGCGGTATCTGGTAAATACCCTGAAGCTGAGTGTCTTCGGTCTGCTTTGGGGCTTTCCTGCACCGATCCTGCTGGCATTTTTGCTCAACCGTATTCTCAGCGCTAAGACGAAACAGAAAATTCAGCTCGTGCTCTATATGCCGAACTTTATCTCTGTCATCGTCCTCTGCGGTATTGTCCGTATCTTGCTGGCACCTACCGGCATGATCAATATGATGCTTGGTACTTCTTTCAACTTCATGACAATGCCTTCTGCCTTCAGGACGATCTACATCGCCTCCGGTATCTGGCAAGGCGCAGGCTGGGCATCCATCATTTATACTGCGGCTTTGTCCAATGCCAGTAAGGAATTGAAGGAAGCAGCCGTGATTGACGGTGCGAATATTATCCAGCAGATTCAGGCCGTTGAATGGCCTGCCATCAAGGACACGGTGCTGATCCAGTTCATCATGTCCGTCGGTAATATCATGTCCGTAGGTTTTGAAAAGGCATATGCACTGCAGACAGACCTTAACCTGAATGCGTCGGAGATTATCTCTACTTACGTGTATAAGAAGGGTCTTTTGGATGGTGATTACGGCTTTTCAACTGCCGTCGGCCTGTTCAATACCGTCATTAATGTCATTCTTCTGGTAACAATGAACTCTCTTGTTAAGAAGATGAATGACGGCAAGGGTATTTAAAGGAGGTGCGGATTATGAAAACCAAGAAGAAAAGTGAGTTTTCCAAGCTTCCTTCCGGCGATAAAACTTTGCTGATTATTGCCTATGCGATTCTTGGATTGTTCCTTGTAGCGATCATTCTTCCGATCATCTACATTATCCTTGCTTCCTTTATTGATCCGGTCACGCTGCAGAACAGCGGCTTGACTTTCGACTTCAGCAAGTGGACGCTTACAGCTTATGAGCGCGTTTTGGGCAACGCACAGATTTGGGTCGGCTTCAAGAATGCGCTGATCTACTCGATCCTGTTCACGATCATTTCCGTGGTAGTGACGCTGTTGGCAGCTTATCCCATGTCCCGTGCTGATTTTAAGGGAAGAGGATTCTTTAATACGATCTTCGTGATCACAATGTTCTTTGGCGGCGGCCTGATCCCCACCTACTTGCTGATCTCCAGACTGGGTATGCTGGATACCATTTGGGCCATCCTCATCCCCGGCGCCTTCAGTGTGTGGAACATGATCATTGCCCGTACCTACTACATGGGAATCCCCCGCGACCTGCAGGAAGCGGCAGAGATCGACGGCGCGACCGAGATGGTCTACTTTTTCCAGATCCTTCTGCCTGTCTGCACACCGATCATAGCCACGATCGCCATGTGGCAGTTTGTCGGTATGTGGAACAGCTACTTCGACGCGATGATCTACCTCAACAGTGCATCGAAGCAGCCCCTGCAGCTGGTACTGAGAGCCATCCTGATTCAAAGCCAACCCGAACCCGGCATGGTCTCTGATATGCAGTCCACTGCCGCTCGTGCGCAGCTGGCTGAACTTTTGAAGTACGCTACGATCATCATTTCGAGTTTGCCTTTGATGATCATGTATCCCTTCTTCCAGAAATACTTTGATAACGGCATTATGGCTGGCGCAGTCAAAGGCTGAGCGATGTTTTGAAAGAAACGAGTCATTCAATAACAAAAGGAGAAAATCATGAAGCATAAAAGAGTATTAGCATTAGTGCTGGCAGCAGCTATGTCAGTCACGCTGCTGGCAGGTTGCGGCGGCGGTTCCTCTTCATCCGGCGGCGGTGCTGCTGCATCCACGGAAGATGTTGATCCTGCATCTCTGACATTCCCGCTTGCGGAAAAGGCAGAGATTTCCGGCCTTACCAGATATGCGGCCGGTACAGAAGCTGATCCCAATAACCGTACAATCTACAAGCGTCTTGAGGAAAAGACGAATGTCCATGTCAACTGGAAGAGCATCCAGGGTGATCAGTGGAGCGACAAGATCGCTCTTGAAATGTCCAACATCAAGACACTGCCGGAGTTCATCTCCCCTGCAGGCCTTAGCGATACGGATATTCTCAAGTATGCCAAGCAGGGCGTTATCATCCCGCTTGAGGATTACATTGACAAATATATGCCCAACCTTTGCAAGGTCTTCGAACAGGCTCCTGAGTACCGCGACATGTGCACGGACGAGAACGGCCACATCTGGACTCTGCCCTGGATCGAGCAGCTTGGTGTCGGAAAGACCGCAATCCAGACGATTGGAAATATGCCTTTCATCAATGTTGCTTGGCTCAACTTCCTTGGCCTCGAGATGCCCAAGACAACCGATGAGTTTGAGCAGGTTCTGATCGCATTCCGTGACAATGCTGATGCACTTAAGAAGGAATTCAATATCGATGGCGATATCGTTCCTATGTCCTGCATCATCAGCGGCGGCAATGAGGACTGCACCATTCTCTGCAACGGTTTCGGAGAAGGCTATGGCGATCCGGATCCTGGCCGCCACATTGTTATCGATGACAACAAGCAGGTCGTCTGCACAGCTACTACAGAAGGCTGGCGCAAGGGAGTGGAGTGGCTCCACAAGCTCTACAGCGAGAACCTGATCGATCCCGATGCATTCACACAGGAATGGTCCACTTATGTTGCTAAGGGCAAGTCTGGCCGCTTCGGCGTCTGCTTCTCTTGGGACGTAGCAAACATTGTTAATATCAGTATGGATGACATTGTTAACAACACCGGTGACTGGCAGCCCATGCCTATGCTGAAGGCGGATGTCCTCAACCTCACTCCTCAGAACGGCTCCTACACTTCCGGATTTGACCGCGGCCGCGGCGCTGTTGTGACTGCAAATGCCCAGAACCCTGCCCTGATCTGCGCATGGTTCGACCAGATGTATGATCCGCTCCAGTCTCCTCAGAACAACTGGGGTACCTATGGTGAAGACGACGAATTTGATATCTTCGTGATGGGTAAAAATGACAAGGGTGAGCCTATGCTCCAGCATGCTCCTCTTGGCGATGCTTCTCCTGTTGAAGTTCGTGAAGCTGAGATGGTTGACGGCCCTCTGGCAGTTCTCGACAGTTACTACGGTGTATATGTCACATGCCCTGACGACGCTCAGTATCGCCTGAACTGGATCAAGGACATTTACACACCTGACATGCACACGAAGTATGTATTCCCGAACGTGTTTATGACAGCTGATGATACTAAGACTCTGTCCAACCTGAGTGCAGACATCGACAAATGCATCAAGACCGCAAGAGCAGATGGTATCATGAATGGCTTTACAGATGCTGATTGGGATAAGCTGCAGAGCGACCTGCAGTCCTACAAGCTGGACGAGTATCTGGCAATCTTCCAGAAGTATGTAGATTCTTCTTCTGACAGCGCTTTAACTGCAGAATAAACCCCCCTATTGTTTTGGCACTCCAAAATGAAGAGAGAATTCTCTCTTCATTTTGGACACAGCCTATAGAGCATAAGAATTAACCATGAAGTAATATTATGAACAGCTTAATTCCATGACGGCAGACCACTCCACTTTTTGGACTGCCGGACATGAAAGAAAGGAGGAAAAGCCCTGCTCGGGCTGCGGCAGTGTGGAGACCTGCCGTAAGGTGCGAGGCATAAGCCCGCGCGAGGACGTTCCTTGCGGAGGCAGAACGTCCGGAGCGAATAAACATGGCGAGTGTTCAGCTCAAAAACATTAAGAAAGTATATCCTTATATCAGCGGCGAAGATAAGAAGAAAAATAAGAAAAAGAACGCCGACGAGCCGGAGAAGAAGATCAATCTGCAGATCACAGATGAAGGCGTCGTGGCAGTGCAGCAGTTCAGCCTTGATATCAAAGACAAAGAGTTCATCGTGCTGGTAGGCCCTTCCGGATGTGGAAAATCCACCACCCTGCGTATGGTTGCCGGACTTGAGGAGATCTCCGGCGGCGAGCTGGTCATCGATGGCAAGGTTATGAATGACGTAGCTCCGAAGGATCGCGATATCGCCATGGTCTTCCAGAACTACGCCCTGTATCCGCACATGACAGTATATGAAAACATGGCTTTCTCCTTAAAGCTCCGCCATACGCCTAAGGAGGAGATTGACAAAAAGGTCCGCGAAGCAGCCAGAATCCTTGATATCACACAGTATCTTGAGCGTAAACCGAAGGCTCTGTCAGGTGGTCAGCGTCAGCGTGTTGCGATCGGCCGCGCAATCGTCCGTGCGCCGAAGGTTATGCTGATGGATGAGCCTCTGTCCAACCTGGATGCGAAGCTCAGAAACGAAATGCGTGCTGAGATCATTAAGCTGCGCAAGCGCATTGACACAACCTTCATGTATGTTACGCATGACCAGACGGAAGCAATGACTCTGGGTGATCGTATCGTTATCATGCGCGATGGATACATCCAGCAGATCGGAACACCGCAGGAAGTCTTCAATCATCCGGCCAACCTCTTTGTCGCAGGATTCATCGGCATGCCCGTCATGAATTTCTTCGATGCAGAGCTTAAGCGTGAAGGCAACAATTTCTTTGTTGAACTCAGCGGCGTAAAGGTTCAGTTGGATGAGAAAAAGACAGCCCGTCTTCTGGCGAACAATGTCCAGAGCCAGCCGATTACACTTGGTGTCCGTCCTGAACATACAAATATCTCAGACAAAGGCGTTCCTGCCAAGGTAGATGTCAGCGAGATGATGGGATCCTCTGTGCATCTGCATGTCAATGCAGATGGCCGCGATGTCATCATTATCGTTCCGATTCTTGACATGGAAGACAACTACAATTACGGAGATCTTGTGCACTTTACTTTTGCTGGCAATGTCGCACACGTCTTTTCTAAGGAGACAGGCAAGAATCTCGAGTACTGATGATTTGAGTTCTTGAGAATAGATTTCTAAAGAAAATCAGTGAATAAGGATTCAATAACGGCAGTGCAGGCGCAAAGCGCCTGCTCTGTTGTTAATGATTGGAAATACTCAATAAACACTAATCCGACTGGGAGGTATGGAATGAGCAGTCAGGCACTAAGAGATGCTCGAAGATATGAAGAAGAATTCGAGAAAAAAATCTTACCGGAGGAGAGACCGGCATTTCACTTGTCGTCCCGCGTCGGGTGGATGAACGATCCCAACGGTTTTTCAAGGTATAAAGGGGAGTATCATCTCTTTTACCAATATCACCCGTACGATTCACACTGGGGACCGATGCACTGGGGACATGCTGTGAGCACGGACCTTATACACTGGAGATACCTGCCTGCCGCATTGGCACCAGACATGCCATATGACAGGGATGGATGCTTTTCCGGCGGCGCCTTGGTGATGAAGGATGGCACGCATATGCTTATGTACACCGGCGTATGCAAGGAGATGACGATCGGCGAGAGAAATCTGGAAGTGCAGACGCAGTGTGTTGCTTTCGGAGACGGGGAAAACTATACCAAGTACGCCGGCAATCCCGTACTTGCTTTCGAGGACCTGCCGGAGGAGTGCAGCAGATACGACTTCAGGGATCCGCGGATCTGGCAGGAAGAAGACGGAACGTATAAAGCCGCGGCGGTGAGCTATTCACTTCGCAAGCAAAAAGAAGTGCTGCATGACCGCAATTCGGATAATGCGGACGGCCTTCTTGCCACCACAATGATCCACGAAGAAGAGGAGGGCGGACAGATCCTGCTGTTCTCGGCAAAGGATCCGTACCACTGGAAATTTGAAAGAAAGCTCGCGGTCAACGGCTATCGGCTCGGAAGAATGTGGGAATGTCCGGATCTCTTTGAATTGGACGGCAAACAAGTAATCCTGGCCAGCGCAATGGATATGCTGCCTGACGGGCTGGAATATCACAACGGCAATGGGACTTTCTGCCTGATCGGAGAATACGATCAGGAGACTGGAAGATTTGTTCCTGAGGCGGATCAGAGCGTGGATTACGGGATTGATTTCTACGCGGAACAGACAGTTCTTGCACCAGACGGACGCAGGATCATGATCGCATGGATGCAGAACTGGGATACATGCAACCTGCATACGAAGAGTATCCCGTGGTTTGGGCAGATGACGCTTCCCAGAGAATTGTCTGTTAAGGACGGGCGGCTTTACCAGTGGCCGATCCGCGAACTTCTTTCGATGAGACGGGACAAAGTACACTACGAGAATGTTCGTGTACAGGACGACGAGATCGAGCTTGACGGGATCAGAGGAAGGCTCGTAGACATGGAACTGGAGCTGAAGGTCATGGATGAAGACGGAAATGGGCATTATCCTTTCACCAAATTCGCCATTCACTTCGCCAGGGATAGCAGATATCATACCGGCATCAGTTTCCGTCCTGCGGAATCAACGTTGAAAGTCGACCGTAAGTTCTCGGGCTCAAGGAGAGCAATCATTCATCAGAGGAGAGCTTACGCAAAGCCAAAGGACGGCGTATTGAAACTCCGGATCATTCTGGATCGGTATAGCGCAGAAGTCTTTGTAAACGGAGGAGAGAAAGTCATGACGATCACCTTCTATACAGACGTGCGCGCGGATGGAATTTCGTTTTTCGCGGACGGAGAGGCAGAGTTTACGGTGACAAAATACCGTCTGCAGGATAAGTGATTTAACACTTCTGATATAGAGAGGCGGATCTACAATGCGGAAACAGAAGAATGTGCTTTCGATATTTCTCATAATGTCACTGCTTCTCACTGCCTGCGGTGCAGGGAGTGCTCCTGCACAGACAGGCCAGGATGCGGCAGCGGAAGTTGCAGCAAATGAGAGTGCGGAATTGTTAATACCGGCGATTCCGGACGAGCCTTACGAAGCGGTGGAGTACAGCCTGTATCCCTCGCCTGAGGGCGGCTATGTGGGCGATGTAATGCCATTCGTGACGGATGAAGGGGAACTGGAACTGTATTATCTCTACGATACGGACGCCAATGGCCAGGGATATCACCCGATCTACAAATACAGCACGCAGGATCTAAGCGGTTTTGAGGACCACGGCATGGTGCTTGAATACGGTCAGATGTCCGATCCGGATCCTGCGATTGGAACCGGGTCTGTTATGCAGGATCAAAACGGTCTCTACCACCTCTTCTATACCGGACACAACGACACGGGTAACGGTGGAAAAGGCAAGGAATGCGTTATGCATGCCACCAGCACGGACCGTGAGAACTGGGTCAAAGATGAGGAAGTTCTGTTTTTTGCCCCGGAAGGATATTCCAAGGACGACTTTCGTGACCCTGAAGTATTCTGGGTGGAAAAGGACCAGTGTTATTGGCTCCTGATCGCAGCGAACAACAACACACAGGGCGGAGTGGTGCTCAAGTATACTTCACAGGATCTCAAGAACTGGGAGCTGATCGGACCGATTTTCGCCCCTCAGAAGCAGTATATGTGTGAATGCCCGGACCTCTTCCAAATCGGGGATTACTGGTACATCACCTACAGCTGGGACTGTGTGACCTACTACGCGATGAGCGACTCTATCGACGGGCCTTTTGTTGCGCCGGAAGACAATATCCTCGACGGAAAAGGAATGATTGATGGAAATGGATTTGTCTTCTACGCCGCCAAAACAGCGGAAATGGACGGCAATACCTACCTCTGCGGATGGCTTGGGAGAGCGGGCTTGTCCGCCGATTCGGGCATCTATCAGTGGGCTGGAAATGTGATGAACCACCAGTTGGTCCAGCATGAGGACGGAACCCTGGGTGTCAAGGCACCGGAACCTTACGACGACTTTTTCACCGTCGACAAGCCTTTCAGAGCTGAGATGGCGGTTGGTGAAGGTAAGATCAGCGGAAACAACGTTTCTCTCTTTGCTGAGGAGGGGTCATATAGTGTGGCGGATATGGGAACGCGTCCAGCTTCCATGACTCTCGAATGCGATGTGACGATCGACGAGAACGGATGTGCCGGCTTTGCTTTCGGTGGGAGCGAAGAGGATGCGGCGTACACTGCTCTATGCCTGGATGCAAAGCAGAACCTTCTGCACTACGAGGGGTATGAAATTTCAGATCTCGATGCGATGGAGCCTCAGGCGCTCACGAAATTTGATTTTTCGCAGGAGGATGTCCATCATGTCAAACTGGTCTGTGAGAATGAGATTGTCGTTCTCTACGTGGACGATGTGAAGGCCCTCAGCAGCCGGATTACCCATTCCATCGGCGGCGCCCACATCGGTGTCTTTTCCAATGGGTGCGGGGCGAGCTTTGAGAACATTACAATGAAACTATCAGAGTGAAGGAAATCATGTGCGAGAACGCGCTCCGCGCGGTCGAGCTGAAAAACATGCATGTATCCCGGCAAGCCTTTATGTAGGGCTTTCCGGGATTTTTTCATGGTGATCTCATTGGGATACGCCGCCGAATCCCCCGTTTACACAAGGCCATTTACAGGATAAAATCAAATGTGGCTGGCATATAGCCTTGCAAGGAATACTTCTGGTATCGACACAACAGGGCCGCTGCCATATCTTAGGGCAGCACAGCACATCGCGGAGAATTCCGCTAAGATTTAGGAAGAAGGAGTTTATATGGGTACTGACGGAAGGGATATCGCTTCGGAAGTGGAAGCTGTATTGGACGAGCATGTGCGTCCTCTTCTCGCTGCGCACGGCGGGGATCTGAAGGTGGATGGCGTGGCAGAAGGCGTAGTATTTTTTCACTTGATGGGGCGCTGCGTGGGATGTGCTGCCGCCGACCAGACCAGCGAGGAACTGATCAACAGAGAATTAGTGGAGCGTGTGCCGGATATTAAAAAAGCGGTTATGGTTAACGGGATCAGCCCAGAGCTTCTTGAGCAGACATTGGCGCTTCTGCGAGCGCATCCCAGTTTCTAGAAAGGAGTATAGAAATGAAGCACTACATCATAGCAAAGTTTACAGAGGGAACGGATGTAAAAGCGCTGGTGGAACCTGTTCGGGCGATCTTTGAAAAGACGTTGGATATCCCCGGGATCCACTCCCTGGACATCCATGTCTCCAATTCAGATATTGCTAATCGCTACGATCTGATGATCGTATTTGATATGGATAAGGAAGCACTTCCCGCGTATGCCGAATCAGAGCCGCATCTGAGATGGAAAAAGGAGTACGGAGACAGGATCGCAAAGAAGGCAATCTTTGACTGCGATTAGTTACAACAAATAAGTATACGGCAAAATGTGCATCTTTTTTTGTTAAATCTTCATAAATATTGAAAACAAATAGGGCATATGTTAAATTAAAAATACGTACCGAATTCCAAACTTAATAAAAGGAGGATAAGTGTCATATGCAATACACAAAAGAAGTAGAAGACATGATTTGTGTCGCTAAAGGCCCGAATCATGGTCCTGCTCCGATTCCTGAAGAGGGAAAATGGGTTCAGGCGAAAGAGGTTAAGGACATCTCCGGTTACACACACGGCATCGGCTGGTGCGCTCCGCAGCAGGGAGCTTGCAAACTGAGCCTGAATGTCAAGGAAGGTGTGATCGAGGAAGCACTGGTAGAGACAATCGGATGTTCTGGTATGACTCATTCGGCAGCAATGGCGAGTGAGATCCTTCCGGGCAAGACCATTCTGGAAGCACTCAATACTGACCTGGTTTGCGATGCGATAAATACTGCTATGCGTGAGCTGTTCCTGCAGATCGCTTACGGCCGCACACAGTCCGCATTCTCTGATGACGGTCTGCGCATCGGCGCCGGCATGGAAGATCTCGGTAAGGGACTCAGATCCATGGTAGGCACAATGTATGGAACAAAGGCAAAAGGAACCCGCTATCTTGAGATGACAGAAGGCTATGTTGTAAAGATGGCTCTCGACAAAGACAATCAGGTTTGCGGTTATCAGTTCCTCAGCCTTGGCAAGATGATGGATGCGATCAAGGGCGGCATGTCCCCGAATGAAGCCTATGAGAAGAATCTGGGCACATACGGTCGCTTTAAAGCAGAGGACGGAGCGGTCAAGTGGATCGATCCGCGCAAAGAATAAGAAGGAGGTGCAGTTATGGCTTTGTTTGAAAACTATGAAGGACGTATGCCTCAGCTGCAGCCCGTTCTTGACAAGTACGGCTTTTCCAGCTTTGAGGATGTTAAGGCTTACACGAACGGCAAGGGTGTCGATGCTTACAGCATCGTAGAGAGCACTCAGCCGATCTGCTTTGAAAACGTAAAATGGGCTTATGAGCTCGGCGCAGCGATCGCCATGAAAGAAGGCGCTAAGAAGGCTGCTGACGCAGCTAAATGGATCGGCGTAGGACTGCAGGCATTCTGCATTCCCGGATCTGTTGCAGATCAGCGTCAGGTCGGTATCGGCCATGGTAATCTGGGTGCTATGCTGCTTGACGAAGACACAGAATGTTTTGCCTTCCTGGCAGGACACGAGTCCTTCGCAGCTGCAGAAGGCGCGATCAAGATCGCTCTGAATGCGAACAAGGTTCGTACGAAACCGCTTCGCGTTATCCTGAACGGACTTGGAAAAGATGCAGCTATGATCATCAGCCGCATCAATGGTTTCACCTATGTGCAGACCAAGTATGACTATCTGTCCGCAGATGTCAAGGAAGACCACGCACTGACCATCGTCAGCAAGACCGCTTATTCCAACGGCGATCGCGCGAAGGTCAACTGCTACGGCGCAGACGACGTTCGTGAAGGCGTTGCAATCATGTGGCATGAAGGCGCGGATGTTTCCATCACCGGTAACTCCACCAACCCCACTCGTTTCCAGCACCCTGTAGCAGGAACCTACAAGAAAGAGCGCTGGGAAGCTGGCAAGAAGTATTTCTCAGTTGCTTCCGGTGGCGGCACAGGTCGTACACTGCATCCCGATAACATGGCTGCAGGTCCCGCTTCCTACGGTATGACAGATACCATGGGCCGCATGCACTCCGATGCGCAGTTCGCAGGATCCTCCTCCGTTCCCGCGCACGTTGAGATGATGGGCTTCCTTGGAGCAGGCAACAACCCTATGGTCGGTATGACTGTAGCAGTCGCAGTTGCTGTTCAGGAGGCAATGTCCAAATAAACTACGGTACAAGAAGGCCCCCGAAGGTAATTCGGGGGCCTTTTTTTGAACCGCATCAATCAGTCCCCCTCCTCTAAGCCCAGAGGCGGAGGCGAATGTCCGCTTTACTCATTTGTTTTTTAAAGGATACATAAAATGGACCATGCAGAAAAGGCCAGGGCTCTGTTCCTGGAAGGATATAACTGCGCGCAGGCAGTGCTGTGCGCTTTTGACGACCTGACCGGGCTGGACCGGGAGACGTCTGCGCGCCTTGCCTCTTCCTTTGGAGGAGGAATGGGACGCATGCGGGAAGTCTGCGGCACCGTGAGCGGTGCTCTTCTCGTACTGGGACAGCTCTGTGGGTATTCGGATCCCAAGGACCTGCGAGCCAAAACAGACCACTATCACCTGGTCCAGGAGTTTGCCCGACGCTTTCGCCAGATCAACGGAAGCATCATCTGCAGAGAACTCCTCAGTGGTGTGAAGACAAAGCCCGGCAACGAGCCGGAGGAAAGGACCAAGGACTATTACGCCTCCCGGCCCTGCCTTCGCCACGTGGGCGAGGCGGCGCAGATCGTGGATGACATGCTGCGCGAACAGGAGATTGAGGATAAGCAAAGTTTCTGATCACAAAGGATTCTGTTGTTATCATCTGTGGACAATGTTCGAAGGAATCTGCGGAAGAGGAATGGAAGAGTCCGGTGATCCGCGGCGGGGAGCCGGTGGCGCCTTACTACATTCCAAAGGGAGAAGACGGCGAGCCTGCCAAGTTCCTCAAGGCCAAGCCCCTCACAGATACTGCCAAATGTACCAACTGCGGAATATGCGCAGAAGTATGTCCCATGGGTTCTGTCTCAAAAGAGAATTACGCAGACGTGCCGGGAATATGCATCAAGTGTCAGGCGTGCGTGTTGAAATGTCCTGAGGGGGCCAAATATTGGGACGATGCAGCGTTTCTGTCCCATGTGCGCATGTTAGAAAGCAATTTTACAGACAGAAAAGAGCCGGAGTGGTATTAAGACCACGCAAAATTTCTGAAGAAAGCGCAGCAAAACCTATGCATGCCCCGCACATTTGGAGCCTCTCATTCGTTATACATAGTAGAGGAGATTACCGATGCGCTTTGATATCAGTGAAGTATATGACCAGCTCTATCGATTCTGCTACTTCCGGCTTCGGAATAAAGAAGTGGCGCAGGATATTGTACAAGAGTCATTTGTGCGTTATATAGACCTGTACGGAGCCGTAAATGGAGAGAGAACAGGAGTTGGAAGGCCGGCTGCTCGATGACGAATTTCTGGAGGAAGTAGCACGAGAAGCAGAGAAAGCCGGCGGCCTTTCGCAAATCGGTCCGGAAAGCCAATATTATCATGTGGCCAGATATCTGGATCGTTTGCGGGAGAAAAGTCTCGCTTTACTCCATCTTCTTCAGCTCCGGAAGCACCATCAGAAGCATCGTGGTCATACATGCGGTGCCGCCTATGACATTGGAGATGGGCTCTGCCATGAACACGCCGTCGGCTCCGAGGTGAAAGACACCCGGCAGAAGGAGCGTAAGAGGCACAACCATCACTACTTTGCGGAAGAGGGAGAAGAAGATAGCCTGCTTTTTCTTGCCAAGCGCCTTGAAGGTGGTCTGCCCGGTGTATTGAAGGGATTGGAATACAAATGCAAAGAAGTACAGGTGGAGCGCAGGGATTGCGTCTTTCATCAAGGCTGCATCTGTGCTGAACATGGAGATGAAAAAGCCCGGAAAGCGCTCGATCAAAAGCCAGACGATCAAGGTGTAGCCGATGCCAAGACAACTCATGAGAAGCATTGCCTTTCGGACATGTCCGGGCCTGCGCGCACCGTAATTATAGCTGATCACGGGAGAAGTTCCTTCGCCGATTGCGATGACCGGCGTTTCCAGGACCTGCCGGACGGAATTGATAATGGTATATACCGAGATCATGACCTCCCCGCCATATTTTGACAATGTGCTGTTGCAGACGATGCTGACCAGACTGTTGGTGAACTGCATGACAAAGGCAGAGGAGCCCAGACCTGCGATGTCCATCGCTATGGTGCGGAATCTGTCGTCTGGATTTCTTCCCGTTAGATTGGCGGGAAGCGCGCGCAGATCTTCCAGGGGTGTGAGGCGCAACTCGGCCTTTTCACCGGTCAGAAAGCGCAGTACGAAGGCGGCAGACAGAAACTGGGACAGGATGGTGGCGAGAGCGGCCCCGCGGACGCCCATGCCGAAGGTGAAGATGAACAGGGGGTCCAGAAGAATGTTTGTCACGGCACCGATCACAACGGTGAACATGCCTGTAGAAGCGAATCCCTGTGCGTTGATGTAGGGATTGAGTCCGGTTGCCAGCATGGTACAAATCGTGCCGAGCAGATAAATATGAAGATAGTCCAGCGCATACGGAAGATTGCCGTCCGTGGCTCCGAACAGGCGCAGGAGAGGGGCGGCGAAGAGCTCGCCGGTCACCGTGATGACAACGCCCGTCAGGACGAGCATGGAGAATGCCGTATTCATGACCTCGGCGGCTCTCTTGATATCACCTTTGCCGCGCGCAATCGAGCAGAGCGGTGCGCCTCCCAATCCAAAGAGATTTGTAAAGGCGGTGACCATGATGATGATCGGGAAGCATAGTCCAATGCCACCCAGCGCGGAAGTTCCTTCACTGGGGATCCGGCCGATATAGATGCGATCCACGATGCTGTAGAGAAGGCTCAGGACCTGCGCGACCAGCATGGGGAGCACGCTCTGCATGACATTACTGAAGATTTTTCCGTTTTTGTAATCTACCTGTTTCATATAAGCCCTCTATAAGCCTTTTTAAGTAATGAACAAAATGAAGTGTAGCTTTAAAACAAGAAAAAAGCAACATACGTACATCGAAATGACAAGATTCGACAGGAATGCGCCGGGCGCGTAAAAAGGCGCAAATGCGGGGCAGGGACCCGCGCATAAAGTGCATACAAGATCTGTTCCCGGGATGTTTTTATTTGGGCATTCCGGGCTTTTTTAACTTTTAATTCTTGGCCAGATATCTTATTATAGAGATAGTGACTATCAACATTCTATATAAAAGGAGATCACTGTTATGAACATTTCAACACTTCAGAAGGCAAGATACAGCTATGCCCCCAAGCTTCCGGGCATGCTGAGAAACGGCATTTCCGAGATCTGCGTCAAGGACGGCGCACCGACAGAGAGCGTTGCGGATCAGGAAAAGATCAAGGCCCTCTTCCCTAACACCTACGGCAAGAATGAGATCACCTTCCAGAAAGGCGCGAATACCTCTACAGCCAAGAAGCAGGTTGTCGGCGTAATCCTTTCCGGCGGACAGGCACCCGGCGGACACAACGTTATCTGCGGTCTGTATGACGCACTCAAAGCGACCGACAAGGACAACGTTCTTCTCGGCTTCAAGGGCGGCCCCAGCGGACTGATCGAGGATGACTATATCGAGATGACTGACGATTTCATCGATCAGTACAGAAACACCGGCGGATTCGATATCATCGGCTCCGGCAGAACCAAACTCGAGACAACAGCACAGTTTGAGGTTGTTGTAGAAGTAGCCAAGAAGCACGGCCTTACCGCCATCGTCATCATCGGCGGCGACGATTCCAACACAAACGCAGCAGTCCTTGCTGAGTATATGGCAGCGCACAATACCGGCGTGCAGGTCATCGGATGCCCCAAGACCATCGACGGCGACCTCAAGAACGAGGATATCGAGACTTCCTTCGGTTTTGATACCGCAACCAAGACCTACAGCGAAGTAATCGGTAATATCGAGCGCGATGCCAATTCCGCCAAGAAGTACTGGCACTTCATCAAGGTCATGGGCCGCAGCGCTTCCCACGTCGCACTCGAGTGCGCACTGCAGACACAGCCCAATATCTGCCTGGTAGGCGAGGAAGTCGCTGCCAAGAAGCAGTCTCTTTCCGAGATCGCTGACCAGATCGCAGACTCTGTAGAGACCCGCGGAAACAACGGCGAGAACTTCGGCGTTGCGATCATTCCGGAAGGTATCGTAGAATTCGTTCCCGAGTTCTCCAAGCTGATCGCTGAGATCAACGAGCTCCTCGCAGGCGAGAAGACCGCTGAGTTCAACGCACTTCCCACATGGGCAGATAAGTATGCTTTCATCGAAAAAGGTCTGACCAAGGAATCCATGGCAGTATTTGCAATCCTTCCCATTGGTATCCAGCAGCAGCTCTTCCTCGAGAGAGACCCTCACGGCAACGTACAGGTATCCCTGATCGAGTCTGAGAAACTGTTCGCAGAGCTGGTGAAGAACAAACTGGCAGAGCGCAAGGCAGCCGGCACGTATAAGGGCAAATTCTCTACCCTTACACACTTCTTTGGCTATGAAGGAAGATGCGCATTCCCGTCCAACTTCGACAGTGACTATTGCTACTCCCTGGGCTACAACGCCTTCATGCTGATCCAGTATGGTTTCACAGGCTATCTGTCAAAGGTTTCCAACCTCTCTGCACCGGCAGAAGAGTGGGTAGCAGGCGGTATGCCGATCACCAAGATGATGAACATCGAGCGCAGAAACGGCGAGGACAAGCCCGTAATCAGAAAGGCACTCGTTGATCTTGACGGCGCACCTTTCAAATATTTCGAGGCCAACAGAGCGAAATGGGCAGTGGAGACCTGCTTCCTGTATCCCGGCGCAATCCAGTACTACGGACCTTCCGAGGTCTGCGATGCCACAACCAAGACGCTGGCACTGGAGCACCAGAAATAATTGGAACACAGGTAATCATTGGCGGCTCGGAATCATTTGATCGAGCAGCGTAAAGCAGATTACTATGAAAAGAAAAGAATCCCCGGAAAGTTTGAAAGCTTTCCGGGGACTTTTAATTGCATTTTGGCGTCAAAATATCGATGTCTGACATCATATTCCTGTCACTTCACCCATTTCCACACAGGATCAGACTGAGTAGTTTCTTTTTTGCTCCCGGTATTCCGTAGGCGTCATCTCATAAATCCGGTGAAAGACCTTGCCAAAGTAATTGGGATTGGAATATCCCACGGCGCTTCCGATCTCCTTGACAGTCATGTCGGTGTAGAGCAGAAGATGCGCCGCTTTGCGCATGCGGTAATGCGCCAGGTAGCTGACGAAAGTCTGGCCAAAGTATTGCTTGAAAAGCCGGCTGGTATGAACCTCCGAGTATCCCATATGGGCGGACAGATCCTGTACGGAGATGTCCTCCATATAATGATTGTAAATAAAGGACAGGAGACGGATTTGGTTTCCGTCATGATGGTCCGTCGTATTGTCCGCTTCCATGGGCGAACCGCCGTGACCGGCCGGCGCATTGTCTGCAATCAGTATTCTGTGCATGCGTATCCCTTTCCTGATACGGCCTATTTCGCGCATCCGCTGCTGCGCCGGCACAGGGTTTTGGCCAAAACAGCAACAAAAACAGACCCGGCGTTCGTCCGGGGCAAAATAGAGCCGTTCAAATGAATTCATTTGAAGTCATTTGCAATCATTGGTTCGTGTGGTTTTTTTGTTATGATTCGTTGCGATACGTTGTGATAGAAAGGATCAGGATTTGGGACCGTCCTGCGAATGGATATAGTGAATGATCGTCTGCCTGACAGGAACCAGGCAGGACAGGTTGAGACGAAACCGGCGCGCCATAAAAAGGCCCAGCGCGACAATCGCGCAGAGCAGCAGCACGACAGCGCACATGAAAGCAGTGCGCTTCTGCTTGTTCTGGTTGTGCAGAGAGAGGAGCCTGCTCTGTACAGTCCGCATGGCGGCGAACCCGGCGTGCGGATCCGCCTCGTTGGTTTCCTCTGCGAACGAGGCACCTAGCACGGGCTCTCCCGGCGCCGTTGCAAGCGCACCCGAAAAGACCGCGCCCGTCCGGACTTCAGGACGAGTGCAGGTCAGCATAGTGCCGGTGACACTGAGGATCAAGAGGATCAGCAGCATCTGAATTACGTGGTTGTTTCGCTTGCTTGTGTTCATGTCCTCTATTGTAGCATTTTCCTGCGGAAACAGGAAAGAGCGGAAGTGGCACACACTTGAAAATTAATCGGCGCATTCTCGTGTTTTTAAACATGAGCCGGGAAAGCCTGGTGCTGATCCTTCAGCTTAGATCTTCGGTTTTTTATAATCAATTGAGAAAAAGGGCCATCGGCCCTTTTTTGATCTAATTCGAGGCTTGCGCCGCGTGATGATCACGCGCGGCGCAAGCCTCTTTTTGGACGCAAATAGTTCTTCAGCGTGCCATTTACGATATTTTGACTCTAATTTGTTAAAAAATTCATTATTAATTATATCAGAGCAAAAGATCACATAGAAACATGGTATTATAATAAAAGATCCAATCAGATTAGTAATCCGGAGGGAAACGGATCGATCAGGGAAGGAGAATCAGAATGCAGAGTTATCGTCCGAGGTATCATGCAAGTGTGCCGAAGGGATGGTCGAATGACCCGAACGGTACAGTTTTTTATAACGGCAAAGCGCACCTCTTTTATCAGCATTTCCCCTATAAACCGGAATGGGGAACCATGCACTGGGGACACTTTACCACGAATGATTTTATTAAATGGGAAAACGAGCCCGTCGCGCTCGTGCCGGACAAGGATTATGAGATCATCTGCGGATGCTGCTCCGGAAGCGCCATCGAGAAGGACGGCAATCTGTGGCTCATGTATACGGCGGCACAGCCCGAGCGCCAGAGGCAGTGTATCGCGATCTCCACGGACGGCGGCGTTACTTTCGCAAAGAGCGCTGACAATCCGATCCTGACCTCTGAGATGCTCAGCCCTGAAGTCACAGAGACGGACTGCCGCGATCCCCGTATCTTCGTCAAGGACGGCATGTACTACTTTATCGGCGGCGCGCGCGTGCTGACCAGGGAAGAGCTTGATGCGGTCTCAAAAGGAATGATCAAGCCTGTCAAGAATCGCAAAGGCGAAGTGGTCATCCCGGCCAGACTGTCAGGTCTGGACTTCTGGGATCCTGAATTCATCTCCGGTATGGGCTACACAGATCTGCGCTCACCCTCTGCAGGCGCTCTTCAGGGAGAAGAGGTGATCGAGAAGGATGGATTCGGAAACCTGATCATTGCCCGCAGCGAAGACCTTATTCACTGGGAGTATGTGGGACATCTTCTGGAAGAGGATACTGAGGGACAGATCCCGATGGAACACGAGTATTTCTGTCTGGACGGCGTCTATGAGTGCCCTGATTATATGAAACTGGACGGAGTGGACGTGGTTCTGACAAGCCCGCAGAATCTTCCGCAGATGGGCGATGCATACCAGAATGTGCACTCAGGCGTCTATATGATGGGCGAGCTGAATTTTGAAAACGGCCGATTCAGAGTGGACAAGATCGGCGAGCTGGACCATGGATTCGACTTTTACGCGGCGCAGACCTTCCGCATGCCTGACGGCCGCGTGGTCATGACCGCCTGGAAGGAAATGTGGGACCGCAACTTCCCGACCCGGGAAGAGGGCTGGGCCGGCACCTACATTCTTCCGCGCGAACTGCGGATCGAGGACGGAGTATTCATTCAGAGACCGGTTCGCGAGATCGAGAAGTACAGAGGTAATAAGGTCACTTCCGGTCCTGTCACGATCTCGGACGGCGAATTCGCTGTCAAGGGAGTGCGCGGAACCTGCACGGAACTTCAGGTCACTCTGGAGCTTGGAACCGCCGGTAAGGCCGGCATCAAACTCTTCTGCGGCGAGGAACATGAGACGCTCATCTATTATGACAAGGAGGCGGGAAAGATCATCTTTGACCGCAGTAAGAGCGGAATTCCTTTCAAGGGCAGTGAGGAGGACGTCGACCACAGAGTCTGCGTCGTCGGAAAGAAGGACAGCATCGATCTTCATGTATTCCTCGACATCAACTCCATCGAGGTCTTCATTGACGGAGGACGCTATGTCATGTCCGGCAATGTCTACCCGGATCTCGGCAAGGACGATGAGATCTATTTCTTTGCCGAGGGCGGCAGCTGCACCTTCAGGGAACTGGTCAAGTACGACATTGAAGTGTGAGTTCTGTAGAGTAAAACCGCTTAAGTAAATCAAAAGGGATGTTCCCGTTCGCGGGAGCATCCCTTTTACTATGCCATGAATTCTCCGGCTGCCCCATGTTGGAAAACACGGGAATGCGCCGGCTTCTTTGCGCTCTTCAAACCGCTGTGCCCGCGAAAATGCTGCACAGCCGCAGCAGGATCTCCACATTCTTCTCCATCGACTGAATCGGCACAAATTCGAAGCGCCCGTGGGCGTTTTCATAGCCCGCGGACAGGTTGGGGCAGGGCAGTCCCCTAAAGGAGAGCGCCGCGCCGTCGGTTCCGCCCCGGAAGGGCTCGCAGACCGGCACGAGGCCGACGTCCGAGATGGCCCGCTTGAGGTTTGCCACCAGCGCCGGGTGGTTCCGCAGGACTTCCTTCATATTTCTGTACTGTTCCGTGATCTCGATGGTCGCGGTTCCCGGCCCATACTGCGCGTTGAGCGCGTCGACGCATTCCGCAAGGTATGCTTCCCGCCTCTCAAATGCATCTCGGTCAAAATCCCGAACGATCAGATACACCTCCGCCTCCTCGCAGGTTGCATTGCAGCTGACAACATGGTAGAAGCCCTCTTTTTTTTCTGTAAACTGGGGCTTTTCATGTGGCGGCAGCATCTGCATAAAAGCGGATGCGATGTCCGCCGCGTTGATCATGATTCCTTTGGCGGTACCGGTGTGCACGCTGCGTCCCCTGATCCGGAGCAGGGCGCCGGACGCGTTGAAGGTCTCGTCCTCGTACCAGCCCAGATGGTCGCCGTCCAGCGTATAGGCGACGGGGGATCCGAAGCGGGTAAGGTCCAGCGTGTGGGCCAGGCCGCCGACTTCCTCGTCCGGCGTAAAAGCAAGGCAGATCAGCCCATGAGGAATCTCCGGGTGCGCACAATAATAAGAAGCCATTGTCATGATGGCCGCGATGGAAGCTTTATCGTCGCCGCCAAGGAGTGTTGTGCCATCCGTCAGAATCAGGTCCTGCCCGATGTAGTTGGAAAGAACAGGATAATCCGCGGCGCGCATGACAATCCCTTTTTCAGGATTTAACACAATATCCGATCCGTCATAGTTCTCCAGTACCCAGGGCCTGACATTTTCTCCGCTGGCGTCCGGCGCCGTATCCATATGCGCTATGAAGCCGACCGGGCTTGTGCTGCTTACCTCTACTGTCGCCGGTATTTTGCCATATACGACACAGTGGACCGGGTCCAGGTACACGTCGGACGCGCCGATTTCCCGCAGTTCTGCCCCCAGGAGCCTTGCCAGATCGAACTGGCGCTCGGTTGTGGGCCAAGTGCCCGTAAAGCGCGCGGACTGCGTATTGATCCGGGCGTAGCGGATCATTCGTTCCTTTACTTCTTCATAAAAAATGCCCATAGATACTGCCTCTCACATGCAGTCGCTGAGCCAGGCGGGGATCTCCGCGGGCTCGCCGTCCAGGAGGGCCAGCTGGGATGCGCTCAGGAGCGATTTGTGGATGATCGCTTCGTAGACATATTCGCGGAAGTAGTTCTCGCTGCAGACAAAATAGCCCTTCTTGCCGACGTCGCCGCCCCAGGAGTTTTCGATCTTCCAGCGGTTGGGCTTTCCGTTCTCATCAAAGTTGACGCCGGTCAGGATCATGGCGTGAGTGGCGTAGCTGGCGTGAGACTGAAGCCTTGCGCCTTTTTCCATAAAGAGGTCGGCGCCGCCCATGACGCCCTCGTAGTCGAGGCTGTCGGGATCCCAGACGCCGTTCTTGCGGTTGCCGTAGCAGTCGGAGTCGCAGCCGAACCATACACTCATGCCGGCCCGCAGCTGGCGGATGCAGAGATCCTCCATCTCCTCCATGGTCAGATTGAGGTTGTAGACGTTGCCTTCCGCCATGGAGCCGATGTAGTGGAAGCGGTAATAGTAGTTCATGGGAAGCCCGGGCGTGGGATGGTGGGTCACCGTGACGTATTCGCCAAGATCGAGGCCAATGAATTCCTTATAAAAAGAAGCGGGCGTCATATTCCGGTTGGCGTGATAGACGCCGTCCGCGTCCGTGTAGTCAAAATCGAACTCGGTCACAGGCTCTCCAAAGGCGATACACTCTATGCGGAAGAGTTCTGCCAGCATTTCCTCCTTGCGGGCAGCAGGGTCCTCGCCGCGGCGAACCATTTCCCGCAGCTCCCATGCGTCCTTGCGCACCAAAAACGTGAACTTTTCCATGAAATTGGCCGTGTGGGTGGACTGATAGGATTCCGGCATGGCGCTCAGAGGCACGACGCCGTACTTGCGGACAAGATCGGCAGCCATATCCCAGTAGCCGCCATCGTGAAAGCCGTTCAGGATATATTCCGTCATGCGGTCGTCGAAGGGCCTTGCCGCTTCCCGGATGGCCATTTCCAGAACATTGTTGGCCTTCTCGAGCTTGTCAAAAAAGGCCAGATAATTGCCGGAGAGCTCAAACTCGGTAAGGCCCGTCTTCTTCATCACTTCTTCCCGCAGGATGTTCATCGCGGCAAAGAGCCAGCAGCGCCCACTCTTTTGCTGGGCTGTGATGCCGTGGGTCTTTACCTCTACTTCGAAAGCACCGTTTAATTTGGCTGCATTTACGGGGATAAAGGCAAGATCATTGATGTCGGTTCCTGCCATCGCGGCGGTCAGTGCTTTGGCATTTCTGTCCTGTCTGTATAGTGTATGAAAACGGCCAATCTGTTCCTGTGTGATCATTTGCATTTCTCCTTCTATAATTCGTCTTTTCTAATACCTGTCTCTAGGCATATAATCAGTATAACCCAAATCTGCAAGCAGACGGGGAAAAAGAGAGATTGCCTATAAACCATATTCAATATTTATTGAGGATTTAGTGAGGAGAAAAGCATGAAGAATAGAATTGCAGCTGTACTTATGAGTATTTGTGTTGCTGCTTCTATGTGTGCCTGCGGTTCAGAAACAGCCCAGCCTGCGCAGACAGCACAGGAAGATGCATCGGACGAAGCGGAATCGGGGACGGAAACTACTCAGGAGCAGAGCGTATCGCTGACCGATGCGGAAGAGGCAGCCGCAGACGATACGGCTGCGGAGGCAGATACCCTCGCGCAGGAAGACGCGGATCTGTCCGATGTGCGCCCCTCTGTCTCGCTTATGCGCTTCAATAAATATGAAGATAAAGATATGACGACGATTGCCAGCTGCTCGTATGACGCGCCGGCGCTCATCGAGGAGGCCGCCATTGCGTATCCGCAGCTGAACAAAACACTGACAACCGACAGTGATGCAATCGCAGCGCAGTATGAGAAGAGTTTTGACGAGATCGAAGAGGCGGCAGAATCCGCCTACGACAATATGGAAGGCGATGCGGAGGATTTCCCGTCCGGTGAGATCGAGGGAACGATGGAAGTGGTCCGCTGCGACACATCTGTTCTCAGCCTCCTGGACACCACCTATATCTATTATCCCGGTTCAGCACATGGCATGACCGGTTTTGACGGATATAATTACGACACAGCGAGCGGCAATCCGATCGAACTTTCGGACGTGTTCGCGGATATGAAGGCGATGGAAACCGCCATCGCTGACAACCTGGTCTCTACGGCGACCGGCGAAAAAGTTCCGGTAGAGGACAGTATGCTGGAATTCGCCTTTGAGGACGCGTATGAGAACCTGAACTGGGTGATCGACAGAGAGAGCGTTCGTTTCCTCTTTGGACCGTCCGATGTGGCGCCCTATGCGCTCGGTACGGTGGAGGCACGGCTCTATTTTGACGAACATCCGGAACTGTTTACAGGTAAATATGGAACGGCGTCCGGCAGCTATGTGCAAAAGCTTAACCCCTATGAGCTCTATGCGGTGGACCTGGATGGAGACGGAAGCAAGGAGACGCTTTCTGTGAACGGCATCGAAGAGGAGACCGACAGCTACTATCACACGGGGCTGGAGGTGCACGTCGGCGAGGAGGCCTACACGCAGGAAGTGGAATTCTATGATTTCTCCGCTTATCTCTTCCATACAGAGGACGGCGGTAACTATGTCTACGCCATTACCGGAAGCGACAACGATTACCAGACGCTGACCGTGTTCGCGATCAAGGACAAGGTGGTCTCTACCGTCGGCCAGATGGAGGGAACCGGTGCCGGTGTTAGTTTTGTGACCATGGTGGATGACGACGGCGAATTCGATGCAGAGAAGAGTTTTAGCGAGTGGTTCCCTTTCACAGATCCCGCGCACTTTGCGCTGGCTACCAGAATGCAGCTCATGAGCAGCTGCAGCGCGATGCGCTATTATGAGGTGGGAAGCGATGGAATGCCTGTCCCGCAGACGGAGCAGTATCAGATTCGGAACGGCATTGAACTGACAAGCCTTGTGGAACTGAAGGCGGAGGAAGTGGATGAGATGACCGGTGCATTGACCGGCAAGGAGGTTGATCTTCCGGTTGGAAGCAAGTGCACGTTCTATGGGACCAACGGAAGCGATACCGTCGATCTGCGGATGGAGGACGGCACGATTGTCCGCTTCCATGTGGACGGCAATTTCCCGCAGACCGTGAATGGCGTCAACCTGGAAGAGGCGTTTGACGGAGTCGTGTTTGCAGGCTAAGTGTGTGACGGGGGAGTGCCTGGGCGATCAATCATCCAGGACAGGCATATGTATAGATATATGGGGGCAGACCTCTACAATGCGTAGGGGTTTGCTCCCAATTTTTTTGTACTTACCCCTTGTCATAGGCGCAGATGGCTGTTATATTCAAGATAGAACAATTATAATAATTCGTGCAAGGAAGGACCCATGCGGCATCGTACCGGGTCCGTACCACACAGCACAACAGCACACAGGGGACGCCCCTGTGCAGTACAAAGGGGACGACCCCATAACAATAGATTGGAGGAAACGCTATGAACAAAGATTTATATGGAATCCTCGGTGTGGACCGCACCGCGGACGACAAAAAATTGAAATCAGCATATAGGAAACTTGCCAAGAAGTATCATCCCGATGCCAATCCCGGCGACAAAGAAGCCGAGCAGAAGTTCAAGGACGTAGGCGAGGCCTACGCAATATTGAGCGACCCTGAGAAGAGGAAGCTCTATGACACGTACGGCTATGCGGCCTTTGATGGCAGCGGCGCCGGACAGGCGGGCGGTGCAGGCGGCCCTGGAGGCTATCAGTATTACAGTAACGGCAATGGATATCAGTCCTTCCACTTCAGCGGACAAGATGCGGAGGACCTGTTCCGCAGCATGTTCGGCGATATGTTTGGAGGCTCAGGCCGATCCGGATTTGGCGGCAGCAGATTTACAGGCGGTTCCGGATTTGGCGGCGGCTATTGGGACGACGGTTTTGGCGGCGGCAGCTTTACCGGCGGAAGAGGCGGCAGGAGTGCCGCCCGCCCGCAGTCCCTGGATATGACCTCATCTCTGACAGTCAGCTTCCGGGATGCAGCTCTCGGCGCCACCAAGCGGATTCAGCTCCAGGACCCCGGCGCAACCGGTAAGAACGCCGGGATCACAACCCTGGAGATCAAGATACCGGCCGGCATCGAAGAGGGCAAGAAGATCCGCCTGCGCGGCCGCGGTATGGCGGGCACAGATGGCAAGAAGGGCGATCTTCTCATCGAGATCCACATCGACCCCGACAGCGAGTACACAAGAGACGGTCTGGACCTGTATACCAGCGCGCAGATACCCTATGCGACAGCCGTGCTCGGCGGCGAAGCCATGCTGCCCACCCTGCACGGAAGCGTCAAATGTAAGATCCCTGCCGGCATGCAGTCTGGCGGCAAGATCCGCCTGCGGGAGAAGGGCATCCACACGGAGGGCCGGTCCCCCAAGAAGGGTGACGAATATGTGGAGATCCGCATCGCAGTGCCCAGAAACATCAGTCCCGAAGCCAGAAAGAAACTGGAGGAGTATGCGGCGCTCACGGGCGGCCGATGAGCCATTGACGTCAAAACATTGCGCGCCAAACGCTCGTCAGCCAAGCAGTTGACACAAATCACAGATCAAAAGCGCAAATAGAGCTGACACGCTTGACATTGAAAGCCGGATTGGCCACAATAAAATAACGCTTACAACCGACCGCCGGAGGGAGCAGAGCGCTTTCTCCGGCTTATCAACACCAATCATCAATACCAATAATCAATATCAATAGAAACGGGGATGAATATGAAATTACAGAATGAACTGGCACCTTCAATTCTGGCAGCTGATTTAGGAAACCTTAAAAAGGACATGTTAGATACCAGAGAGGGCGGCGCACTGTATGCGCATATCGACGTGATGGACGGACACTTCGTTCCGGAGATCTCCTTCGGAGAGGGCATCGTTCGCAGCATTCGTCCTTTTACAGATCAGATTCTGGACGTGCACCTGATGGTGACCAATCCGGAGATGCACCTGGAGCCCTTCGCCAAGGCCGGCGCCGACAGCATCACATTCCATTATGAAGTGATGCCGGGTGGAAACACGGAATATCCCAACGCCTATTACGCCTCCGATTTTGACTTTGAAGGAAAGACGGCGGAGGATGCAGCGGCAGCGGCCAAGGAAATGATCGACCGCATCCATGCGCTGGGCTGCGAAGCGGGTATTTCGATTAAGCCCAAGACGCCGGTGGAAGTCCTGTTCCCGATCCTGAAGGATCTGGACCTGGTTCTGGTCATGACCGTTGAGCCGGGTTTTGGCGGACAGAAGCTGATCCCCGGATCCACGGACCGCATCCGGAAGCTGCGCGCGGAGGCCGAAAAGGTCAATCCGTCCCTCAAGATCGAGGTGGACGGCGGCGTCAAGCTTGACAACGTGAAGGAAATCCTGGATTCCGGCGCCAACCTGATCGTGGCCGGAAGCGCGGTATATGGCAAAGACACGCTGGGACAGACCAAGGCATTTATGCAGATCCTGAAAGCCTGAGACGAAGTCAGGCATTTATGCAGATTCTGAAGGACTGAGACGAAGCTGGACGCGAAAGGCGTGGGAAATAAGTACAACAAACGCATGGACAGAAGTAAACAAATGCTCGGAAACGCGCTGCTGATTCTTACAGCGATGATCTGGGGAACAGCATTTGTATTTCAGCGCGTGGGGATGGAGCGCATCGAGCCCATCACCTTTAATGCGGCGCGGATGGCGCTGGCGGCAGTGGCCGTCGGACTCGTCTCTGCTGTGCCGATGCCTGCGGAGAGGGACAAGCTCTCCGCGATGAACGAGAAAGAGAAAGAGAGGTACCGCCGTAATACGATTTTCGGTGGTATTTGCTGCGGCACTTTTTTGGCAGCGGCGAGCATCTTTCAGCAGATGGGAATTGTATATACCACGGCCGGCAAAGCGGGCTTTATCACCGCAATGTACATGCTGCTCGTGCCGGTGATCGGTTTCGTCCTCTTGGGGAAGCGGAATTCCTGGATCGTATGGCTGGCGGTCCTCATGGGTGTTGCCGGCATGTACCTTTTGTGCATGGACGGCAGCTTTCGCCTGACCCGGGGCGACACGCTGATCTGTATCTGCGCCGTGCTTTTCAGCGGCCATATCCTGTGCTGCGATCATTTCGTAAAGCTTGGCAATCCGATCCGGATCTCGGCAATCCAGTTCGCGACCTGCACGGTGATCTCTTCCGTTGCGGCCCTGATTCTGGAAGCACCCACGGTGGACAAAATAGTGTCCGCCGCCATTCCGATCCTCTACTGCGGGATCATTTCCGGCGGCGCCGGCTATACGCTGCAGATTGTCGCACAGAAATTCACAGATCCGACCATCGCATCGCTCCTGATGAGTCTGGAGTCTGTCTTTGCAGTGATCGCAGGCGCCCTGATCCTGGGAGAGCGGATGGCGACCAGAGAGCTGATCGGCTGCGTGATCATGTTCGCGGCGATCATTCTCGTGCAGATCCGCGGCGAGTGAGAACCTTACAAGCGTGAAACGCAGAGTATTATCTTTATAAGAAAGGGTTGTATGGGCTTTATTTTTGTACTCAACAGCGCGGCGCTCGGCGCAGGCCTTGCCATGGACGCCTTTTCCGTGTCCCTGGCCAACGGACTGCACGAACCGCATATGCATAGAAAGAGAATCTGCGCGATTGCCGGTGTGTACGCGTTCTTTCAGTACATCATGCCGATGATCGGATGGGTATGCGTGCACACGATCGTGGAGACCTTCTCCGCCTTTGAAAATTTCATCCCGTGGATCGCACTTCTGCTTCTTCTTTATATCGGCGGGAAGATGATCCTGGAGGGTCTTGAGGAGAGGAAAGGCGGAGAATGTCCCAAGGAAGAGGTCGCACAGCGAAGCGTCTCCGGCAAAGACCTCTTCCTACAAGGCGTGGCTACTTCCATCGATGCGCTTTCGGTGGGATTTACGATCGCGAAGTACAACTTTGCGAAGGCCAATGCGGCATGTCTGATCATCGGAGCAGTCACGTTCGTGATCTGCGTTGGCGGACTTCTGATCGGCCGCAAAGCCGGCACTAGGCTGTCGTGGAAAGCGTCCATTCTGGGCGGATGTATCCTGGTTGCGATCGGGGTCGAGATCTTCTGTAAAGGCTTTCTTGCCTGAGAAGACCATACCGTATGACACGTGGTGAGTGTCAAAATACCTATATACAAAAAGGCGTCCCCGCCCTATGCCAGCCGGCATAGGACGGGGACTTTTCATAATGGAAGGAGTATTGACGTATTCAGAGAAGATTACAGAAGACCTTCCAGATCCTCATCGGAGAGTGTCGCGATGCCGGCCTTGGCAAGGACTTCCTCCGCGCTTTCTACATCGTTGACGCGCAGTACGACATAGGCGTTTCCTGCGACAGCCGACGTGAAGGCATAGACATATTCGATATTGACGCCGGTCTCCTGGATGATCGCGAGGATCTTCTTGAGGGCGCCCGCCTCGTCGCTCATCTTGGCGGCGATGACCTTGGTCTCGGTGCAGACTGCGACGTCAGAGAGGGCCGCTTTGGTCTTTTCCGTGTCGGAAACAATGACGCGAAGAATGCCGAAGTCGCTGGTGTCCGCGACGGAAAGCGCGCGGAGATTGACGCCGGCGTCAGAGATCGTGCTGACAGCCTGATAAAGGGTGCCGGGTGTATTTTCAAGAAATGCGGACAACTGTGTGATTGCCATGGTTATTCCTCCTTATATAAATCGCTTTATAGATCATATACAGGATCTACGCGAGATCCTGCTGCGGCCATGCAGTGTATCTGCCGCCGGTCCCATCAGTCATGGAGCTTGCGCTTATCGATGACGCGCACAGCCTTGCCTTCTGATCTTGTGATGGTCTTGGGCGCCACAAGGTGGATCTTGGGTCCGATGCCGAGCATGGAGCGCATCGCTGCGTTGAGCGCTTTCTCGCGGGCCTGTACGTCCGCGATCTTATCGGAGAACTGCTCCGGTGCGAATTCGACATAGATATCGAAGGTATCGGTGTTGTTGGCGCGATCCACGACGATCTGGTAGTTGGGGGTGTAGCCCTCTTTGAGCAGTACGGCCTCGATCTGGCTCGGGAATACGTTGACGCCGCGGATGATCATCATGTCGTCGCTTCTGCCCAGAGGCTTGGTCATCTTGACATGGGTACGGCCGCAGGAGCATTTCTTGCGGGACAAAATACAGATGTCCTTGGTGCGGTAGCGAAGGAGCGGGAAGCCTTCCTTGTCGAGGGAAGTGAAGACGAGCTCGCCCTTGGTACCTTCCGGGAGCACTTCGCCGGTCTTGGGATCGATGATCTCAGCGTAGAAGTGGTCCTCATTGATGTGCATGCCGGTCTGCTCCTCACACTCGAAGGAGACGCCGGGGCCGGAGGTCTCTGTCAGACCATAGATATCATAGGCCTTGATGCCCAGACTCTTTTCGATGCTCTTTCTCATCTCCTCGGTCCAGGGCTCTGCGCCGAAGATACCGGCCTTGAGCTTGTTGTCTTCAGGCTTATAGCCGCGCTCTGCAAGGGACTCACCGAGGTAAGCCGCGTAGGAAGGCGTGCAGCAGAGAATGGTTGCGCCAAGATCCATCATGAACTGGAGCTGACGGTCTGTGTTACCGGAAGACATAGGAAGGGTCAGGCAGCCGACCTTGTGGGAGCCGCCGTTGAGACCGGGACCGCCGGTGAACAGGCCGTAGCCGTAGCTGATCTGGCAGACGTCTTCATTGGTGCCGCCGGCTGCCATGATCGCTCTCGCACAGCACTCTTCCCAGATATCGACGTCGTGCTGGGTATAGAAAGCCACAACACGCTTGCCGGTCGTACCGGACGTGGACTGGATGCGGACGCAGTTCTTGAGATCGGTGCCGAGAAGGCCGTAGGGATATGCTTCACGCAGATCGTCCTTGGAGAGGAAAGGGAGCTTTTTGATATCATCGACGCTCTGGATATCCTCCGGCTTGACGCCCTTTTTGTCCATGAGATTGCGGTAGTAGGGGACGTTCTCATAGACGTGCTTGACCTGCTTGACGATCTTTTCGTTCTGAATCTTGAGGATCTCCTCGCGGGATGCGGTCTCGATCTCTTTCTGGTAATAGTTGCTCATTGTATAACTCCTTTCCTTTATGAAAATCTTTTCATTCACTTTAGCTGTGCATGGCTCATTGCTTCGCACAAAAAAAGCGTGGCACCTGTTGAAGTGCCACGCTTGTGTGAACGGTTTTGTTTCGCTCTGTCCTCACATTTTCTTTAGCATGACAAATCAACCTTACGGCGTGCGCCAGTAAAGCTAAAGTAAAAGCTAAAGAAAAAGTTGTTGACGGTGCAGAGTGTGCGATTCATCTTGAATCTCCTTACGTGTGATATTTTGAATAAATAATCAAATACAGTGAATAAAAACGTCTAAGTGCAAATAAATATTCAGTTGCTGCAACTTGGAATGAATCATACCATCGCAAAAAAACGATGTCAACATGTTTTTTGGCACAAAACAGTTCAAAAAAGCGTTAATTTAGCAAATTGCAGTGTAAAAGGAAAAAGTTCAAAGTGTGAGCATGCAAAGATGAAAAGAATTGACCACATTTTACATGCCATGTGTCAGGCAAGGGAGAACAATGGTATGATAATACAATGCAAAGTATACAGTGTATGTGTAAAGAGAATTGATACAGACATCTTGGAAGGACCGAAGAAAAATGAGACAGCAGAGTGAAGACAAGAGAATTTATATACTGAAAAGCGAGAAACCGGCAAAGGCGGTGGTCAAACTGGGCGTCCCCCTGATCGCGGGCATGTTCATCATGGTTCTCTACAACCTGGTGGACACCTATTTCATAGGCCTGATGCACGACGACTACCAGCTGGCGGCCGTCAACCTGGCCTATCCGGTCATGATGATCTCCATTGCGATCTCCAACATGATCGGCACAGGCGCGTCGTCCCTAATCGCCAGAAGCCTCGGCGCGGGCGACAACGAAAAGGCCAATCACACCCTGACCGCGGGCTTTGTCCTGACGGTTGTCAACAGCGTGCTCGTCGCCGGGATCGGCTTGATTCTTCTGAACGCCATCGTGAAGGGCCTCGGCGCGCAGGAAAACACCTTCGACTACACCCGGCAATATGTGCAGGTGATCCTAGCCGGCAGTCTTTTGACCATGGGCAATTACACCTTTGGGCAGCTCCTTCGAAGCGAGGGATCGGTGAAACAGTCTGTCGCGGGCATGATCGCGGGAACGGTGGTCAATATCATCCTGGACCCGATCTTCATCTTTACGCTCGGCATGGAGATCCGCGGCGCCGCGATCGCAACGATCCTGGGCAATGGGGCGGGCATGCTGGTTTCCCTGTATTATTACCTGTCTGGCAAAACACTGCTCAGGCCGTCCTTCACCTATATCCGGCCAACAGCGGAGATCCTGCGCGAGATTTTCTGGGTCGGTGTGCCGGCGACGCTGGAGACCCTTCTGACGTCCGCGGCCTACATTGTCAACAACAACCTGGCTGTACAGTACGGCGAACTGACGGTCGCGGCCATGGGCATTGCGCAGAAGATTCTCTCTTTGGGCAACTACATCTATCAGGGTTTTGCCGCCGGGACGCAGCCCATCATGGGATACAACTACGGCGCCAGAAATTACCGCCGTATGCTGGACGTCCTTAAGGCCGGCGTCATGGTCGTCAGCGGCACAGAGCTGTGCGTCATGGCCATCTACGGAATCTTCGCGCCGCAGCTGATCGGCATCTTCACGCAGTCGCCGGAGGTCATCGCGACGGGAAGCCGGGTGCTGCGCAATATCATGTGCATCCTGCCCTTTGTCGGCGCCATCTCCATGAGCCGGATGTCCTTCCAGGCCATGGGAAAACCCCAGTACGCCTTCGGCATCACGCTTGTGCGGCAGCTCCTTCTGTATGTGCCGCTTCTTGTGATCCTCAACAGGCTGTTCGGATTTGGCGGCATGATCAAGGCACAGCCCATTACGGAGATGATCATGATGGCCGTTTCAGTGGGCCTTCTGTACCACGTGATCACGGGAAAAGCACGCCATGAAAATATAGGCGCAGACAGAGGTTGACAACACTTTCATGAAGTAACATAATAAAGCAAAAGGGGAGCTTGCAGGAGCAGGCTGAGAGGGCGCTTATACTGTGCCGACCCGGAAACCTGATTTGGATAATGCCAACGTAGGGATGCACACAGAGCGAACTGTAAGCGGACATACTAAGGCTGTATGTCCGCTTTTTCTTATGTGCTGCGGAGGCGAAAGCAGAAAGGAGAACGAAATGCTGTCGATGTGAGACCTGTCGGTTTGAGCGGCTATGGCATTGGCAGAGACAAAGAGGGACATATGAACAAAGGCGCAATTTTTGACATCGACGGAACGCTGATCGATTCCATGCCCATATGGGACGACGCCGCGGAAAGGTGGCTGCGGAGTATCGGCGTACAGGCCGAGGCCGGACTGGGACAGATCCTGTTCCGCATGAGTCTGGACGAAGGCGCCGCCTACTTGAAGAGAACCTATACGCCAGACCTTTCCGAGCAGGTGATCAAGGACGGGGTCCTGGGTGTGATCCGGGATTTCTATGTGCAGGAAGTCAAGGCCAAACCCGGCGCAGGGACTTTCCTTGCGCAGATGGAAAAGGCCGGGATTCCCATGTATCTGGCGACGTCCAGTAACCGGGCGCATGTGCAGGCGGCGCTGGAGCGGCTGGGATTATACCGGTATTTTGCCGGCATGATCACCTGTGAGGAAGCGGGCGCGAGTAAGAGCGATCCGCGGATCTTCCTGGCGGCGGCTAAGGCGCTGGGAAAGGACCCCGGAGACGTCTATGTATTCGAGGACGTGATCCACGCTGTCCGGGCGGCGAACAGCGCCGGTTTCGTGACGGTCGGCGTCTATGACGCGGCCAGCGATGCGGACAATGCAGCCATGCGGGCGGAGTGCAGCATCTATCTGCACTCACTGGAGGATTTTGACAGATTTCGGGCATAGCCCGGGACGGGCGGCAGACCGGGGGCGCGGCGACTTTCTGTCAGAATCCAATGTCCTTGCGGGACTTGCGGTTATTGCGGCGAAGAAGGGCGCCGTCCCAGCGCGCCTTCTCGGCGACGGTGTTCACTTCCAAACCGTACGGAATCGGAATCGGCTTGCCTTTTTCGTCAATCGCGACGTAGGAGAGGAAGGCACGGTTGATTGTGTGGCGGAAGCCCTCCTTGTCCTCAATATAGGAATCCACGCGCACCTCGCAGGAGGTGCGTCCCACATACGTCATGCGGGCCAAAAGCACGAGGCAGTCCGCCAGATAGGCGCCCCGCTTGAAGGTGAGATTGTCGATGGAGGCAGTGGTCACCGCAAGGCCAGAGTGACGCATGGCGCAGGCACCCGCCACTTCATCGATCCAGGAGACCAGCTGTCCGCCGAACAGTCTTCCGGTCGGATTGATGTTCTCATATCGAATGACATAAACGTTTTCTACCTGGGAAAACGCAACGCTTCTCTTGGGACGGGGATCACTGGCGCCGTAGTCCGAGCCGGTATTGCCAAGTCCGATTTCTTTGTCGTTCATAGTTTATTTCCCCCTCTGTGATCGTATTCTTTGCACAGCAGATGCAGCGGCAATGCCGCGAATATGGGTTTATCATGTAATAGCAAGAAGACCCCTTCCTCAGTTCACAAGCTTAACAGTTGGTCGGTCGGAAGTAAAGTCCCTGCGAGTGAACAGGGAGGGGATGAATTGCCTGTGCATGTACCTTTCCTTCCCTGTTTGTGAGCGTTGGCGTTTCACTATTTCGACATGAGTAAG
>ONNQ01000019.1 GCA_900319245.1 uncultured Lachnospiraceae bacterium | reverse complement strand
GCCACCTTCACGGATAGCGAATGTAAGACCCTGCTCCATAGCGATGGGGTGGATCAGCTCGATGGTCATCTCGACGTGGTCGCCGGGCATGCACATCTCTGTGCCTTCGGGAAGAGTGATAACGCCAGTAACGTCAGTTGTTCTGAAATAGAACTGAGGACGATAGTTGTTGAAGAAAGGTGTGTGACGACCACCTTCATCTTTGGTCAGAACGTAAACCTGAGCGGTAAATTTCTTGTGGCAAGTAACTGTACCGGGCTTAGCAATAACCTGGCCTCTCTCGATAGCGGTTCTGTCGATACCACGAAGAAGGACACCTACGTTGTCGCCTGCCTCTGCATAATCCAGAGTCTTGCGGAACATCTCGATACCAGTAGCAACAGACTTCATGGTCTCTTCCTTGATACCAACGATTTCAACGGGCTCCATAACCTTCAGAGTACCACGCTCTACACGGCCGGTAGCAACGGTACCACGACCGGAGATTGTGAATACGTCCTCGACAGGCATAAGGAAAGGCTTGTCGTTCTCACGCTGAGGATCCGGAATGTACTCATCAACTGCATCCATGAGCTCCATGATGTTGTCAGCCCACTTGCTGTTGGGATCTTCAAGAGCCTTCAGAGCGGAGCCTTTGATAACCGGCAGCTCATCGCCCGGGAACTCATACTCAGTCAGCAGATCGCGAACTTCCATCTCGACCAGCTCGATGAGCTCATCATCATCAACCATGTCGCACTTGTTCAGGAATACTACGATGTAAGGAACACCGACCTGACGAGCAAGCAGAACGTGCTCACGAGTCTGAGCCATAACACCATCGGTAGCAGCTACTACGAGGATAGCGCCATCCATCTGAGCAGCACCAGTGATCATGTTCTTGACATAGTCAGCGTGGCCAGGGCAGTCAACGTGTGCATAGTGTCTCTTTGCAGTCTCATACTCGATGTGAGCAGTAGAGATGGTGATTCCTCTCTCTCTCTCTTCGGGAGCTTTGTCGATCTGATCGAAAGCAACTGCAGTACCACCCTGTCTGACAGCCAGAACGGATGTGATAGCAGCGGTAAGGGTTGTCTTGCCGTGGTCAACGTGGCCGATTGTGCCGATGTTGCAGTGCGGTTTTGTTCTGTCAAAATGAGCTTTTCCCATTTCTCTATTCCTCCTTAAATTAATTTAGAGATACAACTTATAATTTTTGATTAGCTGCAATGACTGTTCTTAATTTAAGGGATCACCTAACAGCCACTGCTTCGATTATAATCAAATCTTATTGAGATTGCAATTACTTTTCATTGAGGATCTTCTCAGCCACATTCTTCGGTACGGGCTCGTACTTATCAAAGAACATGGAGTAATTGCCACGTCCCTGCGTCTTGGAACGCAGGTCTGTCGCGTATCCGAACATCTCGGAAAGCGGAACGTATCCTGTTACCATCTTGCCGCCGCCGATATCTTCCATACCGCTGACTCTGCCGCGGCGGGAGTTCATATCACCAATGACATCGCCCATGTATTCCTCGGGCATGGTAACTTCGACTCTCATGATGGGCTCAAGGAGTACCGGTGAAGCTTTCTTCATAGCTTCCTTGAAGCACATGGAACCGGCAATGTGGAATGCCATTTCAGAGGAGTCGACCTCATGGTAGGATCCGTCATAAACTGTAGCGTGAACGCCTACGACCGGGTATCCGCCCAGGCTGCCGGCCTTCATAGCTTCTTCGATACCGTCGCCGACTGCAGGGATATATTCCTTAGGAATATTACCACCGACAACTTCGGAATCGAACTTGTACAGTTCTTCGCCGTTGGCGTCCATAGGCTCGAAGCGAACCTTGCAGTGGCCGTACTGGCCGCGGCCGCCCGACTGCTTCGCATACTTGTATTCCTGGTCCACATTCTTGGTAAATGTCTCTTTATATGCAACCTGAGGTGCACCGACATTTGCCTCGACCTTGAATTCACGAAGAAGTCTGTCTACGATGATCTCCAGGTGGAGCTCACCCATACCGGCGATGATTGTCTGGCCTGTCTCTTTGTCAGTGTGCTGCTTGAAGGTAGGATCCTCCTCAGCGAGCTTAGCAAGAGCTTCAGCCATCTTGCCCTGACCAGCTTTGGTCTTGGGCTCTATAGCGAGTTCGATAACGGGCTCCGGGAACTCCATGGACTCCAGGATTACCGGTGCGCGGTCATCGCAGAGTGTGTCGCCCGTAGCTGTGAACTTGAGACCGACTGCAGCGGCGATATCGCCGGAGTAGACCTTCTCGAGCTCTGTTCTCTTATTCGCATGCATCTGAAGGATACGTCCAAGGCGCTCCTTCTTATCTTTCGTTGCGTTCAGGATGTAGGAACCGGAGTTTGCGACACCGGAGTATACACGGAAGAACGCGAGCTTTCCTACGAAGGGATCTGTCATGATCTTGAAGGCAAGCGCTGCGAAAGGCTCTTCATCAGAAGAATGTCTCTCCACTTCGTTGCCGTCCAGATCTGTACCCTTGATCGCAGGGATGTCAAGGGGTGAAGGCATAAACTCGACGACCGCATCGATCATCTTCTGGATTCCCTTGTTCTTGTACGCGGAGCCGCATACAACAGGGACTGCTCTGCACTCGCAGGTTGCCTTGCGAAGTGCGGCCTTCATTTCGTCTGCGGAAGGCTCTTCACCTTCCAGGTACATCATCATCAGGTCCTCATCCAGATCGCAGATCTTTTCGATCATCTCAGCACGATACAGTTCTGCATCTTCCTTGTACTGATCCGGAATCTCACCAATTGTGATGTTGTCACCCTTATCATCGTTGTACGTATATGCTTCCATCTCGAACAGGTCGACGATACCTGTGAAGGTATCCTCAGCACCCATAGGAATCTGGATCATGATGGCATTCTTGCCAAGTCTGTTGCGGATCTGCTCTACAGAGCCGTAGTAATCCGCACCGATCACGTCCATCTTGTTGATGAAAGCCATACGGGGTACGTTGTATGTATCAGCCTGGCGCCAAACATTCTCAGCCTGGGGTTCTACACCGCCTCTTGCGCTGAACACGCCTACAGCGCCGTCCAATACGCGAAGAGAACGCTCTACTTCTACTGTAAAGTCAACGTGTCCAGGGGTATCAATGATGTTGATGCGGTGCTCAAGAGCGCCTTTCTTGGGTACGTTGTGATCGTGCAGAGTCCAGTGGCATGTTGTAGCCGCTGAAGTGATGGTGATACCACGCTCCTGCTCCTGGGCCATCCAGTCCATGGTAGCAGTTCCGTCATGTGTATCGCCGATCTTGTAGTTGACACCGGTATAGTAAAGAATACGCTCAGTCAGTGTAGTCTTACCAGCGTCGATGTGCGCCATAATACCGATGTTCCTGGTTCTCTCCAGGGGATATTCTCTTGTTGACACAGATTCAATTCCTCCTAATGTGTATAATAACGTCAAGCAGCAGTCCCGGAATTGTCAGACTGCAATCAGAATCTGTAGTGAGAGAATGCTCTGTTGGCGTCTGCCATCTTGTGCATATCTTCTTTTCTCTTCACAGAAGCTCCTGTGTTATTAAACGCATCGAGAATCTCACCGGCAAGCTTGTCTTCCATGGTCTTCTCGCCTCTCTTGCGGGAGAACATAACCATCCAACGAAGAGCAAGTGCCTGACGTCTTTCAGGTCTGACTTCAATCGGAACCTGGTAGGTTGCACCACCGATTCGTCTTGCTTTAACTTCAAGGACAGGCATGATGTTGTTCATGGCTGTCTCAAATACTTCGAGTGCAGGCTTTCCTGCTTTCTCTTCGACCTTGCCAAAGGCACCGTATACAATCTTCTGCGCTACGCCTTTCTTACCGTCAAGCATGACAGCGTTGATCAGCTTTGTAACGACCTTGTTATTGTATAAGGGGTCTGCAAGGATTTCTCTCTTTTGTACATGTCCTTTACGCGGCACGTTACTTCCCTCCTTATCAATGGATAATTCATCGGTACTCACTAATAGATATGTGTTCGTGCTGTGATCTATCTGTAAATAGAATTCCAACACTTACAGGTATTAGTATTAGTAAATATCTTACTTACCAGCCTTAGGTCTCTTCGCGCCATACTTGGAGCGAGCCTGACGTCTGTTAGCAACACCTGCTGTATCCAGGGTACCGCGGATAATGTGATATCTGGTACCGGGCAGATCTTTAACTCTTCCGCCTCTGATCAGGACAACGCTGTGCTCCTGCAGATTGTGACCCTCGCCGGGAATGTAGGAAGTAACCTCGATTCCATTGGAGAGACGTACTCTTGCGATTTTACGCAGTGCGGAGTTAGGCTTCTTGGGGGTAGCCGTCTTCACTGCTGTGCAGACACCACGCTTCTGCGGGGAGCTTGCATCGATAGCTTTCTTCTTCAGAGAGTTCATACCCTTCTGCAGAGCAGGAGCAGTAGATTTCTTGACAGAAGTCTGGCGACCCTTTCTTACTAACTGGTTAAATGTTGGCATTCTATTTCACCTCCTTCTTATAAAATAAACATGGTGCGACTCCTAAGAGCCACACCATGATATTATATGGAGCCATTTTGCAGTTGTCAATTACTTTTTTATTCCTCTGTAAAAGAATTTACATTTTCTTCGACAGGCTGCTGATCCATGATCACCTCTACATTTGCATCGGTGTCAGCATTGGTCTCCTCTACCACATCCACGACTTCTTTGTGGCGCAGACGAGCGTCTGTGCTCAGTCTTGTATTGCGGTATCTCTTCATGCCGGTTCCTGCAGGGATCAGTTTACCGAGGATGACGTTCTCCTTCAGTCCGATCAGAGGATCGATCCTGCCGTGGATCGCCGCGTCGGTAAGAACCTTCGTGGTCTCCTGGAAGGAAGCCGCGGACAGGAAGGAGCTTGTTGCAAGCGCCGCCTTGGTGATACCAAGAATGATCTGCTTGCCTTCTGCCGGCTGCTTGTCCTCAGCGGTCAGTCTCTCGTTCTCGTCCTCGAAATCAAGAACATCGACCAGGCTTCCGGGAAGGAACTTGGTATCACCGCTGTTCTCAATTCTGATCTTGCCGAGCATCTGTCTGACGATCACTTCGATGTGCTTGTCGCAGATATCAACGCCCTGCAGACGGTAAACCTTCTGTACTTCGCGCAGCAGATAGTTCTGGACTGCGCGGATTCCCTTGATCTTCATCAGATCGTGCGGGTTGACGGAACCTTCGGTCAGCTCATCGCCAGCCTCGATTGTCATGCCGTCCACAACCTTGATACGGGATCCGTAAGGGATCTGGTATTCCTTGGACTCGCCTGTCTCGTCATCGGTGACAATGACTTCACGGCTCTTTCTGTTGTCCGGAATGGAAACAGTTCCGCCGATCTCGGAGATGATCGCAAGTCCCTTCGGCTTACGCGCTTCGAACAGCTCCTCGACACGGGGAAGACCCTGTGTGATATCGCCGCCCGCGACGCCGCCGGTGTGGAATGTTCTCATGGTCAGCTGTGTACCGGGCTCACCGATGGACTGTGCTGCGATAATACCTACCGCTTCACCGACCTGCACCATTTCGCCGGTCGCCATGTTCGCGCCGTAGCACTTCGCGCAGATACCCATGTGAGATCTGCAGGTCAGGATCGTACGGATCTTGAGGCCGTCGATCTTGCCGCCGCGCTTGTTCACGCCGCGCTCGAGGATCTTCGCCGCACGGCTGGGTGTGACCATGTGATTCTTCTTAACAATAATATTTCCATCCGCGTCCTTGACGTCCTCGCATACGACACGGCCGGTGATACGATCCTTGAGATCCTCCACCATAGCCTTACCGTCTGTGAACGCCTTGACGGTCATGCCGGGAATGGACTCTTTGCCTTCGCAGCAATCCACTTCGCGGATGATCAGCTCCTGCGATACGTCGACCATTCGTCTGGTCAGGTAACCTGAGTCTGCTGTACGTAGCGCTGTATCGGACAGTCCCTTACGGGCGCCGTGTGCCGACATGAAGTACTCCAGAACGTCCAGACCTTCACGGAAGTTGGACTTGATCGGCAGCTCGATGGTACGACCTGTCGTATCCGCCATCAGTCCGCGCATGCCTGCCAGCTGCTTGATCTGCTGGTTACTGCCTCGAGCGCCGGAGTCGGCCATCATGAAGATGTTGTTGTACTTATCCAAGCTGCTGAGCAGTACGTCTCTGAGCTCGTTATCGGTCTCTGTCCATGTATCAACGACCGCTCTGTATCTCTCTTCCTCGGTCATCAGACCTCTGCGGAAGTTTCTGGAGATCACATCGACGGTATCCTGTGCTCTCTTCAGAAGGTCTTTCTTCTGCGGCGGAACAGTGATATCCGCAATGGATACGGTCATAGCAGCTACTGTGGAGTACTTGTAACCCATAGCCTTGATCAGGTCGAGCACTTCCGCGGTCTTGAATGTGCCGTGGGTGTCGATGATGGCCTGCAGGATCTTCTTGAGGTCTTTCTTCTTGACAAGGAAGTCGACTTCAGGAAGCAGGAAGTTCTCCGGTTTGCTGCGGTCTACAAAGCCAAGGTCCTGCGGAATGATCTCATTGAACAGAAGTCTTCCGAGCGTCGTATCGATCGTACCGGTGACGACTTCGCCGTCCTCTCTGTTCTTGCTGACTCTGACCTTGATCTTGGAGTGCAGTGTGATGTAGTGGTTCTCGTACGCCAGAATTGCTTCGTTCATATTGTGGAAGCATCTGCCTTCGCCGGGCTCACCGTCTCTTTGCTGTGTCAGATAGTAGATACCCAGGACCATATCCTGTGAGGGAACTGCTACCGGACCGCCGTCAGAGGGCTTAAGCAGGTTGTTGGGGGAAAGCAGAAGGAATCTGCACTCCGCCTGCGCCTCAACGGACAGAGGAAGGTGGATTGCCATCTGGTCACCGTCGAAGTCGGCGTTGAACGCCGTACAAACGAGGGGATGAAGCTTGATCGCCTTACCTTCGACCAGGATCGGCTCGAATGCCTGGATACCCAGTCTGTGAAGGGTAGGTGCGCGGTTGAGCATAACGGGATGCTCTTTGATGACGTCTTCCAGGATATCCCAAACCTGGGGATCCACGCGCTCAACAAGCTTCTTGGCGTTCTTGATGTTCTGGGAGATATTTCTCTTCTCCAGTTCCTTCATGACGAAGGGCTTGAAGAGCTCGAGGGCCATCTCCTTCGGAACGCCGCACTGATAAATCTTCAGCTCGGGGCCGACGACGATAACGCTTCGGCCGGAGTAGTCAACACGTTTACCAAGAAGGTTCTGTCTGAAACGTCCGCCCTTACCCTTGAGCATGTCGGACAGAGACTTGAGGGCTCTGTTGCCGGGGCCTGTGACAGGACGGCCGCGTCTGCCGTTATCGATCAGCGCGTCGACCGCTTCCTGCAGCATTCTCTTCTCGTTGCGGACAATGATGTCCGGCGCGCCGAGTTCGAGCAGCCTCTTCAGACGGTTATTTCTATTGATGATTCTTCTGTACAGATCGTTCAGGTCGGAAGTCGCAAATCTTCCGCCGTCCAGCTGTACCATAGGACGCAGATCCGGCGGAATGACCGGGATGCAGTCCATGACCATCCATGCAGGGGAGTTTCCGGATTCACGAAACGCTTCCACAACCTCCAGTCTCTTGATGATCCTGGCTCTCTTCTGGCCGGTAGCGGTATCCATCTGCTCAGACAGTTCCTGATACTCCGCCTCGACATCGACGGCGAGCAGAAGCTCTTTGATCGCCTCTGCGCCCATGCCCGCGCGGAATTTATTACCATATTTGTCTCTTGCTTCCTGATACTCGCGCTCTGTGAGCACCTGCTTGTACTGCAGGTCTGTCTGCCCCTTGTCCAGTACGATATAGGAGGCAAAATACAGAACTCTCTCAAGGATCTTGGGGGAGAGGTCAAGGATCAGTCCCATTCTGCTGGGAATTCCCTTGAAATACCAGATGTGGGAGACGGGCGCCGCCAGTTCAATGTGGCCCATTCTCTCACGGCGGACGCTGGACTTGGTGATCTCAACGCCGCAGCGGTCACAAATTACGCCTTTATAGCGGATCTTCTTATATTTGCCGCAATAGCACTCCCAGTCCTTTTTGGGACCGAAAATTCTCTCGCAGAAGAGACCGTCTCTCTCAGGCTTCAGTGTCCTGTAGTTGATCGTCTCAGGCTTTGTTACTTCGCCGTGGGACCACTCTCTGATCTTTTCCGGTGAAGCCAGCCCGATCTTGATCGCTTCAAAAGCAACAGGCTGATAATTTTGCTGTTTCGTATTAGGCATTTAGAACTCCTCCTCGGAAAATCCGCTTGCAAAGTCATTGGCCTCCAGCATCATGTCCTTTTCGTAGTCATCCATATCGTCCGGAGCGCCGTCTTGCGTCATCTCCGGCTCGACATCTTCCAGCTCACCGGCATCATTGAATTCCTTGCTGCTGAAGCCGCCGCGCTCGAGCTGGGCCTGATCAGGACTGCCATAATCCTTAAAGTTATTCTTCATCTCATAACGGTAAACCGAAGACTCACCGTAATCAATGTCCTCTTTGATCTCCACGACGTTTCCGTTCTCATCCAGAACCTGTACGTCCAGACCCAGTGCCTGCAGCTCCTTGAGAAGGACCTTGAAGGATTCCGGAATACCGGACTCAGGGATGTTCTCGCCCTTGATGATAGCCTCATAGGTCTTCACACGGCCGACAACGTCATCCGACTTGATCGTGAGGATCTCCTGCAGTGTATACGCCGCGCCATACGCTTCCAGTGCCCAAACTTCCATCTCTCCGAAACGCTGTCCGCCGAACTGCGCTTTACCGCCGAGGGGCTGCTGCGTGACGAGGGAGTAAGGACCTGTAGAACGGGCGTGGATCTTATCGTCTACCAGATGGTGCAGTTTGAGGTAGTGCATGTGGCCGATCGTAACAGGGTTATCGAACAGCTCGCCGGTACGGCCGTCTCTCAGCCATACCTTACCATCTCTGGAAATCGGAACGCCTTTCCACAGTTCTCTGTGCGCACGGTTGTCGTACAGATACTTCATGGTCTCAGGACGCACGACATCTTTATATTTTGCCTCAAACTCATCCCACTCCGTGTTGACATAGTCGTTGGCCAGATCCAGCGCATCCATGATGTCGTCCTGGCTCGCGCCGTCGAAGTTGGGTGTTGCCACATTAAATCCAAGCGCTTCCGCCGCAAGAGAAAGGTGGATCTCCAGGATCTGACCGATATTCATACGGGAAGGCACGCCCAGAGGATTCAGAACGATGTCCAGGGGACGACCGTTGGGCAGGTAAGGCATATCCTCGATGGGAAGCACGCGGGACACAACACCCTTGTTGCCGTGACGGCCTGCCATCTTATCGCCGACGGAGATCTTTCTCTTCTGCGCGATGTAGATGCGGACTGCCTTGTTGACGCCGGGACTCAGCTCGTCGCCATTTTCTCTCTCGAAGACCTTGGTATCAACAATGATACCATACTCGCCGTGGGGGACCTTTAAGGAGGTGTCACGCACTTCTCTGGCCTTCTCACCGAAGATCGCGCGAAGGAGCTTCTCTTCTGCGGTAAGCTCTGTCTCTCCCTTGGGAGTGACCTTACCGACAAGGATATCACCTGCACGGACTTCTGCGCCGATGCGGATAATTCCCATCTCGTCGAGGTCCTTGAGGGCCTCTTCGCCGACGCCGGGCACATCTCTTGTGATCTCTTCCGCACCGAGCTTGGTATCTCTGGCTTCGCAGTCATACTCCTCGATGTGGACAGAGGTATATACGTCGTCTCTGACAAGGCGCTCGCTCAGAAGAACGGCGTCCTCGTAGTTGTAACCCTCCCAGGTCATGAATCCGATCAGAGGGTTCTTACCAAGCGCAAGCTCACCATTGCATGTGGAAGGGCCGTCTGCGATGATCTGGCCTTCACGTACTCTCTCGCCGGTAAAGACGATCGGCTTCTGGTTGTAGCAGTTGCTCTGGTTGGAGCGCTCGAACTTGGAGAGATGGATCTCTTCCTTGGTGCCGTCGTCATACGCCAGCTTGATAGTTGTGGCGTCAACGAACTCTACGACGCCGGACTTGGGTGCGATCACGCAAACGCCGGAGTCGCGGGCTGCCTTGGCTTCCATGCCGGTACCGACGGCGGGGGCTTCTGTGGTCAGAAGCGGCACTGCCTGTCTCTGCATGTTGGATCCCATCAGAGCGCGGTTCGCGTCGTCGTTCTGCAGGAAGGGAACCAGAGAGGTAGCCACGGAGAATACCATTCTCGGGGAGACGTCCATATACTCAAAGACTGTCTTTCTATAAGAAGAAGTCTCTGTTCTATAACGACCTGACACGTTGTTGTCGACAAAGTAACCCTCTTCATCCAGAGGTGTACTTGCCTGTGCAACGTGGTAATTATCTTCTTCATCCGCTGTCATATAGACAACTTCGTCCGTGACGCGGGGATTCATCGGATCTGTGCGGTCCACTTTTCTGTAAGGCGCCTCGATGAAGCCATACTCATTGATGCGCGCATAGCTTGCCAGGGAGTTGATCAGACCGATGTTGGGACCTTCGGGGGTCTCAATGGGGCACATTCTTCCATAGTGCGTATAGTGTACGTCACGAACCTCAAATCCGGCACGATCTCTGGACAGACCGCCGGGGCCCAGTGCGGAGAGACGTCTCTTATGGGTCAGCTCGCCCAGCGGGTTGTTCTGATCCATGAACTGGGACAGCTGGGAAGAACCAAAGAACTCCTTCACAGCAGCCTGCACCGGTTTGATGTTGATGAGGCCCTGGGGAGAAATCTCTTCCGAGTTGTCATGTGTCGTCATTCTCTCGCGAACGACTCTCTCCATTCTGGAGAGACCGATGCGGTACTGGTTCTGCAGCAGTTCGCCGACACTGCGGATTCTTCTGTTTCCGAGGTGGTCGATATCGTCGCTGGTTCCGATGCCGTACTCAAGGTGCATGTTGTAGTTGATGGAAGCGAGGATATCCTCTTTGGTGATGTGCTTGGGAATCAGCTCATGCACGCTCTTTCTGAGCGCGTCAGCCAGTGCCTCGGGATCCTCGTTGTCCTGATACTGGACAAGGATCTCACGAAGAGCGGGATAATAGACCTGCTCTGTGATGCCAAGCTCTTCCGGAACGCAATCTACGTAGTGTGTGATGTCAACCATCAAATTGCTGAGTACTTTGACATTGCGCTCTTCTGTGCGGATCCATACATAAGGGATCGCGGAATTCTGGATCTCATCCGCCATCTCTCTTGTGATTTTCTCGCCGGCTGTTCCAAGAATATCGCCATTTGCCTCATCCACAACGTCCTCAGCAAGGACCTGGTCCTTGATGCGGTTGCGGAACGCGAGTTTCTTATTAAATTTGTATCTGCCGACCTTGGCCAGATCATATCTGCGGGGATCAAAGAACATCGCATTGATCAGGCTGTCCGCACTCTCCACGGAGAGCGGCTCGCCGGGACGGATCTTCTTGTACAGTTCCAGAAGACCGGTCTCATAGCTGTCGGAGAGGTCCTTCGTAAAGCTGCCGCGGATCTTGGGCTCATCGCCAAAGAGATCCAGGATTTCCTCGTTGGTGCCGATTCCGAGCGCACGGATCAGGACCGTCACAGGAACCTTCCTGGTGCGGTCTACTCTGACATAGAAAATATCATTGGCGTCTGTCTCATACTCCAGCCATGCGCCTCTGTTGGGGATGACGGTGCAGGAAAACAGCTTCTTGCCGAATTTATCCTTGTCAATTCCGTAATAGATACCGGGGGAACGGACTAACTGGGAGACAATGACACGCTCTGCGCCGTTGATCACGAATGTGCCGGTGCGCGTCATCAGGGGCAGATCGCCCATGAAAATCTCCTGATCCTTGATTTCCTTGTCGTTTTCCTTGTCGAAAAGGCGCACTTTTACCATAAGAGGCGCCGCATAAGTGGCATCTCTTTCCTTGCACTTCTCGATGGAATACTTAACTTTATCTTCGCAAAGCTTATAGCTAATAAAGGACAGACTCAGCCTTCCACTGAAATCCTCGATCGGAGAGATGTCGTCAAAGACCTCCTGCAGACCCTTCTCCAGAAACCACTTGTAAGAGTCAGTCTGCACTTCGATCAGGTTGGGCATGGGCAGCACTTCCTTCTGGCGCTGATAACTCATGCGCATGCTCTTGCCCTCTCCTGTAGGATGTATCCTGTATTTTTCCATCTGGTTCACCCCGTATTTGTATGAAATCTATATAAAATGTGTCCATGCATGCCCTTATCACCCCGCATAGATGATTCATCTATTTCCGGGCAGCACAAAAACTCGGCATGCAAAAAAGATGCGAATAATATTCTATCATCGCATTGTCCAGCAGTCAATAATTATTTTTTAAATTTTTATGAACGAAGTATTAATAGCCGCTTCTCCCCAGACTAAATGTCTGCGCGTTTATATTGAAGAACCGGCTGTCCATATCGGACAGCCGGATTGAGAATTGCAATAATCGAGAAGATAGATTACTTGATAGTAACAGTAGCTCCAACTTCCTCAAGCTTAGCCTTGATCTGCTCAGCCTCATCCTTAGCAACTGCTTCCTTGATTACCTTGGGAGCGCCCTCAACTGCTTCCTTAGCTTCCTTCAGGCCAAGGCCGGTGATCTCACGAACAACCTTGATAACCTTGATCTTCTGAGCGCCGAAGCTTGTCAGCTCGACATCAAACTCAGTCTTCTCTTCAACTGCCTCAGCGGGGCCTGCAGCAACTACTGCAACACCTGCAGCTGCGGATACACCAAACTCTTCTTCGCAAGCCTTAACCAGCTCGTTAAGTTCCATAACAGTAAGCTCTTTGATCGCATCGATGATCTCAGCATTTGTTAACTTTGCCATTGTATTTACCTCCATGTAAATTAGTTTGAAATAAAACTTCTAAATAAGAATCTGTTCCTGCAGAAATTAAGCCTCTGCGGGAGCCTCTGCCTCTGCGGGTGCTGCCTCTCCATCCTTCTCTGCGATCTGCTTGATCACGCGAGCGAAGCTGGAAATAGGAGCCTGCCAGCTGCCGAACAGTCTGCCCAGAAGAACTTCTCTTGTAGGGATCTTCGCGACCTCACCAAGTCCTTCAGGATCTACAACCTTGCCTTCTACAACGCCGCCCTTGATCTCAAGCTTGTCTGCTTTCTTAGCGAACTCGCAAAGAATGCGGGCAGGAGCTGTAGCATCATCCTTGGAAACTGCCAGCGCACTGGGACCGTTCAGAAGATCGGAAAGACCTTCGCAATCTGTGCCCTTGAATGCGAAATTCATCATAGTGTTCTTATAAACCTTATAAGTCACACCTGCTTCGCGGAGCTGTTTGCGGAGCTCTGTATCCTGCTGAACTGTCAGGCCTCTGTGGTCAACCAGTACCACAGACTGTGCGCCCTCGATCGCTGCGGAAATTTCCTTCACGACCGGCTGTTTCAATTCAACCTTTGCCATTTTGTTACCTCCTTATAGATTTTGGAGCCGAAACGAAGAAAAACCCCGTCTTCGCGAAGACGGGGAGAAAATTCATAACCGCAGGCCACATACAAATGCGGTCCATACGCTCATCCATCCTCGGCAGGCAGATCACTCTTTACGCCTTGCGGCACCTGCTGTCTTCGGCTTGGCTTATAACCTTTGATACCTTATCATCTCGCCAGACATTTGTCAAGCGATATTTTCATTATTGCAGTGAGACTTTCCGGCAAAGCACCTGCTTTTCGTCCCAACTATCATTCCTCTGTGAAAAATCCTTCTTCATCGATCGAGACGCCGGGCGATACGCTGCGCATTTGCGCCAGCACGCTTTCTTTCTGCGATCCCTCCAGGGTGCTCACGCCCCTGTACTGCTCCATGGGGATGAACTGCAGCGACCGGATCGACGCATCGCCGCAATTTAGCGTGATCTTCAGAACGCCGGTATCTCTGGCACCGGCGCTAAAGAAGTAATTGCCGAGACTATAAAAGACGGGAATCCCATCGATATATTCAATGTTTTGCAGACAATGGGGATGCGCGCCGACGATCAGATCCGCGCCGGCATCCACAAGCGCCTGCGCCTTTTCATATTGTCCGGTCTCCGCCGCAGGCATGAGCTCCGTCCCCCAGTGCACAAAGACAATGCAGAAGTCCGCTTTTTCCTTGGCCTCCCTGACTTTCTCGCAAAGCCGGTCCATATACAGGCACCGGAATACGCCGGGTGTGTCCTCGGTCGCGCCTCTCGTCTCAGGATTCTCATAGCGTTCGATTTCCGTCGCGTTGAGGATGGCCGTCGTCATGCCGTTGGCGATGCAGTAAGCCGTCTGCTCCGCATCGTCCAGGTCGCGGCCCGCCCCAATGTACGGGATATCCTCTTCATCCAGCGCGTCGAAGGTATCCATCATGCCGTCCTGTCCGAAATCATTGATATGATTATTGGCCAGCGCTGCGATATCCGCGCCCATCTCTTTGATCCAGCCGGCTGTCCAGGGCGGGCAGCGGAAAGTGAATTTTTTGCCCGGGATGGCGGATCCCCTCTCTGTATAGGGGAACTCGTTGTTGACGATCAGAAAGTCCGCGTCCTGCATCGTATTCCACGCCGCTTCGTCAAAACACGCCTCGATCCCCTGGTCATACGCAATGGCGCTCCACGGGTTCTGCCCTCTGTCAAAGATGATGTCGCCGGTGAAGACGAGCGTGATTTCCTCCTTTGAGGCCGGCTTTTCCTCAGGCACAACCCATTTGCCATCCGTTCTGCGCAGCACTTTCCCGGACGCCGTCATGATCACATCGCGTCCCTCCGGATCCATGGCGCTCTCCTTGACCTTGCGCGCTGTATCCTGCGCCTCCGCAAGGATCTCATTGCCCGCCTCGCGCAGCACTTCGCGGAAGGCATCGCCGCCCGCCGCCGACACATGCAGGGGCAGGCCCAAAGACAGCGTGCCCGCCGCACACATCGCAAGTGCCATTGTCGCCGCCATTTTCACAACGCTTCGTATCATTCTCATCTCCTCGATCCTATCGAATGAAAATCGATATAAAAGTCATAATACGTAAAGAAAGGAGTTCCTTAGAACTCCTTTCTCCGGTGTCTTAATAACGGTTTGCAACAACCTTTACGCCAGGTCCCATGCTGGTAGCAATGGAGATGCTCTTGAGGTACTGACCCTTTACTGCAGCGGGTTTCGCTTTTACGATTGCTGCCATCAGTGCATCATAGTTCTGCATCAGCTGCTCCTCTGTGAAGGAAGCCTTGCCGATCGGGCAGTGGATGATGTTGGACTTGTCAAGTCTGTACTCGATCTTACCTGCTTTGATATCGTTGATAGCCTTGGTTACGTCCATGGTAACTGTGCCAGCCTTGGGGTTGGGCATCAGTCCCTTAGGACCAAGGATACGGCCGAGACGACCAACAACGCTCATCATATCGGGGGTTGCAACGACTACGTCGAAATCCAGCCATCCTTCTTTCTGGATCTTGGGAAGGAGCTCCTGGCCGCCGACATAATCAGCGCCTGCTGCCTGTGCCTCATCCAGCTTAGCGCCCTTTGCGAAGACCAGAACTCTGACCTTCTTGCCGGTGCCTGCAGGAAGTACAACCGCGCCACGAATCTGCTGATCGGCGTGACGGCCGTCGCAGCTTGTGCGGATGTGGATCTCAACAGTCTCATCAAACTTCGCAGTTGCAGTCTTCTTTGCAAGAGCGATTGCCTCGTTGGGCTCATAAAGTTTAGTGCGGTCGATCAGCTTAGCAGCTTCCGCATATTTCTTACCATGCTTCATTTTCTATTCCTCCTGTGTGTCAGCTCAGTCGACGACTGTGATTCCCATACTTCTGGCGGTTCCTGCGATCATGCTCATAGCAGCTTCCAGAGAAGCAGCGTTAAGATCGGGCATCTTCAGTTCAGCGATCTCTTTGATCTGATCCTTTGTGACAGAACCAACCTTCTGTTTGTTCGGGACACCGGAGGCCTTCTGCAGGTTTGCAGCCTTCTTGAGCAGGACTGCTGCCGGCGGAGTCTTAGTAATGAAACTGAAAGATCTGTCAGAGTAGACAGTGATAACGACAGGGATGATCAGATCACCCTTGTCTGCAGTCTTCGCATTGAACTGCTTGGTGAATTCCATGATATTCACGCCGTGCTGTCCAAGTGCGGGACCTACCGGCGGAGCAGGAGTTGCCTTGCCGGCCGGAATCTGCAATTTGATGTAACCAGTTACCTTTTTAGCCATGTTTCCTCCTTTGTGGTACTACACGCAGCGTTTCGCTGCTCCCACTGTTTGTGACGGCTTGCGCCATCGGTTTCTATATATCAAGTGGACTTACGTCCGCTTCATATAACGGATTCATATAATGAATTCATATGACGAATTCATATAGTGAATTTATACTTCGCTCTGCGTCAGCTCATCTTTCTGACTTCTGCAAAGCTGATCTCTACAGGGATCTCGCTTCCGAACATCTCCACCTTGATCGTGGTGGTCTGCTTGTTGACGTCGATCTTCTGTACCTGTCCGACGGTATCTTTCCAGATGCCTGCGACAACGGTGACGGAATCGCCAACTTCGAAGTCCACTGTAATATTGCTCGAATGAATGCCGAGAGGCTTCATCTCCGCCTCTGTGAGCGGCACCGGCTTACTGCCCGGTCCCACAAATCCGGTCACGCCGCGCGTGTTGCGCACGACATACCAGGTATCGTCATTCATGATCATATTGACAAGCACGTAGCCGGGGAACATCTTCTTCGCAACATTCTTGCGTGTGCCGCCCTTGACTTCAACGATCTCCTGCATGGGAACGCGGACCTCAAAGATCTGGTTCTCAAGGTGACGGTTCTCGATCGTCTTCTCAATATTGATCTTCACCTTGTTCTCGTATCCGGAGTACGTATGAGCCACATACCAGAGAGCCTCGTCCGTGATCGCGCTCTCATCAAGCTGCGACTCTTCACCGCCGGACTCCTGTGCCTCCAAAGATGCCCTTACAGCAGCCTCATCTGCCGCGTCTGTATTGGCTTCTCCCTGCTTCAGGACCCTCTCAGCCTCCGCTTTTTCGATATCAGCAGCCTTCTTGGTAAAATCAGGCCTTCTGATCTCGCGGACACCCGGAAGCACGCCCGTTTTTACACGGACACCGCCGCTGCGGTGCTCTGAATTTTTCTCTGCCATCGATTTACCTCATCTGTCAGTTCGCTTTAAACGTTGTAAGCCACTCGATCAGATTCTGTGCGCCGAAATCAATGACCGCAATCAGAAGCGCGGTAATAACGGTAACGCACAGTACTGCGATCAGCTGTTTCACAAGCGTATCCCGATCCGGCCATATGATCTTCTTAAATTCAGCCTTTACACCCTTCCAGAAGGAACTGAGTTTGGACTGCTTGGCCGTACTGTCGTTTTTGCTCATTTGACCTTACCTCTTAATTACTTTGTTTCCTTATGAGTAGTGTGTCTCTTGCAGAATCTGCAGTATTTCTTGGTCTCGATTCTCTCCGGATGAGCCTTCTTGTCCTTTGTAGTATTGTAGTTGCGCTGTTTGCACTCTGTGCAGGATAATGTAATTCTTGTACGCATAACGTCACCTCCGCGTGGAATTTCTTTAATAACAGGTCAAATTAGTGCATAAAAAAAAGACCTGTGACAATCTCGAATACTAACTTAACATACTTGCCAGTGATAGTCAATAGAATTTTAACAGTTGCGGCCTATGTCTGTCACATAAGCCGCAACGTTTCGCAATCCGTATTATTTGCTATGCCGGTCCGAAAAGGAACGCCGCACTCAGCCGAGTTCCTTCGCAGCCGCGTCCAGGGACGCGCGGATGACCTTGTCCATGTCAAAATACTTGTAAAGGCCAAGTCGTCCGCCGAACAGCACATTCTTCTTCTCCTCGGCCAGCGCTTTGTATCTTGCGTACACCGCGTCGTTGGTCTCGTTGTTGACCGGGTAATAGGGCTCCATGCCTTTTTCCCATGTCGCCGGATACTCTCTTGTGATGATCGTGCCCTTTACAGGCTCGCCCGTCTCGGAATCCTTGCCAAACTCAAAGAACTTGTGCTCAATGATGCGGGTGAAGGGGACTTCCCTTTCCGTGTAGTTGACCACGGCGTTGCCCTGGAAGTTGTCGACGTCCGGAAGCTCTTCGCTCTCAAAGCGCAGGGATCTGTATTCCAAAGGACCGTAGCAGTCGTCAAAGAACTCATCGATCATGCCGGTATAGAGTACTTTGGCAAATGTGTCGCCGCCCATGGCAAAGACAGTGCCTTCGCCATCCGCTGCCGGGATTTCCTTGACCGCGGTCTTAAAGTCTGTCTTAAGCTGCACCGGAATCCCCTCGAGAAGCTTCTCCACAATCTGTGTGTATCCGCCCTTGGGAATGCCCTGGTAGGGATCGTTGAAATAGTTGTTATCAAATGTAAAGCGGAAAGGAAGCCGCTTAATGATAAACGCGGGAAGCTCCTTGCAGTCTCTTCCCCACTGCTTCTCCGTGTAGCCCTTTACAAGCTTGGTGTAGACGTCACGGCCTGCAAGGGAGAGCGCCTGCTCCTCGAGGTTGGACGGATTCTCGACAGCAGATTCCTTTCTCTGCTTCTCGATGATCGCAAGCGCCTCGGCGGGCGTCTGAATATTCCACATCTTGCTGAATGTATTCATATTAAAAGGAAGATTGTACAACTCATCCTTGTAGCGCGCCACCGGGCTGTTGATATAGTTGTTGAACTCCGCAAACTGCTGCACAAAGTTCCAAACTTCCTTATCCGAGGTATGGAAGATATGCGCGCCATAGCGATGAACGTTGATGCCGTTCTTCTTCTCCGTGTAAATGTTGCCGGCAATGTGGTCTCTGCGGTCGATCACATAACATGTCTTTCCGGCTTTCTTCATTTCATACGCAAATACTGCGCCGTATAGTCCGGCTCCTACGATCAGATAGTCAAACTGCATATGCACCTCACATCAATTTATCATTCAAAACACTGACATTAATACTCTTCGTTCCTGTACGCAGGGATCAGCGTATAATCTTCCATGATATCCATCACTTTCTTTCTCCCCGCCTTGTTGAGCATCCAATATTTCTCCATGACCCTTCTGGTCTGAATCTGCGAAGACAGAGAATTGTCTTCATCAAGCGGCGTAAAATCGAGCGGATTGAGTGACAAGGCCTCACAGATTCGAATCACTGTGCTGTACGCCATACCGTCAATGCCTCTCTCCAGAGCCGTAATGAGTGTACTGTACGGGATATTCATCGTCACCGCGAACTGACGAATACTCTTATATCTGGATAAAATGACTCCTTTCAAGATCTCTGCCTTCATCTTGCTGTCCATTTCTGAAACCTCCATTTCATGTACCAATATCTAGCCTAAAGTCTCAGACTCTCATCCCCGGTAGCATAGCCACGCTATCTGAGTAAGTCATCATACCGCCGGAATTCTCCGACAGCATACCATTATACCATTATTATGACACTAAACACAATGGTTTCTTGGTCCGTATACATGGCGCCGATTTCGGCACCGTTGGCCTGCGCGATCGCTCTCGCCGCGCTCAGTCCGATCCCATATCCGCCCTTCTTGCGGGTTCTCGAACTGTCGCTTCTGTAGAAGCGTTCAAACAGTCTTCCCGGGTCCTCGACCGCGTCTGCGGGATCGATGCTGTTGCGCTGTTCCAGGATCACATATTTGTTCTCTGTCCGGATCCCGGCGCTGATCACGCCGCCCTCCGGCGTGTACTTGACCGCGTTGTCAAACAGGATCCCCAGCAGCTGTCCCATACTGTCTCTGTTCGCGCGCACTGTGACAGGCGCTGCATCCACCGAAAACCGGATCTTTTTCTTGCGGGCCGGCTCTTCAAAGGGCGCCGCGCTCTCTATGAGCAGTTTTCCGAGGTCAAATTCGTCCTTGGGGAGCTTGAGATCCGGCTCATCCATCTTGGACAGGGTCAAAAGATTCTGCATAAGGCCGCTCAGTCTCTTCGTCTGGTCCTTGATGTTGCGCGTCCACTTGGATTCTCCGGTGTAGAGCTCCAGCGCCTCTGTATTGGCCATAATGATGGCGAGCGGCGTCTTGAGCTCATGCCCCGCATTGGTCACAAATTGCTTCTGCCTTACGATGTTTTCCGCAATCGGCGTGATCGCCTTTTTGGAGAGTGCGATCACAAGAAGGAGCATCAGGGTCCACCCGATCGCCGCGATCACAAAGGAGATAACGATCACGGACAAGACCGAAGAGAGCTGCGACGAGACGTCCATGAAAACCACCGCCGTGTAATCGTCCTCATCCCGCATCTTATATAGAAAGCGTTCGGCAAGCCCCGATTCCCGGCCGCTCGTCAGTACCACCTGCGCCATCTCCTGCGCCTTCTCCTCGGAAATCGAGTAGATCCGGCTGGTATCGGTTTTCTGCACGCTTCCGTCTTCTGCAAACAGAACCAGGAAATAGCGGGCTGACATCGCGTGGTCGGGCGTGATGCGCCTGTCCCTGCGAAACCATCCCATGTCGTCATCGTCATCCATATCATCCGGATCGTCCCAGTCAAAATCGTCCGCAGCCACGCTGCCGCGTCCGGGGCCGCCCGGGTTCATCATCCCCATATCCCCCATATCGGGTACGCCGCGATTCTCCAGCAGCATATCCGCCAGCTGTGTGACGTCTGTATAGGTCCTGTATGTATAGATACCGCTGATCGCGCCGATCACCACAAGCAGGAGGACCGTGATCGCGATCATCGCTGTTTTGACAAATCGTACCTGCAGTGTCTTTACCATTCCCGCACCCTGTCATTCCAACTTCGATCCCGCTTCCGCAGCGGATCTTTCCAAATTTATGCTCGCTCGTCACGTGTCGAAAGTCCGCTCAGTATGTCAGCGTATAGCCTATATTTCGCTTCGCCGTGATCTTCACCGACGATCCAACCGTTTGAATGCGCTTTCTCAGATAGGAGATATAGACCCAGACTGCGCCGACGTCTGCCTCTGTATCGTAGCCCCAGACCTTTTCCAGCAGATCTTCGGACGAGAGATAGATCCCGTGGTTGAGCATCAGGACGTCCATCATCTGGTACTCCACCTTGGGAAGGACCACCTTCTGACTGCCGCAGCGAAGTTCTGAGCTCCCGCTGTCCAGTGAAAGGTCGCCAAATGTCCGCAGGTCCGGCTGGTACTCTTCCCGGCGCCGCAGCATGGCCCGGACTCTCGCAAGAAGTTCTCCCATCGCAAAGGGCTTGGGCAAGTAATCATCCGCGCCCGCGTCAAGGCCCTCGATCCGGTCTTCGATCTCCGCCTTGGCGGTGAGAAGAAGAACCGGGGTCCGCACGCCCTCCTGCCGGATCTTCGTAAGCACCTCGAGGCCGCTCATGCCCGGCATCATAATATCCAAAATAATGCCGTCATAGCTGCCTGCATGGATATAATCGAGCGCTTCTATGCCGTCGTACACGGCGTCCACCTGATACCGGTGATACTCCAATATATCTGTCACTGCCTCGGACATAGCCGGCTCATCTTCCGCCAAAAGTAATTTCATAGGCGCCTCTTTCGTATCATTTTACTCCGCGGCTTCCGTGCTTCCGCTTTCTGCCGATTCGATCTCCAGTGCTGTGAAGGATCCGTCTGAGGACCATCCGAGGGCCTCCGCGATCTCCGGGTTGTAATAGGCGCCGGCCGTGTCACGCACGCGGTCGATCGATATTTTGGCCGGGTCGCCGCGATCCTCGTCCTCTTCGTCGTCAGAGCTGTTCTCACCGAATTTGTCGATGTAGTATTCCAGCGTCTCGTACGCCACGTCCGCAGTCCGTTTGCCGAGCTCATAGTAGTCGACGCCATAGGCCGCGAGCGCTCCGTTCTTGCACATGCTCTCGTCGGAGGCAAAAACCTTTGTCCCCTCTTTGAGAGAGATGCGCTTGACAGCGTCCATATGGGAGGCGAGCATGTTGTCGTTGGGAAGATAGAGCGTGCCGCACTCCTTGCAGGCCTTCTCCAGTACCGCTTCGAGATCATTGGTGCCTGTAAATGTATACGCCTCATATTCCGCGTCGGAATCATCGAGGTACTTCTCCATGATCCTGACCTGGAATTCCGAGTTGGCCTCTTCGCTGCAGTAGACAATGCCGATCCTGCTTCCGCTGCTGACCTGCAGCAGATAATCCCTCTGCGACTGCATGGGAGGAAGATCCGAAATACCGGTCACATTTTCTCCGGGCTCGCCCACAGAGCTGACGCCGCCTGCAATGATGAAATCTGTCACAGCCGCGCCGATGATCGGTACGTCCTTGGTCGCCGCATAGGACTGCCTGAGGGCCATTGTCCCGCACGCAAGAATCAGATCGTCCTTATCCTGCAGGAAATGATCGATGATCAGATCACAATCCCCAACGCTTCCGTCCGCCACTTTCAAGTCGATGACGACCTCGTCGCCCATCATGTCGGTAAGCGCCGAGATAAATCCTGCGGCGGTCAGAGAAAGCGCCTCGTGTCCCGACTGCTGAATGATCCCCACATAGTATTTGTCATCGTCGTGAACCGCCGGCGTGTATTTGGCCGGCGCACTCTCCTGTGCCGTTTCCGCTGTCGCCGCATTTTCTGCCGCCTCGCTCTTCTTTTTATCTTTTCCGCCGCATGCTGTCAAAGCAAGCACCACACAGCACAGCACAATTGCCGCAAGTCTTTTACGCATATGAAATCCCTCGTTCTTCCTGATGCATCCATCCCCCCGAAATCATGTACAGGCGGGCTCAATACATATTATATCGATGATATTATACTCCAGCGGTCTCCTAAATAGAAGAAGCATTTTGCCTCGTTTACGGCGGTGCCCGCCGCCTGCAGGCTTCCCTTTTTAAGATGGAAGGCTATAATGATGAGTATACAAACTGTCCCGTCCCATTTGCGGCGCCCGTTCCGCTTGCGGCGCCCGCCCCGTTTGCGGCGCCCGTTCCGCTTGCAGCGCCCGTTCCGCCGCATTGATAGAAAGGCCAATGTACACTATGAACGCTGAATCCAGAAGAAAAGAAATACAAAAGCGTCTCGAGAGCCAGCCGGGCCCTTTGTCCGCAAGCAAACTTGCAAGTCAGCTTGGCGTCAGCCGTCAGATCATTGTCGGCGACATCGCCCTTCTTCGCGCCTCCGGAACGGACATCACCGCTACGCCCAGGGGCTATATACTCACAAGAAAGAGTGAGGGGCTCGTCTACCGGATTCCATGCAGACACAGGGGCGATGATATGCAAAGAGAGCTGGAGATCATGGTCGACAACGGGTGCCTTGTGCGGGACGTGATCGTGGAGCACCCCGTCTACGGACAGCTCACCGGTCCGCTCGACGTGGCAACAAGGCACGACGTGGCAGAATTCATCAATAAGGTCCGTCTTAGCGACGCGGCGCCTTTATCCGATCTGACCGGCGGAATCCATCTTCACACCGTGTTTTGCCCCGATCCTTCCGCCTATGCGCGCATCATGCAGGCGCTGCGCGAAGAGGGATTTCTGTACGAGGATAAGGACTGAGCCGGCGGGGCCGGTATGAATAAGAGCAGACAGGAGGCAGGTATTGACAAAATACCTGCTTTCATTAATAATACACACAATGTGTCAAGACACCTGTCAACCCGATACTTTACACATTTCGGGACAGAAAGGATTACAAACAAATGGATTTCAAGGCATTCTTAAAACGCAAAAACATCGTGATCTCCGCGAAGCGGTACGGCATTGACGCGCTCGGCGCCATGGCGCAGGGCTTGTTCGCCTCTCTGCTGATCGGCACGATCCTGAACACACTGGGCACACAGCTCGGAATCAGCGCACTCTCCACTTGCGGCGGGTACGCCTCCTCTATGAGCGGCGCCGCGATGGCGATCGCAATCGGCTACGCGCTGCAGGCGCCTCCGCTGGTTCTCTTCTCCCTCGCGACAGTCGGTCACGCCGCCAATGCACTGGGCAGCACAACACTGAGCGGTGGAAGCGGCGCAGGCGGTCCTTTGGCCGTTCTCTTTATCGCCGTGATCGCAGCGGAATGCGGCAAAGCAGTGTCCAAAGAGACCAAGGTCGACATCCTCGTCACGCCTCTGGTCACAATTCTGGTCGGCGTAGGACTCTCCGCTCTGATCGCGCCCGCGATCGGCACAGTGGCGTCCAGCCTCGGCTCCATCATTATGTGGGCTACCGATCTGCAGCCTTTCCTGATGGGCATTGTCGTCTCCGTTGTCATCGGCATCGCCCTCACGCTTCCGATTTCCTCCGCGGCAATCTGTGCAGCACTCGGGCTGACAGGCCTTGCAGGCGGCGCTGCCGTCGCAGGCTGCTGCGCGCAGATGGTAGGCTTCGCAGTGATGTCCTTTAAAGAGAATAAGTGGGGCGGACTGGTCTCCCAGGGAATCGGCACCTCCATGCTGCAGATGGGCAACATCGTCAAGAACCCCCGGATCTGGATCCCTCCGATCATCACTTCCGCAATCACAGGCCCTATCGCCACCTGCCTCTTCCGCCTGCAGATGAACGACCCCGCCAGCGCCGTTGCGTCCGGTATGGGCACCTGCGGTCTGGTCGGACAGATCGGCGTCTACGCAGGCTGGGTGAACGACGTGGCAAACGGCGCCAAGGCAGCCATCACCGCAATGGACTGGATCGGCCTGATCCTGATCAGCTTTGTTCTGCCCGCTGTACTGACGCCCCTCATCGCCATTCCGCTCAGAAAAGCCGGCTGGATCAAGGACGGAGATATGAAGCTGCAGTAAAGCCTTTGGGCAGGCAAATGCAGCATTTCAAGATGAAACATTTTATAGGCAACAGAAAAGACCGGACTCCGCGTGAGTCCGGTCTTTTTGATTCCCCTGACGGGGAGTATGTACGTTATATTATTCCTCTTCGTGAGGGCTTGCAATACCTGTGACAGCAGAAATCGCCGCGACGATTCCCATAAGAACCGCCAGCAATGCTGCAAGTCCCAATCCCGACAGAGCAACGATCACACCAATATCCATTTCCACTTGCCTCCTCTGATTACTGCTTATCTTCCGCGGTTTCCGCGCCTGTATTCTCCGGCGCAGCCGCCTGCTTCGCCGCCTCATTGGCCGCAGGTGCTTCCTGCGGCGGCACAATTTTTGCACCGCAGTTGGGGCAGAAGCTGATGCCCTTCGAAATCCTGCTGCCGCAGGCGGGGCACTTCGTCTCCGCTTTCAGTTCATTGATCTTCGCTTCATTGATCGCGATCACTTCCTGCTCGGAACGGATGAACATCGCTTTGGAGTAGATTGCTTTCCAATTCCGTAAAACGATCTCGATATTCTTGTCATCCGCATGCTCATCGCCGAGCACCTGCTTGATCGCTTCCGCACTCATCCCTTCAAACGCTTCGTTGACGACCAGCTCGCCAAGCTCTGCGTAAAGATCTCTGATCTTTCTCTTTGAATCAGAAATATCCGCGTTCATCGTGACAACGCCGGCGATCTCGCGCGTCTTCTGCATGACCTCCTGGCCGTTCTGCGTCAGTTTCTGTCCTAATTCTTCCCAAAAAGACATCTTCTATCACCTCATATACTATCTACAATGCAAGGTTCGTCAATCGAGCTGCCGCATTTTCTATTCTCCGAAAGTCCTTAGAAGCATTCTCCCAAAAATCTTCAGGAGTACTTCTGTACGACCGCCGTGACCCTGGGCAGGAGCTGTGATTTTCTGGAGAGGACGCCCTTCTGCAGGGTGAGAGTCTCTCCTTCCTTGTCGGGGAACGCCTCGTGCGCCCACGCCGCCTTGTCGCCGGACGCAAAGATCACCGATCCGTTCTCCAGAATGCTCGTAAACGCCATGATGCACAGATCCAGTCCCTTCTTCTTGGTAAAGACATCCAGCATCTGCTGTACCTGTGACTCCATCGCCCTTGCCGTATCGGCAGATGTCACGATGACCTGCGAGATCATGGTCTTGCAGCCTTCGATGTTGAAGAACTTGATATCCTGATTGAGCAGCTCCTGGATCGTCTTGCCCTTGATGTTGGCGCTGACAGAGAACATATCCTTGGCAAATTCATCGATATCCAGCCCTGCAACGCCAGCCAGCATCTGCGCGGTCGCGATGTCCTTGGGCGTCGTCGTCGGCGACTGGAATTTGAGCGTATCGGAGAGAATGGCGCCCAGAAGAAGGCCCGCCAGGTTCTTGGGGAAGGGAATCTGGTTCTCTCTAAAGATCGTCGCGACGATGGTCGCTGAGCTTCCGATGATCTCATTTCTAAACGCCACCGGTCTGTTGGTGGAAAAGTCGTTGATCCTGTGGTGATCAATAACCTCCAGAACCTCCGCCTTCTCAATGCCCTTTACAGACTGCGAGAATTCGTTGTGGTCGACGAGAATGATCTTCTTGTTGCCCGTATTCATGACGTGATAGCGGGATACATAGCCCAGAAGCTTCTCGTTGTCATCGATGACCGGATACGCGTGGAATCTGCTGCGCAGCATCTTGCGGCCCGCGTCCTCCACCAGCTCCGATGCATAGAACTTGACCGGGTTTCTCTTCATGATCCTGGATACCCGGGGGGCAAAATATACATAGCGGGACGTATTCATCGTCTCGTGACCTGAGATGATAATGGAGACGTGGTGTTTTTTGGCCGCCTCAATGACTTCCGGCGCCACTTCGTCAGTGCGCACGACGATCAGAACGCCCGGCCCCATCTCAACCAGTTCCTTGTGCACCTTGGGATCATTGCCCGTGATCAGGATCTTGTCCTTAAAGTCAAAGTCTGTCAGCTTTTCCTTGGTGAGCGCGATAATACTCACCTTGCCGTTGATGCGGCTCTCGGGATCCTGATAGACGATCCGGCCACTGACCGCCGTGTTGATGCACTCGACCGGCGTATCCTGCAAAAGCTTGGATGTGCTGGCCGTATCTCCCATGGAAAGATCCGCGGCGTCGCTTCTTGTCACGATGCCCAGAAGTTTTCCGTCGTTGTCAAGCACACTGCAGATCTGTCTGTTGTTCTTCTGCAGGATCTGGATTGCCTCAAACAGCGTCTTGTCGGGCGAAATCGAGACGGGTTCATCGAGGTCGATCTCACCGAGCTTGTATCTGGCGTCTTCCAAAAGCATCGGCTGCTCGAAGCCAAACCGCTTGAGCAGGTATTTGGTCTCCGCGCTCAGCTTGCCAAGCCTGCAGGGGATGGCCTTCACGCCGTTTGCTCTTTTATAAAATGCATATCCAATTGCTGCGGCCACGGAATCCGTATCGGGATGCCTGTGACCTGTAACGTATACACGATTTTGTTCCATATGCGTTACCTCCCTATAACTAACAATGTATCACATGACAGCGCAAAAATCATCTATCCGCGTCGATGACGCCCAAGTATTCTTCCAGGCAAATGCCGCGTGACATGATTTCTTCTGCTGCTTCCATCCCCACATATCGATAATGCCAGGGCTCGTAGGTGATGCCGGTGATCTCCTGCTTGTCCCGCGGGTAGCGAAGTATAAATCCATACTCCCAGCAGTGTTCTATGAGCCACTGCTGCGTCTCATTGAGCTCCTGGCTCTCGTCCAGGACCTGCCGGCCCGCATAGACAATATCCGCCGCAAGCCCCGCCTCGTGCTCGCTCGACCCCGGTACAGCAACATTTCTCGCCGTCTCCTCGATTGCTTCTTCCTCGGTATAGCCCCGGTACATGAACCGTCTCACATCGTTGGCAAACAGGCTCTCCTGCTTACTCCGCTCTCTGTAGGAGCTGCAGACCAGCGGTGCGTAACCCGCCCCCCTGCAATCTGCCAGCATATCCCGTAAGTGCTCCGCTGCGCAGACATCCATCCTGTGCCCGTACTCCACGTTCTCCAGTTCCGCTTCATAATTCTCGGGCAAAAGATGCCAGGGGTTGACCAAAATCAGCTCCTTCTGCGTAAAGGTCTGGTCCCCCGCAGGCAGCATAACCTGCGCCGCATAGGCGCCGTCCCGGCAGATCTTTACATATGCGGCCCCCTCGGAAGGCGTGGTGTAACTCGCCGTCTCCGCGGGTCCTTCCGCCGGCTTCGAACCGGTCGTGTTCATAAACCGGACGCCCGCTGCCGCAAGCAGGGCTGCCGCGGCTACCGCCCCGGCCGTGAGGAGCTCCTTTCTCCCCGGTACTTTCTGTTCGTGATCAATCATACTGTAAAATCTATGTCCTTTTTTATTCCATCGTTTTTCCGTTCAGTGCGGCGCTTACAAGCCCGCCGTTTCCGTCATAGACGAGTTTGAGCGAGAAAAACGGGGCGTCCGCCCGCAGAAGGCGGAAGAATATTTTGTCCCCCTCCCAGATATTCAGGTTGTCAATCTCGTCCTTGGGCACCCATTCCAGGACGCCCTCGTCGCACGCCGTCGGCGTCCCCGTAAAGCCGTCCGCCGTAAACAGATGCATGTATTCCGTGACGCCGTCCCCGGACACAAAGGTGACGATGCCCCGGAATCGGTAGGACGTCAGCGTGTAGCCGGTCTCCTCGCGGACCTCCCGCAGAAGGCACTCCTCCGGGCTCTCGTCCTTTTCGAAGTGACCGCCCACCCCGATCCATTTGTCCTTGTTGACGTCATTTTTCTTGACGACACGGTGCAGCATCAAATACCGCCCGTCCTGCTCCAGATAACAGAGCGTGCTCAGCTGTGCTTCCAATGCTCTCTTCTCCTCCCGGCCCGCTTTCATTTCTTTAATATCTTTAATATCCCCTGACGCCGAAGCCCCGCTCGTCCGGCACGACCGCCATCTCTTCCATGTCCATCTTGTCGATCCGGATCCAGTGGCCGCTCTGTAAGTGGGTCAAAAGTTTGCCGATTCCCACAGCCGTCCCCTGCACTTCCATTTCAACAGAGCCGTCCGGCAGGTTTTCCACCCAGCCCGTCAGGTCGAAGCTGCGGGCCGCGTACATAGCCTGGTAGCGAAAGCCGACGCCCTGGACTCTTCCATGGAATATAATATGTTCCCTGATCCAGTCTTTGGCAGGGTCAAAATCCGCCATTTGCGCTCCTTTCTGTCTGATGAGCCGCTGCATCACGTCCTCGTCCGCTGTGACCTCTTCCGGCGAAACTTGTGCGCCGCCGCTCGATCCGCCTCCGGAAAAGTGCCTCTCCAGCCCTCCGAGCAGATCAAAGTTGCCGTCCTCATCGGTACAGAGTTCCTTGATCCCGGACCAGTTTCTGTACACGATCCACACGGCTGCGAAAAGCCCCATCAGACATAACAATATCGTCCCGATCAGTTCGCGCAGTTCCCCCGCGCCAAGCGGCCCGTTCATTCGTCCTCTTTCGGCAATGTGTTCTGGTTAGCGTATGTCAGCAGCATGTTGGAGATGCTTCCATACTCAATGTACTCCAGATCGCGGATCCGGAGCTTGACCTGAGAGAGATTCTGCGCCGATTCCGGGTCGACACAATCGATGAGGACCCGTCCCTTCTCGATCTCCCTGACATAGCCGCACACAAGCTCCTCGTCGCCGCTTCGGCCCACTGTCACCAGCGCGCCTTCCCGCTCCGCGATCCGAAGGACCTGCGTGAGAATGGGCCCCTCCGGATTTAAGGGCAGCTGCGGCAAAACATACCATCCACTATAGGGATGTTCCTTGCCGTATCGCATATACTTGCGGATCTTAGCCAGATACGGCGTGTCTGTCACCATTTCCGCGATCATCTTTTTGGGCAGCGCGTAATAGGCGCTGATCTTGCCTTCCTCGTCAACGCCCCGAAAGACAATGTCGTCGTCGTTCTGGGCCACGATCTGGCCGACCGTAAAGGCGCCCGAGTCGTCTGTATAGATTTCATATAACTGTTCTGTCATGATCCGTCTCCTGTTAGATTCTTTTAACACATTATTATACACCCTTTACTGTATTGTTTCATACTACCATTCTTTGACGCAACATGCAAAAACCGCTGTATGCATTGTGCACACAGCGGCTTACAAATTCGATTTGCGGTCCCGGGGCACCATGCGGCGCGTCCAGGCCTCTCATTTTCTCTTTTCATTGCGCAGATTGTTGCGCAGCATATTCATGTATTCGTTGACAACGCCGACCGGCGAGACAATCCGGATCTTGCCGGCATGCCCGAAGACCCATGCATAGAAAGCAGGCGACAGGCAGACCACTTTTTTGACATAAAAGCTGTCGGGCGTGCTTTTCCAAGTGTCGGCGTCTATACCAAACCGATCGATGATCGTTCCCATCATGTCATTGGCACACTCCAGCACGACTTCCGTCGCCTCCCCGGTCTGCATACCAAACAGCCCATCGATCAATGTGTCCAGGTCGATTTCCTTCGCGCGGGGATCGCCCAATTCATTGCGCATGCGGGTTCTGAGCATCCGATCGACGCGATACGCGCCAACCCCATTTTCCTCGCTGTCGTATCCAAGCATATAATAGCGGTCATATCCGCTCATCATCACCATCGGCGTAAGACAAACGGAGTCGCCGTCATTGCAAAGGACCTTCTCTTTGGAGATGTTATATTCCATGTACTGGAATTCGATCTTTTTCCCCTCGCTGATCGCTTCCGTGATCCTGTCAACGGTGTAATAGAGCTGCTCACTGCCGGTCCCGCGATTGGGGCGGATCGCGGTGCTCACCCGCACCTTGGACGCCTGGTACTTGCTGAGCATCCGAAGGAGCTTTTCGATGATCTTCTGTTTTTTCTCTTCTGTGAGGGATGCGTTCGACTCAATACCGTCCACTAAAAACGTGATCTCCGGGATCTCGAATGTGCGCTCCCCTATGAAATACGAGTTATAATAACTCTTGGTCGTGATAATATCGATGCCTTCCTTGACGAGGACCTCTATATCGTCCTTTACGGTCTTGCGACTCGCATTGGCGTCCTCCTGTTTCAAGAACTGCACCAGATCGTTGGTCGTGATCTGATGGTCTTCATCCGTGTTTTCCATCAGATAACGATAGAGATGAAGAAGTCTCTGTTTATTTCGGATTACACTCATTCATTCCCCTCGTTTCTCAAAGCATCAACAGCATAGCAGGTATAAGCTCCTGCAGCGTCTTTAAAACGTGCACCTTGTATATCTAGTCTAAATACTGTGACTATGGTCATTATATCAACATTGTTGATACGTTTCATTGAAAACTCTTTACGGCGCGCCGCTTTGGTCCTTTTTTGGAACAAGCAATGATGTTTCATGAAATTTTCAATGATTTCTGTCTAAAAAAAATATAGAATAATCATGAAACAGATAAAAATTTGGCCAAAATATTTTTTCCTTTTGATATATTTGTTTTATATCATACCATTTTTGAGGCATTTGTTTTAAAACAAAATTCGCGTTCACAGTTACAAACACGTGATGCACATTCATTATCGTTCGTGTTTTCGTGCAGTCTATTCATGGTATGTTATAATAAAAGATATAAAGCAATATACTTTTGTGCTTGTGTAGAATTCATAGGAAAGCGCAGGATCGATCTTATGAGTGATTTATTATCGTTTATCGCGGGAAGTCTGAAGCAAAAAGGAATGACAGTCGACGAATTCTGTAAGGAAATCGGAATCTCCCGCCAGAAGTTTTATCGGTTTGTCAAGGAGCCGCGCCGCTTCAGCAGCGACAATATCCGTTCCATAATCGACGTTCTCTCCCTCTCAGACGCTGAGGCGAAGGTTCTCGAATCCCATATATACCCCAAGGCTTCGGCCGACGTTCCATCGGAGGCAGGGGACTATGCGCAGCTCATTGCCGATCTGCTCAGCCGGCGGCTGTCCGATGAGCTCTCCATGGTCGCCGACCATATCGAATACACGGATCCCAGCGGCACTGTCACAATGGAGTCCTCCGAATCCATCGCCCGAATAATGGCAGGAGAATTCACAGCCCAGACTGGTTCCGATCCGGACGCGCGCCTCGCGCATGATTTTAAAGTGACGATCTATAATTGTGTGCCGACGCGTGATGATATAGAGAGAAAACGGGTCCGCAGAACCGACTTGTGGATCATGACGATCACCCAGATCATCAAGGAACTGGACCGTCTCCTTCTCCCCATCTCCGATACGAAGATCCGCGTGCGGCATTATATATCGAACCGTGAGAGGCACAAGCTCTCTCTGGCGGAAAAGGGGGACAAGGACGCCTTGACCCTTGGCCTTCACATTTTTAACGCGGTCCTGCCTCTGATGTCTCTGGCGGAGGATTACAAGCTGGATCAGGCGCAGAATCTCCGTCGCTTCTGGTTTGACAACAGAGATGTGTGCCTGATCCGTCATACCTGCCGTCCTGCGGAAGGCGCATCCAGGAATCCTGTAAGAGCCGGAAACAGCCCGGAAGACGGCAGCATCAGCTATTATCTCCTTGTTTTTACCAACAACGGGGATTGTTACGCGTGCCATCTTGGCAACGAAGAAGCGTCTCATATCTACCGTTTCTTCTCCATTGACAATACCGCCAAGGAGGCGCAGCTGTCTGAAAAGGCACATTCCGCAACCCCCAACCAGATCTTTTATCAGATGCACAGTCAGCACAGGATGGTGCTGATCCATTCCGATCTGTGTTTTGACGACGTACCGCCGCAGCTGTGGCTGGCACTCTATAAGGATGTGGAGAGCCGCGGCGACAAGGCGCTGTACGAACAGGTATTTCGAAAACTGATCGATCCCTTTGACCAGTACGCCTTCCTGCACTTTCAGGATCTTGTCTTTTCCGCGATCGGTACATTACAGCAACGCTCCCACGACGCCAGCCGCTTCGGCAAGATCACGATCTGTCATCCGGAGGGGCTTAAGAATATGGTCCGCACCGGTATGATCATGGATCTGATCTCTGATACAGTCGATTATAGGGGCCTCCACTGGAGTGACTCGCCGCTTCGCTTCCCCGCGCCTATGATCCGCAGCCTGCTGGTCATGATCCGGGACAATATCGCGCTGCGTATGGCATCGCCAGACGCCGATCCAATCCGGCGGGGGGAGACCAATTTCTTTATCCTGCGGCCGCGCTTTCCGTATCCGGAGATCTCCATGGTCATCTATGACGGCCTGGGCATCTCGCCGCTTTATGAGGACGGACCGCACAAGAACACCAGTACCAACCTGTTTAACAGTCCTGCGATCGGTACGCTCATCTACAATTATATGGCGGACGAAGTGATCCGGAAGCGGGGTGCGAGCTTCAAATCCTCCATTATGAGCGACGGACATTCCATCATTTTACTGGACAGCCTGATCGCGAAGCTGGACCGCGAAACCGCGCAGTCCGTGCCGGAAACGCACGGAGATCCTCATGCTGAACCGCATCCCTCTGATGGCAAACCGATCCGGAAAGGGGATCGCCTATGAAGATCATTCACTGCAGCGATCTCCATCTGGACGCCGATCTTAGAAGCCGCTTTGACCGGGAGGAAGCATCGCAAAGGCGTGCGGAGCTCATGCATACCTTCCGCAGGCTTTGCAGCTATGCCCGTCAAAACAGTGTCCGATGTATACTGATCTGTGGGGACCTCTTTGATACGCAGACGCCTTCCCCGGCAGCAATCCGCGCTGTCGAGGATCTCATCTGTACCCACAAAGAGATCCTCTTTTTTCTTCTGCGCGGAAACCACGATGCGGAAACGGCGCTCTTTGCGGTAAGGCCGCGCCCCGACAACTGCTTTGTATTCAGCGATTCCTGGACAGAATGGACGCTGCATGACCCTTCTATGGGCGGCCGTACAATTTGCATCGCCGGCAGGGAACCACACGATGGTCTCTTTACCGCGCCCGCTCTCAATCCCGCCAGTCTCAATATCGTCATGCTGCACGGCCAGGTCCGGGAGAGCACAGCCGCTTCCGGCGCGGAAACGATTCCCCTTGGCGCCCTGCGAGGCGTCGGGATCGATTATCTGGCGCTCGGGCATTTACACAAGTATCGCGCGTTCCCCCTGGATGCGCGCGGCACAGCCGCCTACAGCGGTTGTCTGGAAGGCCGCGGCTTTGACGAATGCGGCCCCTGCGGCTTTGTGCTTCTTGATACCGATGTCCCCGACGGCATATCCAGCCGCTTTGTTCCCTTTGCGTCCCGCTGTCTCTACGACATTTCCTGCGACGTGACCGGTTGCGGCAATGACGCGGACGTCTACGAGCGGATTGGAGACGCCCTTCGCAGCGCCCCGGCTGCAGAGACAGATCTCGTGCGGCTGGAACTGACAGGGGCGCTGGAATACGGATGCAGTCCGGATCCGGCGCTGATCAGAAGCGAATGGGCAGACTGCTATCACTATTTTGACTACATAAACAGTGCGGTACCGGTCATCCACAGCGAGGACTTTGTGTGCGACGCAACGCTCAAAGGCGAATTTGTGCGCGTTGTGCGCGCCGCCGAGGATCTGGATGACGCCATGAAAGCCAAGATCATGCGCTGCGGCCTGCGGGCGCTCTCGGGGGATTCCCTCTTCTGACCGGTCCTGGCATGGCAAAGCGGCCAAACAGCGCTGCATACAAAAATGGAGAAAACCAATCTATGAAACTTCTTTCCTTACATATCGAGCATTTCGGCAGGCTGGCCGATTTCTCTTATGTGTTCGAGGATCCACTGAATATCATTCTTGCGGAAAACGGCTGGGGCAAATCGACCCTTGCCGTCTTTCTGAAAGTGATGTTTTACGGATTTGACGGAGAGATGAAGCGAAACGAGGACGGAAACGAGCGCCTGCGCTACCGGCCCTGGGGAGGCGGCGTGTACGGCGGCAGTGTGACGTTTCAAAAAGGGGATAGAACCTACCGCATGCTGCGGATCTTTGGCGCCAAAAAGAAAGAGGACGCCTTCCACCTGTTTGACGAGGAGACGGGACTGCCCAGCTCCGATTTTTCCGAATCGATCGGCGAGGAGTTGTTCGGAATCGACCGGGACTCCTTTATGAGAACCGTATTCTGGTCCCAGCAGAGTCATGAGACACAGGCCACGACGATGATCCAGGCCAAGATCGGCGACGTCGCGGCGGAGCAGGATGATTTTCCTTCCTACGACCGGGCGATCAAGCAGCTGCGAAGAGAGATTGACCGGCTGGGCCCGGACCGCGCCGCCGGGCAGATCCGCAAAAAGAAAGACAAGGCGGCCGTACTGGAGGCAGAGGCAGCGCGCCTTCCGGGTCTTCAAACGGCGCTCGCGCAAAGCCGTGCGCGCGAACAGGCGCTCCTTCATTCCCTCGAAGAAATCCGGCAGCAGAGGCAGACCTACACGGTCGCTTCCACAGTCTCCGCGCCCGCGCAGATCGCAGCGGAGACGGATCCGGCCCTTTCCTCCCTGCAGGACAAGTACGCCGCTTCCAAGGAGCGGCTCTCGATGCTGCAAAGGATCCGGCGCAGTACAGCTGCGCAGGGCCACAGAGAGCGAAGTGCGTATTTACAAGTACAGAAGGAACGGGACCGCCTGGAACAGGACGTCGCGTTCTATGAACATCGCGCGGAGCGGCGCTATCGCGCAGCGGGCCTGCTGTGTTTGGTCGCCGCGGTTCTGATTCTTTTTCTATACCTGTCGCATGTGCGCGTGCTGCCTCTTCTGCTCCTGCCCGCGCTTTTGTCCGCCTGCGGGCTCAATTTCCTTTACAGAAGCCGCCATGCAGGCGCAGCGCCCGCGCTCATGGAGCAGCTGGACGCTCTGCGGGAAGAAGAAAAGGCGCTGCACGCCTCCCTGCGCGCGCTGAGCGGGCGCCTGAGCAGAGCCAAACAGCAGATCCTGGAAGAAGAGACACGGGGCAGGCGCTTGCAGGCACAGATCCGGGTCCGCGCGGCGCAAGGACCTGCCGAAGCACCCAAAGCGGCCCCGCAGGCGCCCTCCGTAAAGGAGATTGCGGACCGGCTCGCACCGGCGCTCACTGCGTTTGACCAGCGAGAGGAAACATGCAGGCAGGAACTGGCAGCGGTAAGGCAGCAAACGGAGGATCTGCGGCAAAAAATCGAGGAATCCACGGCGGCCGCAGACAGACTCACCGAGGTCCGCGCCGAACTTACGTCCCTGCAGGAGCGCTATGCGATATGCGTGCAAACAGTCTCCTATCTGGAACAAGCCCGCGGTGCCTTCACCGCGCGCTACATGCATCCGTTTCTGCGCTCCTTCCGCAAGCACTACGGTATGCTCACAGGCGAGTCCGCCGCCAACATTGAGACGGACGCCGACTTTAATATCACCGTCACAAGCCAGGGGCTTCCCAGAGATCCCTCCCTGATGAGCGAAGGGACCAGAGACCTGATCAGCCTCTGCCGCCGCATGGCCATGATCGACGCCATGTACCCCGGTGAAAAGCCCTTTCTCGTTCTGGACGATCCTTTCTCCAACCTCGACGATGCGCGCGTAAAAGGAGGCCTGCGCTTTCTGCACAATGCCTCCTATGAATATCAGATTCTCTATCTCACCTGCCACAAGAGCAGGGTCTGACGCACCTGCTCTGCAGGCACGTCCCGATCAGGTACTTCCTGATCAGGTACGCGGTGCTGTCTGCTCGCCGGACAGTACCGCCAGATAGGCCAAAATACCGGCCACCGTCTTGGCGTCCCGCATCTCCCCCGCAAAGATCCTTCTTCGCAGTTCTTCCACCGGAATCGCCTCCAGGCCGATCTCTTCCGCGTCGTCCAGCTGCTGGCCGCCGGCTTTATAGAGATCCTCTGCCAGATATACCTCCACCTTTTCGTCGCACCAGGCGATGGCTGTGTCCAGGCGGACCAGACGGCGGATCTTGCCGCATTTGTAGCCGGTCTCCTCTTCCAGTTCTCTCGATGCCGTGACGGCAAAATCCGGATCGTCCGCATCGAAGGCGCCGGCCGGAAGCTCTGTGGTCTCCCTGTCGACGGCCGGCCTGTACTGATGGATCATCAGGACACGTCCATCCGGCAGCACCGGTACCACGCAGGCGCCGCCGCCTCTTTTGTGGTGCACAAAATCCCATTTTTCCGTCCTGCCATCCGGCAGTTCCATCGTATCTCGATAGAATTCCAGCGCTTTGCCGGGACTTACCAGTTCTCTATTCAGCCGTTTGAGTTTGTAGTCCATAGTGTCTCCATTCCTGTCGTTACCATCCGCATCACTCTCATAAGCGCCAGCCGCGCAGCCGAAGGGACGAGTGCCTTCTTCATAGGAATCTCCCACCGGTTCTTCCCAAGAAGCTGCGCCGCTCTCTCCTCTGCGCCGGTTTCCTGCTTCTCTGCCGCCATCGAGGGATCGCTTCTTCCAAAGGCGCCCGCACAGGCGTCCTGCCCCGTACCAGGCGCAAAGTCAGCGACCGCCGCATATCGGATCGCCGGACTGATCAGCGCCATGTAATGTCCGGCAGGCGTTCCGGTCTCCGCCACATAGGCGTTTTTTTCTGAATACCAGCCCTCGACCGCTTCCAGCATACCGCCATAGCCCCAGGCCAGCGTCTCCATGGAAAACGCTTCGCTGTCAGGCAAAATCGCAAAGCACTCTGTGCCGTCCGGCCGCATGTGATCGCGAAGAACCGTGGCTTCCACCGCGCGGCGCATGGCGACCTCCTCCAGTTCATAGGACCAGACAAGGGGGACATAATCGTCCGCCTGCATGGGCTCCCCGGTCGCGGGATCGCGCACGCCCTCTTCGCAGGCCTCCTTCCGGATCGCATTGATCCGCGCGAGGACGGCCTCCCTGTCCGGCGCCGCAAAGGCGCCCTCCACAAGGATCGTCAAATCGCCTGTCTGCGCGTCCGTCTCTTCTTCCTCTGTTTGTGCCGGTGCTTCGGTGTTTTGGCTCAGTGCTTCTGTGTTTTGGCCCGGTGCCTCTGTTTGCGCCGCGAAGGCTCTGCCACATCCGCTCCCGGTATTCGCTGGCCAAAAGGCGCAGCAAAGCAGCGTCAAGAAGAGCGCTGCGAGCCCTCTATTCAGTTTGCGCGTCTTGGTCTTGTCCATGCTTCTCTTCGCCAAAAAAATGGAACGGGCAATCCTGCGATCACCCGTTCCCCCCTCTTTATAAATCGATATAGATCATAGATCCGTCTATCAGTCAAGCTTGATGTTCTTAAGAAGATCGCCAAGGCTTGTGGTAGCCTTCTCTTTGGATACGAACTTGGAGATGTCCGGGATATCCTCCTCTGCGGGCGCCGGTGCTTCCTCGAGCGCCTTCATGCTAAGGCTTACCTTGCCATCCTTTACTCTGGTGATCTTCACCTTGACTGTATCGCCTTCCTTGCAAACTTCCTCAGGAGTCGCCACTCTCTTGGTGCTCATCTGGGAAATATGTACCAGGCCGCTGATGCCGTTGCCGAGATCGACAAATGCGCCGTAAGGCTTAATAGTCTCTACCTTGCCTTCCAGGACTGTACCAACCTGAAGAGAATCGATGCGCGCCTTCTTCTCCTGGCTTCTCTTGATCTTGGCTGCCTCTCTGCCGGACAGGACCAGACGCTGCTTCTCTCTGTCTGCTGTGATGATCACAACATCGACCTCTTTGCCGATCCATTCGCTGACGTCTTCCACATAGCTGGTGCTCAGCTGGGATGCGGGAATAAATGCCCTGACACCTTTCAGCGAAGTCACGACGCCCGCCTTGACGCTCTCATCGATCGGAACTGTGAAGACGACTTTGTTCTCCATCATCTCCTCAAAAGCATCCCACTTGGCGTCATTGCGATTTCCATTAGTTTCCATAGGTCATTTCCTCCCATTCTTAATGCGCTTTGCGCAAATTCAATCTGAATATATATTATAGCATCATTCGTCCACTGGCGAAATAAGATTTTCTGTAGTATATTGATTGTTACCGCAAAAAAAGCGGAAAATCTGACTACAACGAGGTTCACAATGGATAAAAAAGCTATTGCAGAAATAAGAAAACTCATCAAACCCGACAGCTGCATCGCGAGGATCCGCGGCTGTTATGTAAACGAAGAGGGCGAAGTGATCCGCGAGCTGCACGATTCGATCGCCGCCATGGAGAAGGAATCTTTGGAAAAATACTGTGAGATCCTTCGCGGCGCCATGTCCGGAAAGCTGGGCCGCAATCTCTTCAACATGGAATTCCCCCTCTCTGAGGAGATGGAGGGCGGCCGCCAGACGCTGCTCTATCAGCTTCTGCGTTCAGAGCTCAAGGACGACGATCTTTTGACCCATTTTTTTGAAAAGGTTGTGGAGCACTTTAAGAACGAGGGCAAATACCTGATCCTGCTCATCCACGGCGTCTACGACATCCCGGCCAAGGGGACGGACAAAGCGGACATGGAGGACGCCTCCGACTACGTCTATCCCTTCCTCCTGTGCTGCATCTGCCCCGTCAACCTGATGAAAGAGGGGCTCTGCTATGACGAGGAGGCCTGCACCTTCCTGGACCGCCGCATGGACTGGGCGGTGCAGAAGCCTGTGAGCGGATTTCTCTTCCCGGCCTTCAACGACAGGCAGCCCGATATCCACAGCCTTCTGTACTACTGCCGCAAGGAGGAGGAGCGCCACGAGGAGATCAGCGCGGATCTGCTTGGCTGTACGCTGCCGATTCCCGAGACAGACCAGAAGGAGCTCTTCAAGTCCATGGTGGAACAGACCCTTGGCCGCAACTGTGATTTCCAGAATGTCCGCCGCCTTCAGGACGCCGTCACAGAGATCATCGAGCAGAACAAGGACTCCGGCGAGCCGGTACAGATCGAGAAGAACGATATGCGCCGCCTCCTGTCGGAGAATGGCGCGGACCAGAGCGTTCTGAGCGATTTTGACGCCGCCTATGACGAGGCCGTAGGCGCCGGCGTTCCGCTGATGGCAGAAAATCTGGTTGACACTGCCAAGGTGGAAGTCAAATCCCCTTCCATGAAGATCAGCGTGAAGGCGGATATGGCCGATATGCTCAGGACCAGAGTGATCGACGGCCTTGAGTACCTGCTGATCCCGGTCTCTGACGAACTGGAAGTGAACGGAATCCGGATTTTGCAGACAAAGAAAGAAGACAGTGCCCAGTGACACTGTCTTTCTGATAAAACTATGTGTGATCCGGCTGCCCGGATGATCCTCGCAGAGCCTGCAGGCTTATCGCAAATCCTGCAGATCCACGTCTTCGAGCGTGACTGTGAGAAGCGTCCCCAACGCCGCGCCAAATAACAGGCCGCCCAGATGGGCCGCATTATCCGTATAAGGATTGCGAAATCCGCTGTACACCGCATAAAAGACTGCGAACGCCGCCCTCGGCAGAAGCGAGGAGCCGCTTCGCAGTTTTTTTCTGCCCCGGAGAATGAGAACGATAAGCGTTCCCATCACGCCGAACACCGCGCCGCTCGCGCCGACCGAGTACGTGTTGACGCCCTGCACGCGGTCATAGAGGACGGAGACGACGTTCCCGCCGATCCCCGAGACCAGGTACAGAAACAGATAGCGGATATGGCCAAGGTTCCTCTCCACCGCGCCGCCCATCAGGATCTGCACCAGTAGATTGCTCCCGAGGTGCGAGAGTCCCGCGTGCAGAAAGACCGACGTCAGAAGGCGCCAGTACTGCCCCTCATAAAGCACCAGGTAGGTGCCGCAGCGGCCCGCGATATACATCGCGTCCCCGGTCACCGCGCAGAGTCCGAACACCAGAACCTGCACGGCTGCCAGTGTCAGATTGACGGCGCAATAGCTGTATTTACGTAAATCCTGCAGGTTCTCCATACTCTCACCGTTTCCAGTATTACTGTGTCTGATCGCAAATCCGGACGAAAGTCACTCTCAGACAGCGCCCAGGCAGCCAAAGTAAAGGGCTCCCACGGCCTGCGCGAACTGCGCGATCGTGAACACGGGATCCTCCTCGAGCTGTCTCATAAGAGGCGTGACCGCAAGGGACGAGTCCGCGTTGTGTAGGACCAGGGACGGCTCGCGTCTCGCAGCGCCTTCACAGATCAGGTCAAAGCATTCCTCTCTCTTCACAAGTCTTCCGAACAATGTCCTATCTTTGGCTTCCGGATGGAAGAGATACTCGTTCTCCGCCCATGTCACAGCGATGTACTCACCGATCTGCCTGAAGATCTCCCGGCAGACACTGCTCTCACCGGACGCGGCCTTTTCCATAAAGAATTCAAGGCACTCCTTGCGCTTGTCCTCCGGCTCTGTGGGTACGACGATGAAGTCTTCTCCGTCAGCGGACCGGAACAGGCCCTTTTCCACCGCTTCCCTGAGTATCTCAGGCTCGGTTCCGGGAAGATCGCGGTAAGCAAGCCTGAATACGCCGGACTGCCCCGTGTACTTCTGCAGTGTGCCGGGAAGGAGCGTATTGACGTTTAAGGTGCTGCGCGCGTCGTCCGCGTGATAAGTCCTGGCTTTATAGCTGCCGAGGTCAATGATGCAGTTGTAGACTTCCAGGGGAATCTGCGGAATGGATCCGTCAGCCAGCACCCATCCTGTGCCCAGCTCTGTGCCGAGACTGTAGGCGATGAATCCCTTGGAGATATCTTCTCCCGCCGCAGCCATTTCCACAGCGTCCGTAAAGGCTGCCATAGGACCGTCGTTGCAGCACTGCACGGCATTCTCTCCGTTCGTAAACTCTCCCAGCCTCGCGCAGAGGGCCGTCAGCTCAGCGAGCTGCGTCTCGTAGTCGCGGTCCTTGTTTTCCCGAAGGCCCTTGGTCTTGGTGGTCTCACCGCCCACGATCATGTTGTGGATGATGGCGTCCGGCCAGCTCAGGCCGATGCCGTCCCATTTGCGGCCGCCGCCGAACTGCTTCATGAGCCTCTCCGCCGCGTCCAGAACAGGCGCTGTGAGATCCTCTACACAGGAGATGGAAGCAGGCGCCCAGTTGAGTTCCTCGCAGTGCAGGAGCTTTCCGTCCAGGCTCACCGCGAATTTGATATCGGTGCCGCCCACATCGATGCCCAGAAGGAATCTGGTCCGCGCCCTCTCAGGGAGCTGTGTGAAGACAGGTTCCGAGACGCTCTCCCTCTTCTCTTCCTGTACGGCGGGCTCGTCCGCAAGATCTTTCACAGTGATGGAAAACATCTCACTGCCGCCCGTGAGCGCCCTGATAATGCGCTCATTGACATTGAGGCACTTGCCGTAGCCTGTGCGCTCTGTTTTGGCCCATGAGACCTGGAAATCATCGCTGAGCCCCACTGCGAGCGCCGTCAGCGCTTCATCGGACCGGTCCAGATAGATCTCGATGCGCAGCGCGCCAAGTGTGGAGAGCAGGTTGTAGAAGAAAGCCCTGACATACTCAGCCACAAACTCTCTCTGCCTGTCGTCCTCCCACTGCGGGAGCCCGAGTGCGAAGACCGCCGTCTCTCCCTCATACAGGTGCGCATGCACATGGAAGGCTTTGCTGCCCTCTTTGTCGAAAACCTCTCTTACATCTGTGATGTAGACCGGCTCATCTGCCTCTGCCTTTTTCAGAAACGGATCAATGCAGTTTACGCGATTCATGCCTTTGCTTCCTTTTCCTTTCTGATCTCTTCTAAAAGAGCATCGATCTCTACTGTATACTTGCCTTTTTCACCGGGATCAATACGGACGGTGACCGTTCTTCCGATCACTTCCCTGCCCGGATATTCATCCAACGCTCTGCTGCTGTAGGTGGTCTCTTTCCCTGTAATGGGGTCCTTATAGCGGCATACCACGTAGTAGACGGTCTTCTCGCCGGCTGTCCTGAGGTTTCTTGTCACGCCCAGGACCTGCGCCTCGATCGTCCTCACGCCGCCCGCTAAAAGGAGTCTGCCGCCGCTGCGCAGATAGTCCCTGCGGATCATCGCGCCGCCTGCGACGATCAGAATCGCCGTCGGGATGCTCGCGATGAGAAAAGAGCGGTTGGACCCGGTCTTAAGACTGATGATCACGCCTGCTGCCGCAATGAGTATACTCAGAAGGAGCAGCGCTCCTCCGATCCACGCCTCTTTGATGCCTCTGTTATTTCCGTCCAAACCTATCACCTCACGTTTCGTTCAGGATCCACTGTCTGCTTTCTGTTCTCTGCTTTCTGACTTTCGCATGCCCGATTTCAGTTCGTATAGGTCTCATAAAGCTCCACATGATCGTAAATGCAGGACCAGGTGTCCGGTGCGTCTGCTGTCACGCAGATATAATGGCCGCCGTCATCGGAGACCTGATAGCTTGCCGCGCAGAAGCCGGCTTCGCCGACATAGCCTGTTTTGGCACACACCACTTCTCCATGGGTGTCCTTGTCCTCAATTCTTCGCAGGAACCAGTTGGAGATTCCGATGCTCTCCGAGTCCTCGCCGCCTGACGGAGGCACTTCGTAATAGTGACAGGACAGCACTTCCCGGCAGGTCTCGTTGTCGATGGCCGCCCGCAGGATCGTCGCCATATCCAGCGCTGTGCAATAATGGTCCTCGTCGTACGCACCGACCACGTTGGTGAAATGAGCGGTATCGGAAATGCCCAGCGCCTCGAGCTTTTTGTTCATCATCTTGACAAACATCTCTTCGCTCCCGGCCGTGTACTCGGCCAGCGCCAGCGCCGCGTCGGCGCCGGAGGGAAGGATCGTGCCATACAGGAGGCTTCGGATGGTCGGCGTATCGCCGATGTTGAAGCCCACCTGGCTCATCTGGTTGGTGAAGACATAGTCCGTGATGCCCTGATGAATCTCGTAGGTATCCGTGTCGAGCCTTGACAGATTGATATTCTCCACGGCGACAAGAAGCGTGAGAATCTTGGTCATAGAAGCCGGATTCATGATCGTGTCATAATCCCTGCCGGCTATGATCTTGCCGCTCTTCAGGTCACAAATGACCGCATAAGCGCTGTCCACGTCGTCCGGCACGCTCGTCGTATTCTTGTCCGCGATAAAGTCATAGCTTTCGTTAAGTCCCGGTATTTTGGCCGCTTCCGCCTTTTCTTTGGCTTCCTCCGCCGCACGGCGGGACGCCGCCAGCGCACCTTCCTCCTCTGCCTTTTCACGGGAGGCCGCCAAGGCCGCCTCTTCCTCCGCCGCCTTGCGGGATGCTTCCAGCGCCGCCGCTTCTTCCGCCGCCTGGCGGGATGCTTCCAGCGCCGCCGCTTCTTCCGCCGCCTGGCGGGATGCTTCCAGCGCTGCCTCTTCTTCCGCCGCCTGGCGGGACGCTTCCAGCGCCGCCGCTTCTTCCGCCGCCTGACGGGACGCCGCCAGCGCTGCCTCCTCTTTCGCCTTATTTCTCTTGTGAATCCGGAACGCCGTCACGCCGATCACGGTCATCGCGAGTACGATCAGTACAGCTACGATCGTTCTCTGCATCCGGATCTGTCGTTCTCTTCGCCTTCTTTCCTCGGCACGCCTGCGTCTTCGCCTTGCCTCGCTCTCCTTGTTGGGGTGATCCGCCATTCTCACTCTGCTCCATTGTTGTCTGCACGGTTCATCCCGAAACCACTATGCAGCTTCGGGATGGACCGGAATTATCTCTGTCAGATTTTCTTCTCAAATTTGACCGCGGGCGCGATCGAGAGATCCGCCGCGTAATAAGGGATCAACATCGCCTGCAGCGCGTGATACAGGTCGGACTTGCCGGGCCAGACCGTATCAAGGACATTGTTCTGGCGGTCCAGCTGGTGGAACCAGGATCCATTTACATGGTCCATGACCTTCTCGTCCAGATACTGCATGAAGGCTGCGTACTTGTCCGCATACTCTGTTTTGCCCGTCACATGGTACAGGCAGGCGGATGCGTTGATCGCCTCGGCCAGCGTCCAGTGCATGCGGTCATGGACGACAGGCTTGCCGTCCCATCCCGTGGTATAGACGATACCGGGCGCGCCGTCCGCATTCCAGCCGTCGCCGATCGCACGGTTAAACAGGTTCTCCGCCGCCGTAATATAAGGCGCGGCCTTTTCGCGGTCCTCCTTGAAGGTGGAGAGCGCCCACTGCGTGATCAGTCTGGACCACTCGATGCCGTGTCCGGGCGTTGCGCCGTAGGGCTTGAACTGGTCGTCGGGCTTATCCTTATTGCAGTCAAGATCTGCCACCCAGTCGCTGCTGTAGTGCTCCGGGATCCGCCAGTCATTGGCGCCGGCCCAGCCCAGCACATGATCGATGATCCTGCCCGCGCGGACCCTGTACTTCTCGTCGCCGGTCACGTCGGACGCGGCTAGGAATGCCTCCACGGAGTGCATGTTGGCGTTGAGTCCCCGATAGCTGTCAAGCTCTGTAAATTCTGTATTCCATGTATCGCAGGAGAGGCCCTCTTCCTCGTTCCAGAAGCGCTTGTCATACAGCGCGATTGCCTCGTCCAAAAGTGCCTGCGCGCCGGGACGTCCCGCCAGGACTGCGCTGGACGCCGCGAGGATCACAAATGCATGCGCATAGCAAGCCTTATTGGGCAAAATACCGCCGTCCGCGGTTCTTCCGCTGTACCAGCCGCCGTTCTCTGTGTCGTGCAGTTCGCCTGTCAGCCCCTTCAGCGCCGCGTCCGCCAGCGCTTCGCTGCCCGGATGGCCCAGGAATGTGCCCAGGCTGTACACATGGCACATACGGGATGTGATCCATGTCTCACGGGGCCTGTCCTTCCAGGGCGTGCCGTCGTCTCCCAGATAATAGGAGCCGCCGCCGGGGGACGGGAATTGGTGTCCGAATTGCAGCAGTCCCTCTGCGTTTTCTTTCAGAAACGCTCTGTTCTCGGGTGTGTCGATCTGATACTTACTCACTACCTTGCTCATGGCCGCCTCCTTTACTTCATAAATCTGTCGATTGCTTCATTCATCTTGTCGATCGATGTCTGGTCGTTTTCCCGTACTGCTTCCACAATGCAGTGCTCCATATGCTGCTTGAGGATCAGCTTGCCTGTGTTGTTGATCTCCGATTTGACCGCGGACAGCTGGATCAGAACGTCCGCGCAGTCTTCGCCGTCCTCCACCATGCGGCGCACCTTGTCCAGATGGCCGATCGACCGCTTCAAACGGTTGATGATCGCGCGTGTCTGCTCCGGATCATGCGTATGGCTGTGGTTGTGCGTGTGACTGTGGTCATGGTCATGATCGTGGTCATGTGGATGATCATGATCGTGCGTGTGATTGTGATCGTGCGCATGGCTGTGATCATCGTCATGACTGTGCGCAGGCATATCGCCGTGGTCATGCGCATGCCCATGGTCATGTCCATGGTCGTGCGCAGCGCTCTGTGTCGTCAGGTTCTGTTCCATCTATACTCCCTCCGGTTTGTTTCCATCCCCTATTATAGCAGTTTCCTCTTCCCTCTTCATCTTAGACGTGAGCGATTTGTATAGGAAGAAGCAGATGACAGAGGACAAGAGCGATCCCATCGGCGCCGCAAGACCCATCGGGTACAGGGTCTGCGGGAAGAAGATCGAGGCCAGATAGGCGCCCGGAATGCGCACGAGGACGATCGACGTGATGTTGTGGAAGAAGGAATACAGCGATTTGCCGTAGGCGCTGAAATAGCCGCTGAAGCAGAACTGGATTCCCGCAATGGCGCAGTCCAGCGAATAGGAGCGCAGGTACTGCCCGCCCAGCCGGATCACGTCCGGTTCATTGCGGACAAAGACGCTGACAATACTCTCCGACGCGAACTGGCAGACAACAAAGATCACCGCACCGACAACCACGCAGACCGTAATTCCGTATCGAAGCGCCAGCCGCCCTCTCTCGTGTTTGCCTGCGCCGGCATTCTGCGCCGTGACCGCGGAGACTGTCGAGAGCATGGACGAGGGCACAAGGAATAAGAAGCTGATGATCTTTTCCACAATGCCGACCGCCGCTGCCACGTCGACGCCCCGGCTGTTGGCAATCGCCGTGATGACAAGGAAAGAGACCTGGATGAGGCCCTCCTGAAACGCGACGGGAACGCCGATGCCGAGCAGCTGCCCCATGTATTGGCCGTTGGGGACAAAGTCACTTTTTTGCACAGAAAGCGTGCTGTTCCCCTTGATCAGAAAAATCAGGGCCAGAAATACCGACACGGCCTGCGAACCGACGGTCGCGATGGCTGCGCCGGCCGCCCCCATGCCGAGGGGACCGATGAGAAGGTAGTCGAATCCGACGTTGATAAGGCCTGCGATCGCCACGAAGATCATAGGGCTTTTGGTATCGCCAAGTCCCCTGAAAATGCTGCTGATCACGTTGTAGGCCGTGATGAAGGGAACGCCGATGAAGCAGATCACAAGGTAATATTTGGCCTGCTCGAGGGCCTCCGGCGGCACTGCCAAAATACGCAGGATCCCGTTCGTGAAGACCAGAAGTACCATGGTCAGTACGGCGGCAAAGCCCGTAAAGAGCGCCGCGGAATTGCCGATAAAGCCTGCCGCCTGGCGCTGCGAACCCGCGCCGATGGACCTGCTGATGCACACCGTGGTGCCCATGGCCAGGCCGACGATCACAACCGTCAGCATGTGCATGACCTGACTGCCGACTGCCACGGCAGACACCGTCGCGGCGCCATTAAACTGGCCCGCGATGAACAGATCCGCCATACCATAGAAGGTCTGCAAAAAGCTGGCGATCAGATAGGGGACCGCAAATTGCATCATCTTTCCGAATAAATTTCCTTGTGTCAGATCTTTCTGCATAACTACCTCTCAGAAATACTGAAAAAGACCACCTTCCACAGGGTCATCCCCGCTGGAAGGTGGTCATAAAAGCAAACAAATATCAGTAAAAAACCACCACCGGCATTCCGGTTCTCACATAGCTATAAAATGTGCCTGCAATAGAGGGCGGAAGGTTGATGCATCCGTGGGATCCGTCCGTGCGGTAGATCGTGCCGCCAAAATTGGATCGCCAGCTTGCGTCGTGGAATCCGCATCCGCTATAGAAAGGCATCCAGTAATTGACATGAGAGACGTATGAATATTGACCGTTTCCAAGCGGGATGCCCTTGAGGTCTGTGTCCGTATCCTTGTAAAGGATCTGGAACACGCCTGTCGGCGTTCCCCGTCCCAGGTTGACATTGCCCGATACGCAGGGCGTATCGCAAACCATCACGCCATCAATGTAGATATATACATGCTGCTGGGAGAGGTTGGCTTCAATATAGGTTCCGCCAATTCCGCTTCCCTTTGTGTACTGGGTCTGGTAAAAATACGGCTCTCTGTCATCCGTCTCACCATCCCAGAGAAGATCCCAGACCTTCTCTCTCTCCGTCACTTTATCGACCGAGTAACCGTAGTCTCCACCACTGACTGTGATATCGCCCACATTGGTCGCATGGAAGCGCCAGTCCGAACCGACCGTGTTGACATTTCTTGCCAGCTCGTCAACCCAGAATTCGATCTTATCTTTCCAGAGATCTTCATCTCTGTAGTAATTGCCGTTCTCATCGACAGACAGCCAGTCCTTGGTGGTGTCGCCGTCGACAGTCAGTGTCTCCCCGTTGGGAAGCTCCCAGGTGATACTGCCTGCCAGCATTTTGTTGTATTTGGCGCACTTTTCGACGATATCGTCGTCCTTGGCCCGCACCTTGGGCTCCTTGTAGGCGTCCAGCGATGCCACATCGACTTCGCCGCCTTCGCTCTTGACAGCTTCATGCGCCGCTGCCCTGACCTTGCCGATCGCGATCCAATTGCCTTCTACTTCCGGAATGATCGTAAAGGTCTTGTCCTGCAGCTCAATGTAGGCGTCGACGGGCTTGACCATAGACTCCTTGGAAAGCTCGGGGAGATCGTTGACCGCCTGATCGAGGCGATCCGGGTCATACGTCGTCTTCTGCTCCACATAGCCGTCGGTGCGTCTGAAGAAGCACATAAACCACTTTTTGTGGTCCTGCGAGGACAGGATCCTGGCCACGCTGCCGTCGGGTTTTACCTTAAATCCGATCGCAGTGCCCGATATGATCTCTTCCTCTCCATCGCGGAATTTGATCTTGAGCTCATATCCATCTGCCTTCTGGGAGAGGATTTTCTCCACTTCCGGCGCCGTCATATTGCTGACGTCCATATCGTTGATAAATGTATTCTCAAGAAAGTGCGTCTGCGAATAGGTCATTCCATAGTAATAGCTGCCGCCGATCACGCAGAGCAGCAGGAAGATCCACAGCCATGCCCTGCTTCGTCTGCGGGGCCTCTCGTCCTCTTCCTCGTCCTCGTCATCCTGTACCGGCTGTACAGGCGGTGCGGGCGGCACGGCCGCCTGGGCAGGCGCTTCGACGGGGGTCGGTTCCTCCACGGGTGCAGGCTCTTCGACCGGCGTCGGTTCCTCCACGGGTGCGGGCTCTTCCGCCTCCGCGGGCTCCTCGGCAGGCACCTCGACGGGCGTGGGTTCCTCCACAGGCGCAGGCTCTTCCGCCTCTGCGGGCTCCTCGACGGGTGCCGGTTCCTCCACAGGCGTGGGCTCTTCGGCAGGCACCTCGACGGGTGCCGGTTCCTCCACGGGCGCGGGCTCTTCCGCCTCCGCGGGCTCCTCGACCGGCGTCGGTTCCTCGACGGGCGCAGGCTCCTCGACGGGCGCAGGCTCCTCGGCAGGCTCCTCGACCGGCGTCGGTTCCTCCACAGGCGTGGGCTCTTCGACGGGGGTCGGTTCCTCGACGGGCGCAGGCTCCTCGACGGGCGCAGGCTCCTTGGCAGGCTCCTCGACGGGTGTCGGTTCCTCCACAGGGGCAGGCTCCGCCGCCGGTGCCGGCTGCTGCGCAGTTACGTCCGCTGCCGCTTCATCCTTCTTTTTTCTCCAAAAGAAAATTGACATCGATTTCTCCCATTTTTATCCGGATCACAGGATTCCCAGAATGAATACCAGAATCACGACCAGAGGAAGTACATATGTGACATAGGGTCTCATCCAGCTCATAACCTTGAGACCTTTGCCCTCGTCTGCCTCTTTCACAAAATTCTCCCATCCCCATCCGAAGCGGCTGGTGCAGAAGAGCACCATGATAAACGCGCCGATCGGGAGGATATAGTTGCTGACGAGCAGATCTTCGAAATCAAGGATCGAGGATCCCTCTCCCAGCGGCTGGATGGAGGACAAAACATTGAAGCCAAGCGCGCATGGCGCAGCAAGTACCAGCATCAGAATTGTGTTGATCAAGCCGGATTTCTGGCGGCTCCATCCAAACATATCCATGCACATCGCCATGATGTTCTCAAATACGGCCAAAACAGTGGAAAAGGCCGCAAATGTCATAAATACAAAGAACAGGCTGCCCCACAGTCTTCCCAGCTTCATGTGATTGAAAATATTGGGAAGGGTGATGAAGAGAAGGCTCGGACCGCTGTCGGGCTGTACGCCGTATGCAAAGCATGCGGGGAAAATGATAAGACCCGAGCAGATGGCCACAAAGGTGTCCAGAATGATCACGTTGATGGACTCTCCCATCAGGGCTTGGTCACGTCCGATGTAACTGCCAAAAATTGCCATGGAACCGATGCCGATACTGAGGGTAAAGAAGGCCTGGTTCATCGCACTGACGATCACATTGAAAAGACCAACTTCCTGTGCCCTTTTCGCGCTGGGCAGCAGATAAAACTTAAGGCCTTCTCCCGCGCCTGGCAAAAAGACGCTGTTGACCGCCAGGATCACCATGATGATGATCAGGGCCAGCATCATAACCTTGGTCACTTTTTCAAGTCCGTTCTGCAGACCCTGGGAATTGACCCAGAAGCCGAGAACGACAACGATTGCCATGCAACCGACCTGCAAAAGAGGGCTTGCAAGGCCGCTTGTAAACGAGGCCGCCACCTGGTCGGCGTCAAGGCCTGTGAAAGTTCCGGTCACGGTCTTAAAGAAATACTGAATCATCCATCCGGCCACGGTTGTGTAATACATCATCAGAAGATAGTTGCCCAGCATGCAGACCAGTCCGTGCAGATGCCATTTGCTTCCTGCGGGCTCCAGTTCCTGATACATCTTAACCGGGCTCTTTTGGGAGGCGCGGCCCATCGCAAATTCCATGGTCATGGCCGGCAGTCCCAGCACCAGTAAGAAGAACAGATAAATCAGTACAAACAATCCTCCGCCATTTTGTCCGCAGAGATAAGGGAATTTCCACACATTACCGATTCCGATCGCGCAGCCTGCGCTGATCAGAATAAAGCCTAAACGACTACCAAGATTTTCACGCTGCATGTTACTTGTTACACTCCTTTATATTCGCTTTTTCCCGCGATGTTATTTAGTAGCGGACTCTTCCGCTGCTTCCACCGGCGCTTCTTCTACCGCTGCCGTTTCTGCCGTCTGCGCAGTGGCTGCAGTCTCTGCGGTCGTTGACACGACAGCTGTTTCCGGTGCCTGGGCGCTGTGTCTTGCGCTGCGGAGCTGAAATCCATAGACGATGCACAGAACCACAATCAGGGCAACGATCACCAGCGATACCTTCGTCTTATTGCTGATGTCGAACTGCGCCTCGGTATCTTCCACTTCACCGGCCGTACTCTTAAAGAATCTAAAACTGCCGGAGGCTTCACGATCTATCATACTTGATTTCCTTCCTTACTAAAAACGATCGATCAAACAGGATCGGAAAAACGGGGGTCCCGTTCTCCTAATCTAGTATTGTAACATGAACGGGAGAATTCTCACGCTTTTTTTTCAGTTTTCTTAAGAACGGCCTGCAGCTCCTCCTGCGAGAATCTGTATGTTTTGCCGCAGAACTGGCATTTGATCTCAATGGGCTCCCCATCGTCCACGATTTTCTGCACTTCCTCGTGCCCCAGAAGGACCAGGGCTCTCTCATAGCGCTCTTTGCCACAGTTACACCGAAATTCCACCGGATTGCGGGCGGTGATCACAGGATTCAGGCCATCCAGCACCTTTTCCAGCATCTGCTCGGGCGTATCGCCGGCAGAAAGCATCGTCGTCACGGCGTCAATGCCCATCAGGTTCTTCTCCAGCTTTGCAATGGTCTCCTCCTCCGCAAACGGCATCAGCTGCACGATGAAGCCGCCCGCCTGCAGGACCTTCTTCTCATTGCGATTGACCAAAACACCGAGCCCCACAGAGGAAGGGATCTGCTCCGACACCGCATAATAATAGGTGATATCTTCCGCGATCTCACCCGTCTGGATCGCGGTCTGGCCCACGTAAGGGTCCTTCATGCCCATATCGCGGATCACGGTGAGTGTGCCGTGTCCGACGGCGCCGCCCACATTGAGATGGCCCATCGCGTTGTTGGGAAGATCCACGTCCGGATTCTCCACATAGCCCTTTACGCCGCCCAGATTGTCGGCGGTCACAAGGATGCCGCCAATGGGGCCGTCGCCGTCGATCTTGACGGTCAGAAGGTCCGAGGGGCCCTTGAGCATGTCGGCCATCATCAGTGCGGCGCTCATGGTGCGTCCCAGTGCCGCTGTCGCCACCGCAGACAGGTCATGGGCGTCTCTTGCATGTGCGACCAGGTCCCTTGTCGTGACCGCAAAGGCGCGCACCTGCGCGTTTGCGGCTGTCGCTCGAATCATATAATCCATTTTGTGTTGTCACTCCTTTTTTAGTCCGAAGCAGGGTTGTTCCCTGCTCTATATTGCTGTCTTTGCCGGACCTATTATATATAATCAGTCTTTCCCCAGCAGCATGACCACCGCCTGCTGCCCTCTTAGGCACAGCGCGCCGTCCTCGAAATCAGCGTCTTCTCCGTTTGTCAGAAGGGGCTTCGCGCTGCAAATGGCGCCGCCCTCGAGTCCCGGCAGCGCAATCCTTACGCTGTCCTTGCCAAAATTGGCCGCGACAAGGATGGTCTGCGCATCGGTCTTTCGATAATATGCGATCACGTTATGGGCGCAGTCCTCTACAGGGACAAAATCGCCGTACACGAGTGTCTCCTTGTAGGCGGGATCCTTTCTGAGGCGGATCAGCTTCTTATAGTAAGAGAGCACGGAATCCTCGCGGCTCTGCTGTTCTTTGACATTAATCCGCGGGAAGTTGGCGTTCTCCATAAGCCAGGGGTCGCCGGTCGTAAAGCCCGCGTGCGCGTCGCCGCTCCACTGCATCGGTGTGCGCGCGTTGTCGCGGCTAAAGAAAGACAGCGTTTCCAACGCCTTCTCCTTGGAAATGCCGGCGTCGATGGCCACCTTGTAGGCGTCGATGGAGGAGATGTCGTCCAGTTCCTCCACGGTGCGGATCTCCTTGTTCTCCATGCCGATCTCCTGGCCCTGATAAATGAAGGGCAGTCCGCGGCGGAGGAAGTAAACGGTGGCAAGCGCTTTTTTGCCCGCTTCCGTGCGCATCTCGGGCGTCAGATAGCGGCTGGCGCCTCTGGGCTCGTCGTGGTTCTCGATGATGGTCGAATAGAAGCCGATGTCGCCGATCTTCTTCTGGGCGCCGAAAAGGCAGCCCCTGTAGGCGTCGATATCGATGCGCTTGGTGTCAAACCAGCCCTTGCCGCTGCGGCCGTAGAGCTCGGAGGAGAAGTCGAACATGGTGGAAAAATAGCCGCCGTCGCCGATAAAGAGCGGCAGATCCTTCTCCTTTTCGTTGAAGACTTCGCCCACCGTAAAGGCGTCGTAGGGTGCGAAGGCCTTGTCCCGCATCTCGCCCAGGAACTCTCCGATGCCTTCCGCCTCCAGCAGCATGTTGTCGACGGAGGACAGGCCGTCCTCGCGGTCCGCGGGATAATCGTGCAGAACCGCAGGCTTCTTGATGTTGATGATCGCATCGATGCGGAAGCCGCCGATCCCCTTCTCCATCCACCAGCGGATGTTCTTGTACACTTCCTCGCGGAGCACAGGGTTCTCCCAGTTGAGGTCGGGCTGCTTTTTGTGAAAGACATGCATGTAGAGCTTGTCCGTGCCCGGCAGCTCGTCCCAGCAGGGGCCGCCAAAATAGGAGCGCCAGTTGGTCGGAAGCTTGCCCTCGGGGTCCTTGTCCCGCAGGTAAAAATAGCCGCCGTACTGTCCGTCCGGGTCCTCGCAGGCCTTCTTGAACCACTCGTGCTCATCCGAGCAGTGGTTGACGACCAGATCCATGAGGATCGTCATATCTCTCTTTTTGGCCTCCGCGATCAGCATCTCCATATCTTCCATGGTGCCGAACCTTGGATCGATCGCATAATAGTCCGATATATCATAGCCCTCGTCCGCGAGCGGCGACTGATAGATCGGTGACAGCCACACGATGTCAACGCCCAGGTCCTTCAGGTAATCGAGCTTACTGATGATACCCTGCAGGTCCCCGATTCCGTCTCCGTTACTGTCCATAAAGCTCTTGGGGTAGATCTGATAGGCTACCTTGTCATGCCACCATTTTCTTTCCATATCTGCCTCACTTTTTTTAATACTATTATTAGGCCCTGATCACACGCCTGTTGACCGGATTCTCATAGTCTTTGCTCAATCCGTCGTCGTGATAGTACTCGTATTCCGCGTTCTCTCCAAAGGAAACCACCGCGAGATTCTCAAAATCCACGTCGTCCACGCACTGCCCGCCCCCGGAGAGCGGAATGAGGCGTCCTTCCCGCAGGAAGAAAACGACGTCAGAAAGCGGCACTTCCACATAGTGGTCACCCTTCTCCAGGACGGTCTCTTCCATACCGCCGTCCCTTGTGAAGCGGAGCATCTTCATTCGCTCGGGCAGATAGACGTATCGGCCGCGCGCATTCTGTTCATAGACCGGCGCGATCATCAGTTCTTTGCCCAAATAGAGCTGATCCTCAATGGTCCTTGCGCGCTTATCACCGGGATGGTCAAAAGCCAGCGGGCGGAACATCAGGTCGTCGTCAAGGACCGCTTTCATATATTCACTGTACAGATAGGGCAGGAGCTTGTAGCGCAGCCCGATGATGTTCTTAAATCCTTCCAGATCCGTAAAGCGGTAGACCTCCTGCCTGCGGGTGCCCATCTCGGAGTGGTTGCGCATCAGCGGGGTGAAGATGCCCAGCGCGTACCAGCGCATGACCAGATCTTCCGTCGTATCGCTGCCGAAGCCGCCCAGATCCGCGCCTGTGTAGAGGAAGCCGCACATATTGAGGGAGGCCATCATCTTGAGATTCATCAGAAGGTGTCCCCAGTAGGACTTGTTGTCGCCCTGCCAGATGCCGCCGTAGCGGTGCATGCCGATACAGGACGCCCTCGAGAACATCAAAATCCGCTTGTCCGGCGCAAGGCGCTCGAAGGCCTCGCCGGCCGCCCTCGTCATGTTGTAGCCGTAGAGATTGTGGACCTGGTCGTGGCGGATCCTCTTGCCGTTCACATTGTGATAGAACTTCTTGTAGTCCTCCGGGTTGGCAGACAGATCCAGCACCAGGTTCTTGAACTTGGTGAAGGCGTCCAGATCCAGGTTCTGGTCGCCGTCCCGCATATCCGCAATGCTCGCAAGCGCGTCGGCAAGCCGATCCTCCGCGTAGAAGATCGACGGCTCGTTCATATCGTTCCAGAAGCCCTCGATGCCCTGGTCCAGCAGGACCTTGTACTGGTCGCCGAACCAGTCCCTGGCCTCTTTGTTCAGCATATCGGTAAAGAGGGAGCGCCCGGGCCACACAGCGCCGACGAACGGCTTTCCATCCGCGCCTGTGCAAAAATATCCCTTCTCGATTCCCTCGTCATAGACAGAGTAGCCCTTCTCCTCCTTGACAGCCGCGTCGATGATCGGCACAAGGCGGATATGCTGGTCCTTCATCTCCTGCACGAACTCCGCAAAATCGGGGAAGCGCTCTTTATTGACCGTAAAGTCCTTGAAGCGCTCCATATAATCGATGTCCAGATAGACCATATCCAGCGGGATGCCGTTTTCACGGTGATTTCGGACCACGTCCCGCACGTCCTGTGCGTTCACATAGCCCCAGCGGCTCTGCCCGTTGCCAAAAGCCCACAGCGGCGCAATATAGCTTCGGCCGATCAGCTTCCGGAACGTGCGAATGATCTCTACGGCGCTCTCGCCCTCGATCACATAGACGTCCAGATTCCAGTCCGACGCCGTGATCCTGAGTGTCGAAAGCTCCGTATATCCCACGTCAAAGGTCAGAATGCCCGGGTAATCGATAAAGAGGCCGAACGTCTCTCTTCCGTCCACAACAATAAAGTTGTGTGCGGCGTACAGGGACCTTCTGTCTTCCAGATGCTTGGACTCGTCGCTGCACTTGCTCTCGTAGATCCAGCCCCTCTTGTTGATGCCGCGTACATTCTCTCCAAGGCCGTACACAATGTCCTCGGGGTCCATTTGGTAGGTCAGAGACATCTCGCTCTCACATACGTCCATATACGGCATCGCGCCAGTCTGCGCCTCCGGGATCACCGGGATCGAATCGGTTTGGAACACGTCTCCAAAACTGTATCTTTTGACCATCATAACTCCTTTCGAGGACATGCCCCTGTGTGTATATAGCGGATCACTGCAAGTCTGCTGCGTGCTGTATTGTTTGCAGGATCACTGCAGATCTACTGCGTACTGCCGTCTTGTCCAAAAGCCACGGCTTTCATGGATCACGGATCGTCCTCCGTGAAGTAGCCGCCCTTGATCATGCCTTCCATGCCGTCGTAATCGACCAGATACCATCCGTCGCCCAGATCCTCCAGGACGGTGACGTAGGAACCCGTGGGAACAATGCCGAACAGGATTTCCTCGTCATCGGGGTCGCGCAGATTGACGGTCTCGGCCAGCCGTCTTGTGACTTCGCCGTTTGCCATCGCGCGGGCGCGCTCCTCCGCTTCTGCCTTGCGCTTCTCCTCTTCCGCCTTCTTTCTGGCCGCTTCTTCCTTTTTCTTCTTCTCTTCTTCGGCCTTTTTCTTAGCCGCCTCTTCGGCCTTCTTCTTCTCTTCTGCGGCTTTCTTCTTGGCCTCCTCTTCGGCCTTCTTCTTCTCTTCCGCGGCTTTCTTCTTGGCCTCTTCTTCCTTTTTCTTCTTCTCTGCCTCAGCCTTCTTTTTGGCCTCTTCTTCCGCTTTCTTTCTCGCGGCTTCCGCTTTCCGCTGTCGCTCCTCTTCCTCGCGCTTTGCGCGCTCGGCCTGTTCCGCCTCCCAGTCTTCCACAAAGTAACCGGACTTCACATAGCCCACAGAGCCGTGATAGCGGATCTTATACCATCCGTTTTCCTTCTCCGTCAGGACGTCCACCTTGCTGTCCTTGGGAACCACCATTGTGACCTTTCCGTTCTCGGGACTGCTAAAGAGACTCACATCCTCGAGGATCGTTCGCCACTTCCGGTTCTCTTCCGCTGTGGCCGCCGTGTCGCTTTCTTCTGCCGACGCGGTGCCTTCATACACTGTCGACGTGCCCTCCACGGCTTCGTCGTGGGCGTATTCCATGGTCGAAAATACGGAGGCAAACGGCTCATCCGTCACCATGGAAACTTCCCCTGTATTGCCTTCCACCGTATAGCTCTCCACCGCGTTGCCGCAGCCGGTAAGGCCCAACGTCACGGCCATAAACAGGAGCAGGCCTGCCGCCTTACTCCGCCTTACTCTGTCATCTCTCATCTATTATTTCTCCATACGGCCCCGAGCCGCCTGCCTGATGTGCATTGTTTCGTACATATTTCATACAAATGATGTACATTTCATCATATCAATCCCCACAAAGCCGGTCAAGTTCCCAGTAACTGAAAAAAGCCGCCGCAATCCACAGATTGCAGCGGCCGTATTGCATGTTACTCACTCATTTCGCTGTAAATCTTCTCCGCACTGACGAGCTTGACACACAGCGCAAACAGCTGTGACGCCGCGCGCAGGTCCTCTACCGGCGGGTAGGAAGGCGCGATGCGGATGTCTCTGTCATAGGGATCCTTGCCATAGGGCCATGTGGCGCCCGCGGGCGTCATCTTCACGCCGCACTTCTTGCAGCGCTTGACAATGGCTTTGGCGCAGCCGTCCAGCGACTTAAAGTAGATGAAATAGCCGCCAATGGGCTTGGTCCACTCGCCGATGCCCAGGCCGCCGAGCTCCTCGTCCAGGATCCACTCGACCATCTCGAACTTGGGACGGAGAATGTCGGCGTGCTTCTTCATCTGCACCATCAGGCCGTGAATGTCGCCAAAATAGCGCACGTGACGGAGCTGGTTCACCTTGTCGTGTCCGATCGTCTGGTTCTTGAGCTGCTCCACGATATCCTCCAGGTTATTGGGAGACGTCGCAAGGGCGGCGATTCCGCTTCCGGGGAAGGTGATCTTGGACGTGGAGGAGAACTTGTATACCAGGTCGGGATTGCCGGCTCTCTTGCAGGCCATGAGAATCTCGATCAGGTGATCCTGTCTGTCGTCGTACAGGTGGTGCACGCCATAGGCGTTGTCCCAGAAGATACGGAAGTCCGGCGCAGCGGGCTTAAGTCCTGCGAACCGACGGACCGTCTCATCGGAATAGGAATAGCCGGTCGGATTGCCGTATTTGGGCACGCACCAGATTCCCTTGATGCTCTCATCTTCACTCACCAGCTTCTCGACCATGTCCATGTCGGGGCCGCCGGGATAGGTGGGCACCGGGATCATCTCGATGCCAAAATACTGCGTGATGGCAAAATGTCTGTCATAACCGGGCACCGGGCACAGGAACTTGACCTTGTCCAGCTTGCACCAGGGCGTATTGCCCATAATACCGTGGGTCATGGCTCTGGATACTGTGTCGTACATGACGTTCAGAGAGGAGTTGCCGTAGATAATGATGTTGTCCGGATTGTTCTCCATCATATCGCCGATCAGGACCTTCGCTTCATGGACGCCGGTCAGAACGCCGTAGTTGCGGCAGTCGGTGCCGTCTTCGCAGGCCAGGTCGCTGTCTGAATTCAGGACGTCCATCATACCCATGGACAGATCCAGCTGCTCCGCGCTGGGCTTGCCTCTGCTCATATCCAGATTCAGGTCCATTCTCTGATAGTAACGGTAGAGATCTTTCAGCTTCTTGATCTCCTCCGCCAGTTCTTCTTTGGTCATTTCCGCATAAGGTTTCATCGTCGTACCTCCTTGTTCCGGTCGGTAGTGTCAAGTTCACTACCTGTTTTTAGTTCATAAGCCTTGATTTTATGGGAGATTCAAATAAAAAGAGCATTGACCTCCCTTTTTGGTATAAT
>ONNQ01000001.1 GCA_900319245.1 uncultured Lachnospiraceae bacterium | reverse complement strand
CATCCTTGCTTCCGGTAAGGACATCAACGTATTCTGCTTCAACACTGAAGTTTACTCCAACACAGGCGGACAGGCTTCCAAGGCTACTCCTGTCGGTGCGGTTGCTCAGTTCGCAGCAGGCGGTAAAGAGACCAAGCAGAAGGATCTTGCAGCTATGGCTATGAGCTATGGCTATGTATATGTCGCACAGATCTCCATGGGCGCTGACAGAAATCAGTGCATCAAGGCAATCTCTGAGGCTGAGGCATATCCCGGACCTTCTCTGATCATCGCATACGCTCCTTGCATCAACCACGGTATCCGTAAGGGTATGGCAAAGGTTCAGGATGAAGAGAAACTCGCAGTGACAACCGGCTACTGGAATCTGTTCAGATTCAATCCTGCCGGCGGCGCTAAGAAGTTCTTCCTGGATTCCAAGCCCGCTACTGATCCTTATATGGACTTCCTGGGCGGCGAGGTTCGTTATACATCCCTGAAGCGCTCCAACCCTGCAAAGGCAGACGCTATGTATGCAGAGAACGAGGCGAATGCAAAGGCTAAATATGCATACCTCGAGAAACTGGGTGCTCTGTACAACGAGTAATTCAGGAATACGACGATAATCGGTAAACGGTTAATCGCCATCCGAAAAAGTGTGCTCCAAAGAGACCTACATGAAATGAATCTCTTGACGGCATCACTGAAAAAGGATAAGATATGATTGTTTCAAGGCACAGATACGGATGTATCTGTGCCTTGAGTGCAAATTAGGCTATTTAGGCTTAGCTAACTTCAAATAAGAAAGGAGACCATTATCATGGCACGTGTTATTAGTGATGCTTGCATTAGCTGCGGTTCCTGCGCTGCTCAGTGTCCCGTAGAGGCTATCGCTCAGGGCGATACACAGTACGAGATTGATGCAGACGCTTGCATCGATTGCGGCGCTTGCGAGGCTCAGTGCCCTGTTGGAGCTATCTCCGAGGGTTGAGTTTCAGGTCAATGACCCAACTTACATGAAAAGAGAAAGAAGGCTGTCACATGGTGACAGCCTTCTTTGTTTTATATAGATCCTTTTCGCCTATATAAAGGGGCTGCGTAAAGCAGCCCCTTTTTCATGTTATAGTTCATTCCCGGTTCGCGCCGCGCTGACCGTCAGTTAACAGTGACAGTCACCTTCTTGGTGATTGCTCCGGATTTGATCGTAATCGTCACCTTGCCCTTCTTGACACCTGTGACTACGCCGGTCTTACTGACAGTTGCAATCTTGGCGTTGGAGCTTGTGTAGGTGAGCGGCTCTCCGCTAGTGGCGGGCACTGTTTTGGCACCCAGACTGACTGTCTTCTTGACTTTAACGGTGTAGGCCGTCTTCAGAGTCGTGATCCCGGTCGTCTTGGGCTTGACCGTCACAGTGACCTTCTTGGTCTTGGTACCGGATTTCACGGTGATCGTGGTCTTGCCGGCCTTGACGCCCTTGATGGCACCCGTGGAAGATACCGTCGCAATAGCCTTGTTGGCACTTGTGTACTTGATCGGATCCGCACTGTTCGTCGGTTTCTTCTTGGCGCCGATACTGACTGTCTTGCCCACTACAACGGTATAAGCCGTCTTGGCGGTTGTAAGACCGGTCGTGCCCTGTTTGACGACGATCGTGACCTTCTTGGTCTTCTTGTTGCTGGTCGTGATGGTGATCGTGGTCTTGCCGACCTTGACGCCCTTTACGACGCCCTTGGAAGTGACTGTCGCAATCTTGGTGTTGGCGCTCTTATAGGTGATCGTATTGTCACTGTACACAGGATTGAGCTTGACGCCCATGTTGATGGTGCTCAGTGTGGTCACTGTATACGAAGACTTTGCAACAATACTCGTGCAATTGACCTTAGGAACGGTGACCGTAAGCACGATGGACTTGCCGCTCTTAAGCTTCACCGTGATCTTACCGGTACCCGCCTTGGTTCCGGCCGTCACGCGAATGTTCTGGACCAGCTTTCCTGCAGATCCCGCAGCCAGCGCACCCTGTTTCTTCGCCGTCACGATATCTTTGTTCGAAGTTGTGATCGAAGCGATCGCGTCGCCATCCGAGAAGGTGATCTTAGTGTCTTTGTACTTGGTCTTGGTGATCGTTGCCTTGCTGCCTGCCCAGTTGGAAGCGATCGTAGCATCCTGCACTTTCACTTTCAATCCGGCGCTTGCTCTGTTTCCGAAGGACTCGCGCGCTCCAAGGATTAGCGTTGACTCTGTCAGCGGGGCGTCAGAGGCTACATTGAGAGTCGTGTAAGCCCTTTCGTCACCGTCTGTGAGCGTCAGCTTTCCATCTCCTCCGATCACTTCTTCAAGTCTGTAGTCTGTGATCGGATATTCAGCGCCGTCGGGCTGCTTCATGGAGTAGACAGTGAGCGTTCCGCCAACCTTCTGACCGATCTCATCAGCTGTGTACGTAAGTCCGGGAACAGCATATACTGTCGCGTTTTCAGGCAGATTCAGAACTGCCATGCTGACATAGACATTGACATTCACATGCGACCATAATTCATAGACGTCCATCTCGGGATCGCGTCCATCATAGATCGTAACCACGATTTCCAGATCCGTATTTCCTCTGCGGAGACCGGTGATGTCCAAGTCTCCATTCATATCGATCACATTCTCATTGTAACGTTCATCAGTCCCATAGCAATATGGAATTCCTTCTGTGGCAATGTCAGGGAGTTCAATAACGTTGGGACCGTTTTCATCGAACTCTGTATACGTCACATACGGAACCAGTTTTTCCGTGCCGCCGAGCAAGACATCCAGATTTTCTACTCTCTCACCTTTGCTATTGCGAAGCTCAAGGTCAAATACGCCGTCCGCGATCGCAATATAGGCTTCGAATGTATCATATCCCTCCGGGCCTCCGGTAAACGTGAAGATGACCGGAACTCTTTTCTCTGTCTTCTTCAGCGCTTTCAGACTCCAATCAGCGCCGTTCTGTGTAATTTCCAGGAACTCCTCATCACCTGCGTTCTTGAGCGCGATATTGGTGATATCGATGTCAAAATACGAACCGCCTTCATAGTAGTCGCCGGTGTCATGTACAGAGTCTTCCAGATAGAGCTCGGCATTTCCGCCCTCAAATGTCTGGGTCTGTCCGACGCCCATATCCATCCTCAGTCCGGTGATCTCCAGGTAAGGCTTAGTGATCGTGATCCGCAGCATATAGTCGGTAAGGGCCACTCCGTTCAGCTCTGCGTGGAGCCGCAGTGTAATTCTGCCCCAGGTCTCGCCATCTTCATTTGCCTGGAAGCGGAGCGCCTCATAGAGATCTAAGAGCTCATCACCGCTCGCATGAAGTCCTGTCTGAGGATTAAAGACCCTGCTGATGTCATATCCGGTGATCGGCCGGATCTCGCCGTTTTCAAGGTATCCTGCTTCTACCGTTGTCTCAACAGGATATCCCTGGGTTTCCAAAGCGTCCAGTCTCGCCCTGTCGGGCACCACATTGATCGCTTCATTTGTGTAATACCAGGTGTAATGATCATCGCCGCGGTCATTATTAAAGCTAAATCCGTCACTATAATAGACATCGTCGCAGATCAGGGTCTTGTTGACGTTCTGCATCCAGCCGTCTTCGTCTTCCCACTCTGCTTCAACATTGAAGTTGAAACTCCAGTCCACGTTTCTCTTGATCGTGACCGGTCCGGAAATCTCATCATTCGGCCGCAGCTCTCTGCCTCCATCGCTGACAATGATGTGGGCGGGATCATGTTCCTGATCGCCTCCGGTATACCAGCCCATTCGATAGGTCACATCTGTTCCCTCAACGGGTTCAAACGCTCCGTCGCCCTCCTTTTTCAGGAGTCTGGGGACCAGCGTCACTTCTGCACCGGGAGGAAGCTCTTTGTTCCATGTATACGGCTCTGCGCCGCCTTCCTCAAAGAGTTCGACCGCATAGATCAGACTGTTCGCAAAAACTCTTCTATCTGCTCTCGCACATTCCTCACCGCTGTCGGGATCGATCAGAAATGCCTCGATCTCCAGCTCCATATTGTCGGCGTTTTCTTCGGTAATGAGTACGATCGAACGGCTTTCAGGATCCTCAAAATATTCCCAAAATACACCGCGCTCAGTAGCTCGCTCAAAGTTACCATCGAACTGCTCGTCGATGATCCTCTGATCGATGCGGTTGCACCGCACCTCATAGCGCACTTGGTAATTCGAAGTATCTATACCGTAGCGATCTCCGGTACTCCAGTCGTATTCTTCCGCATAGATCTGCGGGAATACCCGGATCGAACCGCCGGGCTGAAGCCTGTCACTGCCCGTTTCGGTTTCCAGATTCATGTTGATCCTTCTGCCGCCTACGATGATGCGGAAATCTTCTTCCCTTTCATACGTGGCATTCGTACCATTGCTGCTGCCCTCTACCAACAGATTGACCTGTACATGGACCTCGCCGCCGCGAACTGCCTTGAACCGCCATCCGTTCTCTTCTTCGGTCACATCGACTGCGTCACGGGTATCAAACTCGTCCTCAGACATTTCATACTGAATATCTGTAATCCTATATCTTCCTTCCGTTCCATCCGGAAGCAATGTGGTCTCCAGATATACATTTCCGTTCTTGCTCACATACCACTCGTCATCCACAAAGAGGACTGCGTCATCAAACTCACCGTGGAAATCAAACCATGCTTCCCGCACGTCGAAACCGTGCCACTCATCAGCTACCTCGATGCCGCCGATTCGGAGAGAGATCCTGGTATCAAAGTGGTCAATTCCCTTCTCTTGCAAGAATCTCCCACTAAATGTCATTGTATGCGCTGCCGCATCATAATACCAGCCATCCTCCTGCGCGATGGGATTCTCAAATCCGTTCTCCTCATCCCATCGTCCGGTACCGACCTCCGGTACAAGTTCAAAGTCCACGCCTTCCAGGTTGTCCAGATTGAAGCCGAATTCCCTGAAACCGTCCGAATAGATCGTATCATTACCGTCGATCTCGTACCAGAAATCATAGTTGTTCTCATCAAAGTGGTAGTCTGCCCAGATGTCTCTGTTTTCGCCGTGTTCCTGCCACGCAGCACGGACGCCCAGGTCTGTGTTCCAATTTCCCTTTCGGGTAATGGTAACAGGGCTGCCCGAAGTATCGCCGTCTCCGATCTCGACCGGGTTTCCATCTCTCATTTCCGTAATGCTGAACGCATTCTGGTCAAAGTGCCACTCGTACGTGACGTCGTAGAGATCATCGATCACCTGATAATCATCTTCACCAAATGAATACTGGCGAACTTCAAACGGAATGTTCTCAATGCTTGCGCCGATATCCAGATTGCTGTCGAGCGCCAGCGGCCATATTTCTGTATAGTCTGTATGGACCCAGAATTCTCTGGAATCATAGCCTTCCGTCTCATAGCCTTCTTCGTCGAGGACACGGACGCAGACTCTGACACTTTCGTTTATGTCGTCCCATCCCTCGGGGAGATTCTTAAACCGCAGAACTGCCGCAGAGGAGTCTTCCCCGCCGGGAATAATATCTGCGAATTCTTCGCCATACTCAAAGTCCCAGACATAACTGAGGCCTTCATCGTCGCCGTGCTGGTCTCCGTTCTCGTCCCTATATTCGTGATCTCCTCTGGCAAAGAGCCGGATCTCTTCTCCGGGCAGCGCGTTCCCCTTGTTGCCTTCGCTCTCAATCCGGACACTGTATACGTCATCACCGACATACAGCTTGAAATCATAGCTCTGTGTCTGGTCGTGAATATCCTTATAGGTGACCCTCAGCGTCGCCTCTCCGCGATGGCCGACACGGTAGTACCACCAGTGATCGTCATCGTTTTGCTCATGGCGAAACTCGACGACGACGTCTCCTTTTTCGCCGGGCGCGGGATCATCGCTGATCACCTCAACGTTGGTGACGTCGTAGTCCTCATCGTGTCCGTCCGGATATTCGCTGTTCTCAATATGCACTCTATAGGATCCGTCGACTCTGCCATCCCAGCCGGGCAGCATGGTGCGGTCCCATTCACGATCATACTCTTCTTTCGCCTGCCGGATATGGAACCAGGCATCTGTTTCGCTGATCCGGTTGTCATCGGTCTGTTCCGCGTTCTTGGGGTAGATTTCCGCGGCAACGCGAATATCCTCGTAGTCATCCAGCGACTGCAGGTACGCATCGGAGAGCGCCACCCGCACTGTCTCGCCTTCGACATCTACCGTGTAGTCTCCCTCTTCGAGCATTTCTCCCCAATGATCACGATCCCAATGGCCTGCCTGGATCTTCAGATCCAGTCTGCCCTGCCAGTTATCGCCGAGATGATCTGCGCGAAGTTCGAGCGCGGGGGCATCCGGATTATCGTTATACAGATCCAGGTCGTGCTGTTCAAACCAGATGTTGTAATCCCTGTGATTGAACCAATACTCCCTGTCATCGACTTCGTTGTAGTTACCCTCTTCATCCTTTACATACGCTCTGATCCTGAATGACGAACTGTATTCCCTCAGTCTCCGGATCACAAAGACGCCCGGCACACTGTCATCGACCGAATACGCGCGGTCATCATAGGTCTCCACTTCAAATTTCACCTGATCAGCAGGAAGAACACTATAGCCATCCTCATTATCCGCAGGATATTCCCGCAGCTCGGGTGTGATGGTGACCTCGTCGCCCAATTCGATATTGCCATCGATTCCGGTCGGCCACAGCTCCAGATACTGGTGCCGCATGTGCAGCCAGTAATTGTTCTCCGCTGTGATCCCATTTTCTTCGATTGTGACGATCACATTGATTTCCGCGTCATTCTCCCAGCTGTCCGGCACATTTGCAAAGCTGACTGTCACGTGCCTGGGATCATTGGCATCCTGTGTGAGCGTGATATAGTCTCTCAGCTGCTCTTCGACGTAGTCGTCATAATAATCCAGTCTCCAGCTGTATGTGACGCCCGCCAGCTCCTCTTCGGAACTGGAAGTGTACTCCTGTGTGCCGGGGTCAAAATACTCATGTCTCGCCTGGGCGCGAATATCCACAACGCCGCCGGGCAGGACCCTGTCGGAGCCGCTTTGCGTCCATACATCTACCTCATAGACATCCTCCGCGACATAAAGTGTAAATGCTTCTGTCCCTTCTCTCCCTTCCTCATCGGTGTATTGCACCATGACTCTGCTCTCACCGCCGTTTTTGGCGCGCAGCTTCCAGCCGTCTTCACTTGCTTCTTCGATGCTGACGACATCCTGTCCCTGTACATCCTGCACATGGACATTTGTGACAGTAAACTCCACACCGTCTCCCCAGGGGTGCTGCTTGTTTTGCACATAGCCGCCCTGTCTGCGGTCGATCCACTGGTCCCATCCAGGCAGAAGGGTGCGTGTACCGAAATTCCAATGCTGTTCCATGAAGCTCTCTTCGACGTCAAATCCCATCTGCGCCGAGCCGTATTCTTCGCCTTCGCTGACGACGGCCACGCGCACTTCTATGCGCCTGATCCCCTTATGCCAGAGCGGATTGCCGTCCAGCATGATTTTGTCACCGTTTAGATGCCAGCTATCATTCTGCGCAAGATTATACCCATCAAACCGCCTGCCGGCGTCATCCCAGCCACCGGTTCCTACGTACCAGGCCATTTCATACTCTGCGCCTTCCGGTACGATCAGATTGCGGTAACCGATTTCCAGCGTAGCATCGGTGAAAACCGACCAGTAATCATTTCCGTCGGGTGCATCCTCCGGATCCAGTTCAATGCTCCAATGTTCGTCTTCCTTCTTGGCCTCCTTCCCGGCCACTTCCTCCTCCGGCTCCTCGACAGTCTCATCTGTCTCGGCCGGCACTTCTTCCGTGCTGCCTTCGCCCGGCTCTTCAACAGTGGCTTCCTCTGTGGAAGACGCCTCAGACCCTTCCATTGTTCCAGCCGCTTCTGCTTCTTCCGGCTCCTCCTCCGTGGTCACTTCGTCCTGCCTTTCATCGGCCGAAGGCGCTTCGTTCTCAGTACCTTCTGCCGGCGCGCCTTCTGCCGGCGCGACTTCCGGCTCTTTCGCCTCTTCCGGCTTCTCCGGTTCTTCCACGACCGCTGCTTCCGCTTCCGGCTCTTCTTCCGCAGACGCTTCTACCGCTGTATCTGCTACTTCCGCGTTCTGTGCCGCAAACGCAGTCCCAGTCTGTGAAAAGACCATAATGCCGGCCAATAATGCTGCCAGTATTCTCCTTCTCACGATTCCCTCCTGTCCGAAATACCGACGCTCTCATGCTAAGAAAAGCGCCGCATTTCATTGCCAATACCCCTTGTTTCTCCTTTTTAAACGCTCCATAAAGACACAATTTATATGTATGTACTTCATATTGTGCATAATTTGCGGCATTATTTCAACCAATTTATGCGCATTTTCAACAATAATTATTCGATATTATAATCATCTCGTTGCGCAAAAAAACGCACCGGACGAACTCGTCCGATGCGTGAAAAACTGCTGCTATTTCATGGATTCTGCATCCGTATTGAAAACCAAAAGCGCCTTCTCGATTAGCCAAAAAGGCAGGAAAGTCGTTCTTACTTGAACAGCTTCTCCATATCCTCGTGGCAGATGGGTCTGATCCCGTTCTGGGTGAGGACTTTGATCGCTTTATCATTGTCCTCGACACGCAGGATCATGAACGCGCTGTTCGCTTTTTTGGCAAGGAATGCGTAGGAGTATTCCAGGTTGACCTGGTTGTCTCCCAGGATGTTGAGCATCCTGACCAGTGCGCCGGGTTTGTCCTGGATCTCCACTGCGATGACCTTGGTGATGGAGCAGACGTAACCCTCATCCTTGAGGATCCGGATCGTCTCAAACGGATCGTCCACGATGACACGGACAATTCCGAAGTCCTCGCTCTCTGCCAGGGAGAGCGCACGCAGGTTCATGTTGCTCTTTTCCAGGATCCTGGTAAATTCCGCCAGTGCGCCGGGCCGGTTCTCCAAAAACACGGAAATCTGTTTGACTGTCATGTTCCCTTCCTTTCTCCTCTCTCAAAGAGGTGGTCTATCCATTTGTTAAAACGCCTCAGCCTTTATACAGGTCTCTCTTGTCGATGACACGCTTCGCTTTGCCCTCGCTTCTCGCGATCGTCTTGGGCGCCACGAGCTTAACCACACAGTAAATACCGAGCATGGCCTTGAGTGCGGTGACGAGCTGTTTCTCTCTTGCGGAGATCTCCTTGAGGGAGTCGGAGAACATCTCCGGCGTCATCTCGACCTGCACCTCGATGCGGTCGCTGTTGTTGGCCCTTGTGACGACGATCTGGTAGTTGGCCGGATAGCCGCAGTTGAGCAGTACGGTCTCGATCTGGGACGGGAATACGTTGACGCCCTTTACGATCAGCATGTCGTCGCTTCGTCCCATTGGCTTGGACATTCTCACGTGGGTCCTGCCGCAGGAGCACGGCTCATCGTTCAAAATACCTATGTCCTTGGTCCTGTAGCGGATCAGCGGAAATGCCTCCTTGGTTATGCTGGTGAATACGATCTCGCCCTTCTCGCCGTGCGGGACCGGCTCTCCGGTCTTGGGATTGATGGTCTCCACGATGAAATGGTCCTCATTGACGTGCATGCCGCGCTGTTCGCTGCACTCAAATGCTACGCCGGGACCTGAGATCTCTGTGAGACCGTAGATATCATATGCCTTGATCCCGAGACCGTTCTCAATGTCGCGACGCATCTCCTCGGTCCACGCTTCCGCGCCGAAGATGCCGGCTTTGAGCTTGATCTGGTCGCGCAGTCCGCGCTCATTGATCGACTCTGTCAGATAAGCCGCATAAGAAGGTGTGCAGCACAGTACCGTCGTTCCCAGGTCGGTCATAAACTGCAGCTGACGGTCTGTATTGCCGGAGGACATGGGGAGCGTCAGGCTTCCCAGTTTGTGGGAGCCGCCGTGAAGTCCTGCTCCGCCGGTGAAGAGGCCGTATCCGTAACATACCTGTACGACATCATCTTTGGTCGCACCCGCTGCGGCAAGGGCTCTCGCGCAGCACTCCTCCCAGAGGTCGATATCGTTCTGCGTATAGTACGCGACAACTCTTCGTCCGGTCGTTCCGCTCGTAGAGTGGATCCTGACACATTCCGACATCGGTACTGCGAGAAGCCCGCTGGGATACTGGTCCCGAAGGTCATCCTTGGTCATAGTGGGAAGAAGATGCAGATCCTGGATTCCATGAATGTCCGAAGGCTTTACGCCGAGATCATCCATCTTCTTTCTGTAATAGGGGACTGTATTGTAAACTCTCTCGACCTGCTTGACCAGTCTCTCGTTCTGCCAGGCCGTGATCTGCTCCCTTGAGGCGCATTCCACCTCCGGATTAAAATAGTGTTCCATGTATTCCTCCATGCCTGTAACCTTGTTGTATCAATGAGGATCAGCGTGCAAGATTCGCGAATTTGGTGAGCGCCGGCTGCCAGCTCAGTTCCACGGTTCCGATGGGGCCATTTCTCTGCTTGGCTATAATAATTTCCGCCACGCCTTTCTTTTCTGAATCCGGGTTATAGTAATCATCTCTATAAATAAACATGACCACGTCCGCGTCCTGCTCGATTGCACCGGATTCACGAAGATCCGAGAGCATCGGTCTGTGGTTGGGACGGGATTCGACCGCTCTCGACAGCTGGGACAGCGCGACAACAGGCACATTGAGTTCTCTTGCCAGTGCTTTTAAGGAGCGGGAAATATCCGAGATCTCCTGCTGTCTGGAATCACCCGATTTGCCGCTGCCGCTCATGAGCTGCAGGTAGTCGATGATGATGATCTCAAGGCCAAACTCCATCTTGTACTTGCGGCACTTGGACCGCATCTCCTGCACGGTGATGGCGGGCGTATCATCGATGATCAGCTTACTCTCTCCAATGTTGCCTGCGCTCTCGATCAGGTCGGCCCACTCCTGCTCCGTCAGTTCGCCGGTTCGAATCTTCTGTGCATCGACATGGGATTCCATAGAGAAGAGACGGTTTGTCAGCTGTTCCTTGGACATTTCCAGTGAGAAGATGGCCGCGCAGCGGTTTTCCTTGAGGACGATATGCTGCGCAATGTTCAGGACCAGCGCTGTTTTGCCCATGGAAGGCCTTGCCGCGATCAGGATCAGATCCGAATTCTGGAATCCCGCTGTCCGGTTGTCCAGATCTGTAAAGCCAGTGGACAGTCCTGTCACGTTGCCCTTGATATGGCTGGCGTATTCGATCTTCTCGATCGCATTGAGAACAATCTGGCGGATTGGCACAAAACCGGAGGCGTCCCTTCTCTGGGAGAGCTCAAAGATCTTCTTCTCCGCCTGGTTCATGATCTCTTCCACCTCGTCCTTCTGGTTATAGCAGGCGCCGGCGATCTCTTCGTTGACGCGGATCATCTTGCGCAGCAGCGACTTCTCAGCGACGATCCCAGCATAGGATTTGATATTGGCGGACGTAGGCACCTGGTCGATCAGATCCAGAATCATACTGCTGCTGTAGATCTCCGGCGGAAGATTCTTCTCCCGAAGCCTTGTCTGCAGCGTCACGGGATCGACCGCTTCCCCTTTCTGGTGCATCTGCAGGATCGCGGAAAAGAGGACTCCGTACTGACGTGCATAAAAGTCCTCTTCCTTGAGCATTTCCGAAGCGATCTCGATCGCCTCCGCGTCCATCAGCATTGCGCCGATGACGGACTGCTCCGCTTCGATACTATGGGGCATTACTCGTTTGATTGCATCTTCTTCTGCCATGTAAAGCGCTGCTCCTTGTTTGCTGATCAGGCCTGTTGAACCACCAACTCTGTTTACCGATCAAGCCTGTTTGACGACCACGTTGAGCTTGCCTGTCACCTGGGTGTGCAGTTTGATCGGGACTTCGAATGTTCCGAACGTCTTAATAGGCTCCGCGACCTGGATCTTCTTCTTGTCCAGATCCAGTCCATGCTGGTCCTTAGCCGCCGCCGCGATTTCCTTGGCAGAGATCGATCCGAATACTTTGCCGTTCTCGCCGGCCTTCATGCTGACGACGATGGTGCGTCCTGCGAGATCCTCTGCCATCGCCTGCGCATCCGCAAGCTTCTTGGCTGCCACCTTATCCTCATGTGCCTTCTGGAGTCTGAGCTCGTTTTTGTTTCTCTCTGTCGCCTCTACGCCAAGTTTCTTGGGCAGTACAAAGTTACGGGCATAGCCGTCGCTTACCTTGACGATCTCGCCCTTTTTGCCGAGTGATTTTACATCCTGTAACAAAATAACCTGCATATGTTCCCTCCATTTCCGAAGTGCGTCCGCACTTCTGTATCACAAATCTCCCGCTTCGATCATATTACTGATCGTCGCTTTGAGCGTTGCTATTGCTTCCTCGATCGTGACATTGTCCAGCTGGCAGCCCGCAATATTCATATGGCCGCCGCCGCCCATTTTTTCCATGATCAGCTGCACGTTCACTTCATCGATGGAACGAGCGCTGATAAAGACCTTGCCCTGATACCTTGTGAACACGAAGCTCGCCTTGACGCCCTTGATGTCCAGCAGGTCATTGGCTGCCTGCGCGCCGACAACGGTTGGGCTCTGCACGTTTTCCGCGCTGCAGATGGAGATCGCATAGGCGTCTCTGAAAATCTGGGCGTGCGATACAGCGTCTGCCTTGGCTCTATAGGCCACAACGTCCTCCCGGAAGAGTTTGCGGACTCTTGTGACATCCGCGCCGCAGCGACGCAAAAAGGCTGCCGCTTCAAAGGTGCGCACGCCGCTTCGGTTGGTAAAGTTGTTGGTGTCGACCACAATACCGCCGTAGATCGCGTCGGCTTCCTCCGGCCTGACTTTAATGTTTTCGCCGGTATACTGGAGGATTTCCGATACCATCTCGCATGCGGAAGATGCGTACGGCTCCACATAGGAGAGCGTCGCGTTCTCGATCACTTCCTTGCCCTGTCTGTGGTGATCCAGAACAACGATCGATTTGCACAGTTTAAGCAGCTCCGGACACTCGGTGCGGCTGGGCGTATTGACGTCCACAACGACCAGCGCCGAATTGTCCGTGACAGATTCGATAGCCGTCACGCTGTCGATGATCATATCCTTGCTGTAGTTTTCGTTTTTCTCAAACAGAGTCAGGACCTGCCGCAGCGACACGGTCCTCTCGTTGAGAACAATATAGGCTTTTCTGTTCAGGGTCTGCGCAATCCTGTAAATACCAAGCGCCGCGCCAAAGCTGTCGGGATCTCCCAGACGGTGGCCCATGATAAAGACCGTATCTCTGGTATTGAGAATCTCCTTGAGCGCCTGCGCCTTGACTCTCGCCTTGACACGCGTACTCTTTTCCACCTGCCGGCTCTTTCCGCCGTAGTAGGTGACGTTCTCAGAGTTCTTGACGACGGCCTGATCGCCGCCACGGCCAAGCGCCAGATCAATGGCGTTTCTCGCGAATTCATAATTCTGCGCATAGGAGAGTCCGTCCAGACCGATTCCTATACTCAGTGTGATGGCCATTTCATTACCGATCTTGACTGTTTTGGCATCCTCGAGCAGATCGAAGTGATCCTCCTCCAGCTGCCGTAGCGCCTTCTTGCGCATGACGATCAGGTACTTGTCCTTCTCCATCTTGCTGCAGATTCCGTCGATGGAGGAGAAGTACTTGGTCACCTTACGGTCGATCAATGCGACCAGGAGGGACTTTCTGACATCCTCCAATGTATCGACAGCTTCCTCATAGTTGTCGATGTAGACAAATCCGACCACCATGCTCTGGTCGTCCACTTCCTGGATCGCAATACGGGCTGCCGTGTCGTCGATCAGGAACAGGGAATACAGTTCGCCCTTTCTGGCTTTCTCATCCAGCATCGTATTGGAGGGCAAAAGATCGATCAGGTTCAGCTTCCTGATCTGCGCCATGTAGTTGGTCCCCTCCATCTCGACCTGAATCCGGATTTCCTTTTCATCCTTGGGAAGGCCCTCCCTGCGGATGGACGGGAAGATCGTCGTGATCGAGCGGCGATAATCCGAATCTCTGTGGACAGCCGTGCCAAAGGCGTCGTTGAACCACATGATCTTGCCGGTCTCGTCCAACAGCGCATAGGGAATATCAAAGTTCCGCAGCAGCTCTCCCTGCATCTCGCCGTATGAGGTGGCAAATTCCACCATTTCCTTGCGCAGAATCTCGCTGTTATTCAGATACATATACAGCGTAAAGATAAAATAGATGCACAAAAATACGGTCAAAATCACGCCGATCGGCCAGTAGATGAAGTAGATCAGCACAGTGATCGCTGAAAGGAACACCCCCAGGAGCATCGGTATTCTGAAAAAGGCGCTGAGTTTCTTCTTACGTCTCTCTTGACGGCTCATGCATCAGTTCCTCCGGGTTTTCCCGGTATCTGCGGATCCATTCTTTGTACGGAATGTCCGGATCCAGGATCAGTTTGCCGTGGTCGGCTGTGCCGATCACAAACTTACTATAGTCACCATACTGACGGCGCAGGTGCACCTTGTAGCCAGCGGGCACCGGCACCTTGAGCATCTCGAAATCGAGGTACTCGGTCCCTTCAAATTCGGAGCGATAATCATACATCTTGATCCCATAAGGCTGGAAGCTGATCTTGCCGACATATTTGGTCGGAATATCGTTGTACTTTCTGCACTCCTCATCAAATTTCTCGTACGCGTCCTGCCAGGAATAGACCTTGCTCACAAGCGGTGCGACCAGATGGGCCGCCTTGCGGAGTCTGGATGCGTTCTCCGGGTCAAACCCTTCCGTCGTGCGATAGAGCTTCTTGGCCTGCTCTCTGTACTGGTCGATCCGCTTCATCTGCTTGTTCCAGAGCTTTCTGTTGCGGATCACGTTGTCAAGCGGAAAGATATCGATAAAGATACCCTGGTTAAAAGGCACGTCCTTCTTGACTTCCTCGACCAAAACACCTGTCGTATTGGAATTGCGAAGCTGCGCATGGCCTCTGAAATAGCCCTTGTCCGTCTCGCAGATCTGGAAGAAATAGGGGTCTTCAAATTCATCCGCATGGGTGCAGAGCAGATCATACTGGTCTCTGAGCATCATAATATCAATATCGTCGTCCCAGGGAATAAAGCCCTTGTGCCTCTCCGCACCAAGGATCGTTCCGCCGGACGCGTAATACTGGATGCCGTATTTCTCGCAGACCTGCTGCAGCTGATAGAGAAGGTCGAGTTCCACAGCCCAGACTTTCTTCATATGCGCGGAGACCACATATCCGCAGCGCTCTTCTTCCTGATAAAAAGAATCCGCTATTTCAAGTTGTTTCATAAATCACCTCTCGACAAGTACTACGCCGCAGTGTGAACTGCGTAATTGCCGCGTCATTTCAGTAAAGTATACCACTAAATGGGGATAGCAAAAAGCCTTCTTCCCTGATTCTCCGGGAAGAAGGCTTTCTTGTTTACCTATACTGCCCCGGCGCTCAGCGCTCTGTGTAGGGCATAAGAGCCAGATGACGGGCTCTCTTGATCGTAACGGTCAGCGCTCTCTGGTGAGTTGCGCATGTGCCGGTGATCCGTCTGGGAAGGATCTTTCCGCTCTCAGACACATACTTGCGAAGCTTTGCAACATCCTTATAATCGATAGCATTATCTTTGCCGCAAAATACGCAGACTTTCTTTTTTCTATGGAAGCCGCCTCTTCTTTTGAAAGGCGCGTCTTTTCTTTCGGTATAAGCCATATTAACCTCCTGTATTATTTCAGATTACACAGCTGGTCTGGCGAGAGGACGATCATGCGAAAGGAAGTTCCTCGTCAATTCCATCCGGAATGTTCATGAAGCCATCAAGGCTGTCATTGGAAGATGCTGCGGGTGCATTGTTCTGGGGAGCCTGGTTTGCTCCGTTGTTATAACCGCCGCCATAATTGCCGCCGTTATTATTATAATTGTTCCCGCCATTATAGTTGTTGCCGCCGAAATTACCGCCGTTTCCACCATAATTGCCACCGCCAAAGTTATTGCCGGACGCTGCATTTCTGCTCTCCGCGAACTCCTGCTCTTCTACAACCACCTCTGTGGTGTAAACCTTGACGCCGTCCTTGTTGGTGTAACTACCGGTCTGAATGCGGCCGACGATTGCCATCTTCGTGCCCTTTTTCAGGTACTTCTCTGTGAACTCGGCAGATTTTCCAAACACAACGCAGGGAATGAAATCTGCATTGTTTCCGTCGTTATTGTTACGGTTAAATCTGCGGTCTACCGCCAGTGTATATCTGGCGATGCACATGGAATTATCGCCCTGTGTGTATCTGATATCGGGGTCCCTGGTCAGGCGCCCCATTAAGATTACTTTGTTCATTCTGACCTCTGCTTTCTGTTAAGCCTCGTCTTTCTTAACACACAGATATCTGATGACATTGTCCATAATGCGCATGCGGCTCTCGATCTCATGGATAGAGGAGCCTTCAGCCTCGAAAGGAATGAAGTAGTAGTACGCTTCGTTCATCTTCTGAATTTCATAAGCGAGCTTCTTCTTTCCCCAGTCTTCGACCTCGCCGACCTCACCGCCAAAACGGGCGATCAGGGCTTTGCATCTGTCAACTACGGCTGTTCTTGCTTCATCGTCAATCTGCGCATTGACAACAACGGCTAACTCGTATTTGCTCATGTGTTCTTTACCTCCTTCTGGTCTCTGGCCCTCACTCGCCGGTGAGAGCAAGGAAAATATAGCGGGACAAATCCCACGGAAGTTCATTCTAACATAGCTTTTGTGTCGTTGCAAGTAATAATCCCGCAGAATAATACATTTTTTTGTAATATTCTGCGGGTTCATTTCTAAAAAACGCGATTCGGTTTATTTCTCGTATCCAACCAGGAAGGCCTTGGTATTGATCTCCACCGTCTTGGGCGGAACCTTCTCCTCAATGACCTTGAGCCACTCCTCTCTGGTGAAGTCCATGTGCTTGGCTGCCATTCCCAGAACGACGTTGTTGAAGACTCTGGAATTGCCAAGGCGGAGCGCCTCGTCCATGGCATCGATCTTGTAGACCTTATATTCCTTCTCCAGGTTCTCGATGATATTGTCGGGATACTTGGCTGCGCCCATGACAACGCTGATCGGATCGATCCGCCAGTCATTGACGATCAGGACGCCGTCCTCTTTGAGGAAGTGCGCATAGCGCAGTGCCTCGAGTCTCTCGAAGGCGATCAGCACATCTGCCTGCCCCTCTTCTACGATGGGCTCCGCAACGCTGTCGCCGTAACGGACAAATGTGACAACGCTTCCGCCGCGCTGTGCCATTCCGTGCACCTCAGAGACCTTTACCTGATATCCGGCGTTTCCCATCACGCCGCCGAGAATACGGCTGGTGAGCAGGGTTCCCTGTCCGCCGACACCTACGATCATAATATTCTTTGTTTCCATCCGCTTACCTCCTACGCCGTCTCAGGCCTTGACCTTATTAAGCGCGCCGAATTTGCAAAGGCTCATGCACAGACCGCATCCGTTGCACATGGTCTTGTCGATCGCGATCGAGCCGTCCTCATTTCTCGTAAGAGCAGGGCAGCCGGGACGCAGGCAGGCGCCGCAGTGTACGCATTTCTCCGGAAGGGGCTCCACCTTGTAGGGATGCTTCTGGTCCTTGAGGAGGGCGCAGGGTGCCTTGGCCACAATGACGGAGAGCTCCTCTTTTTTGACTTCTTCTTTGATGACCTTGGTCAGCGCGTCGAGGTCAAAAGGATTCACAACGTGGACATTGGTAATGCCGATGCCATTGCACAGGTTCTTGAAGTCCACAGCGGGAACGATCTCGCCGGAGAGGGTCTTACCTGTCGCGGGATGGTCCTGATGACCGGTCATGCCGGTTGTGCGGTTATCGAGAATGATGACCGTGCCGTGGGACTGGTTGTAGAACATATTGATCAGGGAGTTGACGCCTGTATGCATGAACGTGGAGTCGCCGATGACAGCCACCCAGTTCTTGATATAGTCGTGCCCCTTGGCCTTCTCCATGCCGTGCAGGGAGGAAATACTGGAGCCCATGCAGACAGTCGTGTCAACCACGGACAGCGGTGCAAGCGCGCCAAGTGTGTAGCAGCCGATGTCGCCGGCCGCATGGATCTTGAGCTTGTTGAGTACAGAGAATGTCGCGCGGTGCGGGCATCCGGGACAGAGAATCGGCGGTCTGGGCGGAATCTGCGGCTCAGCCTTGATACCGAGATCCTGACCAAGGACCTTTTCTCTGATCATATTGGCGCTGTACTCGCCCTGGATCGTGAATCTCTCCTTGCCGATGCAGGAGATGCCCCAGGACCTGACCTGCTCTTCCACGACGGGTTCCAGTTCCTCGAAGATATAGAGTTCGTCGACCTTGGAAGCGAAGTCCTCGATGAGTTTTCTGGGAAGGGGATGGCACATACCGAGCTTGAGGATGGATGCATTCGGGCATACTTCCTTGACATACTGATATGCGATACCCTCGGTGATGAAACCGATCTTCTTGCCGTTCAGCGTCATATCGCCCATCTCGACCTTATTGAAAGGCGCTGTGTTGGCGTACTCCGCCAGGTCCTTCATGCGCTGCTCAACAACCACGTGGCGCTTCTTGGCCATGCCGGGCATCATCACGTTTTTCTGGATATTGCGCTCATAGGGCTTGTCCGCGATTTCCTCGCGGTCACACAGCTCCACTTCACACTGGGAATGCGCAAGTCTGGTCGTCGTTCTTACGATCACAGGCGTATCAAACTTCTCGCTGATCTCGTACGCATATTTGATATAGTCCTTGGCCTCCTGGGAGTCCGCAGGCTCCATGCAGGGGATGGCCGCCGCACGGCACACCATTCTGGTATCCTGCTCGTTCTGCGAGCTGTAAAGACCGGGGTCATCCGCTACAACTGCCACCAGGCCGCCATTGCATCCAATATAGGAGAAAGAATACAGGGGATCCGCCGCCACATTCAGGCCGACCATTTTCATGGTGCAAAAGGATCTTACGCCGCTGATCGAAGCGCCGATCGCAACTTCCGCGGCCACTTTCTCATTGGGCGCCCATTCTGCATAGACACCGGGATATTTGACCAGTTCTTCACTGATCTCTGTGCTGGGAGTACCGGGATATGCGGATGAGACTTTACAGCCAGCCTCCCACACGCCTCTGGCAATCGCCGCATTGCCGAGCATCATTTTCTTCTCGCTCATGTTTTTCTCCTCGTTCTACTATATTTGCAATGCTCCGGGATGGTCCCGGAGCACTCCATATCATTTACCGAATCTGTCTCTTGCCCGTTTCAGGTCATCCGCATCGTCGATCTCGCACCACATATCTTCCGGTACCTCGACGATTCTGAAGTCGCACTCGCGATAATACATAAGGCTGCCCAGAACTTTCTCGTAATAGCTGTTCTCACCCATGTGTTCCACATACCAGCGCACCAGCGGCATGTATTTGTCCCTCACGAATTCTTTGCGGAACTTGTACATATTCACTGTCTTGCGGGTATCTGTATAATCGAAATCACTTGCCTGCCACTTGCCAAGGATCAGCTCCAGGGCCTTGTTTCCATCGACGCGGATCACGGTGCCGTCCATAGTCTTTGGATTGAAGGGGCTCACCAGAATGGAGCACTCGCCCTCTCCCGCAAGAAGTGCCTCCAGCATCTCTTTGTGGTAATAGATGTCACATTCCAGCATCAGCATGTCGTCATCGCAAAAATCCGCCGCCATATAGAGAGACACTACGTTGTTGGTCTCCAGATATCTCTTGTTTTCAAAATAGCGGACCGGCACGCCGTTCCACTCGTTGCCGATATGCTCTTTGATATAGTCTGCCATGTGGCCCACAACGATTCCGATCTCGGACACGCCGAGCGCCGTCACGTTGTTCAGTGCATTACACAGAAGCGGGGTTCCGTTGACCTCCACCATGGACTTGGGGATTGTATTCGTAATGGGCTGAAGCCTCTTTCCAAAACCTGCCGCAAGAATCAAAGCCTTCATAAATATATATATCCTCCGTCAAAAAATGAATAGATATCAATAGATTCGCTCTATTTTAACATATTTAAAGGCGTATCACCACTCCCGCGCAGGGACCCGTAAAAAGCCCTTGCCGCCTTTGTGCATAAATGCCTCTCCGGCCCGTAGCAGGCCGGAGAGGCGTCCCAAACACATCTATAATCCTGTCTGCTGCGGCCCTCATCTCAATCGCCGCAAGCGCACAGCACATCGCAAGGTGCTCAGTCGATTCTGACGATCCATCCCTCAGGCGCTTCGATCCGGCCCATCTGGATGCCTGTCAGTGTGTCATACAGCTTCTGCATAACAGGGCCCATCTTCTCCATACCGTTTGAGAACTCGATCTCTTTGCCGTGATCGTTGATCTTGCCGATCGGGGAGATGACAGCTGCTGTACCGCAAAGTCCGCACTCCTTGAAGTCGCCGTTCTCGACCTCGGACAGAAGGACTTCTCTCTCCACGACCTTCATGCCCAGATAGTTCTCCGCCACATAGTGGATGGAGCGGCGTGTGATGGAAGGAAGGATGCTTTCGGAAGCGGGGATGACCAGTGTGTTGTCCTGATCGACCAGAAGGATATTGGCGCCGCCGGTCTCTTCCAGTTTGGTTCTAGTCGCGGGATCCAGATAAATGTTCTCCGCGAAGCCCTGCTTGTGCGCATCCACGATCGCATGCAGGCTCATTGCATAGTTGAGTCCGGCCTTGATGTGGCCTGTTCCTCTCGGGGCCGCGCGGTCAAAATCACTGACGCGGACAACGATCGGCTTTGCGCCGCCCTTGAAGTAAGGGCCTACGGGCGTTGTAAAAATACGGAACATATAATCATCTGCAGGCTTTACACCGATGACAGGGCTGATTCCGAACATGTAAGGACGAATGTAGAGGGTAGCGCCTGTGCCGTACGGAGGTACCCACGCTTCATTTGCCTTTACGGTTGCCTTGACAGCTTCCACAAATCTGTCGACAGGGAAAGGCGGCATCTCCAGACGGAGGGCCGAATCATACATTCTCTGTGCGTTGAGGTCGGGGCGGAAACATACGATATGTCCATCCGCTGTCTCGTAGGCCTTGAGGCCCTCGAATACAGACTGGGAATACTGCAGTACGCCTGCGTCCTCGCTCATGACGATCTTGTCATCGGAAATGAGCGCACCATCGTCCCACTTGCCATCCTGATACATGGAAACGTATCTCTTGTCTGTTACATGATAGCTGAATCCGAGATTACTCCAATCAATATCCTTTTTTGCAGCCATTCCTGTTTCCTCCTGCTTCTGATCGTGTTTATAATTCATCACTTTAGTGTGGTGCATTCCCGAACAATTATATTACTCTACTTTTTATTTTTCCAGTGCTATTATGAATTTTTCTGTATATTGGTGTTGAATTTTTTTCACATCACGGATCCAGCAGTGCACAGATTCCCACCAGGCCGGGTCCTGTATTGATCGCAAGTGTCGCATTGATCTGCTTGACAAACAGGATTTCCTTGCTGGTCAGCTGGGTCTCCACCATCTCCAGCATTCTGCCTGCTTCCTCGTTGGCCGCGCCGTGTCCGATGATGATCCAGCAGTGATGCCCTTTGCAGAACTGCATCATCTCATTGAGCAGCTTCTTCTTGCCCTGCTTGGCGCCGCGGATCAGTCCCACCGTATAATAGATGCCTTCTTCATTGCAGGAAATGATCGGCTTTAAGTTCAGGACTTCACCGACGACCGACGTGACTTTGCCGATCCGGCCGCCCTTCTTGAGATACTTGAGCGTATCCATATAGAACATGACCTTGGAATCATAGATTTTGTTGACAAGACCTGCCTTCACCTCCTCGAAGCTCCAGCCGTTCTCCAGTTTGGACGCCGCCCAGATCGCCCAGATTCCCGACGCGACAGATATATTCTTGGTGTCAAAAACGAACACCTCCAGCTCGTCCTGCTGCTCTGCCGCAAGGCGGATCGTATTAAAGGTTCCGCTCAGTCCGCTGGAAATTGCCACGGCGATGATCTTTTCATAGCCGGCATTTCGAATCTCATCGAAGATGTCCTGCACCTCCGCCAGAGACGGCGTTGACGTACTGGGGTATTCATCGGGAAAACGGCGGTATACCATCATAGGATCGATGTTCACGCCGTCGTCATAGTCTTTCTCCGGATACATGACGCGGAGCGGCAGCATCCATATATTATACTTTTCCCTAAAGTTCTGCGGAACATCACAACCGGAATCTGTGAGTACTGCAACTTTATCCTTGTTCATAGGCCCTCCCGGCGGTATAATTGCCGTCTGAATATCTAATTGGATTCTGCCTATAAGCATAAGCTTTTTATTAAATTCAGTCAAGAATTCCGCCTTTTTGCGACGATAATCAAAGGTTCAGCGCCTTCTCTCATTGCCGGTTTGCCCTTGCCTGCGCATATGCTTTATAATGAAGAAAATCGGATTAAAATTGGACATTATATTCCCCGGGAGGAACTACATCTATGCTATCTTTTGACATCCATAACTACGATATTAACAGCGAGCAGGACCTATCGGTCGATGCAGCAGCCGTTCTCAAGAAGAGGGAAGGGCGCACGATCAAATCCGGAGGCCTGTGGGTCTATGACAATGAGATCGCAGCCTTCCGCGGATCGTTTGAAGACGGCGATATCATCTCTGTCGAGGATTTTGACGGATATTTCATGGGATACGGCTTTGTCAACCGTAAGTCCAAGATCACGATCCGCCTTCTATCCCGCCACAAGGATCGTCCTGTGACGCCCGCCTTCCTGACGCAGCGGGTACGCAGCGCATGGGAATACAGAAAAAAGGTGATTGACACCTCCAGCTGCCGCCTTCTGTTCGGCGAGGCGGATTTTGTGCCCGGACTGACTATCGATAAATATGAAGATGTGCTAGTCGTAGAGTCGCTTGCGCTTGGCATCGACCGCCTCAAGGGGTATATCCTTGCCGCACTAGTCAAGGTGCTTGACGAAGATGGGATCAAGGTGCGCGGCATCTATGAGCGCAGCGACGCCAAGGTCCGTGAACTGGAAGGCATGGCAAGAGAAAAAGGGTTCCTCTCAGAACCCTTTGATACCAAAATTCAGATCACCGAGAACGGCGTCCGCTATATCGTGGATGTGGAAAATGGTCAAAAGACAGGCTTCTTTCTGGATCAGAAGGACAATCGGCGGGCCATCCATCGCCTCTGCAACGGCGCCAAAGTCCTGGACTGCTTCACCCATACAGGATCCTTTGCCCTCAATGCGGCGGTCGCAGGCGCCTCTTCTGTTGTCGCTGTAGATGCCTCCGATCTCGCGGTGGCCCAGGCGGAGGAGAATGCGCGCCTCAACGGCGTGGAAGACAGAGTCAGCTTCCTGTGCCGCGATGTCTTCGCCCTGCTTCCCGAGCTCATTGAAAAGGGAGAGCAGTACGACGTCGTCATCCTGGATCCTCCCGCCTTCACAAAATCCCGCAATTCCATCAAGGCCGCGGCGAGGGGATACCGGGAGATCAACCTTCGCGGCATAAAGTTGGTCAAGAACGGGGGCTTTTTGGTCACCTGTTCCTGCTCCCACTTTATGGATCCGGACCTATTCAAGAAGACGATCGGCGAAGCGGCCAGAGACGCCCACAGAAGACTGCGCCAGGTGGAATTCCGTACCCAGGCGCCGGATCACCCGATCCTGTGGTCGTCGGACGAGTCCTATTATCTCAAATTTTATATATTCCAGGTTGTCGAGGAGTGAACGATTATCTGTATACTGCAGGAAGCAGCCCGTGCAGGCGGATCGCCGCCTCCGCTGCTTTCTGCATTTTTTCTGTCTGCATTGGCTCCTGCTGATCATTGAACTGCTGGAACTGCATGCATAGACCGATCTGTCCGTCCGCTTTGTAGGTCAGGATCCGAGGTTCCACGTTTCTCTCCGCCCGCACTGTGATCACGCCGTCCCGGCAGGTATAGCGGATGGTTCCGTTATATCTGGTGCTGTGGACATTTGCGATCTGCATCATGTCAGAAGCCGGCTCCGCGGCCCACCCCGAGGCAAATTCATCCGGAGAATCATTGGTGCTGTTAAAGAAGGCAAAAGATGGATTGATCGCCTGCAGGAACTCCGGACTGCTGCTCGTCTCTCCGCCGTGGTGGCTCATCTTAAAGATATCCGCAGATAGGTCCAGATCCATCTTCAGGATCTCCTTTTCCCAGGGTTTCTCAATATCTCCGCAGGTCAGATACCGGATTCCGCCCCCACTGATCCTTGCCATCAGGGAATTATTGTTGAGGTAGGACCGGTTGTGGTCATCACTCTCGAAAGCGGGCCCAAGCAGAATCTCCACTTTCGCATCCCCCACATAGAATTCATCGCCTGTATCAAGATCGATCAAAGGGACATTCTGTTCTTTGGCCAGGTCCCGGATTGCGTTGTCCATATCCCGAAACCATCCCAGAAGTGACGCGTAATCATTGTCGGAAGGGACCAGATGCTCGTCATTGCACATATAAACCGCTGTAATCTTAAAACGGTCGTCCCACATCAGGTGGCGGACGTTTCCAAAATGGTCCGCGTGATAATGGGACAGATAGATCGCAAATTCTGTATATCCGTTATCCAACAGGAATTCCTTGAGCGCATCCTCGCAGTCCGGCATAAAGGTATCCATGAGAAGACACTCTCCGTTACTCTCGATCATGGTGCCGTCTCCCCATCCCTCTTCTCCAAAATCAATGGCCGTGATCGTAAGCGGCACGGACGGATCCGGCTCCCGGTTCTGCGCGGCGTAGGCGCGAAGCTGTCCGCCCATGGCCAATATCACCGCAAATATGCAAAAAAATCCCTTTCGAAAAGCGCTCATCTCATCCTCCCGCACTGCTGCTATGGTAAAATAAGGTATGGTACATTTTACACAATAATGAGGAGTGACCGCAATGCCCAAAGAAGTAAACCCGAGAATTCACGTCAATGAACGAGACTTTCCGATACAGGACTACCACTGCGACGATCCCGTCAAAAGAAAGATGGTGATGAAGCTGGCCCGCATGATCACGGACAACATTCCCAGAAAGCTGCCCGGCGGCATGCATGAAAACCATATGGATTTCTGGATTTTGGACCGCCTGCTGACCAAGCGTGAGGTCGCCTTCCTGCTCAGCTTCAAAAAGCGCCGCGTGGGCCTTACGACCGCCGAACTGGCGGCCCGCAACAATATCAGCGAAAAGAAGGCGCAGAAGATCATCGACCACCTGCTGTGGATCGGTATTTTGGAGCAAAACAGAGACAACGAAGACCATCACATCCAGTATCTGGTGCCCAAGTGGGTCGTGGGGTCCGGCGAATACATGGTCGAGCACAAGACTTTGGCAGACAAGTATCCCGAAGTTGCCACCATGTTCAATCTGGCTCCCCAGGAGCCATTGGAGCTGGCCGCCAAACTGGTTCCGCCCGGCGGAGCCGGTATCGGCATGCATGTCATTCCCGTGGAGAAGGCCATCGACACCGCATCCACTTCTGTCAGCGTGGAGCATCTCTCCCACTGGCTCGACAAATATGACACCTTCTGCACAATGGTCTGCGCCTGCCGCAAGGCACAGCGCATCCGCGGCGAGGGCGTCGGCGATATCGAGGGACACATGTGCATCGGCGTCGGCGATATCGCGGAGTTTCTTGTGACCTCCGGCAAGGATGCCAAGTACGTATCCAGAGACGAAGTGAAAGAAATCCTGGAGCGCGCTGAGAGAAAGGGTTACGTCCACCAGATCACCAATCTGGACGGTCCCAACCGCATTGTCGGTATCTGCAACTGCTCTCCCGGCAGCTGCTACGGACTGCGCACCTCGCAGCTCTTTAACACGCCCAACATGTCCCGCAGCGCCTACCGTGCGCATGTGGATCCGGCCAAATGTGTCGCATGCGGCAAGTGTGTCGAAGTATGTCCTGCCGGCGCGGCAAGGTTGGGCCAGAAGCTCTGTAAGGCAGATGGCAGCAAGGTGAAATATCCCATGCACGAGCTGCCCGACGACCACATCTGGGGCGAGGACAAATGGGATCCCGATTACCGCGACCACAACAAGATCAACTGCTATGACACGGGTACGTCACCCTGCAAGACGGCATGTCCCGCGCATCTGGCTGTACAGGGCTATATCAGGATGGCGGCAGAGGGCCGCTATCAGGAGGCGCTGAAGCTCATTCGCCAGGACAATCCCTTCCCGGCAGTATGCGGAGCCATCTGCAACCGCCGCTGTGAGGACCGCTGCACGCGCGGCCTTGTGGACGCGCCTGTTGCCATCGACGAGATCAAGAAGTTTCTGGCTCTCCGTGAGCTGGATCTGGTACAAAAAGCAGCTGAAGGCGGCAGTGAAGGCCTCTCCGAAGCCCTTGCGCAGTATCTGCCGCTCTGCGAGAACGGCGAAGGCAAGCAGTGGGACGACTACCCCATTGCGGTCATCGGTGCGGGACCCGCAGGTCTTTCCGCAGCGTATTACCTGCGCACAGAAGGATATCCGGTCACCGTCTTCGAGCGCGAGAAGCGCCCCGGCGGCATGCTCATGAACGGAATCCCGTCCTTCCGCCTGGAGAAGGATATTGTGGAAGCGGAGATCGAGATCATCGAGAAGATGGGTGCTAAGATTGAGTGCGGCGTAGACGTCGGCAAAGACGTCACGCTTGACGACCTCCGCGCCCGCGGCTTCAAGGCCTTCTATGTTGCCATTGGTCTGCAGGGCGGCCGCCTTGCCGGTGTCCCCGGCGAAGAAGCAGAGGGCGTCATCACAGGCGTCGATTTTCTGCGAAAGGCGAATCAGGATCCTACCGTGAAGCTTGACGGCGACGTCGTCGTTGTCGGCGGCGGCAATGTCGCGGCAGACGTGGCTCGCACGGCGCTGCGCGTCACAAATGGCAAGGTCACCATGCTCTGTCTGGAGTCCAGGGACGAGATGCCCGCTGCCAAAGACGAGATCGCGGAAGTGGAGGAAGAAGGCATCACCATCATGAACGGATGGGGACCCAAGGAGGTGCTCTCCGAGAACGGCAAAGTCACTGCCATTGTCTTCAAGAAATGTGTGTCCGTCTACGACAAGGAGCATCGCTTTGCGCCTGTCTATGACGAGGAGGAGACGATCACCATCCCTTGCGGCAATGTTTTGATGGCCATCGGACAGTCTGCACAGTGGGGTGACCTCCTCAAGGGCTCCAAGGTCCACCTGCGCAGGGGCGGGACGGCCATCGCAGATCCGGTCACATTCCAGACGGATGAACCCGATATCTTCGTTGGCGGCGATATCTACCACGGCGCACGCTTTGCCATCGATGCAATCGCAGACGGCAAGCAGGGCATGGTCTCCATCAATCGCTTCGTCCATCCCGGTCAGTCTCTCACCATCGGACGCGATAGACGCGAGTTCATTGAGCTGGATCGCGACGACATCCGCATTGATTCCTACGACAACGCAAGCCGGCAGGCGCCCGGCCTCAAGCCTGGCAAGGCCTCAGAAACCTTCCGCGACCTTCGCATGCCTCTCACCGAAGAGCAAGTCAAGGTAGAAGCGAACCGCTGTCTCAAGTGCGGCGCTACTGTCGTCGACCTCAACCAGTGCATCGGCTGCGGCCTGTGCACCACACGCTGCGAATTCGATGCCATCCATCTGTCCCGCGACATTCCGCATGCGGCGGATATGCACACTGCGGAAGAAATGATCAAGTGCGTCGGCCCCTATGCGCTGAAGCGCGGATTTAAGATCCTCAAGAGAAAAGTGACCGGAAAATCAGATTATCCGACGGAGCAGTAATTCTTCATAAAAGCAATATAAGCACGGAGGGCATACCCAAAGGGTATGCCCTCCTGCGTTTACAGGTCTTCAGAAATAACAGCCGGCAGGTACTTCCTGCGCTCCCTCTCTACGACCTGCCTGATCCACTCCTGATCTGCGAGGCCGTCCGCTGCCTCCGCCATCGCCGAATCCTGCGCGAAGAGATCGAATTCTGCTTGTTTCGAAACCAAAATCCCGCGCACCGCTTCGTCTACTGTGTCTTCGCATAAGAGATGATAAACAAGAACACTCTGCACTTGTCCCATTCGATAGGCCCTGGATATTGCCTGCCAAGTGAGTGAAGGTTTGATTTGTGGCTCGCAGAAAATCACGACAGCTGCTGCCTGTATATTGAGGCCTGTTCCGCCTGACTGGACCTGACATACCAAAACGCTTCCATCCGGGCCGTCCGAAAATCTGTCGACCAGGTTCTGTCTCTCTACTGCCGGAACACTTCCGGTGATCGATCCTATAACACAGTCACCGAGGAAATCGCATACTTTCTGGATCGTATCTCTGAAGTAGGAGTAGATCAGCACCTTTCTGCCCTCGTCCCGCGCCTGTGCACACAATTCTGCGAGGCGAACCGCCTTGGAAGAGCTCGACAAATTTTTTTGTAAAAACGCGACGCGACGCATCCCAGGAAAACTGCCTGCCAAGACCTGCGCACCGTATTCTACGCGGTCCTCTGCCGTCATCTCGCACCATTCCTCCTGCTCGGTGATCGGGGGGAGTTCCTCCAGGACCATGTCGCGCTGCCTTCTCAGATAGACCGGCGCAAGCATTTCTTTAAACTGCGGCACATGGCGCATGCCTGCGTTGGCTCGCACCGTCTCCACAAGATCCGGCCGCACAAAGCCGATCAATTCACACATTTCATCAACCCTATTCTCCAAGGGTGTGCCAGTCATCAGAAGGATCCTCTCTGACTCGTCCTCCAGCATGTGGATATACTGCGTTCTCTTCGCCTCCGGATTCTTGATGTAATGTGCCTCGTCAATGACCAGCATGGAAAGGGACATCTGCCCGTCGATCCTATCCACTATTTTGCCCATGCTCTCATAATTAGTAACAGCGGCGCCGCCCAGCTCACGCCAGCTCAGGAACTCGTCCTCCAAATGGGGCCCGTGCAGGAGATTGACAGGAAGATCGCTGAATTTCTGGATCTCACGGCACCAGTTGATCATGACCGAGGCCGGGCATACCACCAAAAAGCGGGCAAACTCTTGCTCTCTGTAAATGTGCGTCATCGCCGCAATAGCCTGAATCGTCTTGCCAAGTCCCATCTCATCTCCCAGCAGAACTCGCTTCATGGCCAAAATATACTTGGTCCCGAACTCCTGATAGGCGCGAAGGTCGCCCTTGAATCCCCCCAAGTCCAGTGCAAACGAATTGATCTGTTCAGCCAGCTCAGAGGAGATACTGCTGTACAGGAGCTTTTGCTGTGTGCCGACGCCTGTCAGGCGCTCAATGATGGCATAGTAAGAAGCGCTGTTCTTCTTAAAATCCGCCAGCGCTTCGTCTTCGTTCATCGCAAGAGCCATCCCGTATTGGGAGACAAGACTTTTGACCAGGTTATACCGTTCACCATTACAATAGGCCAAAATTTCACCCACTGCCCGGATTGTCTCTCTCTTGGTGTTTCCGAAGGAGAAAATCCAGTGAAGCCGACTCCGGATCATCACCGACTCTGTCAGCCCCATGATGTCCTCGTGCACGTCTTCTGTAATCGGCTCAGCCTCTCTCCGAATCTGCTCGACTTTTCTGAATTTCGCAATCCGATGGATCAGCTTCCTTCTCTGCACGTCATCCCGGTCCATCGTCAGCCGGATTCTGGCACGTGTGCTGAGGCGTACCAGAAATTCTGACAGAATACTTCGGATCGACGCGATCTGCTTTTCTCCGATTCCCTCAATATTCTGTAGTTTCCAGTCCGATGCCGTATAGAGATCGTAGAGCGTGCGGTATCCCACGCTTTCCAGTAGTCCTGTCCTAATCCCCGCCTTGGAATTTTTGAGTTCCTCCACCGGGATTTCCACCAGAAAATGTGCAGACTCTTTCTTGAGCGCCTCCGCTAATTCCGTGCGCAGCTTCTCCGCATGTCCGTCATACTCAGTGGTGATTTTCCTGAAACTTTGATCCAGTTTCTCCAGATTCCCGATTAGATTTTTGATCTCATTAAAATCCGGCATTCTTTCCACTGCCATCCAACATCTCCTCTAATACAACTCATTTCATACGTATATAAAAGGGCATACCCCAGGGTATGCCCTCCTGCGAATCGTCATCTTCCTATAAATTCCTATAGAATCGGAATCTTGATCTTCATATCTGACAGCGGATACGCCGCACATGCGTGCACGTAATTGAAGTCTTTATCCGCCTCTCTCCTGCCATCTCCCTCGGGGCACACAAAGTAGTTGCCCGCGAGGACCTTGGTCCTGCAGAATCCGCACTCGCCGCTCCTGCAGCCGGTCTCGATCCGGATCCCGGCGCGCTCCAGTGCCACGACGATGCTCTCCGTCGCCTTTGCGGGAATCTGTACTTCACTGATGCCACGCACTACGGTGAGCATGAAGGTCTTGTCCCGCAGTTCTGTCGGGAATCCCTCATATACGGCAATGTCCTTGGCCTGCCCGAAGACCTCAAAGCGCACGCGCCTTGCAGGCACATCCAGTTTGGCCACTTCCTCCCGCAGGAATTTGTACATAACCTGCGGTCCGCAGATGAAATAGCTGGTATCTTCCGCCGAATACTTGCGGATCAGTTCAGCTGTCAAAAATCCCTTCTCTCCGGTCCAGCCGGGCTCGTTCCCACTCAGAACATGCACGATATGCAGCTTGTCGCTGGCTCCATCCAGTGCATCCAGCTCCTCCTTCATGACTATATCGTCCGAAGAAACGGATCCATAGAGAATCGTCAGGTCGATGTCCAGCGTTCCGTTCACCACTTCCTTGGCCATAGAGGCAAAGGGCGTGATGCCGACGCCGCCGGCCAGCGCCACGACATGCTTTGCATCGCGCAGCGGCTCATAGTAGAACTGCCCCAGTCCCATGGTTCCTGTCAAAACATCGCCGACCTTCAGGCTATCATTGACATAATCGCAGATAAAGCCGTCGCCCTTGGATCTTCTGACAGTGATCTCCACAAAGGGATGCTCGTCGGATTCTCCGTCCGCATAGGCCGCTCTCGCCTCATAAGGGGCCGAAGAGATGGAATAGGGCCTGGAGATCAGGCTTTCACCGATCTTGAAATCCAGAACAATATACTGTCCCGCATAGAAGAAGGGCAGCTTCTTGCCGTCGGTGCGCTCGAAGCGAATGGTCTTGGCCGTCTTGCAGGCAGGCGTGATCCTGGTCACAACGAGCTCGATCGGTCCGGGATGCCACTCGCGGGATACATCTCCGATGGGGTCTGTGCTCTCCAGCGCGGGAGATGCTGATGCGAACGCCGCAAGGCGCGCTTTGGTGACGCGGGAGGCTCCGCCGACGTCTTTCAGGAAATTCTTCACTTTCATCGTTTGGCCTCCTTTCTTGCAGCGATGTCATCCAGCACGTTTTTGGCGGCTTTGCGGCCATTGGTCACGGCCGGTCCCATGCCGTCTCCGGAAATGGCGTGGGCACCCGCAAATTCCAGCCGGTCGATGAACTTCTCTTCCTCTGCCGTCTGCAGTCTCGCGACGATGTGGTCCTCCATGGTGTGCGCATAGCCGTAGATGCAGCCATTCCACGCGCCTGTGTAGTGTGCGATGGTCATAGGCGTCTCGATAACGCATTCCAGCACATGGTCCAGGAGATTGACGCCAAAATAGTCCGACATATCGTCAATCAACTGCTTTGCCACTTCGTGCTTGACGCGATCATAATCCTCTGCCTTGACCGTCTTCCAGCCGTCCACACGGGGAAGAACCGTCACACTGAAGGAACATGTTCCTTCCGGTGTCACGCCGGGATTGCCGTAATTGTGGCAGATGCAGGTGAGATACCTGTAGGGCCCAAGGCCAGCCAGATTCTCATACAGCACGTCTGTATCCATTGTGTCGCCGCGGAAAATGCTGTAGTCCTTGATATTCAGCTCTTCCGCCGGCTTGTCCAGGATCAGGATCACGGAAAAGGCCGTCAGCGACAGACGTCTGCCATTGACCATCTTTGTGGCGCCCGCAGGCACTTCGCTGAGGGGCTCGATCATGCTCGTGTAGACCTTGTTGGGATAGGCCGAGGAGATCACATAGTCCGCATGAATCTCGTCGCCGCGCGCTGTGCGCACGCCATACGCTCTGCCGTTCTTCACAAGGATCTTGTCCACATGCTGGCGGTACTCGATCTGCACGCCCATCTCTTCGGCGCGCTCCGCCATTTTGAGGCTCATCTCATGACTGAGCTTTTTGGGGATCATGGAACCGTATCCCACGTAGTCCGCCATCAGCACGGAGTAGATCGTAAAGGGCAGGTCGGAGAAGCCGCTGCCAACGTAGATCCAATAGGGGGCCAGCAGGTCCAGCGCCTTCTGCGGCAGATGGAAGGTGTCCAGAACCTCTTTGGTAGAATAGCCCGCTGTTTTGACAAAGGCCTCATGCTTGAGCAGCATCTGGGCCTTGCTCATGGGATGAATGGACAACTCATTCACGCTGTCAAATACGGTATTGCAGAGCTGCAACAGCTTCAATACCTGGTCATAGGTGCCCGGCACCTGCTCGTCGATCTCCCGGGAGAATGTCTCGAGCCCGGGATGCAGGGTCACTTCCAGGCCGGGAAGGCTTGCGTGGTAGCACTCCGGCACCGGCAGCCAATCTATATCGACGCCCATGTCATCGAAGAATTTGCCGACCTTCAGCCGATTCTCCTTGGGTCCAATGGACATCATCTCGTGCAGCGCCGCTTCGATCTCAATCCCGCCGCGGACAAAGCTCGTGGCAATGCCGCCGGGCAGGTTGTGGCGCTCCAGGACCAGCACGTCCAGTCCCTTGTCCGCCAGCATAAGCGCTGAGGAGAGGCCCGCCAGGGCCCCTCCGATCACGATCACATCATAATGATCTTTATAAAATTTCATGTCTGTTATCCTCAAACTGTGATAGGGATTCTTTCCGATCCCATCCGCGAAGTCGCGATGATAAGCTTTCTCCTATGACCTTCCGGAATCAGAAGAATCTCTCGACCAGTTCGCGGGAGTACTCGCAGGTCTCGTCCATATCGCCAAAGCTCATGATCTCGCCCGCATAGTAGGTGTCATACTTGCCCTGCATCGCCTCGACCTTGTCATACCAGCCGTCCTTGTAAGCGTTGGTGAAGACATGCGGGAAGTAGTAGACGCTCCACTCGTTGACCACGTTGGAAGCGGGGTTGCCCATGGTGTCCAGGTCCTTCAGGACCATCTTGCGGCACTTGTCGTAAGGGACCTCCTCGGATCTCTTATGCTTGCGCAGCGCATAGGTCGTGATGACCTGATCCACCGTATCTCTCCAGCGGCGATAGTAGACCATAAGATGGCCCAGTCTCTTGGGGATCATGTTGTCGAATACGTAGTAGGAGATCTCGGGATGATCTTCCGGCTTGGTCTCCACCGCCAGTACGTCGTAGCGCTCGTACTCAATCTGGCAGAACAGCTTCTTCTCATCCTCGCGTGCGTCAAAATAGTCCACCATGCCGACCAGTCCGTCGTCACGATTCTCTTTCTGCGGCACATACAGAGGCGAGGTGACGATGATCTTGTCATACTCTTCCACTTCGCCGTTCACGGTCACATACACTTTGCCGTCTTTTCTCTCAACCTTGTCGATCCTGCTGTTCAGGCGGGCCGGGTTCTTGAGGTGCTCGTTGAGGGACTCCCAGATAAACTGGGTGCCGTTCTTCCAGGTCCACAGATTGATCTTGACGAAGTTCATGCAGGTCTGGAAATCCAGATACTTGAGAACGTATGCAGCCGGGATCTCGTCAAAATAGCCATAGCCAAACGACGTAAAGGGTCCAATCCAGATGTCCTGCACCAGCTCAACGCCGTTGATCTCGCAGAACTTCTTAAAAGGAAGCGCCAGGTCCTTGAGGTTGGGATTGACGCCGCTGACAGGCTCTCTTTTGGCACTGGCTGCGGAGAAGCCCTCGTAACGTCCCTCCGCTACGCCGCGGTGACCGTTGATATCGTATCCCTTATACTTGGTCTCGAGGAGCTCGCCGAATTTCTTGAGCTGTCTCTTCATCTTGAGAAGACGAGGGATCTTGCGGATGTTCTTCTTGGGCTCGAAGGGCTCGATGACCTGGCCCAGTCTGTTCTTGTAGTTGCGGTTCAGCTGCGGGCCGTCGTGCGTGATGCCGCAGAACTCCTCGACATCGTGTACCGCGTAGTAGGACGGAACGCCCATGATGGCGCCCATCTCATAGCGGCGGCCGTTGTAATGCGGAGACCAGCACTTTCCGCCGACACGGTCGTTCTTCTCAAGGATCGTGTAGTTTTCATAACCCTTCTGCTCCAGATACATACCCGCTGAAAGGCCCGCGGGGCCTCCGCCGATAATACAGATCTTCACGTTTTTGTCCATGGTTGCCTCCCCTGACATTATTAGTGTAATTATGCGTTTCCTTTGTTAATGAAAGAAAAACCTCTGTATCCAGTATACACTATCCACCCCGAAAATGAATCAGGAAGTCGCTCTACACTGCCTCGTAAAAGGGCCAAAGTACCATTCTTTTTCGCATCTTTCCATGCTCTGCCAGGCTGTAAATGCTATACTGAAAAAGGATGGATGAAAGACCCGCAAACTAATCTTAGGAGGCGGTGTAGTATGCGTACAGAGAGAGCGGATAAGCGAAAAAAGCAGGTCAAATATAACGGCTTCATGGATCTTCTAGACGCCTTTTGGGGTGATGATCCTGCCCGGACGGCTTTCCTTTATGAAAAGAGCGGGGAAGTCGCTTCTCTCAGCAGGGGTGCCTTTGCCGGCGCCGTGCTGGCACGCAGGGACGAGCTTCCCGAAGCGTTCGGTACAGGCACCTGCCTGGGCGTTCTGTGCGACGGATCCCTCTCATGTGTCCTGACCATCTTCGCGGCTGTGCTGGCCGGCATGCAGGTTGTCCTTCTGGATGAAAACACCGACGAAGACCTTCTGGCTGCACAGATCAAACAGACCGATATCGACTGCCTCTGGGGAAGCGACGAGGACCTCATCGAGGAGCTGCAGCCCTGTTTGACGGATGGGCTTACTCACGCCGGAGGGGTGGCGCCGGTTCCCGCACAGGACGGAGCGTCCGATGCGCACCCCATTCTCTTCTTTACGTCCGGTACGACCTCCAGCTCTAAAGCGGTTGTCCTGACAGACCAAAGTCTCATGGCCGCCGCCTATAACGGAAGCTGTATGCTGCCGCTCTCTTCGGGCGATACGCTTCTGTGCATGCTGCCCCTCCATCACGTATTCGGCTTCGTCTGCGGACTTCTATGGGGCTTACAATGCGGCGCCGCTGTAGCGCTCGGACGGGGCGCCCGCTATTATACACAGGACCTGTCTTTTTACAGGCCGACTGTGCTGTCTGCCGTTCCCATGCTGCTGGGATTTTTGCTGCAGCACGATCTTATGAATCCCGATTTGCAGCTGGTTCTGGTCGGAGCCGGCGACTGCCCGAAGGCGCTCCTTGCGGCGGCTGCGGCCAGAGGCATTTCCGTCAGTTTCGGGTATGGTCTGACAGAGACCAGTTCCGGCGTCGCGATCAGCGTGCCGCCGGCGTATCGTGTCAATCCTGTCAGCCATACGGAGGCTGACTGTAATAGCGATGCGGCCATGGTGCAAGGTTCCTCCGAATGCGAGCAGTCTTTTGACCCCTATGCGCTGGAAATCTGCCCTGAGAATGCCGTTGTGCTGGCTGAAGACGGCGAGATTCTCGTCACCGGAGAGAGCTGTATGATGAAAGGCTATTACAAGGAGCCTGAGGATACAGCCGCTGTCCTGCGGGATGGCGTCCTCTATACCGGCGACCTGGGCCGGTGGGATGACAACGGGCGTCTCCACATCATCGGGCGCAAGAAAGAGATCCTGGTCCTCCATGACGGCACCAAGCTCTTTCTTCCCGAGTACGAAGCGCGCATCGCCGTTGTGCTGCCGGGACGGGACTTTGCGGTTCTTGAAAGGGATGGACGGCCGGTCCTTCTGCTCGTCGATCCCGAGGCGGCCTCGGCAGAGCCGGGCAGCCCTGCTGCGGACAAGGCGCGCGCCCTGGTCCTTGGCGCGATCCGTCCGATCATGGCAAGCCTCCCCCGCGGACAGCAGATCAGTGCGGTTCTGTTTACGGGTAAGACGCTGCCGCGTACTGCGACCGGCAAAATAAAGCGGTGGGAGCTTTCACGCTGCTGACGGGTGCACTCGATAGCGCTGTAATTGCGCAAGGATGACAGAATTGATAATTGCGGATATAATGGACGCAACAATATAATTACCTTTTTTTGAAAGGAACGTTTCAACATGGATAGAAATCAGATTGCAGAAACCTGCAGAGAAGTGATTTATGAATGTGTGCCCGATATGGAAGGCACGCCGATTTATGAAGATACCGTCATCAATACAGATACCGCGATCGATTCTATGGGCTTTACGCTGATCATCTGCCGCCTCGAAGCGAGGTTTGACGTTAAGATCCCCCAGCGGCAGTGGTCCAGGATGTCCACCTTTGGGGATGTTGTGAACGCCTTCGAGAAGCGAATCAATCGCAAATTCTAAACGTTGCACGTACGATGCCCGGACCTGCGTATGAGTCGCCAGGCATCGATATTTTGGCGACGTCTGTTTCCGCCGTGTTGTAAAGGAGCTGCCATGAGTATATACAGACAAGACTTTCAGGTCCTCTCCAGTGATGTGGACATGTCGCAAAGGCTGCGCCTGTCCGCGCTCTTTACGCGCCTGCAGGAAGCAGCCATCGCCCACACCATCGAACTAGGCGTCACAAGGGACAAGACGCTGGACCAGGGGCTTTTGTGGGCTGTGACGCAATACCGGGTGAAGTTTCACCGCATGCCGGCGTATGATGAAACGGTCACGCTTTTGTCCTGGCCCGGCAAGACAATGCATCTGTACTTTCCCCGCTATTTCCGCCTTGTGGATACGAGGGGCCGAGTACTGCTCGACGCCGCGTCTCTATGGGTGTTGATCGACAATAAGACCCGCGGGATCGTCTTTCCGGAGGAGCATGACATCTATATTAAGGAAGTTGTCACCGGCAATGAGCTGCCGCTTCCCGGGCGGCTGCGAAAATCGGCGGCCGATACCGTCTCCGACTTCCTTGTCCCCTATAGCTGCGTCGATCTCAACGGGCATATGAACAACGCCCGCTACTATGATCTGGCCGTGGACCGGATGCCTGACACGCTTCGCTGCCGCGCTCTCTCCTCGCTCACCGCAGAGCATATCGGGGAGGCACAGCTCGGCGATGTGGTGACGGTGGGCTGCACAGCCACGGAAAATGCTTTTACGATTTACGGTGAAAAGGATAAGCCGGTGTTTAGAATAGAGTTCCAGTTTGGTGGCTGACCCCTTGTAATCACTGTGGAGCGCCCCATATATACGTGTATTGAGCAGAGCCATTTACAGGTGGCTCTGCTTTTTTTATGAACAGTACGCTTCTTTTTTCCTCTCTTTGGCCTTCTCATACACATGGTATTCGTGCTTTCAAGGCAGGCAATAAATATTGTTAAATTATGAACAATTTTATAGGCGTAATCGTGAACACGATTGTGCATATTTTGAAACATTTTCCCAGAAATGTTGCACAATATGGTGAAAAGCAATAAAATTTACTTACGAGACACATTGTTCTTACAATATATATACAGAAAGGAGTGCGACAATGGGAGCTGTAAATGTACTGTATGAGCGGTTCGAAAAGAATCTGCAGGCAGTCAATGGGAACAGCTGGCTGGCCGACAAGGCTGATGCCGCAGGCATTATCGCAGAGGCCTATAAAGAGGCAGGAATTGATTCCGTGTGCATCGCAGAATCACCGCTTCTTGAAGAGATCGGTCTTGCGAAGGCTCTTGCTGATGCCGGCATGAAAGTGTATACCGACCACATCCGGTTACATGCAGAGACCGCTAAGGGAGGTGTGCTGGAAGCACAGTGTGCGATTGCCGATCTGGGGAGTATTGTGCAGCTGGGTGATGACATCGACAATAGAATCGTTGCCACTATGCCCGAATACTGCATCGGCGTCGTCAAGCTGTCGGAAATGGTCGACGATTATGACGCCATGTTCGACAAACTCTGTTCACTTGAAACCCTTCCGGCTTTCGTCGGCTTTGTCACAGGGCCCAGCCGTACAGCTGATATCGAATGTGTCAGCACCGTCGGCGTACATGGTCCCCTGAAGCTTTCGGTCGTCGTCATTAACGACGTATAACGAAAGATGCCTGATTGAAAAGAGGAAAGGAGGAAGCAGAATGGCAAATGAAGCTTTGAAGCAGGAAATCAAGTCTGCTCTCAATAATAAAACGCTTGGCAGAACACTCGGCACGTTCTGCGAGACATATCCCGAGAGAAGACTCAAATCATATGAAGGCGTCGATTTTGAAGAGACGCGTGAAAACATCCGCAGAGTAAAAGGGTATGCTGCGGATCATATCGACGAGATGATCGATGAGTTTACGAAGAACTGCACCGCTCGCGGCGGTCACGTCTTCCATGCGACCAGCGCAGACGACGCAATCGAATACATTCGCGGCCTTGTTAAGGAAAAAGGCGTACAGACCATCGTCAAATCCAAATCAATGGCGTCAGAAGAGATCCATATGAACAAGATCCTCGGCGACGACGGCGTTCTCGTGCAGGAGACAGACCTCGGTGAATTCATCATCGCGCTGGAAGGCAACACGCCTGTACACATGGTTATGCCCGCTCTGCATCTGAATAAAGAGCAGGTTGCGGATCTGTTTACCGATTATACAAAGGTTGAAAATAAGCCGATCATTTCAGAAGAAGTAAAGACCGCCCGCAAGGTCATGCGTGACAAATTCACCCATGCGGACATGGGCGTATCCGGCGCCAACGTCGCTGTTGCAGAGACCGGCACAGTCTTTACCATGACCAACGAAGGAAACGGCCGTATGGTCGGCACCCTTCCCAAGATCCATCTGTACGTATTCGGTATCGAGAAGTTCGTCAAGAGCCTGACCGATGCCCGCTATATTTTCAAAGCGCTCCCCCGCAACGGCACGGCGCAGAGACTGACCGCCTATCTGTCCCTGTACACCGGTTCCACGGAAGTCTGTCTTGACAAGGATACCGATGAGAAGGGCCAGAAAGACTTCTACTGCGTGATCCTGGATGATCCGGGAAGACGCGAGATCCTCAAGGACGAGTCGTTCCGTGAGATTTTCGACTGCATCCGCTGCGGCGCATGTCTTGACGTATGTCCCGCCTTCGCACTCCTTGGCGGCCATGTATACGGCAGTAAAGTCTATACCGGCGGTATCGGCACGCTGCTGAGCCACTTCCTGGTATCCGAAGAGCGCGCAGAACAGATCCAGAATATCTGCCTGCAGTGCGGCAGATGTAAAGAGGTCTGCGGCGGCGGCCTGCACATTCCGGAAATGATCATGAAGCTGCGTGAGCGCAGCATGGAGAAGCATCCGAACCCGACCTATAAGTTCGCACTGGATGCGGTCAGCGACAGAAAACTCTTCCACTCCATGCTCCGTATTGCATCGGTTGCACAGCCCGCATTCATGAAGCAGGGCCAGCCCATGATGCGTCACCTGCCTATGTTCCTGTCCGGTCTGTCTGAAGGCAGAAGCCTTCCCAAGATCGCCCAGGTTCCTTTCAGGGATATTTTCCCGACCATTGAGCAGGATGTTCCCAATCCTAAGGGCAAGATCGCGATCTTCACCGGATGCCTCCTCGACTTTGTCTATGTGGACATCGCAAAGGCGGTGATCAAGGACCTCAACTCCATCGGCTATGTTGTAGATATGCCCATGGGTCAGTCCTGCTGCGGCGCGCCTGCCACCTACATGGGCGACAGAGAAAACGCCAAGAAGACGGCGGAGCTCAATATCAACGCAATGGCTGCCGAGAACTACGATTATATCGTTTCCGCATGCCCTACCTGCACACATCAGATCAGAGAGTACGAGCAGTTCTTCCAGGATGATCCCGAGATGCTGGCCAAGGCCAAAGAGCTCGGCGAGAAGAGCTACGACTTCTGCAAGCTGTTCCATATGCTCGGCGGTCTCTCCGACGAGGGCGACGGAAAAGAACTCAATATCACCTATCACGATTCCTGCCACCTCAAGAGATCCATGGGCGTGTTCAAGGAGCAGAGAGAGCTGCTCACACACACCAAGGGCGTCCATCTCACCGAGATGAAGGAAAGCGATAACTGCTGCGGATTCGGCGGAACCTACAGTATCAAGTTCCCTGAGGTCGCGGCGCCGATCCTCGAGCGCAAGGTTGAACACATCAAAGAGACCGGCGCGGACACCGTAGCTGTCGACTGCCCCGGCTGCATGATGCAGATCAGCGGCGGTCTTGACGCGAGAGATATTCCGATCGACGTCAAGCACACTGCTGTCATCATCGCCGAGAAGAGAGGCCTTATGTAATACAGATGTCTGCGCGCAATGCGCTAAGACATGGAGGAAAACATGATCAGTGACTGGATGGACAGCGTCGAGTCCGACATCGCTCGGATCAGCGCGCATCCCTACGCCGGAACGCCGGTCGGGGATGTGCTGGACTGGGCGGCCTGTTCGAAAGGCAAGCGGATCCGTCCGATACTTTTGATCCTATGTTCACTTTACGGTCCCAATTGCCTCGCGCACAAGAACCGCCTGACGCTTCTGGCCGCCATGATGGAGGTCACGCACCTGGCTTCCCTCATTCACGACGACATCGTGGATGAAGCCCCTTTTCGAAGGGACCGGGAATCGGTGCAGCGGCGATTCGGCAAAGATGCCGCCGTCTATGCAGGCGATTATCTCATCGCTCGCGTCCAGTATTATCAGGCGCAGGAAAACCTGCATGAGGCAGGGATGCTCCTGGCGGATGCGATCCAGCAAATGTGCGCCGGCGAGATCGGGCAGGCAAGATGCCGCTACCGCGAAGACGTCACAATGCAGGAGTATCTGTGCAACATTCGCGGCAAGACCACAGCACTCTTTCGTGCCTCCTGCCGGATCGGCGCTCTCGAGAGCGGCTGCAGCAAAGAGGTGATCGAACAGCTCGACAGGCTCGGAGAATCGCTCGGCTGCATGTTCCAGTTCAGGGACGACCTGCTGGATTTCACGACAGATAAAGAGGTGCTTGGCAAAGAGACCCACAAGGACTTCCGGGACGGCATTTACACCATGCCGGTTCTGATGGCCATGCGGGATCCCCTTGCAAGAGAGCAGCTTCTTCCCATCATGAGAAGAAACCGCGACGGACAGACGGACTGTGAACAGATCAAAAAAATGGAAACCATTGTACACAAGTACGGCGGCGTAGAGAACACCAAAAAGGAGATCCTGCGTTACCGCAAGCGGTGTGAAGAGATCCTTAAGATGCTTCCCGCCAATGCGGCGTCTGCCGAACTTGGCAAAATAGTGAGAAAATGCGCCCAGGTCTGACAGCCTGTCCGCGAATTAATAGTTAGATAAAAAGTTACTATGAAAGTGAAAGACAGCACAAGCAAACAGACCACCGATACCCGCTACAACGCACTGACGCCCAAACTGGCGCTTCAGCTGGCGGCGCCCCATACATGGGCAGCCTCTGTGTTTCCGGCCTTGTTCGGAATCCTGTACTGTATCTATCGGTCTTTTGCCATCACAGCGGCAGAGGCATTTCTACTGCTGGCGGCCTGTGTGCTCATGCAGGCAGCTGTCAACACATTCAACGATTATATGGATTTTGTCAAAGGTACCGACAGCCTGGCGGACAATCTTGAAAAAGAGGACGCCGTACTTCTGTACGCGGGCGTCGATCCTGTGCAGGTCCGGAATCTGGCGTTCGCCTTTCTGGGCACTGCAGCGGTGATCGGCATCGCGTTTACAGTAAAAAGCGGCCCGGTACCGCTCCTGATCGGCCTGGCCGGCGGTCTGGTCGTCCTCCTGTATTCAGGAGGCCCGCTGCCAATCTCCTACCTGCCGATCGGTGAGATTACATCCGGCTTTGTGATGGGCGCTCTGATCCCCCTGGGGATTGCGGCCGCCGTCACTGGAAACCTTCATCCGGAGATCCTGCCCCTGTGCCTTCCTCTTGTCGTGGGGATCGGTCTGATCATGATGACCAATAACACTTGCGACATAGAGAAAGATCTGCAGGCCGGCCGGAAGACCTTCCCGGACTGCATCGGCAGAGAAAAGGCCATAAAGGCTTACAGAGCTGCCGTGCTTCTCTGGATGATCCTGATCGTTGTGGACGGTGCTGTCCTTAGCCGCGCGTCACTGATCGTCGCGCTCGCAGCCACAGCAGCCGCCTACTACCCTGTCTACCGATATCTGCTGCACTCCCCTCTTTTACAGAGCACAAGAGTGACGCAGATGAAGGGAATCCTGAAAGCAAATATCTGCAGCGGCTTGATCTGTCTTCTGCTTCTTGTCGCAGCAATATGCAGCTGAACATACAACTGATGAGGCGTATATGATGAAACACGCACCGGCCATGTCGCCGGAGGACAAGCAGGACAAAGTCTTCCGCGTCTTTGAAAATATTGCAAAGGGATATGACCGCGCAAATGTGCGGATCAGCCTCGGTATGCAGGACTCCTGGAAAAAGATGCTGATCAGGGAGCTCACCCGATCCACTCCCGCTTCCCGCGGCTGTCACACCATGAACGCCGCAGGGCAAAGTCCGGATCAGAAAATGAAGATCCTGGACCTTTGTACCGGAACAGGGGACATCGCGATTGGTATTGCGGAAGCCGGAACTGACTATCAGATCACCGGCATGGATTTTTCTCCTTCCATGCTGCGGGTCGCAGCCCGCAAAGCCAGACGGCGCGGTCTGCGCGGCATCACCTGGAGAAAAGGAAATGCCATGGAAATTCCTTGCGGCGATGCATCTTTTGACGCCGTGAGTATATCGTTCGGACTGCGCAACTGCGCGGATCCGGAGAAAGTATTACTGGAGATCAAGAGGGTTTTGAAGCCGGGCGGACGGATCCTGTGTCTGGAATCCTTTGTTCCGGAAAATGCCCTTGTGAGGCCCTTCTACAGGCTCTATTTTGGCCGGGTGATGCCCCTGATTGGCGGCGGATCCTCCCACCGAAAGGAGTACGAATGGCTGCAGGAATCGACGGAGAGCTTTCTTCGTGCGGGCCAGCTCAAGGAGCTGATGACCCGATGCGGATTCCGCAATGTAAAGGTCCGGCGCAGAATGATGGGTGCCTGTGCACTACACACAGGATCTAAGCCCTTCAGCGCACATGAGTCTTAGAACCTTAATGATTCCATAACGGCCGCATCACAGCCTGCCCGCAGGCGCGGCCCAAAGAACCGACGAACGAACCACGCAAGGAGGTTTTGGTAAATATGAGTGAAGAAAAATTTGATGCCATAGTAGTTGGCGGAGGACTGGCAGGACTTACAGCTGCCTACTGTCTGGCACAAGCGGAAATGGAAGTTCTTCTCATCGAGAGAGGAACCTTCTGCGGATCCAAAAACGTGACAGGCGGAAGAATCTATACACACAGCCTCGAGAAGCTGATGCCCGGTTTTGCCGAGGAAGCTCCCCTCGAGCGCAAGGTCACCAAGGAGCGCGTTGCTCTGATGACCGAGACCGGTGTTGTCAACATCGAGTACGCGTCCGGAAAGCCCGATGACGCAAATTCGGCTTCCTACACCATTCTTCGAAGCAAATTCGATAAGTGGTTTGCAGAGAAGTGCGAAGAAGTCGGCGTCATGATGGTTCCCGGCATCCGTGTCGACTCCCTTCTGATGGACGGCGACAAGGTCGTCGGTATCGACGCCGCTGGCGAAGAGATGTACGCCGACGTAGTGATCCTGGCGGACGGTGTCAACTCCCTTCTGGCTCAGTCCATAGGCCTCAAGCCGGAACTGAAGCCCGAGCAGGTTGCTGTTGGATGTAAGGAAGTCATCCAGCTGGGCGAGGACGTGATCAATCAGCGCTTCGGTGTTGAGAACGGTGAAGGCGTTTCCATGCTGGTAGCCGGAGATCCCACTGTCGGAAACATCGGCGGCGGTTTCCTCTACACCAACAAGGACAGTGTATCCATCGGTATCGTTGCTACCTGCAGCGACATTGGCCGCGTAGATGTCTCCATCCCGGATATGCTGGAGCGTTTCAAGAACCACCCTGCCATCGAGCCCCTCATCAAGGGCGGCGTGCCGCTTGAATATTCGGCACACCTTGTTCCCGAGGGCGGATTCGATATGATTCCCAAGCTCTATGCCGACGGCGTGCTGGTCACCGGCGATGCTGCCGCATTCGTGATCAACCTCGGCTACACGGTCCGCGGCATGGACTTCGCCGTGGAGTCCGGCAAACTTGCTGCAGAGACCGTCATCCGCGCGAAAGCAGCGGGGGATTTCAGCGCCGCTTCCCTGTCCTACTACCAGAAACTGTTTGAGAACAGCTTCATCTATGCGGACATGAAGCAGTATCGCAACTTCCCTAAGCTTCTGGAGCGCCATGAGATCTTCAACGATGTTCCGGAGATCGCGGATGTGCTCTTTGACAGACTGTTCCGCGTAGACGGCACAAAGCCTGTGTCTCTTCCTATGTTCGCGATCGATGAGATTGCAAAACGCACCAGCGCCAAGAAGCTTCTGGATCTGGTCATGGTTGCGCTTGACGCATTATAAGAGACCGGAAGGAGGTATAAGATAATGGCAAAAAAAGTACCGGTAGATGATAAGCTGGGCTATAATGTTTTCCATACCGACGAGGGATATGCCCACATCGAGATCAACAGCGATTTTAAAGATGAGGAAGAGATCCGTAAGGTCGTCCTCGCCTGCCCTGCCGAGCTCTACAAATATGAGAACGGCGAGCTGGCATTCAATCATGAAGGCTGCCTTGAGTGCGGCACATGCCGTGTTGTATCCGGCGGCAAAGTTGTAAAGAGCTGGAACCATCCCTATGGTGAGATGGGCGTAACCTACATGCAGGGATGAGCAGAATCATTGTTTTTACAGGCAAAGGCGGTGTCGGCAAGACAAGCATCATCTCCGCCCATGCGCTTCGCGCTGCACGAAGCGGGCTGAACACACTGCTTGTGAGCGCCGACATGGCCCATAACTTGGGAGACGTGTTTGAAATGGAAACTGGCGGGGGCCGCGTTCATGCGGCCCCGCATCTTACAATTCTGGAGCTGGATCCCGGCCGGATCATGCGCGAGCACTATCCCGACCTCAACCGCTCCATGATGGAAATGCTCGGCGGATCACTCACAAGAGCCGCCGACAAAGTGGACAGTTCATTCATGATCCCCGGTTTTGAGGATCTGTTCATGCTCCTAGGGATCCGCGATCTGTATGAAAGCGGAGAGTATGACCTCATCCTGGTCGACTGCGCGCCGTCCGGTGAGACACTGTCCCTCCTCAAGCTCCCTGAGCTTCTGGAGTGGTACATGGAGAAGTTCTTCCCGGTAGGCCGCTTCATGACCCGCGCGCTGGCGCCTGTGACAAATGCACTCTACAAAGTAAAGCTTCCGGACGAAGCTGCCATGGATCAGGTATCGCTGATGCACCGCAGCCTTGTGGCTCTGCAGGATCTTCTCAAGAATCCGCAAGTGACCTCGGTCCGCCTTGTGACACTTCCGGAGAAGATGGTTCTCGAAGAGACCAAAAGGACCTATATGTACCTGAATCTGTACGGCTATCACGTGGATCGGGTATTCATCAACCGGGTTCTTCCCCCGCAGACCGGCAATTCCTTTATGGAAGAATGGCGACGGATTCAGTCCCGGTACATCGAAGAGACCGAGAGTGTGTTCCGCCACATTCCGGTCACCCGTATTCCCTGGTATCCCAAGGAAATCAAGGGAATTCAGGCCGTGGAGCTTCTCAGTAAGGAGCTGCCAGACAATGAAGTCCTCTTTGCTTCGCCGGCCTCACTGCAAAGCGAAGATTCTTCCTGCGGCGGCGCAGAGACCTACGAGGTCACAGAGAACGGTTATCGCCTGCGTCTTTCCATTCCCGGAGCGGATCATGTATCCGCAACGCTTTGCGATCGGGATCTGGATATACGGGTCGGGACGGTGCTTCGCAAGATTCCCCTTCCCAACGTGCTGTACGGGGCCCAAATTGTCTCCACAGCGTTACAGGATGGCATGTTTCTGGTAGACTTTTCAGCTCCGGCTGCGCACAAAGCATTGAGGTAAACATGAGGATTCTGATGTACACCGGCAAGGGCGGCGTCGGCAAGACCGGCATTGCAGCTGCCACAGCTGCAAGAACAGCTGCTCTTGGTTACCGGACAATCATTATGAGCACTGATCAGGCCCACAGCCTGGGAGATGTCTTCGAGAAGGCACTTGGTGCCGATCCCGTGAGGATCACCGACAACCTGGATGCTCTGGAGGTCGATCCGGCCGTGGAGAGTGACCGGGCGTGGGGATCATTAAAGGAATATCTTCGCCAGATCATGGAAGAGAAATCCGGCGCAAGCCTTGCCGCTGAGGAGGCGCTTGTGTTTCCAGGACTGGAGGAACTCTCCTCTCTTCTACGCATTCTGGACTTGTATGAAGCAGCCACCTATGATCTTCTCGTTGTTGACTGTTCTCCGACAGGGGAGACGCTCTCGCTTCTGCGGTATCCGGAACAGCTTCGCGTCCTGACGGACAAGGTGCTTCCCATGGTCCGCAGCGTCACAAGTGCTCTGGGTGGACTGATCAGCCGCGCCACGACGGTTCCCAAACCCAGGGACGCCGTATTCGCAGAGCTGGATGCTGTCGTCCGGAGATTGCATTCACTGCAGAAGATTCTCAGCGACAGGAAGACAACGAGCCTTCGCATCGTCATGACCCCCGAAAGCATCGTGGTTCGCGAGGCGGAGCGATGTTTGGCCTGGCTGAATGCGTTCGATTTTGGAGTGGATGCTGTTTACGTAAATCGGATTTATCCCGACAGCGCGGTGGAAGGATATTTTGAAGGCTGGGCTTCCCTGCAAAAGGAAAGCCTCCGGCGCATTGAGGAGAGCTTTGCCGGACAGGAGCGGTTCTATCTGCCCCTGTTGGATAGGGAGCTGCGCGGTCTGCCGCTCCTGACCCAAGCCGCATCGATCCTATATGACGAAAAGCGGCCTGATCCGGCGGCCATCTTCCACACCGATCAGAGCTATACAACCGTGCGAAATATGGAGGACGGCACCTGGGTGATGACGGTGCGGCTTCCATATATGACCGCCGCAGATCTGTCTGTGGTCAAGGAAGGGGACGACTTGATCCTTGGCGTGCGGAACGAGCGGCGCAGATTCCGGCTGACAGAACAGTGTGGCCGCAGAAACCTGAAAGCCTGGTCGTATGAGAACGACCTGCTTCATATTACTTTTGAATAGATACTGTCTGTTCTGGATGCCGCATTTGCGGCGTACTATTTATGATCAGGGTGTGTCTGTAGTTATTAAGGAGGGACAAAACATGCTTATTGTTAAATTCATTCTAGGTTTAGTTCCGATCATTTGGCTGATCATTGCCTTGACCGGATTGAAAATGCCCGGCTATAAAGCATGCGGCATTGCGATCGTGTTTGCTGCTGTTGTTGCGCTTTTCTACAAGCACTTGCCGCTTGTTTCCGTGGGAACCGCCTTCCTGGAAGGTGTCTTCAGCGCTTTGTGGCCGATCATCCTGGTCATTCTGGCCGCCCTGTTCGTCTATGCGCTGACACTTGAAACCGGCGCTATGGAAGAGATCAAGGCCATGCTCAGCAGCGTTTCCAGAGACAAGAGAGTCCTCGGTCTCATCATCGGCTGGGGCTTTGGCTGCTTCATGGAAGGTATGGCCGGATTCGGTACCGCTGTTGCGATCCCCGCATCGATTCTGGTCGCTCTGAATTTTGACCCGATTTCTACGGTTCTGGCACTTCTGATTGTCAACTCCACACCGACCGCGTTCGGTAGTGTTGGCGTTCCGACAACGTCCCTGGCTTCCGCCACGGGCCTTGCTGTCAACGCACTTTCCGCCAATACCGTCAGGATTGAGGTGCTGCTCATGGCACTCTCTCCTTTCCTGTTTGTCATCGTGATCGGCAAAGGCTTCAAGGCGCTCAAGGGAATGATTCCCTTCACACTCATCGCGTCGGCTTCCTTTGTCATCCCCAACTTCATCATTGGTTCCTTCATTGGCCCTGAGCTTCCCGATATCATCGGTTCCATCTGCTCCATGATCCTCATGATCCTCGTGGCCCTCAAGATGAAGGACAAGGAAGTCCCGGAGGAGTATCTGGTAGGTGGAGATGGCGGAGAGCAGAAGACTCTGAATCTCACGATGAACAGCGCACTCCGTGCATGGAGCCCTTTCATCCTGATCTTCGTGCTGCTCCTGTTTACATCCAAGCTGTTTCCTTTTATCAACGGACCTCTGTCCTCCATTTCTTCCAGCATTAACATCTATGTTGGTGAAGGTGCTTCCCCGACCGGCTTTACCTGGATCAACACCCCCGGCGTATGGATCATCCTGTCCGGTATCATCGGCGGCCTCATCCAGGGTGCTTCGATCGGCAAGATTCTCGGCGTTCTGGTTGGCACCGTGAAGAAGAATGTGAAGACCATTGTGACCATCTGCTCCGTTCTTGCTACCGCGAAGATCATGGTCCACAGCGGAATGACTACAGACGTTGCCGATGTCCTCGTCGCTGTCACAGGCAAATTCTACCCGCTGTTCTCCCCTCTGGTCGGCGTACTCGGCGCATTTGTCACCGGCTCCGGCACGAGCACCGGCGTTTTGTTTGGCCCCCTGCAGTCCGCTTCCGCGACGCAGCTCGGCCTTTCCCCTGAGTGGCTGTGCGCAGCCAACTCCCTCGGCGCTGGCGTCGGCAAGATGATCTCTCCTTCCAATATCGCGCTGGCTACCGCTTCCGCAGGACTGGCAGGACGTGAGAATGAGATCCTGAGCGGCGTATTCAAATACTGCATCCTTTATGCAGTTGTGGGCGGCATCATCTGCTTCGCATTTGTCTGATCAGAGAGACTGCCTCGACGGCTCACATAGAGCATCTATACGATCTATACGAGTGAAACAAAGGACCTGGCGGATATCCGCCAGGTCCTTTTCATGTCTTTACAGGTCTTTCTGTGACACGGTTCCAAACTGTACCGCGCCGCATCTGTGTCACGCATTCACATGCCGCAGCACTTCATTCCTCTTCCGGGAAGTCGCCCGCGCGATACTCCTCATCCCCGTCCTCCGGGATCTCATCCTCGCACTCCGCTTCAATCTCCTTGATCACGCACTGGTTGCCATCCACCAGCCATGTCTCGCCGCTGTGGCAGTATGGGCATTCCTTCCCATACTTGACCGTCTCATAGGTCTTTCCGCAGTTTCCACAGTAAGTCACTGCCGGGATCGTCACCAGACGCAGCTCAGACTCCGCCAGCACTGGATGCTTGACCTTAAAGTAGTTCCAACAGTCGACAAATAAATCCGTCATGATGCCGGATACTTCGCCGACTTCCAGCGTCACAGAACCGATCTTGGTGATATGCTGCTCCTCTGCCGTCTCATCCAGCATCTTCGCTATATGGAGAATGATTCCCATCTCATGCATGAATTGTCTTCCTCCGGGTCAGGAGCAGCCTCTTATCACAGCTTATTTCTTCTTGGCTCCCAGTCCCTTTACTTTCTTCTTAATGATCTTCATCTCTCTGGCTGCTGCGTACTTGGCCACAACAGGGAGCTTGTCCTCACAGCGCACCATGTTGGAGGCCTCCGGGATATCCCTGGAGAGGTGGATCGCGTCAAACTCGCAGCGAGTTGTGCACAGTCCGCATCCAATGCAGCGGTTGAGGTCGACGACGGTCGCGCCGCAGCCGAGGCATCTTGCCGCCTCCGTCTTGATCTGTTCCTCTGTGAAGGGTAGGCGAAGGTCTGCAAAGGTTCCCACCGGATTGCCGGGCTTTCTGCCAGGCACCTGTCTCTTCGCGTTGTCAAAAGATTCAAGGACAATATTGTCCTTATCCAGCTCGATGAACTCGCGCTTATCGCGGGCGATGGTCTGCGACTGTCCGGGGTGCACATAACGATGCATGCTCTCGCAGGCTTTCTTGCCGTCAGCGATCGCATCGATTGCAAAGCGTGCGCCATGGGCGATATCGCCGCCTACGAAGACGCCGGGCTCGCCGGTCTCGAAGGTAAGCGGGTCGTGCTTGACGGTGCCATTCGGATTGCACTCTACATTTGTGCCTTCCAGCAGAGCACCCCACTGTGCGGATTGTCCAATGGCTTCCAGTACGTTGCTGCAAGGGATAGTGACCGTCTCTTCCTCGTCATAGACAGGTGCAAAGCGATGCTCCTTGTCGTAGACGGAGACACATTTCTTGAATACAATGCCTTTGACTTTGCCGTCTTCCGTCAGGATCTCCTTGGGTCCCCATCCGTTCATGACGGTGATACCTTCCGCAATCGCCTCTTCTACTTCATCGCGGGCTGCGGGCATCTCGCTCTCGCTCTCCAGACAGAGCATTGTAACCTTTCCATTGGTAGCTCTCGCTGCCGAGCGGGCTACATCGACAGCTACGTTTCCGCCGCCGATGACAACGACATCGCCGTCCAGACGAATCGTTTTGTCCTGATTGATCCGAGCCAGGAAGCTGACGCCGGATTCGACGCCTTCTGCGTCCTCACCGGGCACGCCTGTCCTGCGGCCGCCCTGCAGGCCGATCGCAAGGTAAAATGCCTTATAGCCCTCTCTCTTGAGGTCCTTGATCGTGATATCCTTGCCGATCTCTACACCGCATTTGAACTCAACGCCCATCTCGCGGAGCACATCGATCTCCGCCTCGATGACATCCTTTTCCAGGCGGAAGGACGGAATGCCGTTCATCAGCATACCGCCGGGACGGCTTTCCTTCTCGAATACGGTGACGTCATAGCCGCGCGTGCGAAGATAATACGCCGCCGTCATACCGGCCGGGCCTGCGCCGATGACCGCCATCTTGTAGTCGGGTCCCCACATGCCGCCGTCGTCCTTCTCGCAGATCGGGATGAATCGCTTGTCAGCATGAAGCTCCTGGTCGGCGATGAATTTCTTGATCTCGTCAATCGCGATCGGATCGTCCACGGTACCTCTCGTGCAGGCGTCCTCACAGCGTCTGTTGCAGATCGCGCCGCAGACGGCCGGGAACGGATTGTCCTGTTTGATGAGCTTGAGGGCGTCCATAAAGCGGCCTTCGCCGGCCATCTTTACATAGCCCTGCACAGCAAGATGCGCGGGACATGCGGTCTTACAAGGCGCCGTACCAGTGTCATAGCAATTGATCTTGGCATCCTCGCGGTAGTGGATATTCCAATTGTCCGCGCTCCAGGCTGTCTCATCCGGCAGAAGGGTGAGCGGATACTGCACTTCTCCTTTCTTGGTGCACAGCTTCTGTCCAAGCTTGGCAGCGCCGACGGGACATACTTCCACACATTTGCCGCAGGCGACGCACTTGGTCTTGTCCACGTGGGCGCGGTAGGCGCTTCGGGACATGTTGGGCGTATTATAGAGCTGGCTCGTGCGCAGTGCGTTGCAGACGCCGGGCGCACAGTTACAGATGGCCACAATCTTCTCGCTGCCGTCAATATTGGTAATCTGATGGACAAAACCGTGACGTTCCGCCCGGTTCAGGATCTCCAGGGCTTCCTCATAAGAGATATAGCGGCCCATGCCTCTGTCGACGCAGTACTCCGCCATATCGCCCATACCCATGCAGAACTCACCGTTGATCTCACCCGATCCCTCGCCGCGCATGGTCTGCTGCTTGCGGCAGGTACATTGTCCGACGGAATACTTGTCGTACTTGCTCAGCCAGTGGGAAATGTGCTCCACGCTGGCGGACATGTTCTCGCTCTCGATGGCCTTCTCGACGGGGATGACGTGCATACCGACGCCGGCGCCTCCCGGAGGGATCATAGGCGTCACGTTCTCAAGCGGCATCTGTGTCATCAGATTGAAGAAGGTCGCCAGTTTGGGATGCTGCGCCGTCAATTCGTCGTTCATCATCATGAACTCCGCAGAACCGGGCACGAAGATCGGCACATTGTACTGCTTGTGATGGTCCGGATTCTCACGAGTCATCTCGATCAGTCCAACCCACACAAGGTGGTCTACCATCTTCTTGGTGTCCTCATAGGACATCTTGTTCATCTTGGCCAGATCCTCGATATCATAGGGCACACGCGTCTTCTTAAAGCTCAGAAGGAACTTGGCTTCCTCCTTGGTCAGCACCTCATCCAGTGCCCAGTACTCAGGATCATCTGTGTTCATGGTCCTGGAATACTTGACCAAATAGCGGTCCGTGATCATCGTTCCCAGCTTCAGAATCAGTTTCTTCTTCTCCGGGTCCGGTGCAACGTAATTCGGGTCCTGCCTGAAGTCCCGCTCGTTGACCATGCGGTTCTTTTGATCTTTCATTTTTGCTATTACCTCCACCCATATACACTATTTTGACAACGCCGGCTCATAAGCCTTGCGATTTGTTATCCTTGTCGATCACAATCCCGAACTCCTCCGGCTGGAATCTGGGGCAGACATTCTCCCTCGAAGCGATCACCGACGCCGCAAGCCTGGTTCCGATCATGCAGGCCTCCCCGACCGTCTTGCCGTATGTGAGCCCGATGGCTGTGCCGGCAAAAAATGCATCTCCGGCGCCGGTCGTATCCACCACGTCGACTCTTAAAGCCGGGCAGATACCTGTTTCACCCGTCGCATCCGCATACACGGCTCCATGCGGTCCCATAGTCACGATGATCCTGGGGATACCGGATTTCCAGATCCTGTCCGCCAGATTCTTCTTCATGTCCTCCGGCCGCATATCGGTGTAATCCTCGGTAAACAGCATGCCGGCCTCCTGCGCGTTACACACAAGCGCTGCCGTTTTGCGAAGCAGATCACGGCGTTTCATGGCGATCGACATGTTGGAGATCACGGTATAGACTTCCTTGCCGTGTTTCTCCGCCAGATCCAGCACCTTCTTGAGGATCGGCACCTCGATATCGAACTCCACGACGATACTGTCCGCATTTCGGAAAATCTCATCCCCGTCCTTTTCCAACACGCCTTCGATCGCGGACAAGTCCGGTCTTCTCGATATCGAGGCGATCACGTCCCCGTCGTTGTCAAAGATGGCGAGCCAGGTTCCAAGTCCCTCCGGGCTGCGGGCAATGTACCGTATATCCACCTTGTGACGGATCAGATTTCTGACTACATCGTCGCTCAGTCCCGTATCATCCACTACGCTCAAAAAGGTCGGGCGCAGCTCCACGTTCGCGATATCCTCGACTACATTGCGTGCGACGCCGCCATGCACCTGCACAACGCGTCCCACATTGCGGCCGCCCGGGATATACTGGGCCAGCGGATATCCCTTGACATCTACGAAAGATGCACCGATCACTACAATTCCCATATTGCTTTAACGTCTCCCTGTAATACTGTTGTCTGCTTCTTCTATTGTAACAGATTCGTGTCCCGTTCGGGCAACTATTCAGAGCCACCGCCGATCATAAGAGCACCCGTTGACAAGAGATACGAAGAGGCATCCGCCGCTCACGCCGGCAGATGCCTCCACAAATACGCACGATTCATTCTTCATTCATGCGCGATGCGCGCAGGGAGTCTCAGGAGATTGCCTGCATCCCCCAGCTGAGGATCGTCGCAGCGCCAATGAGCCAACTAACCACTTTAAACATCCGCTCAATCCTCCTCTTCCATATATTCCACATACTCGGCCTCGCTCGTGAACAAAATATAGCGGCCATTTACAAGTCCCATGTAACCGTTTCCATTCAGATATCCCTTCATAGCTGACCTCCTAAAGCTTCGTCTCGATTCATTCGCTTCCCGTCGTAAGACTGTCCCTTGCAGGTTTCTTACAAGTTTCTTACGTCACATTGCCTTCGCTTTGTATGGTCTTATTTTATCGAAAGGGGTGTACATATGTTTGTACAGGTTACACAATTTTGGCCCTGTTTCCGGCCCGCTGCAGGTTTTGGCCCGGGTATGAGCAACAGTACTCTATCTTTAGTAATACTGCCGACCGCAGACAAACGTCGCCGCGACGGAATAATCATCCCTCAGGACGACCAGATCGGCGTCCTTGCCCGTCCGAATGGATCCTTTTCGATCCTCCATGCCGATCAGCCGGGCGGGATTGATCGTACAGGAATTGATGGCGGTCTGCCAGGGCACGCCGGCTTTTTCGACCAGGTTTCGCAGGCCTTCGTGCATCTTCAGGGTGGAACCGGCGAGCTTTCCCGAATCCACGAGATGCGCGCTGCCATCTTCATAAAGCTCGATCCGGTTTCCGCCGAACAGCGCACGCGTCCCGGCGGGCAGTCCTTTGACCCGCATCGAGTCGGACACCATGACGCCGCAGTCCGTTCCCTTGCAGGCAAAAAAGGCGTGGACCGCCGCCCAATCAGAATGCAGGCCGTCGCAGATGATCTCTCCGTACACGTTGTGGAAGCGGAGTGAGGCCCCGACAATGCCGGGATCCCTGTGATGGAAGGGCGCCATGCCATTGTACACGTGCGTCACACTGCGTGCGCCGTTTGCAAAGGCCATCACTGCCTGCTCATAGGAGGCAGAGGAATGCCCCAGCGAGGGGACAATCCCCATCTCATTGAGAGAACGGGTCAGCCTGTAATCCTTGTCATGTTCTATGGCCAGCGTCACGATCCGAATGCGCCTGTCGGAGGCGTCCCAATATCGCCTGCACTGCGCCGGATCCGGCACCTCGCAATACGCTTCCGGCTGGGCGCCCTTGCAGGCCTTGTCCAAATATGGCCCCTCCAAATGGATGCCGAGAATCCTCGCGCCGGGCGCACTGTCCGGTTCTTTCTCTTGCGCACGTGCCACCTCGGCGACGTTTCGCAGCGCCTTGGTCAGAACCTCCTCCGACTGGGTGACCGTTGTCGGCAAAAGACCGGTCACGCCCTCGCTGACTATATTTTGAAGCCATCTGCGAAGCCCCGCCTTATCGCCGTCATTGGTGTCAAATCCATATGCGCCGTGCGTGTGTACGTCAATGAATCCGGGCACAATGCGCAGATCGTTAAAGTCCATGTCCACCGGCTTCGTTCCATACGGATGGATTCCCTCGATCCGGCCGGACGCCGCAGAGATCGCGACCTGCGCCGGAAGCCAGTCGTTTATGATATAGACCCTTGTGCTCTGCAGTATCATGCCGGATTCTCCTTTCATGTTAGATGCATTTCATTTCGTGCAGCATTGCGCTTTGACCGGTCCTTCCATTTGTAATACACTGAATAAGATTTCACTAACGAATTATGAGAGGTATCTATGTCTTCCAATCAGCTTTCAGATTCCACCCGGCAGGCAGGCCGGCGCAAAGGAATCCTGTTCATTCTCCTGTCTGCTTTTTTCTTCTGCCTGATGTCCGTATTCGTGCGGCTGGCCGGCGATGTGCCGACTATGCAGAAAGCCTTTTTCAGAAATATCGTCGCCGCCATTCTGGCGGCCATCCTGCTGGCGCGCTCCAAGAGCGGCTTTTCCTTCCAGCGGAAAAACCTACCGGATCTTCTTCTTAGAAGCAGCATCGGTACAGCCGGAATTCTCTGCAATTTCTGGGCAGTGGATCACCTCCGGATCGCAGACGCCAATATCCTGAATAAGCTGTCTCCGTTTTTTGCCATTCTGATGTCCATATTCATCCTGAAGGAGAAGCCCAACCGGATCGAATGGCTGAGCGTGCTTCTGGCTTTCATAGGCGCCGCCTTTGTGGCAAAACCCAGCGCAGGGATCGCTTCTTTTCCAGCACTGATCGCCATTCTGGGCGGATTTACGGCAGGAACGGCCTATACTTTCGTGCGTAAGCTGGGACTTGCAGGTGAGCGCGGACCCGTCATCGTCATGTTCTTCTCATCGTTCTCGACCTTGGTCCTTCTGCCCAACCTGCTGCTCCACTATCACCCCATGACCGCGAAGCAGTTCCTCTTCCTGATCCTCGCGGGATCCTGTGCGGCCTGTGCGCAGCTTGCCGTTACAACGGCGTATCAGAACGCGCCTGCGCGGGACATTTCTGTGTTCGACTATTCCCAGGTCGTCTACGCAGCGATCCTTGGCGCGATCTTGTTCGGCGAAGTTCCGGACGTATGGAGCTTCATCGGCTACTTCATCATTATCGGAACCGCGTTTGCAAAATGGTATCTTTTGACCCAGCACGGAGAATAATCGGTGCGCCTTTCGTCCATCGGTGCACCTGTGCCAAAGTATAGAAATGGGAATCTGATTCCCGGAGTGATCTGGCAGTAATCAGCCGGTGCTACTTCTTGCTGAGACTATAGGACTTCAGGAAGGTATGGTGCCCATCCTTGTATTCATAGACGCGGATCTCGCAATTCTTGGCCCGCTCCCAGTGGAGGCCGTCGGGCGCTTCGTCAAGGTAGCCGCACAGAGCACGCATAATGCCGCCATGGCAGGCGACGAGCACGTTTTCATAATCCTTGGTCTCCAACTCGCTAAGAAACGAGGCGGCGCGTCTCTTCATGGAATCAATGGACTCCACGGTCGCCGGTACCGGAAAGATCTTGGGGAACATCCAATATCCGGTCATGGCCGGTCCCATAAGATAATATTTGCACTTCTCGTACTTGCCAAAATTGGTCTCGATCAGGCGCTCGTCCACAATGATATCCTTGATGTCGACATTGCCTATGATCGAGCCCGTCCGCTGCGCGCGCTGAAGAGGGCTTGCGTAGACGGCGTCAAAGTGCACGTCGCCAATATTAAGGCGAGACTGCTTCGCCTGCTCGATTCCCTTTTCATTGAGCGGCGCGTCGGTTCGGCCCTGCATTCTCTTGGCATGATTGAGGTCCGTCTGCCCGTGACGGGCGATCCAGATTTTCATATGGTTTTTATGTCCTTTCAGGTTTGTACTTTTAGGTTTGTACTATCAGATTTGTCCGATCAGGTTGGAACGGCAAAAGCCTGCCAGCCCCAAACGAATTGTCTGTACTAGTCCATTATAGTACAAAGCGCCGGGCGGCAGGCAATTTTCGGTGCTGGTTGCAGAAATGTCGTAGAAAGATCGTAGAAACCGCAAATAAGCACTTGACTTTAGCGTCTATATCGAGTATTATAATTTTTGCTTATTTCGAGGCGTGGCTCAGTTTGGTAGAGCGCTGCGTTCGGGACGCAGAGGTCGTGGGTTCGAATCCCGTCGCCTCGACTCCCCCCAGGGGCAACCGGAAATGCTTTATTTAAAGGCATTTCCGGTGTTTTTTTGTCCCTGCAAAGGCAGTCCTGAAAGTCCCTTTTGGCTCTGTTTTGGTGCCGTGTTCAACCTCTGTTCAACCTTTTTCCCATTTAACCCCATAATAAACGACGGACTCTCTGTGATTTATAATAGTTGCGAGATAATTAATCATAAGATTTCGGACTGATAATACTCGTCATTCCATGAAGGATCTCCTCTTTTGCTTCCTTTTCTTTGACCTTGGCGTAGATCTTCAGCGTTGTATTAATATCCTTGTGCCCCACCCATTTCTGGATCCCTTTTACATCAAAGCCTTCGTGAACAAGAATGGAAACACAGGACGTGCGAAGTCCATGAAATTTGATATGCTGCGGAAGATCCGGGGTTTTTTTGATCACTTTTTTGAGCTGTTTGGACGGATAGTCCGGATAGTGGAGGCTTCCGTCCTCGTTCTTAAAAATATAATCGTTATCTTTATATGCTTCCCCAAACAGTTCACGGTTTTTAATTTCCTCTGCTCTGAGATGCTCGAACATTTTGACCTGGTCGTCTGTAAGCGGGTACGTCCTGGTGCTGGTTTCTGTTTTAGTGGAATTCAAGCGATTGACTCTGGTCCCTACCGTAACCGTATGATTTACACGCAGTGTTTTCGCCTTAATATCTATGCTGGACCAGCGAAGTCCCAACACTTCCTCCCGCCTCAAGCCAAAAAACAGAGTGACAAAAAACAGTTCATATAGCTTATGTGATTCGACTTTTTTTAAGAATAACTGTGCTTCCCGGTAGCTGAAGAAGTCATCATCATCCTTTACTTTTGCATTACGCTGCGCCAATGATTTGTTGATCATAGCATCTTTAACCGGGTTGTCAGCGATCAGACCGTCTTTAACAGCCTGCTCCATTATACCGTTGAACAGTACTTTGATATCCTTAACAGTCCTCATCTGGCAATTGTCCGCTGAAAACAGATAATCCAGGAACTGTTCTATATCCGCTTGCGTTATTTCCTTCAGCTTAAGCTTTCTAAAGAATTCTTTAATTTTGACGCTCCGGTATAAGTAACCTGCATAAGTCGTATCAGCGACCGTTCTCTTTTTCCTTGCTAAGTAGAGGTCCACATACATCACAAGCATGACATTGGGATCGTCGGTAAGGCCTTTGTTTTTTGAAGACATGAGCGACTTACGCATGTCTTTAGCCGTTTTTAAGTTTTGGTTTGTGTCCGCCAGCCCAGTTGCAACCCATCTTTTCGATGATATTTTTTGCCCCTCTTCCACTTTTCTTTGTGGCAAAAGAATATACAACCATCCTTTTTTTGCCTGCACGCCCGTATCCCTGCGTCCGTCCTTCTTTTTTCCCTCTTCAACCTTTTCTAGTTTTTTTCGTCCCATATTATACGATCATCTCCTTTCCCGCCGCGGAACCGGGATAGATAAAATCAATCAAGTACAGCTTGGGTACTCTGTATTGATTACCAATGCGAATCGATTTGATCGTGCCTTCTGCCAGATACCTGTACACCGTATTGCGCCCCACATGTAGGATTTTCTGTACATCCTCCGGACGTAATATATCGCCGTATTCTGCTAAATTCTTGTCCATTATGTAACCTCCTTGTTATTTTTCATATCTGATACGTTACGCTTATTATATAGTGCATTATTGTTCTAGTCAAGCGCCTTCTCGTTACCATCTGTGTTATTTCATGTTATTTCGTCTACAATTTGCGCTTGTTCATAACATTTGTGATAGAATAGAGTTGTTCCATTTTCATTCGATTCAGGTGGTGTAATATGTCCATGAATAATAACCCAATTAATCAAGATCCGGTCGATTTTATCGATGCAACAGCTGCAAACAGGATTGGAGCCCGGATTCGAGAGATCCGGCTTGCAAGGGGGCTTACCCAGCTCGAACTGGGGGAGAAGGTCGGGCTCTCCGCCGACAGAGTCCGGCAATATGAGACCGGGTATCGAAAGCCCAAGACGGATATGATCAAAGCGATCGCATCCGCACTGGAAGTTCAGCCCCTCGCACTCATAGATCCGGTAGCAACAAGCTATTTGGGAGCTATTTATGCAATGTTCGAGCTGGAAAAGCTGTATGATCTCACTTTGACTGAAGCAGACGGCATTTATTCCTTCCAATTCAAATCAGAGAAGTCTCAATCACTGGTCAAGTACTTAAAGGTTTGGTATGAGGCACTCAAAATATACAAAGAGGGGCTTGACCGGGCACATAATACCAAAGAAGCAGAGGACGCTTTACTGAAATACAATTCTTTCAAATGGTCTCTTCCTGATTTGCCGACGGATAATGACGCCGATCTGCTGCAATTAAAAATGCTTGACGACTTAATCAATGAATTAAGAGCAAAGCTGAATCTTACCGAATAAAGAGCGCAAGTTAAGAAAAAGGATCCTACACCACAGAACCGATTCCGCTCCCCCATTCCAATCATTAATTCCAAACCATAAAAGGCGCCGGCAATTACTGCCGACGCCTTCACCCGTCTTGGATTATGTGCCTCTATATAATTACCTAACGGCCGCCCGCTATTTTGTCGCATAGAGGCCAAAATAGTGAATGTTCAGCACATTGCATAAATGACCACAGGCTTTTTATGACAATATGCGGTGTTCAGTCCCAATTAATCAGTCAAAGTAATGCGTATAAACAGAATCCGCATCATTACCGGCGCACCCCTCAAAGAACTTTCTAAGTTTTACAAGGAGCCGGTGCTTCTTACTCGCGACCGCGGAATACGAAGCACTATTAAGCATAGAAACCTGCGCGAAGTCATAGCCCATGACGAAGATTTCCAACAAGAGCATCATTTCTTCATCCGAAAGAATACTTGCAATCTCCGTCCAGTATTTGGACGCGCACATGTTGTCCAGGACCGCTTCAAACCCGTCATCCGAATATGAGAAATACTGCTCCTCACAATAGTCGAGCTGCGAAATCACGTACACATGGTTGTGACAAAACTGCACTGTTTCGAGATACCTCGTGTGTCTGTCCATCTGCGCCAGGATTGGGCGCAGTTCGTCCGGAACGTCGATATACTCCCTGTGGATTGTGTCATAGTAGCGATAACTACCCTTCTGTTCCTGCTCTCTTTTCGCTCTCATATTCTATCCCTTTCTTGAGCAAAAATGCTCTGAGGCGGAGCTGTAAAAAAGCTCCTTCTTTTCGTTTCAAAAGGGATATATAAGAATCTCTCGGAAAACCTGCATTTTTCGGCACTTCGCGTGACCAAACGGGAAAAGCGGGCATGAAATGGGGTGATTTGAGGGCGATTTGGAAGAAATTACAGCATTTGGGGATAAAAACATGAATTGAGTTAAGATACAAAAAGAAAGTTGAGAATAGGCTGCAGCACGATGGATGTGTTGTGGAATTGACGTTGCCTAGGACAGCGTGAAAGCACAACGCGCCGCAGGAAATACCTGCGGCGCGGTTTTATTGAACGGATATAGTTTTACTTAGTACAATATATCTTGGCAATAATTCCTAAAAATTGCCAAGATATATTGTTTCTGTGATAAGGCAGGTTGTCACCGAATACTTCTTATGAAGGCAAGATCCTTTTCAATCGCCTCTTCATCAGAAATATCAAGCCAGTTCTTGCCGGATGAACGCAATCCACTCAGATAAGCAGGATTCGTAAACATCCGCTCGATTCTTCTTATGACAGCTTTCATGTCAGACACGTTTCTAAGAGTTTCGTCCTCAAAGATATACTTCTTAATACATTCCCTCAGCTGATCCATATTGACGCGTTCGCTCAAGTAACATATATCGAATACATCTTTATACCTGGTGTTGCGGCTTCCGAATCTCACCATGGATTTAAGCTTTTCGGTGATCATCTGCGCCGGTGAGTTTATAAGAAGGCTTACGGCATCCTCCTGAAACCCAACATCAAAAGCATATTCGTCCTGCTCTATGGAAAGATCCTTATGTACTCCAAGATCCATTTTAAGGGAAATGACGGTTCCTTCCGTGTCTGCAACTAAGATGTGAATGCGCTTCCCCTTGTAATCCTGGTGATTGAGTTCCATGATCTTACCATCGAGTTTAATCGTCAGTCCATCGATGCAGTCAAGTTTATCGACAAATCTGCGGATAGAATCATCAGAGATGGAGTATTTGATAAAATCCAGATCGAGATCCTGCGTGGCGCGGCGGGCATTCCCGGATATACTCCGCATGACAACACCACCTTTTATCGTAGCATTTCGTGCCATTCCACTATCTGCTATGGCTTTCAGAACGATATCCTGCCCGAGCTTCGACTGAGCGTTCTGTTCGCTGTAGCCAGCTGCTTTGATCTTTTCGACCTCTTCATATAAGTTCATTACAGCACCTCCATCTGTATCATATTCATAAGTGTTGCGCCGTTTTTGAATAAGGCAGCGTAATCCTCGACCAGGCCGAAATCCAAGTCAAAAGACAGCCTGCGGTAGTTCTGAATAATCTCTTTATAATAATCCATCGGCATTTTTGACCTGAACCGCATAAGCTCGATCAGCATGCGCTCTCGGTCATAAATGCGGATGTTTGAATTATTATATTCCAATTCCATAATGCCGGCTTCATATAAATCATCCTTCAGAAACGACTGGACGACACGAGGATCTTTAATCCTGGTATCCGATCTTCTGGTAGCCAGATAGTAATGATCGGGTATTACGTCCGTCAGGGAATGATAAAAGAATGCGCTTTTACCTGTGCATACCGCTTTCGGGTATTTTCTCATGATAATATCAATTTCGGACGTATTGCGCGCAGTAGAATAAATCCCCTTTTCCTTCATAAAGAGGTTTCCGTTTCTGATCTCTTTTTTCAATTGATAATCGCTGCCATATCTGTCCAGGCATTCCTGATAAGTCAATAACATGGAAACACCTCCTTAAAGTATTTATTCACACAAACACCATATTGTGTGAATATTTACTTTAATAATAGCATGCCATTAAGGAAAATCAAGCACATATTAAAGTAAATGCTCACACAACACAAAATCATGTGTATGATTACTCAAATCCGGCAACGAATGCATTGTGAGCGCATCATCTCATCTCTCGCGCCGCTGGTGTATTCCTGCGGCGCAATTGATTGATGGCCCTTTTATTATCACTTTACTGGATCATATAGTTTACCACGGTAACATCAAGGCGCCAGTGCGACAGATGAAAAACACTCACGCACATAAGGGCGAGCCGATTATATTCCGTAGGAAGCCCAAGGGCTTCTGCCTTCCGGAGGTTCTCTCCGCGCAGAAGATACGGCCTGTCGTCCATGTCGCCGATAAACTTCTTCCTCTGGCTCTCCCATGCTTTGGGATTGCTGCTTTTCAGCTGTGCATGCCCTTTGTCCCATCTGCGGAGCAGCTCAGAACGAAGTTTCTCCACGACTTCAGGGTAATTTTCAATATAACTGGCATAATGGTGATAGCAGTCCTTCCCGTGTTCGGCCCTCATGGCGTGCAGATTGATCTTGTTTGCCATTTCTTCGCGGCTGAAGACCTTCTGATCAGCTGCGATGCCTTCAAAAACCGCCTTCACGGCGGGAACGTCCTTCGGCAAAATGAACTGCAGCTGCTCCTTTCCGCCTTTGCCGCGCCGGATGCGGACGAACCATCCATTTCCACGACGAACCAAATCTGCTCCTACGAGTTTTCCCAGTTCCGCGCGCCTGACGCCAATCGCCTTCTGCAGCGTCATCAGGCGCGCGAATTTCTGGTCGCATTCCTGCCGTTTTCCCTGCTTATTTTTTGCAACCTTCTTTCCCGTCGCGTCATAATCACGCCCACGCGAGATGTTTCCTGCCGTTCTTCTCGGCTTCTTGATCTCTTCCATGTGCACGCCCGCAGCCGCACAGACAGGGGCAAGATATGTGTGTATGGTCGCCGCAGCATATTTCTTCGGCTTGTTCTCAAGATACTCTTCATACTCTTGAACAACCTCCTTCGTAATATCCTCTGGCTTCCGATACCCGTTTTTTCGCGCCCAGGAGGCAAATTTTTTGATGTGTTTTTTGTAAGCTGTTCCCGTCAGATTGTTTTCAATCTGTGGCAGCATACGCTTGATCAGCTCGTGCTGCAGGCTGTTTGATTTCCTTCCCATGTTCTTTCCCTCACATTATTAATTCCTATTGTTGTTAAGATGCCTCTCCACCCTGTTATTACGGACTGGGCATGTCCACGCTTCGGACTATCGCGCCGAGGTCGCCCTTTCGGGCATGTAGTGCTCTAAGGCACGCGCTGGGCTTCGCTTCCGGCATATGCCTTCACTCGCCCTGATAGTCTTGTTGACCGTTTATAGTGGTTATTTTCTGAGCCCCGGTTCTCTCTGTTTTTCAAGAAAAATACCGGTTTATCCTGCCTAAACTGGTTATGCGCTATCACGCATAACCATTTAGGCGGCTTTCCCACCCTTCGACAGCGGCACTTGGTTGCCGCTGTCCGGAGCCGTAGCCTGGTCAGATCTACGGTCTCCCCGATCCTTCATGCAGCCCGCTTTTGCACCGGGTCCGGTGTGCGCGGCCAGCTCCCCAGATCGGATTATTTAGGATCCTAGTGTCGTCGGATCAATACGCTTGCCCCTTATACTGCGGCCGTCCAGCCGAATGAAGAAAGTCATCCGGAGCTTGTTGTGGTATCCGGCCCATCATCTTCGGGCCACGGATTTCTATTCTAAACACACTTTATGAGTATGGTCACTTTTCAGCAGACAACTCAGATTTGTCCGCGACCGCTTGCCGCCATACTGTGCAGGCAGTCTGTTCCGGCACCATCTCTGGTACCCATCATGTGTTTCCTCGTTTTTCTTCTCCTTGTTTTCTGCTCTTAGCAGAGATATAGAATATTTCTTTTTTTATAAGAAAATAGTGCAAGCATTTTTGAGCTGATATGGTTCCTGGTTCCTCAGATCCGATTACAGGCACAAAAATAACGGATTACCCGTCCATCTTGAATGAACGGGTAATCCGTTATGCTGAATTATCGTTGCTTATACTCTTATCCCGTATTATTCACCTTTTCCTGATACAATCTCATTAGCCACGCAACACAGGCAGCCTCGTCAGTTTCCTTGATTGGCATGCCATAAGCCTGCATGACTGCTTTGTCGTTCAACTGGTGCGCCTTCCGTAGCTCCGGCGGCATGGTCAATGGATCGTATAAATCGGCAAGTGAACTGTGCGGATACAAGGCTCTGGCATCAAGTATGGCCTGTGCTGTCTGCTCGATTTTGAGCTTCTGTTCCGGGGTGGGATCAGGCCAAGGAAAATTGTTATACACTATTGTGTTCGAATACCGATAGTCGCTTTTGAGTCTTCCCGCTACAGTTCGCATCCATGACATATGGACATTTGATGTAAGTATGCCAAAATCATACAATGTTGAATCTGGCATCATAAAGATACTGTCTCCAGGAATTACATCCTTTTTTAGATATTCTATGGGGATGTAGCGCCTATTTTGAGAAGATACTTTGGGAATGGCAACATAATCAGAGGTGCATTCTCTTACCTCGTCGAAAAACATAGAAGTTTCTGCTTTCTTCTGTGTCGCTTCTTTCGGGCTTTTTAATCGGTATTCGCGTACTTTATCAATTCTAGAGAGTACGAGAGGACACTTTTTGAGAACGGAAGGATCAGCGTTCACCATCCACAAGCAGTAACGAGGCTTACGCTGTATGAAATCCTTTCCCATCATATACGGACGGATGAAGACAGAAGCTTGCGGTTCTTTATCAAGAAGATAATCTTTCTCTTCTTCCGTAAGAATGAGGAATCCACCTTCAGTAGGCTTTCCACCGTTCTGAAGCGATACCACATCACAGAGAGGTTTCGTCCGTGCCTCAATAAAGACATCGTCGGCAGCAGTTAGATACGCGTTGATGTTACTGACATATTCGACCTGATCATCGATATACAGTTTTTTGGCGTTTGTTGACGGATGTGCGGAAAACCCAACAATCACACAATGAACGTTTGCTTTCTGGTCCGCCTCACTATCCCAGACAAATGTCCTATAAGCAAAATCAATATGAATCCCAAACCGGTCATACAAAGGTTTCCACACGGCGGCGACCTGCTCGCCCTGCGTGATAGAATTGGTCGACACGAAAGCAGTCCTGATATTCGGGTGCTTTGACATGAGTTCCGCAGCTTTCCAGTACCACCCTGCGACATAGTCTATTTTGCCCGCCGTCTTATACGGCTTCCCGTTTTCGTCCACATATAACGACAGAATATCGGCTTTTTGCTCCTTGCTCTGGAGCGAGTACCCGACGAATGGCGGATTGCCATAGCAGAATAAGTCAGTGCTACTTTTTACAGGGGCAACTTCTTCCCAATCAAGGCGAAGTGCGTTCTTTTCCGTTATTCCCTTATATGACTTCAACGGGAAGAATTCCATGTCAGCATGGATGATATCCTCCGTCTCCTTCATCATCTGCGATTCCGCGATCCACAGTGCTGTTTGCGCGACCGCCACGGCAAAATCATTGATCTCGATTCCGTAGAACTGGTGGATCGACACCTTGATCGGCGAGTCTTCCTCGAAGCCGAACGAGATCTGCCCGTCGGTCAGTTTGCGGTCTGCATTGACCTTCAGACGAAGCACTTCATTCTCCAGCCGACGGAGTGAGAGATAAGTTTCCGTGAGAAAATTTCCGGATCCGCAGGCCGGATCGAAGAATACTTGTGACGCCAGTTTGTTCTGAAAAGCTTCTAGCCGTTTCTTCTGCGTGGCTAAAACAGAGATATCCCTGATCTCTTTCAATTCTGCCTTCAGGTCGTCCAGGAACAGAGGATCGATCACCTTGTGAATATTTTCGATACTGGTGTAATGCATGCCTCCGGCACGCCTGGTCTCAGGGTTAAGTGTGGACTCAAACACGGCGCCGAAGATCGTAGGGGAAATCTTTGACCAGTCAAAGCGGGCCGCTTCCGCGAGCGCATCCTTGATTTCCTGTGTGATCTTCGGGATGACTATATTTTCATCGCTGAAGAGGCCGCCGTTCACATACGGGAAGCCTTCCAGCTCATCGGAAAGATACAGATCCGAGCGATCGGAAAGCGGCGTGTCCAGGACTTTGAATATTTCAAGGAGCTTCCCTCGGATATCGCCGGGCTTGTACTGAAGGATATATTTGCTGAAGGCATCTTTTTCTCCGAAAAGCCCGGCATCCTCAGCGTAAAAACAGAACACCAGTCTTACGCAGAGGACGTTCAGACTTTTCTGTGTCCGTTTGGCGAGCGGGTCGTTGTACTGCGTCAGGAACCGGTCACGGATCTTGCCGACGAGCTCGCCTGCTGCTTTGGACAGCTCGACTTCTTCCGTGATCTTGTTCTGCTTTTTATTGGTCAGAAAATCAAGCAGGTGATATTTTGACTGGAGATCCGCAAGCGTCAGCTTGATCGGCTGCGGGACTTTCTGGTTCATGTCATAGATCCAGATTTCCGCAAAATTCGATGTGATGATCCAGCGCGCTTTCTCCTCGAACGGGAGGTAATTGTCGTAGTATTTGGCCTGCTCGTACGGAGTCTTTCCATCATGGCCTGCCTGCGGCTTGTCGAGGGGAATGCCAAGGCTTTTCTGCTCAATCAGGACGCGCGTTTCCGGAATATAAACATCGATGCGCTTCGTATTGCCGTCCGCACCGACCAGTTTCTTCTCGAAATCGACACGCTCGGTCACGCGCTCTACGCCAAAGATGTCAGAGAGGAGCTCAATCCAATAGGAGCGGGCGTGCTCATCCTCTTTGCCTTTATTCTGCCATCTGTAGAAAAACTGCCTTGCAGCTTCTCTCTGTTGTGCGTCGGTCATGTCATGCCTCCCGAATTAACTGCTGTTCTTCTCTGTTTTTCCCTTGCAAGCGTCGCCTTACTTATGCCGGTCATCTCTACGACCTGTTTATAAGAATGATCGTCAAGTAGCTCCATCGCGTGATCCGTCTGCGTCCTGCTGAACTTCTTAGGGCGTCCTTCGCGATATCCATCCCTCTGCCGTGCGATCGCACGTCCTTCTTTTGTACGTTCCACGATCATATCGCGTTCGAACTGCGCGAAGCTCAGAAGAATGTTCCGGAGAAGCGCGGACACGCTGTCATCGCTCAGAATTCCGACGTTCAGCACATTAATCGTAACCCCAGCATCTATCAGCTGCGTGATCAGTGCCGATGCCTGCGCTACAGAGCGGCCGAGACGATCCAACTTCGTCACAATCAGCGTGTCTCCACTGTTAAGTCGGCCAATGAGCTTCTGCAGCTCCGGACGATCCAGCTGCTTTCCGGTAAACACATCCGCGTACACCTCTTCCGCTCCGGCAGCCATCAGTTGCCGTTTCTGTTCCTCAAGAGAATTCCCATGCACAGCCTGCCCATATGTGCTCACCCGCGCATACCCGTATGTGGTCGGACCAGCCGTCAATTCCTCCAGACGCAGCCTCATCTGCTCCATATTAGCAGTCAGCTGATCATACTCCTGCTTTTCCTCGTCCGTCATATTACGGGCCATGAAATCCCTCCTGTCGTAGGATTGCTTATGACAATATAATATGAGACCATTTTAGCACGCTAAAATGGTCTCGTCATCAAACGGTATCATTAGTTTTGAGTGCAATACCTCTCCAATTATTCAGCATCCTGTTTCGCATTTCTTTTGTCAAGCTCCACAAACAAAAGCCCATACTTCTTCATAGCTGATTTAATCACATCCTCCTTCGCGCGTGGCTTCCCTGTTCTCATTCTTTTTCTGTTTTTCTGGTGATTTCAGCTGAGACCTCATACCACTGGATAAATGTCAGAGCCATGCGTGGACAGGCTGACATGTGGCTGCCGGGAGCTTGCTCACGAGCAGACGCATGACAGACTGGACACATACGGCGTATGCCGCGACAGTCACGAGCTGCCGCGCAGCGAAGTGACTTGTCGGCATGGATCATTGCTTTCCTGAGCATCGTGCTGGGACTTATGGTGTGCCAGCAACAAGTCGTGATATAATGAACGTAATTATAATCGCACGGTGAAAGGAGATGTATGATAATGGCCTCCATCTTGATCAAAGATACCACACGGGAAGAAAGAATCCGCATTGTTCATCAGGCTCTCTGGGGCGCATGCGGAATAGACTGCGAATTCTGCTCCGGATGCGATAACCGCGGTGGCGGCAGGATCGAAAGCATTTATCAGCCGTATATCGATGGCATAAAGGAAATCCGGGAAATCAACGAAGAATTCCGCGCACCATTTGTCCGCGGGTGAATTAGGAGAAATCGCAATGATTATGTTTACAGCACCTGACATAGCCGATTCCACCGTCGAGGAACGAAGAGCATACATCAAAGCCAAATACCCCTGTATATCTGACTGCGACATGTGCGGCCTGTGCAAAGTCTTTCGCGGCGCTGATGCAGAGCATGCTTACGACGACTATATCACCGGGAAGCGCTCCTATATGGATGTTTCTGCGGATTATAAGCAGTAGCACGAGGAAAACCGTATATACATGCATTTGAGGAAGGTAGCATTAACAAGTAAGTGCTGAAGGCCAAAATATTGTTTTGCAATATGAAAACAAGAATATACACTGTCTGGCGCCCCAAAAAACGCAAGTTTCAATATTTTACTGAAACTTGCGTTTTTAATGAAATATGGTCGTTTTGCTTTTGAGCGTTATGCAAACAAAGTGGTCCACAAGGCGCTGATCGGCATGACTATTTGGCCTTCTCGTACAATTCCTCCAGCAATGCCTGCGTCATGGAACCGGACTGGTTGTATACGATATCTCCTCTTCTGTTCAGGATGACCGTATGCGGCAGTATGGAAGGCGATGCTCCGGCCAGATTGTAGAGATAATCATCCAGCGAATCGATCGCGCACGGCAGAGAAATCTCCTTTTTCTGCAGGAATTCCGCTGCGTCTTCGATCGGATCCGAGGCATGAATGATGAGCATCGATACATCCTCCTTATGGGAAGCCAGGAAATCCTGGAAGATCGGCAGCTCCTGCACGCAGGGACCACAATAGGTCGCCCACATGTTGATGATCACGACTTTGCCTCGCTGATCTGCCAGGTGGAAGGAAGAGCCGTCGGTCAGCTCGACCGTGAAGTCGGCCATCTGCTCTCCAATCGCAGTGCCAATCGGCGCCGTGCTCGCATAGGGATCCGATGCATCTGTCTGCGCACCTGCTGCCTGTCCATCCGCAGTCTGCGTTCCTGCTGCCTGTCCATCCGCAGTCTGCGTTCCTGCTGCCTGCCCATTCGCTGTCTGCGCTCCCGCCTCCTGCGCACCTGCCTTTCGGACAGTGGGATCCAGGAAATTGAACCATACCAAGGCAAAACACAGTACCGCAAGCGCAACGCCCCAGGCGATCCTGCCGTATTGCGACCGCTTCTGCGCGGAATCCGGCCGGTCATCTGCGCATCCGCAGGCAGGCGCAATGATCGTGTGCGTGCCGGCCCTAAAGGACAGCGCGTTCTGGCTGCAGGAAGAAATGCACCTCGCGCAGTGAATGCACTCGTGATCGCCCACGTGCCGGACGTCCATCTGGCAGTTCCGTACGCATGCTCCGCAGGAGTTACAGCGGTTCTCATCGACCTTCACGCTGACTAGCGCCAGCTTGTTGAACAGGCCGTAGATCGCGCCAAGCGGGCAGATGAACCGGCAGAAAGAGCGATAGCAGAAAATACATGCCAGGCCGATGATCAGCATGATCACGAATTTGCGCGTAAACAGGATTTTCAGCATGGAGAAGTAACCGGCGTTACCCGGATTCGAGAGCAGGCCAATAGCGCCTTCAAAGGTGCCCGCCGGGCAGATGTATTTGCAGAAGCCCGGAACCGCCAGATCGTGTTTGATTCCGTACCACATGGGGATCGCGACGACAAAAACTGCCAGGATCACGTATTTGAGGTAGGAAAGCGCTCTGGTGATGCGACTCTTCTTGATCTTGGGCGTCGGAATCTTGTGGAGAAGCTCCTGGATCAATCCCAACGGACAGAGCCAGCCGCAGATGGTCCTGCCAAGCGTCAGCCCGAAGATCATGATGATGCCCAGCACATACCAGCCGGCACGATGACCGGAATAGGCCAGTGCGTTCTGGATGGAACCCAAGGGACATGCTCCGACTGCGCCGGGACAGGAATAGCAGTTAAAGCCCGGCACGCAAACAGCCTTTGCCTTGCCCTGGTAGATTTCCCCGTCGATGAATCCCCGCAGGTGCGCATTATATAAAAGTGCGCTGTAAAGCTGTATGAGTTTCCTCTTGGAGGGACGGAGGTTCTCCCACCATGTCCCCGTATTTTGGGTATTTACATTGGAATTACTATTTGATTTTAGATTTGTATTATCCAATGCCGACACACTCCGTACATATTTTGATTGCTTTGACAAGAACGTCCTTCATGCTGCCGTTAAAAATGCCTATGACAATAAATAGAATGGCGGCCGCCATCAAGATGCGCCGCGTGAGAACCCGTCTCTTAACCGTCTCGGGATCTGTGTGATAAAGTCTTGAATCAGTTTGCACAGCTTCCGGATCCTTGACGATACCTGCCTCCTTCTCTGTTTTGACCCTGGTCTGCGCCGCTTCCAGCTCGCGCTGCATGCTTTTTCCCTGCAGGAAAGTCGAGGCGGTCAGACATGCCAGGCCGGCGATTGCCCAGGGTGCAATGAAACGGACCAGTGCGATCAGACTTTGGTCCAACCCTTCCGGATCCGTCTGCGCGAAGTGCGTGCTGTTTGTCACATAGAGCAGGATGGGAATCATGCATGCGCCAAAACCCGCCACGCCTGCGATCAGCAGCTTTTTCTGCAGCTCGCGCTCCCGCAGCATCTCCGCAGAGGGCTTCGTGACGCGGGCACACGTGAGATTTCTTGCCAGTTCCACGTCCTGTACGGGCTTTTCCGCCTCCTCATCCTTGATGCCTTTCACCACGCCGATCACCGTCATCGCGGCGGACACGCAGAATAGCGGAAGCACCGCAAGAAGAGCTCCTCCCGCTTTCTCCCTTGTGTAGATCCAATCAGAGGGATGCCCGGCGGCCTGCCATGCACTGCCCTCCATGAAGATCCGAATCGCAAATACAGCCAGCAACACTGCAATCAGAATACACAGCGTTGCCTGAACGATCAGAAATGCTCTTCTCTTCGACATACTCGTACTCCTTATCAGAATTACAGGGTCATGCAAGGTCCCTACTCTAAGTTCCTAATAATATGACTCATCGCTCTCATCTTGCCCGTACGATCGCTTTCATGATCTCCCGGTAGGCTGCAAACAAAACACCTGCTATAGGCCACACGATCCAGGTGAACTGCCAGTTCATTGTCGTGAAGCTCCAGATCAGATACACCGCGGTGGCAATGGCCCAATACACGCCGTCGTACTTGCCGGCCTTCTTTTCGAGTCGGGTATAATCGCCTTCTTCCAGCAATCTGTCAAACCCTCCCTGTCTGATACAAGTCAGTACGATCAGCTTAACGCCGGCGGCGCACATGATTAACAGCAAGGCTGTGCATAGCAGCGGGAAGAGATCGCTGTTGTTGGTATAATGGGTCGCATAGACCCCGAGTATCGGTACCGCGGAAATGATGCATAACATGACCCCGATGATCAGTCGTCTGCTGTGCGTCTCCGCATAGGCGTCCCGACGCTCCTTCACCATTCCATCCACGCCATATTCCGTATCGATCATAAGGCTCTCCAGATATTCGTATTTCTTTCCGCGCATTCCTTCACGGATGAAAATTCCCACTGCAGCAGCGATCATGATCAGAAGAAGGGCAGTTCCGGCCGCTTCGGCCATTGCTGTTCCCAGCGGAATCCGTTCCTGTTCCGCGAGTCCTCCCAGAAGGATCAGGATCACAGGTGACAAAATACAGATCATCACGCCTGTCGAGATCATGCGTGACGCTGTCTCATTATACTTCAAAAAGGAGGCTGCCTCTTCCATAGTGACGGTTCTTGTTGTCTCTTCGATCCCATTGTCCACGGGAGCCACTTCCTGCGCCGGTGCCTCTTCCAGTTCATCCTTGACCAGATAATCGGTCGTGACGCCGAAAAGTTCCGAGAGCTGCAGGATCTTCTTGAGATCCGGCACGGCTTGTGCGCTCTCCCATTTGGAGACGGACTGCCTGGAGACGCCCAGCTTCTCTGCCAGCTCTTCCTGGGACCATCCATTTTTCTTTCTGTTCTCTACGATTTTGTCTGCAAGGATCATCTTTCTACCTCCGTGATCTAAGTATACCGCATATTCGGGTTACATGCTTGTTCTGCATGTTCGCGTTACTTGCTTATCTGCTCCGAGTATACGTTTGACCGCAGTGGCAAGCCACCAACTGCCCTTGTCAATCTGTCAACCGGAGGTTGCAACTGCCGAAAGATGTACCCGCAGACGGCTGCAGCGTCGTTAGAAGTACAGGCGCTTACCTTGCAAATCGCAGCACATTCCAGCTTAACGCCGGCACACGAATCTGTGCTTTGCCGCCGTCGACAGTTCCCCCGGGCCCCATTGCAGGCACTACTGTGTCGGGGTGTTCCTCTGTATTGACCGCCTTCACGTCGTCATGATGCAGCAGTATATGTTCTTGCAACTTCAGATCGCCGAAGGCTCGCAGATCCAAATCCAGAAGGCAGTCCTCTTTCAGATCGCGGCTAACGACGAACACCGTCACGGAGTTGTCATCGCCGAGTACCGCCGCTGTGTCGATGATCGGTACGGCGTCGTAGTCCGCACAGCTGTATACCGGTGAATCGACAAGCGCCTTCAGAGAGGTTCCCCTGCCATACTTGGATGCGTGATAGAATGGCCAAAAGATTGTCTGCGCCCAACAGCCTCCGCCATTCCGGGTCATGATCGGCGCAATGACATTGACCAGCTGTGCCAGGCAGGCGATTTTCACGCGGTCCGCATTGCGAAGCAATGTGATCAGCATACTGCCGGCCAGTAGTGCATCCTCAAAATTGTAAACATCCTCCAGGAGCGGCAAGGCCGGTCCCCATTTTTCCCGCTTCCAGATCTCTTCGTCCTGTTCCCGGGAGTGATACCACACATTCCATTCGTCAAAAGAGAGGTTAATCTGCTTCTTGCTATGTTTCTTTCCTTTTACCGCATCACAGATGGATACCACCGTGCGGATAAACTCGTCCATATCCATGCTCCGCGCGAGGAAGCCCGGCGTGTCATTGGTGGGATTTCCGTAATAGCGATGGAGAGAGACGTAATCTATGTTTTCATAGCATTCATCCAGCATAGTCAGTTCCCAGCTTCCGAAGGTAGGCATATCAGAACTCGACGATCCACAGGCGACCAGTTCAATGGATGGATCGACCCATTTCATCAGCTTGGCGGACTCATTCGCAATCCTGCCATACTCGAGGGCGGTCTTATGCCCCATCTGCCAGGGGCCATCCATTTCGTTGCCCAGGCACCACAACTTGATGTTCAGCGGATCCTTCGCGCCATTTGCGATACGCATGTCACTGAACTTGCTTCCTCCTGGATGGTTTGCGTACTCGACAATGTCCCGCGCATTTTCCGGTCCCCGGGTTCCAAGGTTGATCGCGTACATGATCTCTGTGTCTGCCTTTTTCGCCCAGTCCGCAAATTCGTGCAGGCCAACCGCATTGGATTCGGTGGTAAACCACGCCAGATCCAGCCTGCTCGGGCGGTTGCGCCCCACGCTGTCCTCCCAGTTGAAACCGGAAACGAAGTTGCCTCCGGGATAACGGACCACGGAGACCCCCAGCTTTCTCACCATCTGCAGCACATCCCTGCGGAAGCCCTGCGCATCCGCCATCGGATGACCGGGCTCATAAATGCCGCCATACACCGCACGTCCAAGATGCTCAATGAAAGAGCCGTAAATGCGCGGGTCAACCCGTCCAATGATATAGTCCTTATCCAGTATGATCTTGGCGTTTTTCATCCGGTTCCCCTCTCTTCTCTTTGTTTCTTACTTATACTTATTCTGTAATGATCAAATAGACTTCTCCGTATCCATCTCCCCTGTGAGGCAGCAGGAGCGCCTCAAGCGCACGTCTTCCCAATCGGAAATCTTATGGAAATCTCATAGAATCTTGGAGATCGCGTATAAATCGAACCATTTGTTCCAAGGAAAAGGACGAGAACCAAGCAAGATAAAGGAAACTTACACGATCTCCAGCAGGATCTGAACACGGCCGCCGCACACCATTCCTTCCTCTTCGGCTGTACCTGCGCTCATATCCACATCCATAATGACTGGTTTGCATTCTTTAATAGCCGTCCTGCGCTCCATGGTGACCGCGTCGCAATCGTGTCCGTGTTCATCATTTGACAGCATTTGCTTGCCCTGGTCAATTGCTTCTCCTTCGACCAGTCCGCCACCAATCGTGCCGATGATACTGCCATCCTTGGCGATCAGCATCTTGCTTCCTACCCCACGCGGGGATGAACCCTGTCTGGCAATGATGGTCGCCAGGACCAGTCTGTCTCGTCCTTCCGCCTGCAGTGCTTTCATAATGTCGCCCGGAAATCCGAGAGTTCTCTTCACACTGTTCTTGACCTCTATGATCTGCGCCATAATAGCGACAGCAATCTCTTCCGGCGTCTCGGCGCCAATACGGAGGCCTATCGGTGCATACACGCTGTCAAGAAATTCCTTCGCAACGCCCTCCTTCACCAGCGTTTCCATGACGAGTCGAACTTTCTTCCGGCTTCCGATCATGCCTATATAGGCGCATCGTTTCTGTGCCAAAATCCTGAGGCAGTCCATATCGTATCTGTGCCCCCTGGTCACAATGACATAATAGGTGTCATTGTCACCCCGGATCTCACGCAGCGCTTCCTCAAATCCCATGCAAATAGCTTGATCGGCTCCTTTTGCGATTGCGTTCTGCACCAGCTCCTGCCGGTCATCGATCACTGTCACATGCATGCCCAGCAGCTTGCCTATAGCAATAACAGCCATGGAGACATGACCGGCGCCGCAGATCACGAGCTTTGTTTCATTCCCAAGAAGCTCTGCGAATATTTTGGCTCCGTTGACTGTACTGCATCCGCTTTCTGATATTGCCAGTAATTCTTCTTTGTGCGCAGTCGCAAAGCCGTCCGAATCACTTGCCCACACCAGTTCACTGCCGCTGAACAGCGCCTTTTCACCGGCGTATTCACCGTCAATGACTGTGATGAGCAGGGCTGTTTTATCTTGGTCTGCCTCTTCGATTGCCTCGTAAAATGCCTTCGCAGACCTGTCCTTTATTTCTTCCATTTGAAGCCTTCCTGTCTATCTGTCCTTAGGCAATAATCGTCGCAAAGCCTCCTCTTTACACTGACTTCGTGGATTATTATCCTCTCAAACGTTTATAATGATGTAAGTCACTAATCTTATTTTATACACAAAGGAGTACATCATGGGTATACTTTCTGATCTTTTCCGTTTCAGAGAAGCAGGTGAGCCGGCCAACAGAAATAATGTTGAAGAGTTCGGCGCGCCCGCACGCTCTCTTTTTACCAGCACAGAAATCTTCACACTTCATCACAGGATTGAAATTACGGACGAGTCAGGAAATGTTGTTTACCGCGCGCAGACACAATTTCCCTCCCTGCATGACAAGACTGATATCACAGACGCGGACGGACGGCAGGTCGCTCATATTGAGAGTAAGCTGTTCTCTCTTCATGAGAGGCACTTTGTGGATATGGCGGACGGAACCTCGTTTGAGCTCTCCAATGAGCTTTTCCATATCATCAACGACATTACCAACATTGAGGGACTGGGTTGGCAGCTGCGGGGCGATATCCTCGCACTCGACTTTAGACTGTACGATGAAAATGACCAGCTCCTCGCGAACATCTCGCAGAAGTTCCTTTCCCTGCACGATAAGTACTGTGTAGATATTTATCAGCCCAGGTACGAGGCGATCATCGTTGCCATCCTGGTCACACTGCAGCACATGATCGCGGACAGGGAGGCTGCCGAGGCTTCTTCTTCGAGTTCTTCTTCCTCCTCAGACTGAGTGTAAGCGCAAACTGCCGGCGGGTTTCATACCCTGCCGGCAGTTTTTTGTTTCTATCATCAGACTCCTTATAACGGGAACCTGAAGCTTATTACTTGGCTTTTCTGTTTCTGTTGAAATTGATCAGGCAGCCCGCCTTCACGATCTCGCGCTCATTCTGCGTCATATCCTGAATATACAGGCTGATTTCCTGTGCCTTTCCGCCCTTGATCACATACGCCTTGATATCGGACAGATCGCCGTCCAGAATGCTTCTGATTCCGGGCACATAGATGTAATCATCGACTTCGATCATGTCCGGCGCGCCCTTTAAGTGGAAGGGAAGCATGCCCCAGTTCATGACATTGGAGCGGTATCTCTTGGTCGCATAGTCCTGCGTGATGTTGGCCAGTCCGCCGATGACACGCTGGCAGGACGCTGCCTGCTCACGCGCAGAGCCGTCGCCGGGCTTGTTGGCATAGATCATGGAGCCGATCTCGATGGATGCGGGATCCACGTTCTCGCTGCCGGGGATCTGTGCGATTGCAGCATAGACCGCGTTCAGCGTGGGATCCAGATCTGCCGCATTCTGGCCTGCCACGCGGGCTCTCTCGGTCCTGTCGACCGCCTTGGATCTGCCGACGTACTCAGGATCTCTTCTGGAGAGCGTGAACTCCGCAAGTCCCAGCGGATTGGAGCGGAAGGAAGACGTCTCACCCGAAGGAATCAGTTCGTCTGTCGTCGTAACCTCGTCCAGAATCTTGGAGCAGACCTTGAGGAGAATATTCTCGCCCAGGGCTTCCATGCTCGGCCAGGGCTTGATGTTGGGACCGTCGAACAGATCCTGTGAAGGTTCTGCCTTTTCATAACCATTATACACTCTCGCCTTGTAGGCGGAATCGTCGAAGCTGTATTCCGGCACATTGCCCCAGCAGTCATACTGCTCTGCAGAGGTCAAAATACCGCCGTTGGCCGCCGTTGCCGCGATCGACCGTGCGTCCATAAGCGCCACGGCTGCCATCTGGCCATTGCCGGGCTTGGAGCCTTCGCGGTTGGGGAAGTTTCTGGTCGTGTGGCGGACGGAGAGTCCGTTGTGCATGGGCGTATCGCCTGCGCCAAAACACGGCCCGCAGAACGCTGTTTTGACAATCGCGCCTGCCGCCATGAGATCCGCAACAGCGCCTTTTCTAGCCAGGTCGATGAAGACCGGCTGAGAAGAAGGATATACGTCGAGAGAGAACTCGCCGGAGCCGCAGCTCTTGCCGCGAAGGAGATTTGCCGCCTCGATCACACTGCTATAGCAGCCGCCCGCGCAGCCTGCAATGACGCCCTGCTGCACCTGCAGTTTTCCGTCGGCAGTGATCTTGTCCGTCAGGGTGTATTTGGCCCTGCCGCCTGCGATCTTCTCGGCTGCCTTCTCCGTCTCACGAAGAAGATCCGGGAGATTGGCGTTCACCTCGTCGATGGTGAATGCATTGCTCGGATGGAAAGGAAGCGCGATCATGGGCTTAATGCTGCTCAGATCAACATAGACACAGCCGTCGTAGTAAGCCACGTCCGCGGGATTGAGCTCCTTGTAATCCGCTCCTCTGCCGTGCATGGTCAGATAAGCCTTCGTATCCTCGTCGGTTCTCCAGACGGAGGACAGGCAGGTGGTCTCCGTCGTCATGACGTCGACGCCGTTTCGGTAATCCGTGCCCATGGATGCAACGCCGGGGCCAACAAATTCCATAACCTTATTCTTCACATAGCCGTTCTTAAAGACTGCGCTGACGATGGCCAGTGCGATGTCGTGCGGTCCCACATAGGGAGCCGGCTTTCCGTCCAGATAGACAGCAACGACGCCGGGATAGGCGATGTCATAGGTGTCCTCGAGGAGCTGCTTGACGAGCTCGCCGCCGCCCTCGCCGATGGCCATGGTGCCGAGCGCGCCGTAACGGGTGTGGGAGTCGGATCCCAGGATCATCTTGCCGCATCCGGCCATCATCTCACGCATATACTGGTGGATGACTGCGATGTGCGGGGGCACATAGATGCCGCCGTACTTCTTCGCAGCGGTCAGGCCAAACATGTGGTCATCCTCGTTAATGGTTCCGCCCACTGCGCACAGGGAGTTGTGGCAGTTGGTAAGCACATAGGGAAGCGGGAACTTCTCCATGCCCGACGCCCTCGCGGTCTGCACAATGCCGACAAATGTAATATCATGGGACGCCATGGAATCAAACTTGATCCGCAGCTTGTCCATGCTGTCATTCTGATTGTGATCTTTCAAAATAGAGTAAGCGATGGTACCCTTCGCGGCCTCTTTGGGACAGACCTCTTTCCCTTTGAGTGCTTCTGCTGTCGCTTCTTTTTCCGGAACGATCGTGGTTCCGTCCACAAGGTACACGCCGCCGTCATACAACTTGATCATGTATTGACCTCCTTCTCCGTCTTAAATCGTACTGCCCCCATTATAGATGAATTTTGCAAATATGCAAAAGATTCTTTGCCAATTTAACACTTCATCGCAGTAAAAGTTCCTGTATTCGGTCCATAAGCCGTGTATTATCCCCGTGTCCGCGCAGACCGATCCGATAGAAATGCGGCCTGCCGTCTACGTCCTGCGGTCTGCCGTCTGCGCCTTGCGGCCTGCCGTCTGCGTGTTCCAGTCCGCGCATGCTGTCACAGCGCCGGATCAAAATACCGCTCTCCCTGAGCGGCTCGTACAATTCCCTGCTGCAGGAGAAGAGCACAAACCCGGCTTCTCCGTCATATACCTCCGCGCCAAGGTCTCTCAGCCTTTGGCAGACACAGGCTCTCTCTTCGCGGATCAGGTCACGGGCAGACGCCAGATAGGCGTTTGTCGTCCCGTCCAGAGAAAGGGCCGCCAGTCCCGCTTTCTGCGCAAACATAGATACACTCCACTCCGGCTGCTGCAGATGAATCTTCTCGATCAGCGCCTGATCAGACGCCATCAGATAGCCGAGCCGCGCGCCGGGCATGGCGTAGGTCTTGGTAAACGCACGCACGATGAGCAGATAGGGATTCCGGGGCAGGTAATGCCGCATGGACCGCGCCGCCTCATCGGGCAGCAGTTCCAGATAACATTCGTCGACGAGCAGATAAACGCCGGCGCTTCGGCATTTCTCCGCGATCTTTTGCAGAAGATCTTCACGGATGCAGTTTCCGACCGGGTTATTGGGATTACAAACAAACAGCAGTGATCCCGCAGGGAGCGCCTCTATATCCTGCCAAATATCGTCCGTGATCTCGAATCCGTTCTCCTCCATAAGCTGGTGAAAAATCGTCTCCGCGCCGGCCGCCGCTGCAGCTCTCTCATAGCCCTGATAGGTCGGCACCGGGATCAGGACTTTGGCCGGCCGGATTGCCTGCGCAGCTGCCAGCAGGAGTTCTGAGGCGCCGTTGCCACACAAAACCCACTCCTCCGGCACTTCCAGTTTACGTGCCAATGCATGCCGCAGTTCTCTGCAGTGCGGGTCCGGATAACATGCGCTGGCATCCAACATAGACTGCAGCGCGCTCCTCACCTCTTCCGGTGGTCCCAGCGGATTCAGATTCACCGAGAAATCCAGCTCTATCCCTCTATTTGTATAAATATCTCCGCCGTGCTCCACGTATTACCTCCATAAGTAATCTTGTGTTGCTATCTCACTGCAAACAGGTACACCACAGCCAGTGCGCACGCCGCAGCCACTTCGCACCGGCAGAGGAACCACCCTTCCAGATCTCCGGTGATGCCGCCTAGATCCCGATAGGCCCTGCGCCTGTAGAGTCCCCAAATCATCACTGACATACCTGCTGCCGCACAGCCGCAAATCGGATGCAACGCCAGTATTCCTGCGGACGAAAGGACCGCAACTACTGTCAGCAGGATCGTATTGATGCGGCGGGCCGACGCAGGCAGATCTGTGAAGGCCCACAAAGTGCCCTCTCCCCGCGCATTCTGAAAGCGCACGGCCGCAAGACCGCTCAGCGCTCTAGCCAAAACAAACTCCAATCCAAATATGCCCCAGCACCGCGCATCGCCGCTTCCCGCGATCACCGCCACTGCTGCGATCCAGAAAGCCGCCAGCGTCATGAGTGAAATCACGGAAAAAGCGCCGATATGAGGGTCTGAGAGAATTTCCAGTTTTTTGGCTCTGTCGCCCCAAGAGCTCAGGGCGTCGCTGGTGTCCATAAATCCGTCCACGTGAATCCCGCCGGTCACAAGGACCGGTATGATGCACGCGATCAGAACCTGCGCCAAAAAGAGCGCTGTTGGCGATATGCCCTGCAGGCCGCCTGCGCTGACACGCTGCGCGCCATACATCCAAATGTATTCCAACGCACCGACCACAACCCCCACAAGCGGGAACAGCCCTATGGAATACTGCATATCTTCTTTTTTCCAGTTTCCGCATGGCACCGGCAGACGGGAATACATTGCGAATGCGGTGCATAAGGAGCGAATCCAGGTCATACTGCTCTCCATTTCCTTCTTCTGCTCTTATCTATCTCCGGTTTTCCGCCGGGAAAGCGTGATAAGAGGTTTTCATGTCCTTTAACGAGATCTGCAGCAGATACCCCTCTCCATACGAGGGCTGCCACTCATAGCGGTTTCGTTTCTGCTCCTGGAAAAGAGTCTGCATAATAGCTGCGATCGGACCGCCGTGCGTCACGATCACAATGCGCTCCGCCGTCTCGTTCTGCAGGATCCGGTCCAGTGCCTCTAAGACCCTGCGCCGCATCTGCTCTCCACTCTCGCCGCCGGGGCATACGTTCTTTTCGTTGTCCCCCGATATCCACGCCTGATAGACCGGATCCTCGCGGAGCATCTCATAGGACTTTCCTTCAAAGATGCCAAAATCCATCTCCTTAAGGCCCGCACACATCTTGCGCGCCTTGGCTGCTTCTTCGCCAAACAGGATCTGCAGCGTCTCATCGGTTCTTTTCATGCCGCTTGTATAATAGGCGTCCCACTCCCCGTCAAGGTGATCCGCGGCGGCTGCTTTTCTTCGCAGTGCCTCTTTCCCTGCAGGGCTGAGCGGCCAGTTCAGACTTCCGCAGTAGAGATGTTTCTCATTGGCCTGCGTCATCCCGTGGCGCAGAAGGAGGATCTCCTTGTGCGGCCCTTGCTCCTTCTTTACCGGGTTTGCGAGAATCTGTGCAATGCCGCAGACCATGCGAATGACGTCTGCGCCTGTTCCGGCGATCTTCTGCAGGTAACGGCCGGTCATCTCTCTCCACCGCCTGTCGATCGGGTCGATCGGCACAATGCCGCAGGTGATATCCTCACAGATGATCACGGCGTCTTTACGAAGGTCTTGCGGTGAAACAGGCTCATCCCCTCGCTTTGCGCATCCACGCAGGTAGCGCTCGAAGTGGTCCAGGCAGCGCACCTGAAAATTCGGTACCTGCTCTTCGCTGCAGGTGAAGATTTCCTCCACAGGAATGCCAAGCTGCGTGCGCACATATTCTGTTTTGCCCTGGCAGGCGCCGCCGATGATCAGCTTCAAAGTGGGTTTCAATGTCGTATTCTCCCCGGCTTTACGCCGTGTTTCTGTATCGTTCTCCGGCTCTCTTTCCAATGCCGATGAGAGCGCTCCATACGCCGCAGGCAGGGTGCCTTTGTGCACGATCAAGCCGCCGGCCGCGCACTCGATCACGGTGTCGCAGGTCTTCGCCATTATGCGCTCGATCTGCGCCAATCCCGCTCGATACCGTTCCGTCATGTCATCATACTGCACCGCATCGCTGTAGATGCCGTCGGAGACGACCACGAAATTCCGGACTCGGCCTGCAAAGGTCTCCAGGTCCGCAGCCACCGCCGTGGCCGCGTCGGGATCATAGGCAAAATCCCGCTCGCCAAACATAGCATTGGACAGCATCGCTGTGGCGCTGTCCAGAAGATAGGTCCCGCCCGGATCCGGCACGATGCCCCTCGAATGGTCTGTCAGTCCCAAGGGGCACTCGATGGTCTCAAAACTCATCCCGCTCCGGTCCTCGATATGCCGCCGGATCCGCCTGCGGTCCTCCTCGTCCCTGGGGACCATGGTGGCGATATAGTATTTTGCCCCGCCTTGGGAAAGGGCCGCGGCCAGGTCCTGCGCGAGAGACGATTTCCCGCTGCCGGCGCCGCCTGTGATCCAGATCTTCATAGTTACCTCCGTGTCGTAGTGCTTTGTGCGACTTCAAAAATGCAAGTCTCGTTGTGCGAGCATTTTTGCTATCTCCTGCTCATACGCCGCTTGCACTGCTTTTGGCCTTCGTCCCGCTGCGCTCCTGCCTGTAATCCCTGCAGGCGCTGACAAATCGCTCTGCCAGAGGCGGGCAGGAGGGATAATATAAGTGCGGATAACCGGCCAAAATACGCCCCTTCGCCACCATGCAGTCCCAGTGACGGCCGTTTGGCTTGACCGCAGTGAACGCATCCCCGTTGCAAGTGCTGTCACTGTAGTGGAATTCATGGCCGCGGATCGTCTGTCCGGGATCCAGATAGATGGTTTTGCGCCTTGCTGCAGGGCCATGAATCTCGCCTGCTGTTCCTTCTTTGGCACTGAGCGCCACATACCCGAAGCGGACCAGTTTGCCGGTCATCGCACTGCGGCCATCCAGCACGCCGGCCATCTCGTATACGGCTCCGTCCTTCGTCTCCAATTCCTGCTGCAGATACTGGAATCCGCCGCATTCCGCGAGGATCGGCATGCCAGCCTCCGCTGCGCTCCGGATCGAGGTGCGCATGGATTTGTTAGAAGACAATTTCTCTGCCCACAGCTCCGGATAGCCGCCACCCAGAAGGAGCCCGTCCGCGTCCGGAATCCGGCTGTCATGGATGGGCGAAAAGCGAAGGATCTGCGCGCCATACGACGCCAGCAGTTCCAGGTTGTCCTCATAGTAAAAAGAAAAGGCCTCGTCCATGGCGACCGCGATCGTTACTGGAGAATGCGGGTCCTGCGTCTGTAACTCTGTTCCGCCTGCTTTGGCGCCAGTTCGATCGGAAGGCACTGCTTTTGTGTGTCCTGTGTCCACGGGAGCGCTCACGTCCGGCGCACTGCGGGCGATGGCAAGGAGCTGGTCCAGGTCCATCGTCTCCTCCAAGAGGTCCGCCGCTCGTTCGATCCTGTTCTGCAGATCCGGGATTTCACCGGGCTCGATAAGGCCCAGATGCCGGCTTGTGAACGTGATCGCTTTCTCCTGTGGAAGGCTTGCCAGAACGGGCAGGTCTGTGTCCTCCCGGATCCAGTTCGCGATCATCCCCGCTGAAGGCTGCGACACGCGGTTCAGGAAGAGCCCCTTGATCTGCCTGTCTGTGCCATATTCCGCAAATCCTTTGACCAGCGCTGCCGCCGACCGGCTCATCCCCCGCGCATTGACCGTCAGGATCACCGGCGTATGCGTCGAGACCGCCAGGTGGTAGGAAGAGCCTGTGAGGCCGCTCTCCCCGGTTCCGTCCAGGTAGCCCATAACGCCTTCGATCACGGCGATTTCCGCATTGGCTTCCCGAAAGCCGGCCGCCAGGGACCGGCGTACGCCTTCTTCCCCTGCCAGATACAGATCCAGGTTGCGGGAGGGCGTACCGAGCACATCTCTGTGAAACATGGGATCGATGTAATCCGGTCCGCACTTAAAGGCGGCCGCCCGGATCCCCTTTCTTTGCAGAAGACGCAGGAGCGCACAGGTGAACAGTGTTTTGCCGCTGCCGCTCGAAGGCGCCGCAATTAAAATTCTGGGGATTTTCAGCATTGTCTTGGGTGTTTCGGTTGATACTTCGATCGATACTTCGTTTATTACTTCCCTCATGTTCACCTCTGGATGATCGAAGCGGCGCGTCCCTCAAAGTCGATGATATACACCGGGTTCTGCGCTTTCATCATGTGATAGGGGCCCACCGTCTCCGCGCGGCTCACTGCAATCTGGCGCACTTGCGGCTCCGTGACCGGGAGCTCCCGGGCGGCCTGCATGGCCTGGGCCAGGGTCTCCAGCGTCACACAGGTAAGGACAATGCGCACGCGCGGATTCTTGCCCAGCACAGCCCGTAAAATGTCCGGCAGTGCAGCGCCGCTTCCGCCGATGAAGACGTGGGTCGGCGCAGGAAGATCCCCCAGTCCCTCCGGCGCTGCCGCTTCCACGACATGCACGCTGTGAAGACAATAGCGGTTCAGGTTCTCGCGCAGGATCTCCACCGCCTCCGGCTTCTTCTCCACCGCATAGATCTGCGCATCCGGGCAAAGCCTTGCCGCCTCCACGCTCACAGATCCCGTTCCGGCGCCGATATCATAGAGCACCGTATGGCGATGAAGGCGCAGGCGGCTCAATGCCAGCACGCGCACCTCCTCTTTGGTCATGGGGACAACCGCTTGGGAGGCCCTTTGGAAAGCCTCATCTTCCATGCCCGGCGTCACAGCGCTGCGCACCGCCGCCGGGTTCTCCAGATACAGAATGTAGAGTCCCTGCCTGTCCATTTGTTCCAAATGCTCCAAAAGGACAAATCCTGCTTCTTCTTCCTTCGCTGCAAGGTTGTATCCGCAGCCGATGCGGATGGACGGCGGAAGCACGCCTCGATCGATGGCCTCCCGCAGGCGCTTTGCCGTATCCTGAAGGCCCTGCAGGCCTCCCACTAACAAAAAGACCTTGGGTTCTCTGCGTAGATGTCCGATCACGTCCCGCTCCCGCCCATGGGTGCTGAGTATCACTGCATCTTCCCAGGTCACCTGCAAGGCGGCCGCGAGCGCATTTACAGACGAAATGCCGGGCAGATAGCTGACGCGGCAGGGCTCTTCTTCTGCCTCCAGTGCCTTGCGCAGCTGTGCCGCGCCACTGTAAAGGCCCGTATCTCCTGACAACAGGACTGCCGCGTGGCGATACGCCGGTTGCGCCTTCATGCAGGGAATCACCTGCGCCGCTTTATAATACGGCTCGCATCGCTTGCCGCTGCCCAGAAGACCGCTCCTTTTCGCCCGCTCCAGGACCGACGGCGCGCCGAAGACGATATCCGCCTTATCCACCGCATGTCTTGCCGCGTCTGTCAGGTGCCTCTCGTCACCGGGGCCTACTGCAACCATCACATAGTCCCGCGCCCGTGGGCCTGCCTCCCCATCGTCCTGGCTCTCTTCGCCACTGTGCTTGGCGCCGGGGGTCTGCACTTCTTTGGCAACCGCACTCACGCCGGTGATCTTCGCAAGGCGCTGCAGGGTCTGGTCAAAAGACAGCTTTTCTTCCCTTGGAAGATCACGCTCCGGATTCTTGATCACGACCGCGGGAATTCCCACTTCCTTCGCCGCCGCGATCTTGTCGTCAAATCCACCCACTTTGCCGCTCTCCTTGGTCACAATCGCGCCTGCATCGATCTGTCTGAGCGTCGCCACATTCATTTCCTGTGTGAAGGGGCCCTGCATCGCGACGAGATGGTTGACCGGTATTCCGCACTCCATGCAGGTTTTCAGGCTCTCCACAGAGGGCAGTACGCGCACATAGATCCTTTCCGGGTCCCCGATCCCTTCCGTCAGAGCCGGCAGGTCCTTGCTTCCGGTCGTCAGGAACAGATTTCCGGAAATGCCGCGAAGGATCTGCGCCGCCTCCTGAATGGTCGCCGCCTCATATATGCCGAATCCGCTGACCGGCAGAGTATCCGCTGTCTCCCTCGCGAGACGCAGATACGCCGTGCCGGTCGCTGTGCACGCCTCCTTGATCTGCCTGGACACTTGTGTTGCGAAGGGATGGGTCGCATCCACGACGCAGGTAAACGCCTCCTCGCGGATCAAAAATTCCATCTGCTCCTCTGTGAGTCGCCCCTTGAGGACGGTCCGCCCGTCGCCGGGTCCCAGGATCTGGGCCCCATACTCCGTCGCCACGCTCACCGTGCAGCGCACGCCTGCGCCCGCGAGAATGTCCGCCAGCTCCCGTCCTTCTGTTGTCCCTGCAAAGAGGAGAATTTCTGTGCCAAAATCTCTCATATCCTGTTCCTTTCTCCGTAAAGACTCGCCGTGCGAGCCGTCGTCTCAGCCTTTCTCCGTGAAAACTCACAGTGCGAGCCGTCATCTCAGTCTTTCTCCGAACGGTAGCCGCGCGGCGTCACCATTTTGTTTCCCAACTGCCGTGTGCTGCTGTTTCCAATAAAGACGGTGGAGAACATATCTGTTTCCGCCTCTGCCAGTTCCCCCAGTGTCAGCACTCTGGTCTTCTCGCCCTCTCTGCCGATGCGGTCCGCAATGCCGCAGACCCGGCTCTCGGGCAGCTGTTCTATGAGAATCTGTGCCGCCCTGTGCAGGTGATCCTTGCGGCCCCTGCTCGAAGGATTGTAGAGGACGATGCAAAGATCAGCCTCTGCAGCCGCGCGCAGCCTCCTTTCGATCTTATCCCAGGGCGTCAGCCGGTCGCTGAGACTGATCACCGCAAAGTCGTGGATCAGCGGCGCGCCCAGAAGCGCGGCGCCGCTCGTTGCGGCCGTAACGCCGCTGATGACCTCCACGTTCACCTCCGGGAATTCCTCTGCCATCGTAAACACCAGTCCGGCCATGCCGTACACGCCCGGATCGCCGCTGCAGATCAACGCCACGGTGTGTCCGTCCGCCGCCTCCTCCAGCGCCATCCGGCATCTCTTCTCTTCGCCGGTCATGGGCGTTGTCATATACCTCTTATGGGGGAAGAACGGCTTCACAAGGTCATTGTAGACTGTATAGCCGACAATTGTGTCGCTCTGCGCCAGTGCGCTTTCGGCTTCCCCCGTCATACCCTCTCTGCTTCCGGGGCCGATTCCGACCACGTACAGCGTCTTTCCGGTTTGGCTCTTTTCTTCCTCTGCGTCCCAGGACAGCGCCACCTGGCGCATTCCCACACATATGGTCATGCCATCCCGCGCCGTTTTCCCCAGAAGAATTCGGTGCGCACCTGCCGCGGCGGCCGCTCTCTCGCAGACATTGTCAACGCCGACCGCTTCCTGTACGCGCGCCGATTCTGCAAAGGTCCAGTTCTCTACGCTTTCGCTTTCCAGCGTCTGTGCGTCGAAGGTCTCGAAGGGCACGCCGAGTGATTCGGCCAGGGAGAGAAGGCCCGGCTCCTCTTTTTTGACATCGATCGAGGCAATGGCGCAGACTGCGCGGCGGTCAAGGCCGAGCTGCGCCAGTGTATCGAGGGCGAACTGTGTGAGTGTCTGGGCAGACTTTCCCTTGCGGCAGCCCATTCCCAGCACAATGCAGCGGGGAATGAGGTGCAGAACGTCGTCCGCAGCTGCGGAAGGCGAGACAATCACAACGTTCTCCTTCTCAAAGGGTTTCTGTGCCGGATTCCCGGATTCCGGTGCGCTTTCTTCCCGCAGCACTTCTCCGAAGCCGCATACTTCTATCTCCGTCGGCGTCTGCCCTTCAAAGGACAGATCCTGTGCATACGCATGGGGAAGCAACAGTGTGCCCTTCCCCTCTGCAAGCAGGCAGGCGCTGAAACGCTTGGCCTTCTTCAAATCGTCGATCTGCAGGCCATTGCGCTTTGCAAAAAGGTCCACGGCGAACAGACTTTCCGCGTCGGTCGCCGTCGTCAGGACGGGCTCCGCACCGGTCATACTTGCGATCCTGCGGGCCCACGCATTGGCGCCGCCCAAATGGCCGGACAGGACGGAAATCACATGCCTCCCCTTCTCATCCATGACCAGCACCGCCGGATCCGTATCCTTCCCGCCGATATGCGGAGCGATGGCGCGCACGGCGATCCCACAGGCGCCGATGAACAGAAGGACGTTCCCCTGGCGGAAATGCTCCGCGGTCCAGTCCTGCAGGATTCCTTTCCCGCATACTTTAGAGACAGACTCCATACCAGGGCAGTTCGCCGCTACGTCGGCCGCGATCCTGCCGGCCAGTTCGCCGCCTGTCTTTGTGAAATAGATGATATGTACTTCTCGTTCCATAAACACACGCTTTCCGTACTTTCCGTAAGTTTCACTTATCGCATCACCAGCGCTGCGGCCACAAGACATACGGTCACAAGCACAAGACACAGGCCCGAGGCTGCGAACATGAGGCGATTGGCTCGCGGGATGTCTTCGGCTTCGATCTCTCTGGTCGGATCTCCTATAAAAGGCTTCTTCACAACCTGGCCAAAATACACCGCGTCTCCCGCCAGCTGCACGCCCAACGCACCCGCGCAGGCGCTCTCCGACTGGGCCGAATTGGGGCTCTTGTGGGCGTAGCGGTCCCGCTTGAAGATCCGCCACGCGCCAGCCGCATCCATGCCGGTCAGTCCGGCCGCCGCCACCAGCAAAAGGCCGCTCAGTCTCGCCGGTATAAAGCCTGCTGCATCGTCCAGTCTGGCTGCCACTGTGCCAAAATACTGATATTTCTCATTCTTATATCCGATCATGGAATCCATGGTGTTGACCGCCTTGTAGGCCATAGCGCCGGCTGCGCCGCCCAGCATCATGTAGAACAGGGGGGCGATCACGCCGTCTGCCGTGTTCTCGGCCACTGTTTCTACTGCTGCGCGAATGATGCCTTTCTGGTCAAGAACCGTTGTATCGCGGCCCACGATCATGGAGACAGCGTGGCGGGCCTTTTCTATGTTTTGACCCGATGCAGGCGCGGGCCTGTCCGCCACGAGAGGCCTGTAGACGTCCATAGAGGCGTCCCGCAGACTCCTTGCAGCCAGCGCGTAGCAACACAGGATGGATTCCAGTGCGATGCCCGCCAGCATATGCACCGCGTAGACTCTCGCGAGCAGGCCCCACGAGATCTGCGTCACGATGGAGAGGACGAATACCGCGAGCACGCCGCCCTTGATCCTCTCGACCACCGGTGAATCCCCGTCCAGGCGCAGGAGCTTTTCAAGCGCCGCGATGAGGCTTCCCATCCAGCGCACCGGATGCGGCATCCACTGCGGATCCCCGATCAGAAGATCCAGCCCCGCGCCGATCAATATGCTGCCCATTCTGCACAGGATCCAGTTATGTAAAGTCATCCTCGTTCCTCGTTTTCCTCTTTCGCTTCGCGCCGGCATATTGTATCACATCCCTGCTGTTTCCTGTCTTCCCGGATCTTGTCCAGGTAACTGTCGTCAATACCGGCCTTTTCAAAGGTCGCCATGCGGCTCAGGACCGCGCACGCCGCCTCCATGACCGCAAACGCCATCGGACAGCCGCTGCCCTCGCCAAGCCACATATCCAGTTTGAACCAGGCTTCCATTCCGATCGCATCCATCGCGATCGCATATCCCCTATCCGCCGACTGGTGGGACGGAAACATATAGCGCTTGCTGTCCGGGCAGAGCCGCACGGCGCACAATGCAGCCGCCGCGGAGATCAGCCCGTCGATCACGACCGGGATCTGATAACGGGCGCAACCCAGGAATACACCGCACATGGCGGCAAGGTCCAGCCCGCCCACTTTGGCGAGAATATCTACCGGGTCGTCCGGATCCGGCCGATTCACCGTGATGGCCGTCCGCACGCATTTCACCTTGTGCCGGAAGGCCTCCTCTGTGATCCCGCCTCCAAAGCCGGTCACCTCTTCCGCCGACCTGCCTGTCAAAACACTGATCACCGCCGCCGAAGTCGTCGTGTTCCCGATTCCCATCTCGCCGACGCCGACTATGTCGACCGCATCCATAGAGGCCTGTCTGGCCAGCCCGATTCCGATCCGGATGGCCCGCTCGGCCTCCGCTCTGGTCATAGCAGATCCTTTCACGATATTTCCTGTCCCCTCCCGGACTTTGAGAGGGAGCACCTTGTCACTGTGGTAGGGCGTCGCGATCCCGATATCCGCGACTTGCACCTGGTCGCCCCTTGCGCTTGCGATCGCAGACATACCGGTAAGACCAAAGGTCATATTGACGGCCTGCGCGGCGGTCACTTCCTGCGGCGCACTCCCGATTCCCTCTTCCACAAGGCCGTTGTCCGCGCAGAGGACGATGATCCTTCTGCGCTCCGCGCAGGGCCTGCGCTTCCCTGTGATCGAGGCCATGCGAATGGCCGCCGTCTCTATCTGGCCAAGGCTTCCGGGCGGCATGGCAAGGCTGTCCAGGTCGGCCCGCACAAGGCGCGCCATTTCTGCATCCGGCTTTGTAATCCCGTGCATGCAGTCCGCCAGAGATTCCGCGCTGTTGACGGTTTCCAGAATGGCCGGGATATCTGGTTCCATGTTCCCCTGTCCACGGCGGTAAAAGGCCCGCAGCTTTTCCATAATGACCGGATAGTTCTCCCTTCTATGGGGCACAAGACATCCCGTGCAGTCCTTGACGCCTTTCTTCGTGTAGCGGAAACTGCCGCCGCAGTCCGGCCCCATCGCATAGAGGGGACAGTAACAAAACAGGCAGTTGAAGTTGTCTGTGTCCTCCGTCTTGTGGCAGGGAAAATACTTGCAGCTTCGGTTCGCGAAGAATGTGTGGTCCTGCTGTGTAAGGGCTGCCTGACCTGCCTTTTCTTTAAAGAGTTTCTCGTACATTCCGGCAGGCATGTCAAACAAATCCCGGATCCTCTCACCGGTCAGCACCTCCTGCGGCGTTCCGCAGAATACTTCGCCGCCTTCCTTTACGCACAGGAGTCTGTCGCTGACTTCCAGAGCCAGATCGATCTCGTGCAGGGACATCAGGATCGTCTTCCCTTCTGCGGCAAGTCCGCGCAGGGTTTCCATCAGCTCCGTCCTGTAGCGAATGTCCAGGTAAGAGGTGGGCTCATCCATGAGAAGGACCGGCGTCTCCTGCGCAAGCGCCCTTGCCACAAGCACCCGCTGCTTCTGCCCGTCGCTGATCGCGCCAAAATCCCGCTCCGCAAGGTCCTCCACCTTCATGCGGGCCATCGCGCGGTCCACGGCCTCCTCGTCTTCCCTGCGCAGGATTCCCATGCGTCCCGTATAGGGGTAACGGCCCGCCGCGCATACTTCGCGGCAGGTCATGTACTCCGGCCGGATTGCTTCTGTCAGGACGACCGCCATTTTCCTTGCTCTCTCTTTCGCATCGCATTTTGCCAGATCCTGGCCCTGCATCAGGACCGAGCCGGCAAGCAGCGGCAGCTGCCCGCTGATGCTTTTCAGGAGCGTGGATTTGCCTGCTCCGTTGGGACCGATCAGAGTCAGGATCTCCCCCTTTTCAATTTCCAGTTCGATATTCTCAAGGACCTTCCGCGTGGGATATCCCACCGAAAGGCCGTGCAGATGCAGAAATCTCTCCATTTGGGATCACCTTTTCCTTACTGCCAGCATATATATGACTACAGGCGCTCCGATCAAAGACGTCACTGTGCTGATATTGAGTTCCGTCGGCGCAAACATCATCCGTGCGATCAGGTCCGCATAGAGGCAGAAGACCGCCCCGCCCAGAAAGCACGCCGGCACCATAACAAGCGGTCTGGAACTGCGCAGGCTCTTCCGCATCAGAAAGGGCACTGCAATGCCCACAAAGGACACAGGTCCCGCAAAGGCCGTCACACAGGCGGACAGAAGGCTGGAGAGCATGATCAGGACCACTCTGTACATGCGCACATTGACGCCCATGCTGGCCGCGTAAGCCTCGCCAAGTTCAAAGGCGCCGATCGGCTTGCTGCACAGTATCGTGAGCGTCATCGCGGCAGCCACGATCACTGCTGCGGCAGCCACACTCTTCCAGTCCATTCCCGAAAAGCTTCCCTGAGACCAGCCGCGAAGGTTCGCGATCTGCGCGTCCTCAGCAAACGTAACCAGAAAGTCCGTCAATGCGTTACAGATATAGCCGATCATAATACCGGCCGCAAGGAGAGACGCCATGTGGCGGACATACCGCGACAGCCCCACGATCAAGCCCGTTGCTGCCAAAGAGCCCGCAAACGCCGCGAGCACCAGAATGGCACTTGAAGACCTGCCGCTCTTTCCCACGACCGTGAGCATCACTGCGCAGACAAAAAGCTTCGCGCCTGAGGAGATTCCCAGCACATACGGCCCCGCAATGGGATTTCCGAAGAAGGTCTGCAGCAGATATCCGGACACTGCCAGCGCGCCGCCCAGAAGGATCGTCATACACATCCTCGGCAGCCGGATCTGTGTTAAAATATTCCTCTCCTGCACACTTCCGCCTCCCGCGAGGATCTCCATGATCCTTCCCGGTTCGATCGAGGCACTGCCCAGCGCTGTGCTGAGCACTGCACCGGCCAGAACTGCCAGGATGAGCACTGCAAATACTATCGCAAAACCCCTATTCTGTTTTCTTTGGGCATCTGTAAGTTCCTGCTTCATGTTTTTGGCTTCGCTTCCTTCAATTCCGACTTCACTTTCCTTCCCTGAAACCGGTTGTAAATGATCCGTCGTACAGCTTCGATCTCTCAAATCCGCTCTGGCGGACCACATCCCCGACAATGACCAGTGCCGTCCTGTCGATGCCGTTCTCCTCTGCGGTCTGCGCCAATGTTCCCAGCGTACAGACCCATTTGCGCTCTTCGGGCCATGTCGCCTTGTAGACCAGCGCCGCCGGCGTATCAGCCGTATAACCGCCCGCGATCAACCGCTCCACGAGTTCCGGGATCCGGCCGCTGCTCAGAAAGAGCACCATAGTCGCCTGATGCGCCGCAAAGGACTCGATGGATTCCTTTTCCGGCACTTTGGTCCTCCCCGCCATGCGCGTCAGGATCACGCTCTGCGAGACACCTGGCAGGGTATACTCCATTTCCAGCGCCGCTGCCGCGCCGCAGAATGAGCTGACGCCCGGCGTCACCGCATAAGGGATATTTCTTTTCTCCAGTTCTGCCATCTGCTCCCGAATGGCGCCGTACACAGACGGATCTCCTGTGTGAAGACGCACGATCCTGCGGCCCTCTTTTTCCGCTCTCTCCATAACGGCGATGACTTCTTCCAGAGTCATTTTTGCGCTGTCATAGATCTCGCAGCCGGGCTTGGCCGCTTCCAGCAGCGCCGGATTGACAAGCGATCCCGCATAGATGATCACATCCGCCTCTTCGATCTTTTTTTGTCCTCTCAACGTGATCAGGTCCGGCGCCCCCGGCCCCGCTCCGACAAAATCCACCATATCTTCACCTTTCCATACTGATCCATCGCTTCCTTGCTGCTCAGCCGCTTTTCATCTTTCCATGCAGGCCCGGATCATCTCCTCTGCGCCTTGTGAGCGCACAAGTTCACGATTCTGATGAGAGAATACAATTGTCTCTGCTCTGAGCCGTCCCCCGGACCACTGCACCAGATTTGCGCAGATCCTTCGCGCCATCTCCTGCGCCGTCTTTTCCTTTAGTCCATGGCTGTCCAGGACCTCCAGCGCCGCATCCGTCATGACACACTCCAGGATTTCCTTTCTAAGACTCTCTCTGTTCTCTTCAGGGCAAAACACTGCTGCCATCTCCCACAGAGTTTCCATCCTCCGATCCCCATACTTGGAATGGGTATTGGGAGCACCTCCTGCCACTTTTACCAGTTTCCCTATATGGCCGGCCAGAAGAAACCCTTCAAAGCCTAAGTCCGCAGCCATTTCTACGGCTTCGCCGACAAAGTTTGAAATCTGCACAGCGTTGCTTTCATCAAGATTATGCTGCTCCTGCAGAAAGGCCAGTCCATAGTTTCCCGGTGCCGCGATCACATATCGCCGCCCCTGCGCCTTCTGAACACGCATCTGCGCACGGATCGTCTCCACGATCGCCCGGTCACTCATGGGCTCTACAATGCCGGTTGTCCCCAAAATAGAAATGCCGCCGACAATCCCCAGCTTGGGATTAAAGGTCTTCTCCGCAATCGCTTCTCCGTCCGGAGCGCTGATCACAACATGAAGCCCTTTGGGAGCATTCCGCATATTCTGCCATTCGCGCAATATTTTGCCCACGTTTTCTGCGATCATCTGTCTGGGAATGCGGTTGATCGCCGCCTGTCCCACCGGCTGGTCCAATCCCGGTTTGGTCACGCGGCCGATGCCTGCTCCGCCATCAATGGTGATCCCCGGCTCATCGCTCAGAGAGACTTCTGCCACAATCCGCGTGCCGGTCGTAATATCGGGATCGTCGCCGCCATCCTTTAAGACCGCACAGCGACAGGAAGTCCTCTTCCGCCCGGAAGGCCATGCTTTTTCCAGGATCTCTGCATCCAGGATCTGCGCGTTGTACACCGGCCCGCCCGGCGTCTGAATCTGAACCATCTCAACAATTTCACCCGTCATCAGCATTTGGGCCGCTGCTGTCGCTGCCGCCGCTGCGCAGCTTCCTGTTGTGAAGCCGCGGCGCAGGCGTTTGCCGTCCTTTTCCACATATTCAGCTGTATCTGTAAAAGCTGTTTGTTCTGTCATTTCCCCTGCTTTTCTTACATCACGTACGGGATTCCCCTCATTTTCTGCATTCCGCACAGGATTCCTCACATTCCTTACATCCCGTACAGGATCGCGTTGCAGATTGCTGCCGCGACACCACTTCCGCCCTTGCGGCCGCGGTTCACGATCCAAGGGATCTGTGTTTCCATGATCTGTTCTTTGGCATTGACTACATTGACAAATCCAACCGGCACTCCAATGATCAGCGCAGGCTTGTATCCTTTTGTATCGATCAGTTCCCTGAGCGTTAGCAGAGCTGTCGGCGCGTTCCCGATCGCGAAGATCGTCGGTCCATCGAGAGCTGCCGCTCTCTCCATACTGACGGCCGCGCGGGTGATCCCGCGCGCAGAAGCTTCTTCCGCGACTTCCGGATCCGCCATGAAACAGATCGTTTCACCGCCCCACTTTGCAAGCGCCTTCTTATTCACGCCGGCAAGCGCCATGTTCGTATCCGTCACAATCCTGGCGCCGCTGCGGATCGCTTCCCTCGCCTTTTCAATCGCGCAGGGCGAGAAGGCCATTGTATCCGCATATTCAAAGTCTGCCGTCGTATGGATCACCCTCATAACGACCGGCGCGAGTTCTGCAGGAATTTCTTTTCCCATCTGCGCCAGCTCCTCACGGATGATCTGCATGCTTGTATTCTCTATGTCCTGCGGTCTGATGTGGTCGACTTTCAATGGATTCTCTCCTATTTCTGTGATTCTCCCCTTAGATTCCGATCGCCCGGTAGATCAGCTCCCAGTCCAGGCTCTCTCGCAGCACGTCTGCAAGCATGTCCAGCTGCCTGTCCTGTATCTGCCGGGCGCTTTCGATCCCAGAAAGGGCACTTTCACGCCTCGAAAGCGTACATTCAACTCCCGAAAGGTCGGTATCACACCCTGTAAGTGTGTGAAAAGCTTCTGCCTCTGGGCAGGTTCCCTCTTTTCTCTTCCGCAAGAGGTCAATTAAGGCGCTCCGGAACGGCGTTTCATCAAAAATTCCGTGGAGATATGTGCCAAGCACATTCCCGCAGACGGCTCCGTCAGGAGCTTCTTCTACAAGTGTAACAGCCCCATCAGGCATTTCTTCTGCAGGCATAGCATTTTCCATACCGGCTAGTTCCGCGAATACAAATGTTCCTTTATCCCCATCTGCAAGATATTCCGTCCTTCCCATATGGATCTCATAGCCTGAAACAGGCAGTCCTGAGAGCGGTGCCCACACGCCGGGCAGCTGCCGGGCAGTTCCATGAACCTGCCTGGTATACTTATCCGCGCTGAAGAGCGTTTCAACAGGAAGCAGTCCCAGTCCATCTTCCGTACCGCCGGTCTCACTTCCCAATGGATCCAGAATTCTTCTTCCCAGCATCTGGAAGCCGCCGCAGATCCCGATCAGAAGAGATCTGCCGGCCGCATCCCGAATGCGGGCTTCCATACCCGATTCACGGAGCCAGCGAAGGTCGCCGATCGAGTTTTTGGTCCCGGGCAGGATGATCAGGTCGGGCTGTCCCAGTAAAGAAGCTTCTGCGACATAGCGCACAGTGACACCCGGAAGCCTTTCGAGCGGCGCGAAATCCGTATAATTGCTGATATAAGGCAGGCGGATCACAGCAATATCCACCGAAGTATCTGCTCCTGCTCCGGCTCCCCGCCCCGCGAGCTTCTCCGACATGCTGTCCTCTTCGTCAAGGTCCAGCCTGATCCACGGAACAACGCCCGCGAAGGGGATGTCGCAGTATTCGGCAAACATGTCGAGCCCCGGCTGCAGCAGACTTACATCTCCGCGGAATTTGTTGATGATCAGTCCTTTGACGCGGGCCCTCTCTTCCGGCCTCAGAAGCTGTATCGTTCCGAGAAGCTGCGCGAAGACACCGCCGGGGTCGATATTGCCCGCAAGCAGCACCGGCGCGTCCACCATTTCAGCGAGCCCCATGTTGACAAAATCCCCTTCCCGCAGGTTGATCTCAACAGGGCTGCCTGCTCCCTCGATCACGATGATATCCGCCCGCTCACGAAGCCTCTCGTATGCGGCAAGGATATCGGGGACGAGCGATTTTTTGACCTTATAGTAGTCGGCGGCGCGCATTTTCCCAATCGGTCTGCCGTTTACGATGACCTGCGACGTCGTGTCGCCCATGGGTTTTAGAAGGATGGGATTCATGTCCGCAGAGGGTTCCATCCCCGCCGCGGCCGCCTGTACGACCTGGGCGCGGCCCATCTCCAGCCCTTCCCGCGTCACATACGAATTGAGCGCCATGTTCTGGGACTTAAACGGCGCCACGCGGTAGCCATCCTGCCGCAGAACACGCAGGATTCCCGCTGTCAGTATGCTCTTTCCGGCACCGGACATGGTGCCCTGGATCATCAGATTTCCTGCCACGATCTCCTCACTTTAACCTGTAGAAAAACTCCGTCTCATCGCCCGCTTCTCCCGTCACGATGGCATGCAGATCCCGCAGGATCGCACCGGTCCGGTTCGCGTTCTGGTATAGAGAACTGCGCATGCACCACACATTTCCCTCGCTGACTGCGCGGAACTGTGTCAAAATACTGTCCTTCGCACAAAGTTCAGCAAGGTCCTCCGGGGCGTCCTCGATAGAGGCGTTGTAGATCAGAATGTCTGCGTCTTCGGCTGCCGCATAGAAGGACTCTATGCTGACCGTTTCCGTCGCAAGACTGCTGTCCAAAACCGGCGTGCACAGTGTACCGCCTGCGATCTCAACCATTTTGCCCAGATATCCCTCGCGGCTCCTTGTCACGACCTGTCTTGCCGCATTGATCGAAAAGACAGCAAGTGAACGGGTATCTCCTTCCGGGATAGGTGCTAACGCCTCCGCGTACCCCTTCTGCTCATCAAATGCCTTCGCCGCCTCTTCTTCGCATCCGGTGAGAAGGCCGTAGACCCTGACCCACTCCGCTCTTCCGAGCGGCTCACTCTCATAGCTCGAGCGGTCGATGAAAACAGGGATGCCCAGAAGCTCCAGCTTCTCCTGCACTTTGGGTGCGTGCAGGATCATAGTGGACTCGATGGCCAGATTGACGCCGGCTTCAACGATCCTCTCATAATCCGGCTCGCTGTATTTGCCGCCATAGGAAAGGGTGCCCTGGTCCATCGCTTCCCGGGCCGACTCTATATACCAGTCATCCCGCTCCAGCCCCGACAGGATCACATTTCGAACTGCGCCGATCTCATCGAACTGGCACATGGCCGCTGAGGCCGCCAGATAGATTCGGTCCAGCGGCTGCTGCAGAACAATCAGCTCTTGTCCGTCTTCATCTTTCAGGACTGCACCGCCGCCCTGTCCGTCTGTACCTTCCGGAATCGCGCCCCCTTCCGGCACGATCAAATAGCGGCGTCCGTCGTCGACAGAGAGCACCGCATATCCGCCTTCATACCGATAGATGGCAAAACACTCCGCATACACATTTTCATCTTTAGATAAGAATGTCAGGCCATCAATGTCAGGCGCCTTTTCTCCAGAAAGTGTTTGGGATGCTTTCTCCGCTTCGCCGGCCTCTTCAACGGCTGCCGCTTCTTCCATCACTTCTTCGTCAACCGCCGTTTCCTCTTCTTGCGCAGAGTCGCCGTCATCAGCCTTTTCCGTCCCGGCTCCCTCCGCTTCTTCCTGCGTTTTATAAAAAACAAATGAAAGCGTGTAGTCGATCAAGTGGGGCGTACTCATCGCAGTCGTGTCCGCCTGCACATCAATCTCAAGCGAAGTTCCACCTAAAGCATCCGGCAACATTTCAGCACCGCCGGACTCCGCACCCGCCGCTTCACCGGCGATCTCCTCAAGACTGCCCAGAGGGACCATAAACTGCGCATTGCCTTCCGTGTTGACCTGCAGAATCTTTTTCTCATTTACGATCATATAGTCGTAGTGGTCGCTGCTCCAGGTGATCAGCGCGCACAGCGTTCCCTCTTTTTTATAGACCGGGCAGGGCGTCTCCACGAATGCTTTGCCGCTGCCGCCTTGCAGCTGCGCGGACGCCCAGCATACAGGCCCTTCTTCCCGCTGCGCCGTATCACTGCCGGCGCATCCAGCCGCCATAATGATCCATATAGACAGTATAAACCAGATTGCTGCTCTTCCAATCGCCTTCATTGTGCCCTTTTATGCCTCTTTTGTTCCCCTATCACAAAGCGCGGATACCGTACACAGAAAACGATTCCGGCATCCGCGCTTTTTTACTTGTGTGTTTGATGTTCGCGTCTTACTTCATAACTTCTCCGGTGTGCTGTACATAGATCTCCTGCACGGCGGGAATGCTTCCGAGACCGGCGATCTGCGTGTCGACCTTCTCAAATGCGCCGGTTGCCTCAAACTGACTCACCCAGGAGTCCTCGTCTTCGCCCGCCATATCGTTGTTGGCGTGATCGCCTGCGACGACCATGAGAGGTCTTAAGACAACTTTGGTGTATCCCGCTTCCCGGACCTTCTCGATGACCGCCTCGCAGGAAGTTTCCTCGGGCTCGCCTTCCACGGTTCCGATAAAGACATTGTTAAAACCGAGATCTTCCATCTGTGTCTGCATCTGACTGTAAGTGACCTTTGCTGCGTGGGAAGTTCCATGTCCCATAAACACGAACGCGGTTCCGTCCTCTGCGGCCGCCTCAATGCTGTCATATCCTGCAGCCTCGACAGCTGTCTGTACGACCGCCTTTGCGACCGTCTCCTTGTCCGCGTTGACTACAGAAGCATCTGCGCCGACTTCACCCAGAAGGGGCTCTGCGATCTCGACAGATTCAAACATATCGCGGAAATTGTCCACAGCCTGCGTGAGCTCATCATATTCCGCGCCGTGCATCAGATGCGTGGGCTGAATGACCAGTTCTTTCACGCCGTTGGCTGCCGCGCGCTCCAGCGCCTGCTCCACATTGTCGATCTTCTCTCCGTCTCTTGCCAGCACATGATTGATGATGATCTGCGCGGTAAAGGCTCTTCTCACCGCCCAGTCAGGATATGCTTCCTGCAGCGCACTCTCAATACCGCCGATGTCTTCCGCGCGGCTGTCGTTGAAGGAAGTTCCAAAACTCACGACGAGAAGCTCCTTCTCGCCAATTTCATCGCCGTTACGGGGATCATCTTTCGACGCATCGCCTGTATCTCTGCCAAAATAGTCAGGATCCGCCGATTCGCCTTCCACCAGCGCCTTCTGCGCATCCGTCAGCGCGTCCCAGGCCGCCTTGGCGTCCGCACACATCTGATCGGTCTCTTCGGTCCATTCCTGTACATAGATCGCGTCGATCAGGGCTGCCACTTCATCCGCTGCCTTCTGGTCCTCTTCACTGACCTCGGATCCTGCTGCATCCATCGGCACCGCATTGGAAACCGATACCTTATGGTCGTACCATTTTCCTTTTGTTCCTACCAGCGCAAGGTCAAATGTCTGATTCAGATAGGGCACAGAAACGTCAAAGCTGTTCACCTCTTCCGTCGTGCCGTCGCTGTATGTGACTTCCTCAACCTTCGGCTGAATGAGCTCTGCGCCATCCTTCTGTGCGTCTTCCGCTGATCCCCGGAAAAGATTTACGACATTCTTCGAGGGCATCACGATATGGATCGTCATCTCACCGTCCTTTACGGTAAGGATACCTTTTCCGTCCTTCGCCTCATTGACGTGGAACATACTGCCGTCCGTCTTGAAATCCGCTGTGTAGTAACCGTCCGGAAGCGCCAGCGCCGGTGCCTGTACCTCGTCATCGGTCGCCGCTTCATCCGCTGCCTCTGCTTCATTCGCTGTCTCTGCAGCTGCCTCTCCTGCAGTGCTTGTTGCCGCTTCAGTTGCGGGTTCAGCTGCTGTCTGCTTACCACCGCAAGAGGCGATCGTAAGCGTTGTCAGCATAAGCGCTATCATTGCTGCTAATCTCTTCATCTGTCTCTCCTCCTTATGTTTGCACCATTCTAATCCTGTGAGCCCCTGCTTGCTCCGCTCAACGATACCGGGCGGGACTCTACTGCAGGCGCCAGGATTAAAAAGCATCAAAAAACTTCGCCGAGGGGCGAAGTACATAGCACAAACAGACCGGTGCAGGTTCCACCAATCTCCATGTTTCGTACAGCCAATGCCTCGTGGCCCGGAATCCGCGCACTGCGGCTCCCTCGTACTGCGGCAGGCAGGTCTCCCGGCTGATCGATCAGACGCGCTGTACCTTCCTTCCCGGTCTCCCAGTGGATCATAGGCATGCGCTCTCGAATCACGGTGACGAGATCGTGCAGGACTCTCACCTGCTTCCCTTTTCACCGGACACATGCGGCCTTACCCGCATGCGCCCGACACCTTCCGCATGATTCAGTTATCACCGCGCCGGTATTGCACCGGCACGGTTTGTTACCTTATTCATCCTATCACATTCGTCAAGGTCCGACAATGAGATCCGCCCGAAGCGCCTGCTTCCCTTGGTCTGCCTGTCTCGTTTTCCGAAGCTGCTTTCTTGTATCCGGGTCCGAACTACCCTTCCGGACTTTCACTGCTTTCCATCCCTCAATCCGTCTCCCAGAGAAAGCTGATTGCCTCATACATCTCCTTCAGATCGATCCTGCAGGTCCCATCCCAGATCAGGACCGGGATCTCCATATCGGCATTATAGACCACCGGCAGTTCCAAATGTTCCATGTCATATTGCACAAGGAGTTTCTTCTCGGGATCGATGATCCAATATTCCCTTACGCCGGCATTGTAATACTTGGCCAATTTGATCTGCATATCCTTCTTCCTCGATGAAGGAGACAGCACTTCCACGACCAGATCTGGCGCGCCAAATACCCTGCAGTTTCTGTATTTGCTTCTGTCGCAGACAACCAGCACATCAGGCTGGAGCACAGTCTTGTCGTCGCAGTCCAGTTGCACGTCAACCGGTGATATAAAAGGATAACAGGGACCTTTGTGTTCTAAAACATGGTCCAGAAGTTTCTTATGCAAAAAGCCGGCTATGCTTTGGTGGATCGTTGTCGGAGCCGCCATGTCATAGAATACTCCGTCGATGAGCTCCACCCGCTGATCCTCCGGCAGTTCCAGATAATCCTTGAGCGTATGGGGGCCGGTTCCGGACCGCAGGGCCTGTGTGCCGTCTATGCCCGGCCGGGACGGCTTTCCACTATAAGCTGGTACTGATTCTCTGACAGACGGCGTATCAGGCCTGAATTCCCCGTACTCGCCCGTGCCCGGTGCAAGCAGCTTCTCCAGCGCGGCTATAGTATCCCTTCTGGGAGACGCGGTTGCGCCGGCAAAGATCTTCTGCACAGTGCTGAGCGGGATTCCCGTCCGCTCCGCGATCATCTGATTTGTATATCCGAGTTCCCTTTTCTTTTTTCTCATCTCCTCGATCGTCATATGACTCCTCCTTTTGTCAGAAGGATATTACCATATTTTCCATTATTTTGCAATATAATGGAAATCTCGTTTCCGTTCTTTCCATTTTAGAAAACCCGACCAGCCGGTCTTTTGAACTCGATCTTATGTGTACTTCACTGCGTCTTTCTGTACCCGGTCTTTTTGTCCACCGGATTTCGAAGCTCCTTCCCCCTGGCATAGCGGCCCAGGTTGTCGATAAAAAGTTCTACGATCTGGTCCAGCGTCTCCTGCAGGTGATAGTCGCCTGCGATATGCGGCGTCAGAAGAAGATTCTCGCAGCACCAGAGCGGATGATCCGCCGGCAGAGGCTCGGGATCCGTCACGTCGATCGATGCGCCGGCCAGCGGTCCGTTTCTCAGTACTTTGACAAGGGCGTCCTGATCGATCGCAGTTCCACGGCCGACATTGAGCAGAATACTGCCGCGCTTCATCCCCGAAAGTCTCTCTTCATTCATAATGTGATAGGTCTGGGGCGTGTTGGGAAGCGCCATGGCCACAATATCCGCCTCCGGCAGGAAACGGTCTATGTCCTCGAAGGTGCCGATCTCTTCCAGATAGTCCGGACACGCCGCTTTGGTGCGCCGGATTCCAATGACGCGGCTTCCCAGAAGCGCCATCTTGCGCGCGTAGTCGCCGCCGATGCTTCCAAGACCGAGCACCAGGGTCCTGCTGCCGGCAATGGCCGTCACCTGGCCTTCGTCCTTCCACTCCCTTTCCTTTTGATTGCGGTAATACTTTCCCAGCTTCTTTTTAAGGAAAAAGGTCGTCGCGAGAAGATGCTCGCTGATTGCCAGACCGTATGCGCCTGTGGCATTTGTGAGTATGACTTCCGGCGCCAGCGCTCCTTCTGCTGCGTAGGCGTCCGCCCCTGAGGAATTGAGCTGCAGCCATTTGAGATTTTCCGCCTGTGAAAGTCTTCCCACCGGCAGATTGCCGAGAATGATATCCGCCTCCCGGATCTGGTCATCCGTCGCTTTGATCCTGGTTGTGTATGTATAGTCGGCGCCAGGCATCTGCGCCTGCAGCCTCTCCTTCTGCTTCTGTGTAAACGGTACTGTAATTAAGATTTTCATCTGTAAAACCTCCTATCTACCCCTAACTATACTGTTTTTTGACAATCCTTGGTCAAAATTCTTAAAAAAATATTAAAAAAAGTCATTGACTCACAAAATGAATAGTGTTACACTTCAAAGCGTCGAAGCACTGCACTTTAAAGTGTTAAACTTTAAAGTACTAAATCGGACATCTGCCGCTCTGGACCCGGGAGCGCAGGGAGAATTACAAACTATTTTAAGGAGGATACTCAAATGATTATCAAAGTATTGATGCTTCTGCTGTTCTTTGCCGTAATGGTGGGCATCGGATTCTACTGCAGACAAACTGCCACTGACGTCAATGGATTCGTCCTGGGCGGCCGCTCCGTCGGTCCCTGGCTCACAGCATTTGCCTACGGTACCTCCTATTTCTCCGCAGTCGTCTTCGTCGGGTACGCAGGTCAGTTCGGTTGGAAATACGGTATTGCCGCCACATGGGCCGGCATCGGCAACGCGCTCATCGGTTCTCTCCTTGCATGGAGGATCCTCGGCAGACGCACAAGGATCATGACCCAGCATCTGGACACCGCCACGATGCCTGAATTTTTTGGCAAGCGTTTTGGAAGTGAGAATCTCAAGATCGCCGCTTCCATTATCACCTTCATCTTCATGATCCCTTACACCGCATCCCTCTACAACGGTCTTTCCAGACTGTTTGGTATGGCCTTCAACATTGACTACTCCATCTGCGTTATTGCAATGGCAGTTCTCACAGGTATTTACGTCATCGTCGGCGGCTACATGGCTACCGCGATCAACGACTTCATCCAGGGTTTGATCATGCTGGTCGGTATCACTGCCGTCATCGTCGCCGTTCTGAACAGCAAGGGCGGCCTCATGGCAGCCATGGACGGCCTTGCAAGAGTCAGCGATGAGACCGTTTCTACAACGCCCGGCATCTTCGCTTCCTTCCTGGGTCCCGACCCCTTCAACCTTCTCGGCGTCGTGATCCTGACATCCCTGGGAACATGGGGACTTCCCCAGATGGTCCAGAAATTCTACGCCATCAAGAATGAGCGTTCCATTGAAACCGGTACGATCATCTCCACACTGTTTGCCTTCGTCGTAGCAGGCGGCTGCTACTTCCTGGGCGGCTTCGGCCGACTGTTCTCTGATCAGATCGACATCGCGGCCAACGGCTTTGACTCCGTTGTCCCGACCATGCTCTCCGGCCTTCCGGACCTTCTGATCGGCGTCGTTGTCATCCTGGTGCTCTCCGCCTCCATGTCCACGCTGTCTTCGCTGGTTCTGACTTCCAGTTCCACGATCACCCTGGACCTGATCCGCGGCCATGTGTTTAAGAAAATGGACGAAAAGAAGCAGCTTCTGATCATGCGCTGGCTGATCGTTGTCTTCATTCTGATCTCCGTCATCATCGCGCTGGTACAGTACAAGTCCAACGTCACCTTCATCGCACAGCTGATGGGTATTTCCTGGGGCGCTATGGCAGGCGCATTCCTCGCCCCCTTCCTCTTTGGCCTGTACTGGAAGAAGACAACAAGCCTGGCCTGCTGGACAAGCTTCTTCTTCTCCGTCATCTTCATGCTTGTGGACCTGTTCGCCCGCCCGGTACTTCCGGCGCCGCTGCAGTCCCCCATCAACGCAGGCGCGTTCTGCATGCTGGCAGGCCTTGTAATCGTCCCCGTGGTCTCTCTGATCACCCCCAAGCCGGACGAGGCGCTCGTAGAGGATGCCTTCTCCAGCTACAGCAAGAAGGTCCTCGTACAGCAGACCGAGGCGCTGAGCGACGAAGAATGATCGCTTTTTTGCTCAATAATAATCAATATGTTGTATTGGAAATCGTCCGTGCAATCACCGCGCGGACGGTATTCCTTTGTTCGGACGCATGTCAAAATACAGATCAGCCGTATTTTGCCCCCTATATAGAAAGTCAGAAAGGAACTTGAATCATGGCTTATCCTTACAAGAAAATGGATGCAGCGGATTGCGACTACATCCGAAGCGTCACAGACGAGCACCGCGTCAAGGTCGGCGCTGAGATCTCCGAAGATTACTATCACGACGAGATGCCCAACTACGGCACCTACCCGCCGGAGCTCTATGTCGAAGTAGAGAATGAGGAAGAAATTTCCAAGATCATGAAGTACTGCAACGAGCACAATATTCCTGTCGTCGTGCGCGGCGCGGGAACGGGCCTTGCCGGCGGCTCCAGCTGCAAGTACGGCGGCGTCATGCTGTCCGTCATGCGCATGAACAGGATCTTCCCCATCGACCACAAGAACCAGACTGTCACCTGCGAGCCCGGCGCGCTCCTCATCGACGTGCAGAAGGCGGCGCTCGCCGAGGGACTCTTCTATCCGCCGGATCCGGGCGAGAAGAACGCGTCGATCGGCGGAAATGTCATCACCAACGCCGGCGGCATGAAGGCCGTCCGCTACGGACTGACCAGGGACTTCGTGCGCTGCATGCGCGCCGTCCTCCCCGACGGCTCCATCGAGCAGTTCTCCTCCAACGTCGTCAAGAATACGACCGGCTATTCCATCAAGGATCTGGTCATCGGCTCCGAGGGGACGCTCTGCATCGTGACCCAGGTCACGCTCAAGCTCCTCCCCACGCCCAAATATACCGCCACACTGGTCATTCCTTTCGAGAGCCTGGAGGCCTGTGCGGACATGGTGCCCCATGTGCTGGCCCTTCCCTATATCCCGACTGCGATCGAGTTCCTGGAAAGAGAGCTGCTTGACATCGTCGAGCGCACGCTGGAGCGGAGTCTTCCCGTCAAGGACGGCGACGCCGTACTGCTGGTCATGTACGACTCCACAACGCCCCAGGAGCTGGACGGCGCGATTGAGGTTTGTGCCCACGCCGCGTTCCGCCAGGGCGCCATCGACGTCTTTGTGGCGGATACGCCCGATCGCATCGCGCAGGTCTGGTCCGTGCGCGGCGGCATTCTCGAGGGCATGAAGGCCGATTCCGTCATGCAGGAAGAGTGCGACGTGGTCGTTCCCAGAAGCGCCATCGCGGAATATGTCAAGGCCGCCAAGCGCATTGCGCTCTCCCATGGCATCCGTGTTGAGCCCTGCGGCCACTGCGGCGACGGCAATATTCACACCGAGATGCTCCGCGGTCCCGAGATGACGGATGCGGAGTGGGAAGCCGCGACGACGGCCAGCCTCAAGGAACTGTACGCCCTCTCCAAACGTCTTGGCGGACAGCTTTCCGGCGAACATGGCATCGGAAACGGACGTCTTTCCTATTTCAAGGACTTCGTCGGCCCCCGCATCATCGAGCTTCACAAGGCGATCAAGCTGGCTTTTGACCCCAATCTGGTCTTAAACCCCGGCAAAGTCGTCGAATTTAACGAAGCTTAAAGCCCTTCTGCAACATAAGAAATCCGGGCCCTCGCTGCCATCGCAGCAGAGCCCGGATTTTTTGCATTTTTGTGCGATACGCCTGCCGTTTAGTCCGGCAGATACTGTTCCACAAGCTTTACATAATACATATTTCCGTACAGATACATCCAGTTCCCGTTGAAGTCCGCAATCTCATGGGTGTAGGCGGAGGTCCGTCCGCCCGACATCTCCTCCGCATAGCTGACCGCGAGGTCAAAAGAGTGCTTGCCGCCGTGATCCGCGACATAATATAAGTAGCCCGGCCCGTAGTTATAGGCCTGGATCACGCTTTTTTCGTCGCACCCCTGGTCCTCCGCAATGTCCAGGAGCTGGCTGTAATAGCTGCAGGCCTGCTCGATCGACGCCTCCGGTCCAAGGGAGTTGGGTTCTAATCCCAGCGATTCGCTCGACTGCATGACGTCGTCCCGCTCGCCCTTGGTCTCCGCCTCCATGATCGCTAGTAAAACCGGCACATGCGACTCAATTCCTTCCTCTGCCGCATAGTAGTGCATCAGGTCCTTGTACTGCAGGACGCTGTCCGATAAGAGTTCTTCTTCCCGCGCTTCTTTCTCCCTCTCTTCCTCCATCAGCTTCTTTTCATGCGCAGCTTTGGTCCACTTGGATAGTACGGCCACGCAAATCAGCAGGAAACAGATTCCCGCCCCAATTGCAAGCCCATATTCAAGCTTGGCCTGCCGTTCCCGGTTTCTCTTTTCCCTGATCTTCTTAAGCCGTCTGTCGTTCGTCTTACGCTGTCTGTCGTCCATCTTTACCACCATTCGGAGAGCGATTTTCTCATACTTTCTTTATAACAGAGCCGTCTGTTCAGGGCAAGCTTGAGAAATAGGAATCAGGTCCATTGCATGGATTTGATGTGTCCTTTATAATTATTTTAGTGTTTCTTTACGTACTTTACAAAGCTATGTAGATTTCTTTACCAAGTCAGCTGTGCAGACCGGACAAAGGAATCTGTGACACGTTCACTTGATCAAAGAGAGGAATACCATGGGCACTGCATTCTCTTATTTACATGCATTTAATTTTGCCTCCGTCGTCGTGCGGCTTTTGCTCGCCATGGCCTGCGGCGGCGTTCTCGGCTATGGAAGAGCCAAGAAGAAACAGAACGCGGGCATCCGCACCTATATGCTGACTGCGGTCGGCGCCGCCTTGTCGGTCCTTCTTGCCTGTTATGAATATGAAATGATGACCGGGCAGTGGGCGCCCATCGTTGCGGAAGTCGGCATGAAATTTGACGCCTCCCGCTATTCCGCGCAGGTTATCAGCGGCATCGGTTTTTTGGCTGCGGGCACGATCCTTTCCTCCGGCCATCAGCAGGTCAGCGGACTGACGACCGCCGCAGGCCTGTTCTCCTCCGTCTGCATGGGCATTGCCGCCGGCGCCGGCATGTACGACTGCGTGATCATCGTGCTTGTCATCCTCGTCGTTGTGCTGGATGTCATCTATCCTCTGGAAGGCGCCTTTAAGAGAAGACTCCGCAATATGACGATCTACGTGGAGTTCACTTCCATTGAGTATCTGGATGAGATTACAGATGCCATAAGGGGTGAAAATGCGACAGTCTATGATATTGATGTGGAGCGGACCAAGCGGGAAGGCAGCAAGTATCCGGCTGCGGTCATTGTTCTTCAGATGGGACGCGGCAACGCTTCTCACTCGGGTATGCTCTCCACCGTCGCGGAGCTCCCTTACGTACACACGATCCATGAGCTGATCGCGTAGGGATTAACGGCATTACGTCATCGTCGTCATCAATCTGCATCCATTCCATCCATCACATAGGAGGTTTTCCGTGATCTCAGCATTTAACGGTCTTCGTGACATCAATACAGTTACTATTCTTTTCCGCATGATCCTGGCGATCCTCTGCGGAGGCCTGATCGGCATCGAGCGCTCCGCCAAGAACAGGCCTGCCGGTTTCCGCACCCACATCCTGATCATCATCGGCGCGACGACCGCTTCGCTCACCGGCCACTATATTTACCTGGTGATGAACCTTCCGACGGACATGTCCAGACTTCCCGCCCAGGTCATCACCGGACTGGGCTTTATCGGCGCCGGCACCATCATTGTCACCGGTCACAGGACGGTCAAGGGCCTTACCACAGCGGCCGGCCTCTGGGCAACCGGTATCATTGGCTTAGCCATCGGAGCCGGCTTCTATGAAGGCGCAATTCTCGGTACGGTCTGCATTCTCTTCTCGGAGATCGTCCTCGGCAAGATCAAAATCAGGCGGGTTAAGGCTTTCCGCTGCATTATCAATTATCAGCACAAAGAGACCCTCGACCACATCCTGCGCTATTGCAAGGACCGCAACATTGCCATCAAAGCGCTGCAGATTGAGGGAGAGACGGATGAATCCGGCGTCAAAGTATACTCGGCATTTGTTACCCTTCAGCCCAACGCAGAAATCGACCACGCCGAATTCGTACGCAAAGTCGAGTCCTTCGACGGGGTGATCAACGCGATCGTCCGCTAAGCCGCGTTTCCCGGCTGTCCACTTCGAATTTTGAATATTGAAGCAGCGTTTTGAATATTGAAGAAAAAAAGCAGCCCGGCATTTCACGCCGGACTGCTTTTGCTTTTCAGTTCCTGTTTGGACCTGCGCATCGGATTACAGATGCCAGATGTCTTTATTGTACTGCGCAATCGTTCTGTCAGAGGAGAAGTAGCCGGCCTTGGCGATGTTGACAACCATCTTCTTCGCCCAGCTCTTTCTGTCCTCATAGGCCTCCAGTGCCTTGTCCTTGGCCTTACAGTAGCTCTCGAAATCCGGGAAGGTCATGAACCAGTCTTTGTTCAGAAGCTCGTTGTAGAGCTGCGTAAGAAGCTTCTTGTCGCCCGCTTCCACCATCTCTTCGCTGATGAGGAAATCGACGGCGCTCTGCAGTCTCTTGTCCTTCTTGTACCAGTCCTTGGCTACATAGTCCGCCTTCTTGTAGTGCTCGATGACTTCCTCAGAAGACTGTCCGAATGTGAAGATATTGTCCTCTCCTACCAGCTCGGCGATCTCCACGTTGGCTCCGTCCATGGTTCCCAGCGTCACGGCGCCGTTGAGCATGAACTTCATATTGCCGGTCCCGCTGGCTTCCTTGGAAGCCAGCGAAATCTGCTCGGAAATGTCCGATGCGGGAATCAGTTTCTCCGCCATGGACACGTTGTAGTTGCGAAGCATGATCACTTTCAGATAAGGGCTTACTTCCGGATCGTTGTTGACGATCTGGCTGAAAGCGAGGATGGCATGGATGATGTCCTTCGCGATCACATAAGCGGGCGCCGCCTTCGCGCCAAAAAATACAGTGACCGGTCTGCGCGGCCTGAAGCCGTCCTTGATATGCAGGTAGCAGTCGATGGCCCACAGAAGGTTCAGCTGCTGCCTCTTGTACTCGTGCAGGCGCTTGATCTGCACGTCATAGACAGATCTGGGATCCACCTTGTCTCCCTGGTATTTTTCCAGCCATGCGGCAAATTTCTGCTTCTCTGTCTTCTTCCTGTTCAGGATGCACTGCAGGAATTCCGGATCTTCCGTATAGGGAAGAAGCTTCTCCAGCTGGTCCGCATCCGTCTTCCACTCTTCTCCGATCTTCTCGCTGATCAGCTCGGTCAGCTCCGGATTGCACTCCACGACCCATCTGCGGAATGTGATCCCGTTGGTCTTGTTGTTGAATTTCTCGGGATAGAGCTTGTAGAAGTTGTTGAGCTCCGTGTTCTTGAGGATCTCTGTGTGAAGTCTCGCGACGCCGTTGACAGAGTGGCTGTAATGGATGTCCAGGTGCGCCATATGGATGTTGCTGTTTTCGTCGATGATCTGCACGGACGGATCCTTGTATTTGGCCTTGACGGCCTCATTCATTCTCTTGAGAATGGGAATCAGGTGGGGAACGACGGCCTTGATATATTGTCTGGGCCATGTCTCAAGTGCTTCCGCCAAAATAGTGTGGTTGGTATAAGCGCAGACATCGGTCACGATCTGATAGGCCTCAGTCTCCTCAATGCCCTTCTCGGTCAGAAGGCGCACCAGCTCCGGGATGACCAGAGACGGATGCGTGTCATTGATCTGGATGGCCGCATAGTCCGCGAGATCGTGCAGGTTGCTGCCCTTCTCGATGCACTCGTCCAGGATCAGCTGGGCGGCGTTGCTCACCATGAAGTATTCCTGATATACGCGGAGCAGTCTTCCTGCGTCGTCACTGTCATCCGGATACAGGAAAAGAGTCAGGTTCTTCTCGATCTCCTTCTTGTCGAAGTCGATCCCGGAACCGATCAGTCTTTCATTGACTGTATCGAGGTCAAACAGGCGGAGGCGGCCGCACTTGCTGCCGTAACCCGTGACATCGATCTCATACATTGTGGAGACCAGTTCCAGATCGCCGCACTGCACTTTATAGTGCTTGTCGGTTCTTCTCATCCAGTTGGCCATGCCCCATTTGCGCCAGTAATCGGGGCGCGCATGCTGCTTTCTGTCTTCAAAAGACTGCTTGAACAGACCGCAGTGATAAGCGAGACCTACACCGTCCGCGGGAAGGCCGAGTGTTGCAAGGCTGTCAATAAAGCAGGCTGCCAGTCTTCCAAGGCCGCCGTTTCCAAGGGAAGGCTCGTATTCGAACTCCTCCAGTTCTGTGATGTCTTTGCCGGCCTCTGCCAGTTCCGCCTTCACATCATCGTAAATCCCGAGGTTGATCAGGTTGTTGCTAAGAAGTTTTCCGATCAGGAACTCCGCGGAAATATAGTAGACTTTCTTCTTTCCGCTGTTATATCCCGTGTCCTTACATGCGTCCTGCGTCAGTGCCAGCGCCGCGTTGTAGAGTTCCAGAATGGTGCATTCAGCAAGGTCTTTGCCGGTATAGTCTCTCAGTTTTCTTACTTCCATATAATCCTCCTGTGGGTCTCCCCGACTGATTATGATAATTTCATCTTATAACAAAGTATTATAATGACTATATATCGGCATTTTCTTGCAATATCGTTGCAAAAAATAGTACAATCATGCTGTTAACTAATTCCGGAAAGGTTTCACTCTATGAATCTCGAAGAATACTCCCAGTATAAAGAAACGCTTCTGCACGAACAGCCCGGCTTTGCCTACAACACCTATCTGTGTACGATCCCGCAGGATTTCACCCGCGTCGATCTTCACTGGCATGAGCAGATGGAGATCATATACGTCAAGAAAGGCAGCGGCTCCGTAACCGTCGGCTCACACAAATATCCGGTGGAGGCGGGCACGATCATGCCCATCCTTCCGGGCGAACTACACGCCATTGACGGCGATCCAGGCGTCAGGATGGAATACGAGAACATCATCTTCTCGCTCTCCCTCATGGACAATCAAGTGGAGAACGACTGGGCGAGGCGCAATATCCTGGGCCCACTGCGGAAGGGTAATCTCCGCTTTGACAGGCCCATTCACAAAGGAACGCCCTTTCACGACGAAGTCTCAGGCGCGCTGGACGCGGCCGACAATGCCTGCAGCGAGAGAAGCGACGGCTATTCTCTTCTGGTCCGAAGCAGCCTGTTCCGCTTCTTCTACGCCATCTACGCCCATCGCAGTCCGGGAAAAACAGAACGGCACTCCCAATATGAAGACGCGATCAAACAGGTCCTTCTCTTTGTGCAGACCCATTTTTCCGATCCGATCACCGTGCGGGATGCGGCCAGTCTCATCGACTACAGCGACGCGCACTTCATGCGGGTCTTCCGGAGGGAGACCGGCGTCACTTTCGTCGAATATCTGACGGATTACCGCCTGCGCTACGCCTCCTATCTCCTGCGTGAGCAGCCGGATTCCATCGGCGCCATCGCCTCCATGTGCGGATTTGATAACTTTTCATACTTCATCCGGCGCTTTCGCCGCAAATACGGCATGTCCCCAAGAGAATACCGCGCCAGGGAACGATAGGGACATTTGGTCCACGCCTTCTGGCATCGGCAATCCTCCGACCTGCAGAAGCAGAGAGTCACCTCATCAGTTCCTTAGCCGCCTCCGCGAGCTCCAGGAATCTCTCTGATTTAAGGATTGCCAGGCCCTGCTCTTCGTCTCCAAGGATCAGCAGCCGGTCGCCGGCAGAAATATCAAACACTTTTCTCGCTTTGGCCGGAATGACGATCTGGCCTTTCTCTCCGACCGTCACGACCCCGAACAGGTGCTTGCCCTTGGGCGGAAGACTCAGTCCCAGATTTTCTTCCGGTTCATAATTGGCCAGATCATCCAGAGAGACCCCGAACAGCTCCGCGAGGAGCCTGCACTTGTCCAGATCGGGCACTGTCTCTCCCGCTTCCCACTTGGCGACGGCCTGCCTTGTTACGCCGAGCTTTTCAGCGATCCCTTCCTGTGTCATTTTCTTCATCTTTCGAAGCTGGACCAGATTGTCCTTAAACATTCTTCTCCTCCTTAATTCCGAGCACCGCCCACCTGTAGAACGGGATCCTCGAAATGACCGCATACAGTCCGTATCCGAATATGAATCCCGCAGCAAGACTCACAACGTAGACCGCAGGAGCCGGAAGGATTCCCTGTCTTGCGATCAGGAGCGCGGCAGATGAGATCCCGAGATAATGGAACATGTACAAGCCAAAGCTCCTGCTGCTCATCCACGAAGTAAACGCTGTCCGGAAGTCTCCGAACCTTGCCATACCAACCAGCATGGCAAGAGCTCCGAAGTACGCGTCCGCGGCATATAGCGCGCTTCTGTTCACCGGTACGTCTGCATAATTCATCCCGCCGCCCAGAATAAAATAACGCACAGAAAAAGCTATGCACAGCGCAATGCCTGTTGCGATCCAGATCCCGGCGTGCTGTTTGAGTCTTTCCATCACTTCGTCATTGGACAAAACATAATATCCGATGAGAAAGAAGACATAATAGAAAGCGACTCTGTATACTGACACGATCGGGGTATTGAAAACCTGACCTGCTCCCCAGACCGGAAAGCAGAATAATACGAGCATCCAGACAGGAGTCCGTGTGCCGAGTTCCAACAAGCGGCCCTTTTCGATCTTCCTGAGAAAGACAAGTATCATGCTGTAGAACCACAGAAGGTGGACAAACCACAGAACGCCGCTTCCCGAAGCGATCATGATCAGAAAGATGACCGGCTTCGGAACACCGGCTGCCGCAAGCTCTGAAAACGCATTACTGAGCGACAAACTCACATAACCCTGCACGAACTGAAACGCAAACAAGCCGATCGTCGACGGCACAAGGAGCTTCCTTGTCCTGCTCCTTATGAATTCCCTGTCTGTATGACCATCCAGATAATAGCGGGAGCTCATGCCTGCCGCAATGAACAGAACAGGCATGAACCACGGATAGACCAGGTATTGAAGGATGTCATAATACTGGACGCTAAGGTCCGTGATCTTGCCGAACCCGCCCAGTACGCCTTCCGCATTGTACATGTAGAGAACATGATAGATCACTACGATCACCACTGTAACCCATCTGACATTATCCAAGTAATATTTTCGCATACGTTTCCTACCTTTGCAATTATTCATAACATTTATAAGGGTATTATAATTGCGGGGCAGGTCTGCATCCACCAAGCAAACATGACATTTTCATATGCGATGTGTTATATTTCGTTGCTTTTGTCAATTAACATGCGCAACCCGACCGGACGCCGGAATGCAGGCAAAATATGAATTCTACGATCTAAAATCTGCTTGACTACATTTAGCAGTTTTAAGAAGACAAAGAAACAGTTATACTATAAATTACAGGCACCAACCATTATGGTTTAACCATTTCATTGCCCAATTACAGGAGGCTGGTACAACAATATGAAAAGCGCAAATACATTTATCAATGAACTTAAGAACGGTGAACTGAACGGCCGCATGACCGAGATCTACGGCTGCCACGCAGACAAGGCACAGGAGTATGCCGATCGGTTTGTGAGAGTCATCAAAGGCTTTACAGATACATTCCCCGAGAATGCCAATGCGCAGATCGGTCTTTACTCCGCGCCCGGCCGCACCGAGATCGGCGGCAATCACACGGATCACCAGTATGGCTGCGTCCTTGCGGCAAGCGTAAACCTCGACGCAATCGCCGCTGCAGCGCCCAACGGAACGGACAAGATCCGCTTTTATTCCGAAGGCTATGGCATGATCGGGGCTGATCTCTCTGTTCTCGAGCCCGTCGAGTCCGAGAAGGAGTCCACACTGGCTCTGATCCGCGGCATGGCGGCCCTTGCGATCAAGAAGGGCTACCCCGTAAAGGGCTTTGACGTATACTGCACCAGCAACGTGTTGGGCGGCTCCGGTCTTTCCTCTTCCGCCGCATTTGAGACCCTGCTCGGCGTGATCCTCAACGACATGTACTGTGAAGGCGCCTTTGACGCCGTCGAGATCGCCAAGATGGGACAGATCACAGAGAATCAGTATTTTGGCAAACCCAGCGGTCTGATGGACCAGTCCGCTTCGTCCGTTGGCGGCGTCGTCGCCATCGATTTTGGCGATCCGGAAAACCCGGTCGTGGAGAAGATCAATCTGGACCTCGACAAGGAAGGCTATGCGCTCTGCATCATCGATTCCAAGAGCAGCCATGCCGACCTGACCGACGCATATGCGGGCATTCCGAGAGAGATGAAGGCCGTTGCAGCCACTTTCGGACAGACCCACCTTCGCGGTATCACCAAGGAGCAGCTGATCGAGCGCACCGCAGCGATCCGCAAGGTCTGCGGCGACCGCGCTTTCCTGCGTTCCATGCACTTCGTCCTGGACAACGAGCGCGCGCAGAATGAGGCGGCTGCCCTCAAGGAAGGCAAGTTTGACAAATTCCTCCAGATCGTGAAGGCGTCCGGCGAATCCTCCTACATGTATCTGCAGAACATCTCTGTAGAAGGTGCGGTAGACAACCAGGCAGTCGGCGTAGCCCTCTCCCTGTGCGACGTTCTTCTGGACGGCCGCGGCGCATTCCGTGTACACGGCGGCGGTTTTGCCGGCACCGTACAGGCCTTTGTCCCGCTGGATATGCTCGATTACTTTAAGACCAACATCGAGAACGCGATCGCACCCGGCTGCTGCCACGTTCTCTCCATCCGCCCTGTCGGCGGCGCAGTCGTCTGATCGCCTCTCTACAAGGATGATCGCACGTGCATCCATCCTCTTTGATTTCTGAAAAAAACCTGTCCGGTCGTTTCTCGCGTTCCCGGACAGGTTTCTTTTTGCTTTATGTTGGTCCTTTTATTGGCTGATGGATGGGTTTCTCACGCATCCACGCCCTTTCCATAAGCGTCAGATTCTGGCTACGCCGCTGTCAATGGCCGCCTGGGCCGCCGCCTTTGCAACCGCATCCTTGACACGGGGATCAAACGCCTTGGGCAAAATATAGTCGGCGCAGAGCTCTTCATCGGACACAAGGCCCGCCAGCGCCTTTGCAGACGCGATCTTCATCGCATCGTTGATATCGCTCGCACGCACGTCCAGCGCCCCGCGGAAGATGCCGGGGAAGCAGAGGACATTGTTGACCTGGTTTGGATAGTCGCTTCGGCCGGTGGAAACGACTGCCGCGCCGGCCGCCTTCGCCTCGTCGGGGAAAATCTCCGGGGTGGGATTGGCGCATGCGAAAATGATGGGGTCCTTGGCCATGGAGCGCACCATATCCTGCGTCAGTGTGCCGGGTGCGGAGACGCCGATGAAGACGTCTGCGCCTTTGATCACCTCTGCCAGGCTGCCGGATTCGCAGTCAAAATTGGTGATCTCCGCCATCTGTTTTTTGACCTCGTTAAGGCCCTCGCGTCCTTTATAAATCGCGCCCTTTCGATCCGTCATAATGACGTTCTTAAGGCCCATTGCCATGAGGAGCCGGATGATCGCGATGCCGGCTGCGCCCGCGCCGGATGTGACGATCTTGACGTCCTCGATCTTCTTTCCGACGACCTTGAGCGCGTTCATCAGTCCGGCCAGCGTGATCACGGCTGTGCCGTGCTGATCGTCGTGGAAGATCGGGATGTCGCAGCACGCCTTGAGCTTTCTCTCGATTTCAAAGCACCTGGGCGCTGCTATATCTTCCAGGTTAATACCGCCAAAGGAACCTGCCAGCAGGCTGACAGTCCGAACGATCTCATCTACATCATGGGTCCGTACGCACAGCGGAATTGCATCGACGTCTCCAAACGCCTTAAAGAGAACACATTTGCCTTCCATGACGGGCATGCCCGCCTCCGGGCCGATATCGCCCAGTCCCAGAACCGCTGTGCCATCTGTCACAACCGCCACCGTGTTCCACCTTCTTGTGAGCGTGTAACTCTTCTCGGGGCATTTCTGTATCTCCAGACAAGGAGCAGCCACGCCGGGTGTATAAGCGATACTGAGCGCTTCTGCACTGTCTACCGCTGCTCTCGCCGTGACTTCGATCTTTCCCTTCCATTCCGCGTGTTTCTGTAGTGAAATCTGTCCGTAATCCATGAATGAGGCTCCTTTTCGTGATTTACTTTTTGTTATCGGTTTCTTTCATTTCCATTTGTCTGAGCACGCTGGCGTCGCCTGCGGCCGATACCAGATCCAGATCCGCATCCGATAAACGCTGGAACTGGAATACATTGGACTTCTTCTCAAAGAGCTTCCTCCTAAGAACCTCTTTAAAGCCGGTCTCTGCACTGAAGTCAGCCTGTGCGAGCATGTCGACAAATTTGCTGTTCATGGAGTCCATCATCTCGCCTCCCTTTCTTATTTTTATCAATATATACGCTGCTCTGCGGCCGCTTCCATGATGAAATCAAACTATATTTGATAAATAATCCAATTTCAATGTATACTGTACTATACTATAATACAGGTACACCTGTCAGGTGTTTTTGCAGCATTTGTGAATCCTATGCGAAAGGAACAACGTTATGCCCGATCAGACGATGAACAGCCATACGTTTATTCTGGAAGCAGTGCCGGAGAATTTTGCCGCCGCGCAGGAGCAGGTCAGAGCATTTCTGGCGCCTTGTTCCTGCAGCATGCGCACGCTTTTGGAGCTGGATATGCTTGTTGAAGAGATCTTTATCAACATCGCCAGCTATGCCTACCCCGACAAGCGGGGAACCGCCGCGATCGATCTGGCCCTGAATGATAAAAAGGATGCCATAACGATCACTTTCCGCGACAGCGGAATTCCCTATAACCCGCTTGAGAAACCGTCTCCCGATCTCTCCTCTCCCGCCTCCGCGCGCCAGATTGGAGGTCTGGGAATCTTTCTCGTGCAAAAGTATGCCGACCAGCTTTTCTACGTCTATGAAGACGGCGAAAACCGCCTGTCTCTTCGCAAGGTACTCTCATAGGTACTATCATAAATTCTCTCATAAATACAGCCTGCCGCTTCTTTTGGAAACGGCAGGTTTTTCTTTGCCGGTTATGAACCCGTTTTTAAGAGAAATCCAGATAATCTCCGCTCTCTTTGCCCTTCTCCATGGCTCTTAACTTTGCCAGGAGCCGTCTGTGCCTTTCGCTCACCGCTTTCGCATTGATTCCCAGGATCTCCCCGATCTGGGGATTCTTCAGCTCCTGCACATAGATCATGGTCAGCAGTTCTCTCTCTTCCTGCGACAGCTGCGTAAGAAGCCTGTACACCTCTTTGTTGACCGGGTTCTTTAAGATGTCATACTCGTCCACAGCGGAGGGTTCCGGCGCGTCGTCGAGATTCTCGGCCTTTCTGCGCCCGTTCTTCCTAAAATAGTCGATCAGGCAGTTTCTTGCGATCGTGCACAGCCAGGTCCTTGTGGAAGCCTTGGACGGGTCAAATCCGTCGTAATGCGCCATGGCCTTCATGAACACATCGCTGACAAGGTCTTCTGTATTCTCCCTGTGCATCACCTGCATATAAATATAGTTATAAACGTAGGAATAATCCCGCTCGTATACTTCTGCGAAGTCAGGTTTATCTCTTTTCGTCTCAAATACTCTCACAATCATTTACCTTTCTGTCATGCGCCGCTTCCGGCTGACAACATCTGTGTAAGCACTTCTTCGTATACGGTCCCGAAGGATACGCCATGCTGCACGGCCGCTGCCGCTACCATCTCGTACTCCGGATGAATCCTCTGATGCGTGTTCTCCCCGCTGACCTTGACCGGAATCTCACCGTACCGGGTCTTTACGCACACCGTCTTTCGGGTCAAAACACTGCGCTCCATCTCTTGTCTGCGAATCCCGATCGTCGTCGTCTCCTCAAAGATCACCTTCTCAAGCTGATCGCGATGCGCTTCATCGCAGATCACCGTCAGTTCCCATCCGGGCCGGTTCTTCTTCATAAAGATCGGTGCGTAATGCGCCTCTCTGGCGCCCTCGTCAAAGAGTCTCCCCAGTGCATACCCCAGCTGCTCGCCGGTGCAGTCGTCCATATCGCACTCGAGCTTCCAGATCCGGTCGCTTTGGATGTCCTTAGCTTCTTCGCAAGGTTCCAGGATCATGGCCCGCAGGATGCTCGGGATCTCATATTCGCGTTTTCCTGCGCCAAGGCCGGTCTTTACGATCACAAATTTTTCCGGAAGGGCCTGCTGCGTCATCACAGCGGCTGCGATGGCCGCGCCTGTCGGCGTCACCAGTTCTCCTTTGCGGGTCGTAAAATGAAGGGGCAGCGCATGCGCTCTTGCGATCCTCTCCACCGCCGGCACCGGGACCTGCAGAATTCCATGCTGACAGCGAACCGTCCCGCTTCCCTCTGTGATCCCTGTCACCGCCACCTTTTCGATGCCCAGATCATCCAGGCATACCGCCGCTGCCACAATATCCACGATGGAATCCAGCGCTCCTACTTCATGGAAATGGACCTCGTCCACAGGGACGCCGTGCGCCTCTGATTCCGCCTGCGCGAGGATCTCAAAAATGCGCAGCGCGAGCGCTCTGGCGCCGTCCGTCAAGGAAAGATGCGCGATGATCTCCCGGATCTCCTTCATCCCTGTGTGGTGGTGATGATGGTCGTGGTCGTGATGGTGATGATGCTCGTGATCGTGATCATGGTCATGATGGTGTTCGTGATCGTGGTCATGGCCATGCTCGTGCAGATGTCCGTACAGATAGTCCATGTCGTGATCATGGCCGTCGTGCGCTTCGTCCAGTATGACGTCGAAGTCACAACAATCGATTCCAGCCTTTTTCACTCTGCTGATCTTTGCTTCAAACCCGTTTCCGGGGATTCCCTTCAGCACCTGCAGGAGCTTGTCCTGGTCTGCGCCCAGGTCCAGGAGTGCCGCGACGGTCATATCGCCGCTAATACCTGTTCCACATTCCAGATATAGGATTCTATCGTTATTCTTCACTCTTCCCTCCACATGCAAGGCGATTGATCTGCGTTGCCATGTAACCGGCTCCGTAGCCGTTGTTGATATTGACGACGGCAATGCCGTTTGCGCAGGAATTGATCATTGTAAGAAGCGCCGAAAGACCGCCGAAATTCGCGCCATAGCCCACCGACGTGGGGACTGCGATCACGGGATTGCTCACAAGGCCGCCCACAACGCTTGCCAGCGCGCCTTCCATGCCCGCCACGGCCACAATACAGTTGGCGTCCTGGAGCTTTTCCGTCTGAGAAAGGAGTCTGTGAATCCCGCTGACCCCAACGTCATAGATCCTCTCCACCTTTGCACCAAAGTACTCCGCCGTCTGCGCCGCTTCCTCAGCGACGGGGATATCGGCGGTTCCGCCTGTTACAACCGCGATCAGGCCTTCCCTGTCACTTTGTTCTCTCTCCAGCTTGAGGATGCCGGAAATAGGGTCGTATTGGATATCGGGAATCGCTTCCCGGACCTTCTCATACTGCTCTTTACTGGCCCTTGTGCCAAACGCCTTTCCCTCTTCTTCCACCATTCTCTTATAAATCGAGACCAGAAACGCGTCAGGCTTTCCCTTACAGAAGATGACTTCCGGAAAGCCGGAACGGATCTTCCTGTGCAAATCCAGCTTCGCAAATCCCATATCCTCAAAGGGCTGCCTGCGGAAATGCCCTTCCGCTTCCTCTACACTCATGGTACCGCTCTTTACTTGTTCCAAGATCTCGCGTGTCTCCATGCAACACCTCTCTACTATCCAATATTTTGTCGAAAACCAATCATAAAAACGGAATCATCTCTTTCACGGAGTCAAAAATCAGATGGGGCTTCACATCCGACGACGGAAGATCCTCCAGCTGCGCCTCCCCGCTCAGTACAAATATACCATATAAGCCGTTGTTGACGCCGGATTTGACATCTGTATACAGACGGTCTCCCACAACGCAGGATTCCTCTCTTCGCCCGCCCATTGTCGTGAGCGCATAGTCAATGATCTCTGCCTCCGGCTTTCCGACCACCTTATCCGGTCTTCTGCCGGTGGACGCCGCCACATAAGCGGTCAGGGATCCTATGTCCGGTATAAAACCGGTCTTAGTAGGACAGTTATAGTCGGGGTGGGTCGCCACGTATGGCAGGCCTTCCCGCACCAGGTCGCAGAGTTTGCACAGGTCCCTGTAGTGGAAGCTTGTGCAGAAGCTTGTCACCACCACGTCGGGATGCTCCTCGTCGATCAGAACGCCTCGCTCCTCAAATTCCATCTTGACCATAGGATTTCCGAAGAGATAGATCTTCTTTCCGGGATACGTCCTCTTCAGGTATTCTGCCGTAGCGTGCCCGGAGGTGATCAGCTGCGTTTCCGGGTCGATCACAAGCCCCATGTTCAGAAGCTTTTCTACGTAGATCCCGGCGCTCTTGGACGAGTTGTTGGTCATAAAGCAGTATGTTCTGCCTGTCGCCGTGAGGGCAGCCAGAAAATCCTTGGCGCCGTCGATCCAGGTCGAGTCCAGATACACGGTCCCATCCATGTCAAGGCAGAAGTTCCTGATCCGGGGTATGATATTGTCAGGGTCCTGGTTGACCCGATACCGTTCTCTTATGTCCACTGTCTGCCTGTCTCCGCTCTGTCCATCCATTGTCTGCGTTCCTGTTTGTTAATGCTCACTGTCTATTATACTGTATCTGTTCCTAAATGAACAAATCCTGCTGCCCTGAATCTTTGAACATTTCGTGTACGGCGTCCTCAATACGCGCCCGGGTGCATACACGCGCCCAGTCCGGCCTTTCCGCGCACACTTCGATCCGCTTGTCCAAAAAGGGCTGCACAAGCGAAAGCTGATAGGCGTGAAGCCCCATCGGCTCTGCAGCGCAGTCTGCGCCATCTTCTCCATACAGAGGATCTCCGACCAGCGGGTGTCCAATGGACGCCATATGGACGCGAATCTGATGGGTTCTTCCATGTTCAATCCGGCACACAAGAAGCGTTCTTACAGCGCCCTCACAAGACTCTGTCTCCGCCACAACTCTGTAGAAGGTCTTCGCCGGTTTTCCGTCCGGCGCGCAGACCATTTTGTGGAAGCCCGGGCCTTCTCTTCGCAAGGGGGCATCCACCGCGCCAAAACAATCCGTAAAGCGCCCGTGCGCCAGCGCCAGATAAATCTTTTGAAGGCGGCCGTCCGCCCGCTGCCGTTGGATCATGGCGGCGGCCTCCGAACTGCGCGCAAAGGTCACGATCCCCGATGTCTCGCGGTCCAGCCGCCCTGTCACGCGCATATCCATCGCTGTCCCGATCCCGCCCAGATGGGCTGCTGCCTGATTGGCCAGCGTGTCGCTGTAATGGCCGGGCGAAGGGTGACAAACCATGCCGGCCGGTTTATGGACGATCAAAAGATCCCTGTCCTCATACAGAACCTGCAGCGGATATGCCGCCAGCTCACTGGCCGGCGCCGCCCATATTTTGGCAGGCTTACCGCCCTCTGTGTCTCTTCGGAGCACCTGCTCTGTAAGTCCCACAGTTAACTGCTCTCCTTCTGAGAGGATATGATTGACGTAGGCTTTGCGCCCGTCTATGCGGATTCCTTCCTCCTGAAATTTGAGCCGGCTGATCTGGTGCCCTGAAAAGGACAGCCTCTCACGCAGAAAAGACCGGATGCTCATCCCGGTCTCCTGCGGTCCGATTGTAAATGTGAGCCGCCGCTTCATACAAGCTCCTTCAGACAGTGGTACAAAAGCTCCGCTGTCATCCCCCAGATCACGCCGCCCTGTGTCTCATAAAAGTAAAAGGTACGAGGGATCTTCCTCCACGGGTAATCTCTTCCGCCGGGGATCAGGTCAAAGGGAAAATCCTCTGCCGTTTCCACTGTCATAGCGCCTTTGCTCTGCCTGGGCGCGTGCTGCGCAAACCAGTCGAGCGGAACGGTAAAGACGTGGTCCACTTCCTCTTGGGAATAGCTTCCCCGGTAGTCGTGGAGCACGCCGAGAAACGAATCAATCTGCGCGCCGCCGGGGCCGCCCATCGTGTGCATGGGTGCCAGTATCTCTATGTGGTCCGCAGGGATCATCAGTTCCTCTGCTGTCTCTCTGATCGCCGCTTCCGACGGCGCTTCTCCCATTTCGATCATGCCGCCCGGAAAGCAGATCTCACCGCCCTGGCGAATTCCTGCCTGGCGCACCTCAAAGAGGATGCGCAGTTCTCCGTTCTTCTCGATCAGAGGGATCAGGACCGCATTCCTTCGCCGGACAGGGCGGATTTCTTCACTGCGCCTACCCTTTGTCTTCGAACGGACCGTCTCCAGATCCATCCTCTTGCTCTTCTCCACTGAGCGCCTCCTCTTTCCGAGCTGCCCACTTTCTGATAAACTCGGGGACTTTCCCCTCTTTGCTGCCGAGCTGCTCATAGAACGTCTTCTCGCCGCTCTTTATAAGCTGCGTCAGGACTTCCGCGAATTCCTTCTGCTGGTCCTTGGGAAGCTTTCTTGCCGCCTGAATGGCCTCACTGAGATCGGTCAGGTTGGCGGATCGCACTTCCTTCATCGTATCAAGGCCTGTTGCCTGCAGTACGCCAAAAATCTGATCCACGAAGAGTTTTCGTCCCTCGTCGTCCACGTTGACGAGCCAGTCGCTCAGGATCTTCTCCAGGAGCCGGCTCTCCCGGGACTGCTCTGCCTGCAGAAAGCGGTTTCCCTTGATCTGCCATGTCAGTGCGTCGTGCTGCATAATGCCGCTGGCCCCGCTCCCCACAACGTGCGGAACAAGACTGGAGCTGAGAAGCCTTCCGATCACGGAGTCCCTGGGCACGATGCTGATCGTCTTCTTCATGATATTGGTGTACGCTTCTTTCCGGGTCAGCTCCGGTCGAAAGCCCGGGCCGTCATTGGTGTACACCTCCATGATCTGCGCCTCCACTGCCGCAAGGGAAAAGGCCGATGCATATACGGCGAAATTGCCGCCCTTGGAGTGGCCGCCCACCCGGAGCCGCAGGTCGGTATCCGCAAAATTCGTATTCAAATACTCTACGGCCAGTCGCTGCCCCTCTGTCTGGGACATAAAGCTGAGGTTGAAATCCTCCTTCCAGCCGACAATGGTCTCATCCGTGCCGCGGAATGCCACGTACACAGTCCCGTCATCCAATTCGAACTGTACGGCAGACATCTGCGCCTGCGTATCCTTATTGATGTGATTGACGTACCCCGACAGCTTCATGTCGCCGAATCGCCTGCTCTCCGCCAGCGGTTCCAGCAGGAAGGGGGAAAGCTTGACAAAGCTCTCCCTCTGCATGATCTCCTCTTTGGTATGCATCAGCCAATATTGATTATAGACTTCTTTGATCGGTATTGCGTCCTCTCTGGATTCCGGCACAATTCCGTCAAAATCGATATAGGCCGTCTGGGCCAGGATCAGGTTGTCCACTTCATTGAAGGGATCCACCGAAAAAGGGAGGTCTCCTCTCCAATATAAGTAATCGTGCATTGTATGGTTGACTGCCACGACACATTCCTTTCCGCGCGTCGTTTACTTGACCACGCGCACTCTCCACACGCCCTCGATCCGGGAAATCTCCTCCACCAGCTCGTTTGTGGCAGGTGCATCCAGATCCAGCATCGTGTACTCTACTTCACCTCTTGATTTACTGGTCATTTCCGCAATATTCACTTCGCTGCCGCCGATCAGCGTCGTCAGGCGATTGATCATGTTGACCTTATTCTCATGGAAGATCGCGATTCGGCTCGCGGATCTGCATACGCCCATGCTGCAGGCAGGATAGTTGACACTGTTCTTGATGTTTCCATTCTCCAGATAATCCATCAGCTCGTCGACCGCCATCTCTGCGCAGTTGTCCTCCGACTCCTCGGTGGAGGCGCCCAGATGGGGCGTCGTGATGCAGCCTCTTCGTCCGGCTACCGTTGGATTGGGGAAATCGGACACATAGCGGCGGATCTTGCCTGCATCGATCGCCTTGATCACGGCCTCCTCATCGACCAGCGCGTCTCTCGCCATGTTGATGAGGATCACGCCCTTCTTCATTTTCTTCACGGCTTCCTTGTCGATCATGCCCTTGGTGGCAGGCGTTGCCGGCACATGAATCGTAATGAAGTCGCAGCGGGAATAGATCTCATCGAGATCAAACACATGCGTGATCTTGCGGTTTAAGTGCCACGCCGCATCCACCGACACATAAGGATCGTAGCCAAAAACCTCCATGCCCAGTTCCACTGCCATATTGGCAACGCGCACGCCGATCGCGCCAAGGCCGATGATTCCCAGCCTCTTGCCGGCCAGCTCTGTGCCCGCGTATTTCTTCTTTTCTTTTTCCGCTGTCTTCGCAATGTCCTTGTTGTTCCAGTTGGCGCGCACCCAGTCGACGCCTTCGACAATATCTCTGGATGCCAGAAGCATGCCGGCCAGGACCATCTCCTTTACGCCGTTGGCGTTGGCGCCTGGCGTATTGAATACGACGATGCCCTGCTTCGCGCAGCGCTCCAGCGGGATGTTGTTGACGCCGGCGCCGGCTCTTGCGATCGCAAGAAGATCCGGCGAAAAGGCCATATCGTGCATGGACGCGCTCCGCACAAGAAGGCCCTGTGCCTGTGCGGGATCATCGCATCGCTCGTAGTCGGGGGTAAATTTCAGAAGTCCCCTTTCCGATATATTGTTGAGACAAGCATATTTGAACATCTTTTCTGCCCTTTCTGTAAGTTCCTGTTTCGCAGTTTCCGATATTGTGTTATTCTACACCGATTTTTCGTACTTCACAACATCTCTGTTTTGACACGTTGCCACAGCAAAGCGCTATGTTCACAGATTTTTCGAAAATTTGGACAATTTGCGCGCTATAATGGATTTACAAATCGGAAGCCGTATATGACAATAGGTGCTGTATTTGTATACGGTACAGCCGTTCCTTCCGGCTGACCGTTTGCACATTCTATGATGGAGGTAAATAACATGGCTGATATGAACAACATGAACAAAGAATACAGGCTGGAAAGAATGAACCATTACGCAGGGACCATGGTCACAGAGAGGACCTACAACCTGACGATCGGGTTGACACTCCTGTGGGGCGTCCTCATCAATGTCGTGATGGCCACTTTCTTTACATACCAGATCCTCAGCATGAATTATCTGCTGGTCCTTGTGCTCTACTTTGCAGGCACGATCGGCTGCTCGATCCTGGTGCACAAGTCCAACAGCCCGGCTGTGAGCTTTGCGGGCTTCACTGGCATGGCGATTTCGATGGGGCTTCTCCTCACCTTCTATGTGACCGCCTTTACAGGACACTCCGTGTCTTACGCGTTCATCGCGACTGCGCTGATCACGGTGATCATGGTGCTTCTGTCCATGCTATATCCCGGCTTCTTTCAGAATCTTGGCAGAACGCTCTTCGTATCGTTGATCGGATGCATCCTGGTCGAGCTGATCGGCTCTCTCCTGTTTGGTCTTCCCATGACCATCATCGACTACGCAGTGGCACTGATCTTCTGCGGCTACATCGGACTGGACTGGCACAGAGCGCAGCAGTTCCCCAAGACGCTGAATAACGCGGTCGACTCCGCAGCGGATATCTATCTGGACGTGGTCAACCTGTTCGTCAGAATCCTGTCCATCACCGGAAAGAGACGCGACTGAGCCACAGATCGTAAAACTACATATCGTATCACAGAGAAAACTGTATCACAGAGAAAAGCTGCCGTATCCCGGCAGCTTTTTTTATTCTCTGTATGCCCTTTATGCTTCTGATTGGCTCGGTGCCCGCGATGTGTAAGAGGCTTCTCTGTCCTCCTTGCCTTACAGGCATCCGAATTCAACCATCGCCTTCCGCAGCACCTCCTGATGCGCAGGCTCCATCTCTGTCAGCGGCAGTCTCGGGTTTCCTACCTCGAATCCCTGCATGCGAAGCGCCGCCTTGACAGGAATGGGATTGACTTCACAAAACAGTGCGTTCACCAGATCCAGGGCCTTGTGCTGCAGCTCTCTGGCCTTGTCGTAGCGGTTCATCATGCAGTATTCCACCATGTTGTGGGTCTCTCTGGGCGCCACATTGGAGAGCACGGAGATGACGCCGATGCCGCCAAGCGCGCAGATCGGGACGATCTGGTCGTCGTTGCCCGAGTAGATGTCGAGCTTTCCCTCACAGAGGGCCGCCAGCTTGCCCACCTGGCTGATATTGCCGGACGCTTCCTTGATCGCGACGATATTGTCCACCTCGTTGGCGAGGCGAAGCGCCGTCTCGGGAAGGATGTTGGAGCCGGTTCTGGAGGGCACATTGTACAGGATGCAGGGGATATCTACAGCGCCCGCGATTGCCGCGAAGTGCTTGACGAGACCGTTCTGCGTCGCTTTGTTGTAATAGGGCGCAACGAGAAGGCATCCGTCGGCGCCCTGCTTCTGGGCCTCTTTGGACATCATGATCGCGTGCGCTGTGTTGTTGGAGCCGGTTCCCGCAATGACGGGAATCCTGCCCGCGGTCTTGTCGACCGTATAACGGATCGCCTCAAGGTGCTCATCATCCTCCAGCGTAGGGGCTTCGCCGGTCGTTCCGCAGATGATGATGGCATCTGTGTGGCCTGCGATCTGGTCCTCGATCAGCTGCCCGAGGACTTCGTAGTTGATCTCACCGTTGTCTTTCATGGGCGTAACCATTGCAACGCCCGCTCCTCTGAAAATAGCCATTGTAATCGATTCTCCTTTAATTTGCTTTCCCGGGATCACATGCCGTGTCCCAATGCTACCAGATAGATCAGATAATAAATGCCTGACAGGAAGTGCAGTACGAGCACCACTGTCGAAAGTACAAAGCCGACGCCCCGCTTATTGCCTGTCATCTGCTCACTGAAGTAAAACTTTAAGTAGTTCCTGACGGCCGTAAACCAGACCAGGTAGGCAGCCAGCATGTATCCCCAGGAGAAGTTACCATGATAGATCCTTTCTCCTTTTTCTGCAAGCAGCAGTCTCCACACAAGTCCCCAGAGCAGCATGAGCCAGCCAAGGACATCCTCCCAGCTCACGCTCTTCTTGATCAGGGAGAGAATCAGCATGAGAAGCGGGAAGGCCAGAAGAAGCAGCATGGAGATCGGGATCGAACGGGTTCTCGCGCCTGCCACGACAAAGGGGGCAATGGTAATGCCGCCTGAATTTCCGTTTCCACTGTAGAAGGAAATGACAAACTGCATGATCATGACGACGAAGGACGGCAGGCACACCAGAAACAGCTGGATCGCCGTCCTTAAGTTTCGGCCCTTATACAGGATCAGCCAGATCACCATCAGCGTAAAGATGGCCGGATAGAAGACCTGCACGAAGCTGGGTTTTGCGAGGCAGGACAGCACAAGCAAAAAGCCGGTCAGAATGCCTCTCCCAACAGGAATCCCGTTTTCAAAGTCCTCTTTCTGTGCCTTGATGACCATAGAACCCATCAGCACGAAGATCAATAGTGCGATGGGTCTGACCGCGATCGTCGTGGGATTGTGCCAGATATTGGGCGTCCCCTGTCCCAGATAGGGCTCCTTATTAAAGAACGGCACATAAATCGCGCCTGCAAGATGCAGTACCAAATCGAGGGCCGCCGCCTCATAGGATTCGAGGCCGGGTACTTCTTTTCGAATGACGAAGTACGCGGCGATATAGGTGAGTGCGATCAGAAGTCCTGATACCAGGCCTGCCGCGATCTGCACTCTGCAGTGCAGCACATTGACCACCAGATAGGTCATCAGGTGCCATAGCGGCTCCGGATGCGCTTTGAACATCCCTACGGGGTCGCCGGGCGTAAGGCTCAGCGCGATCTCTTCGTGGGGGCCGTAGTCGATTCCGACCAGTGCTGTAAGAAATCCGCAGGTAAAAAGGATCGCGAGACTGGCTGCAATTACGGCAAGGCTCACTCCTCTTGCACGTCTGTGATCTGTATTCTCCATACCTTCCTCCCAATATCTAACAAGAGTCTTTGGTCTTATTATACCCTTTTTTCTATGTTTCGGCAGAGAATCCCAAATAAACTTTCCGGATTGTGTTCTGTTTGCCGATTTTCGATGCTGATGTATAATGAGGGCATATGTATCCTTTGCGGAGGTCACCCACGAATGCTTTCCCCTACAACACCTACTCCCGACAACCATACTGGGCTGCGCCGTATCAACCCTGCGGCCATCCTCTTTTGGCTTTTGATCCTGACCACGCCTTTTGTCGCCGCGTTCCTTTTACAGTTTTTCACCGGCTCGTCCGTGCGGCAGCTGGACGCCTGGAATACGACCTGGAATGATGAAATTGGCTACAACCGCGTCGTGGTCCTTTTAAGGAACGAGTTTACGCCCCGCGGCATGACCGGCTACAATGAGGCCGCGCCAGCCCATCTCCCCTATGGGCCTTACAACATCTTTACGTATCTGCCCTATTTTGCCCTGTCCTTCGTGACGGGGATCGGCACCCACAACTTTATCTACTACAGCAATGTGATCCTGGCAGTCCTTTCCTGCCTTCTCTTTGTCGTGCTCGTGCGCCCCGGCGTGCGGGAGGGCTACTATGCCTTCCTCTTCCTTTCCACATACCTTGTGGCAGGGCGCTATATCTGGTCCGGCATGAGCGAGGGGAGCTACAGCTTCTTTATGATCCTGTTCACTGCGCTCAGTTTGTGGCTCATGAGACACCGTGAAGCGTCTCCCCGCAGGCAGGCGATCGCGCTGCTTGCAATGGTCTTGTCCGTGTTCTTCTGGAACACAATGCGCCCCTACTATTTCCCGCTGCTCCTCGTGCCCTTCTACTTGCTTCTGCGCAAGGAGAACAGGCTCTCTGTGCCTGCCAGAATTCTCTTCGTGGTTCTCATCGGACTGTCTGCGGTCGGCTCCCTGGGGCTCTATTTCTTTTTCACGAACTATAACGTCGCGCATTATTTTACGCAGAACTCGCCGGCACAGACGCTCCGGGCCCTCATCGGAGGCCCCGTGACCGCGCTTATCAAGCAGATCCTGTCCACCAACCTGCAGGCCCTGCGGGAAATCCTCGGATACCTGCGCGCCGGCCGCTGGGCAGGCGGGATCACGGTCCTGTATCTGGTCCAGTCCTTCCTGCTGCTGGTCCTTCTGGTCCACAGTCTTTTGGCCCGGGAGAAGACACGCGACGGCCGCTGCGCGGTCATCTTTTTGATGCTTATGGCAGGCGCCGCGATCTATGAGGCCAATGTGGTCCTCTACAGCCCTGTACAGCTGCACCGCATGATGCTTGCCATCACCCTCTCCTACGGTCTTCTGCTGGCCGTTCTGGGCGGCTGGGAGCGCCTCCTGTCGCAGATCGCGCTCCTTATCATCATGGCCTTCCTGTTCGTCCGCGCGCCCTTAAACTTCGCGTTCCCGCAAGTCGATGACAGCACCTTGTCCGTCTCCGAGGAGGCGGATCTGCGCTCAACATTCCGCGGCATTATACCGCTTTCCGACGATCCCTGGGACAACACGATTGCCAAGCTCGTCGAAGAGAAGGATATGCAGTGGGAGTTCATGCTGCCCACCTACGCGTCTCTCAACGTCTGTCAGGCCGCCTATATGGAGGAGCACCTGACCGCCGGCACGCTGAAGAGTAAGTTTGTGATCCTCCCTGCGTCCTCCGATCTGTGTGCCGTGTGTACCGGGCGTGGTGATCGCGTCGTATGGGAGGGCTACGGCCGAATCATGTATCAGCTGCGATGACCCTCTCTCCTGCGGCTTCCAGGGATGGGTTGGTATGCCGCTTCGATTTGGGAATGTTCCCACGGACGGCAATGACAAGCCGGCGCTTTACACGTCGTTTCGATAGTAGTAATAGGCGCCTACCTGGTTCGCTTCGCTTCCAAACCGGCACGGTACGACCTCTGCCTTGGGCAGCACCGGGTCAAAATACAAACCGGGATTGCTATACAATTCATCCAGGCACTTCCGGATCGTCTCTGTGAGGATCGGCTGCCGGCTGATGCCGCCGCCGATCGCGACTTTTTCAAGATCCAGAAGAATGGTCAGGTTGGCGATGTGCATGGCGACCTGCCGGCAGAACTTTTCAAGAACCTTCATAGAAAGCGGGTCGCCGGCGTTTACTTTGTCAAAAAACTGCCGGCCATTGAGGAGCGGCTGCGTGCTAAAGCTGGTCATACGGCGGTTGAGATCCATAAGGCCGGTCGTGCTGCAGAGCATGCCCGCCGTTGTTCCCGGATCGTCCCAGTCCGCATTGCTAAGCCGCAGGAAGCTGTATTCCCCGGCCGTGAAATGGCTGCCGTTCAGGACTTCTCCGCCAATGATCAGGCCGCCGCCGACGCCCGTACCGATAATATAGACGCTCGCATTGCGGCACCCCTTGAGGGCGCCGCTTTTCAGTTCCGCAAGCGCGGCGCATTTTCCGTCATTGGCGATGTGCACCGGGCATCCGGCTCTCCTCGACAAAGGTGCCGCCACTTGCTGCCCCTTATTATACTGAAGCGCGCCGCCGCCCAGGCAGACGCCGTTTTCACTGTCAATAAACCCCGGAAGGCTCATGGCAATGCCTTCCACCTCGTCTTTGTGCGGGGCGTAGAGCGCGTACAGCGTCTCGATAAAGTCCTCCTGGTTGGTCATCGGCGTCGGTACACTTCCGCTGTCCTTTCGTACGAGCGTCTCGTTCATGACACTATACTTAATTTCTGTTCCGCCCACGTCAAATACCATCAGCTTCATTTGCGTTCCTCCCATACCATATTTTGACTTGTTTTACTGCTCCAACGCGCCGCGTCTTTACTGTTGATCGGCGTTTTCTTTTCTGTACATGTGCGCAAAGGCCGGGGTGTCCAGCAGGAAGCGGCAGATATTGTAGGCGGCTCTTAGCAGCTCGCCGCGGGTAAGTCTCCCCTCTGCGAGCCCCTGCAGCGTATCGTCGTTGCCTGAATTTGCCTCTGCGTCCGTGACAACCATATACAGGTCGTTCTGGGCGCGGAGCATGCTCGCGGTCTGCTGCGGCGTTCCCACTCCATTCTCCTCGCTTCCCGACGCGCCCCAGTCTGTCATGACAATTCCGCCAAAGCCAAACTGGCCGCGCAGGATTGTCGTCAGAAGGTCGTACTGCGAGGCGGTCCATGTCCCATTTACAGCGCCGTATGTCGTCATGACCGAAGTCGCCGCGCCTTCGCGAACCGCCATCTCAAAGCCGCGCAGATAGATTTCCCTAAGGGCTCTCTCGGAGATGACTGCGTCCACTTTCGTGCGCCGATGCTCCTGGTTGTTGGCGCAGAAATGCTTGATGGTTCCGACAACGCCGCTCTCGCGCAGTCCGCGCAGCTGTACGACGGACATTTTTCCTGTGAGAAACGGATCTTCGGAGAAGTACTCGAAGTTTCGTCCGTTCAGGGGATGCCTGTGAATGTTCATGCCGGGGCCCAGAAGAGAATCGATCTCATTGCTGCGCACTTCCATTCCCAGCCAGTCGAACAGTTCTTTGACCAGGACCAGGTTGAACGAGCAGGCAAGGCAGGTTCCGGAAGGGATGGAAAAGGCCAGTGCCCCGGTATCCATGCGGATTCCGCTGGGGCCGTCCGAGCAGCACGCGATCGGAATTCCGAACTCTGTCAGCCTCTTCGTGACGCCGCCAAACGCGGACGCCGTACCGGGCGTCACCTTGGGCGAGCACATGCCCTCCCCGCGGGTCAGCGCGGCCAGATCGTCGTCCGAAAGCTGGGCCAAAAAGGCCTCCATGGTCACTGTCCCGTCTGCGACATCGACAAGGCGATAGCCCTTGTCCCCTGTATAAGGGTATTCGGGCGGCAATCTTCTGCCCCGCCTCTCTAAAGGCGCTTGCGTCCGCAGCGGCGCAGGCTCATAACAAACAGTATAGGGGGACCTGCCTGCCCCTTCTTCATGGCCTGCTGCCGGCGCTGCGGCAGCGCTCTGCGGCTTCATCCTGTCGAAAGGCCGGATAGGCGCCATGGCCTCCTCCAGCTGCTCGATGACCGCCGTTCCACTCAGCTGCAGGCTTCCGCATGGCTTCGTGTCGCGCACGCTGCATCCCATGTGGAAGGTATAGGTTCCCGCCTCCAGGACCCAGGCAGACTTGTATCCGGTCACGCCGCTGTCGTCGTAGCTCGCGATCGCGCGGATGGGGACCTTGAAGCGAAGCTCCTGATACTGTCCGGGATCCAGCGTAATAGTCTTTCGAAAGGCGCACAGCACTCTCGCCGGTTTCCCGAGCTTTCCCTGCGGCGCCTCACAGTAGATCTGCACGACTTCCTTGCCCTTCACTTTGCCCGTGTTGATCACTCTCGCGCGGAAGTTGATCGTGTCGTCGCCAATGCTCTCCATGCCCTGTCCGCGGATCTCGAACGTCGTGTAGGAGAGACCGTATCCGAACGGGTACAGGACTTTTTCCTTTGCAAAGGTTTCAAAATACCGATAGCCGACGTAAATGTCTTCCACATAATAGTTTCTGTCCGGGTCTGCGAAATGGGCGTCGGAGGGGTAATCGGTGATCTTGCGTGCGATCGTATCGGCCAGCTTCCCGGAGGGAGACACCGCCCCTGTCAGAAGGTCCAGTATTCCATTTCCGCCTTCCTGGCCGCCCTGCCAGACATAGAGCACGGCGGCTGGCTGAAAGCGCTCCACCCACTGCATGTCGATGATATTGCCGACGTTCAGGATGACGACCGTTCTTTCAAACGCCGCGCAGACTCTCCCAAGCATCGTCTCTTCCTGCGCTGTCAGATACCAGCTGCCCGGTGCAGGGCTGTTATCCTGGTCCTCACCGGCCGTTCGTCCGATGATCACAACCGCGGCCTCCGCTTCCCGCGCCGCTTCTTCTACCAGTGCTTCCTCCGGCACCATCTCCTCCTGGAACCAGGGCTCTGTGCCCCATCCGTGGCCGGGATCGAAGGGGTGCGCCGGCAGCCACGCTTCATAGGCCCTCTCTACAGAAGGGGCCAGTGTGTAGCTGCCTCTTTGCAGGATGGCTTCCCGCAGGCCGGTCACATATTCCGTATTGACCATGCCGCCCGAGCCGGTTCCGCTCTTGTAGTAGTGGAACTGGCTGCGCCCGAACAGAGCGATCCGGCTTCCCTGCGCCAAGGGCAGCGCATTATTCCTGTTCTCTACGAGCACGGCGCCTTCCGCCTGCGCTTTGCGCGCGTACCCAGCGTATACTTCCTTGTTAAAAGCCATGTTTTTCATCGCGTACCCCTTTCCCGTTTTTTCAAATCAGTCTTCGACCATCGACAGCGAGATTCTCTTCTTGCCCGCATCCACGCCGAGCACGGTCACATCCACGACGTCGCCCACGCGCACCACTTCCAGCGGGTGCTTGATGAACTTGCGGCTCATCTTGGAGATGTGGACCAGTCCGTCCTGGTGGACGCCGATATCGACAAAGGCGCCAAAGTCCACAATGTTGCGGACGGTGCCCTTGAGCTTTAGGCCCGGCTTTAAATCCTCCATGGACAACACGTCGCTTCGGAGGACGGGCGCCGGCATCTCTTCTCTGGGATCCCTGGCAGGCTTTTCCAGCTCGCTCAGGATATCGCGCAGGGTGGGCTCACCGATGCCCAGTTCCTTTGCCTTCCTCGCAGGATCCACGGTCATCTTCACCGCCGCCTTAAAGGAATCCCTGTCCATGGAAAGACCAAGGCCTGCAAGCAGGTCTTTGACCGCGCCGTAGCTCTCTGGGTGGACGCTCGTTTCGTCCAGCGGCTGGTCGCCGCCCCGGATGCGCAGAAAGCCCGCGCACTGCTGGAAGGCTTTCGGGCCAAGGCCCGCCACCTTCAGGAGCTCTCTTCGGTTGCGGAACGCGCCGTTCTCTTCTCTATAAGAAACAATGTTCTTGGCTACCGTCTTACTGATGCCGGAGATGTAGGACAAGAGCGAGAAGGACGCTGTATTGAGGTCCACGCCGACCCGGTTGACGCACTTCTCGACAACGCCTGTCAGCGCGCCGTCCAGCTTCTTCTGGTTCATATCGTGCTGGTACTGACCGACGCCGATCGCTTTGGGGTCGATCTTGACCAGCTCGGCAAGCGGATCCTGCAGCCTTCTTGCAATGGACGCGGCGCTTCTTTGCCCGACGTCGAAGGCGGGAAACTCTTCTGTGGCGAGCTTACTGGCGCTGTACACGGAAGCGCCGGCCTCGTTGACGATCACGTACTGGACCGGTCTGCCTGCCTCTTTGATGAACTCTGTGATGACCTGCTCCGATTCTCTCGACGCCGTGCCGTTGCCGACGCTGATCACGGAGACATTGTATTTGTTTACCAGGTCCTTCAGCACCCGCTTGGCTTCGCGGACCTTGTTCTGCGGCGCGGTGGGGAAAATCACAGTTGTGTCCAGGATCCGGCCTGTCGGATCCGCAACCGCCAGTTTGCATCCTGTGCGGAAGGCGGGGTCCCATCCCAGCACGACCTTGCCGGCGATGGGCTGCTGCATGAGGAGCTGCTCCAGGTTGGAAGCGAACACGCGGATGGCGCCGTCCTCGGCCTCTTCCGTCATCTGATTTCTCAGTTCTCTCTCGATCGCAGGCGCGATCAGGCGGTCATAGCTGTCCTTGACGGCCGCCTTAATATAGGTGAAGGTATCCGGATCCGGGTTCTTCTCACCATGTGTGACCTGCTTTTCCAGATAGGTGAGGATCTCTTCCTCGGGCGCCTGTATTTTGACCGTGAGGAAGTTCTCCTTCTCGCCGCGATTGACGGCCAGCACGCGGTGCCCCGGTATTTTGCGGAGCGCCTCCTCGTATGCAAAATACATCTCATAGACGTCCCGCCTCTCTTTCTTGCCGGCCGGCGTCTTGCTCTCCTTCGCCTCGTCTTCGCCCTTCTTTCGCGCTTTCTCGGCGGTCACGAGCGTGCCGCTCTTAAAGGTCTTTTCACGGATAAAGGCGCGGAAGCGGGCCTCGTCCGAAATCTGCTCCGCCACGATATCCAGCGCGCCGGCCACAGCGGCCTTTCCATCCGGCACTTCCTTGTCCGGGTCCACATATTTCTCCGCTTCCTGCAGTACATGGCTGCCCTTCTTCTGGGCCAAAATATAGTCTGCCAGGCCCTGCAGCCCTCTCTCCTTCGCGATGCCCGCGCGGGTCCTTCTCTTGGGGCGGTAGGGAAGATAGAGGTCCTCCACTTCTACAAGGGTCTGCGCCTCTTCAATCTGCTTTCTAAGCTTGTCCGTGAGCTTTCCCTGCTCCTCGATGCTCTCCATGACCTTCGCCTTGCGCTCCTCAAGAGACCGCAGATAGGCCAGCGATTCGCCCAGATCACGCAGCTGCTCGTCGGTCAGCGTTCCCGTCGCTTCTTTTCTGTATCTGGCGATGAAAGGGATCGTATTGCCCTCGTCGATCAGCTTGACGGCCGCTTCCACCTGCCATGTCTTAACGCCCAGATCGAGGGCGATCTTTTCATTGATCTGCATAGCTTCGTTGCTCCTTTTTATGTAATGACTTCTACTATCATAACACACTTGCACGCATCCGCCATTGCCATTTCCCAAGTCGAAATTTACCTAAATCTTGTCAATTTTCTGCCTATTGTCGTGCTTTGTTTTCTTGTAGAGTATCGGGAGGCGGAAAACACAAGTCCGCCGCATTGACCGGGTATTCACAGAAAGGAGGTGCCGGTGATGACACAAGGAAAGCTGATCGGACCAGCCGGCAGCAGACCGGGTACAGCGCGATCCGGCGGTGGAATTCCAGGCTGGTTTAGAAGACTCAGAAACCTGTTCCATGCTGCTCCTGTTGCTATTTCCGGAGACAGCAGTTCGGTCATGGATCATTATATGAAATACCACAGAGAACACCGCGGCTAAATGGGGCTGAACCCCTGACAGCCACGCAAGGAGAACGCCTGCCGGCGGCGAAAGGGGATACGGGCCCCGACAGCCGCCGGGGCGTCCCCCTCGTGTTCTCTTTTTTTATACATGTAAATATGGTAAGATACTTGGAAGAATTGTAACGGGAGGTTTCCAATGAGAACTACATCCGTAAAGAACCGGGTATCCTACTATCTCCGTTATACACTGCTCTTTTTGATCACTGCGCTGGTCATCTATGCGCCTTTCCTGGTCATGAAAAAGAGCTTCGTATGGGAGCATGACTCCTATACCCAGCACCTCAAGGCCATGGTCTATATTTCCAGATGGTATCGGCAGACCCTGCGCGCTCTTCTCCATGGCAATTTTAAGGCCATCTCCAACTATTCCTTTGCAATTGGCTATGGCTCCGACGCTATGACGACGCTCGCCTACTACGGCGTGGGCGATCCTTTTTATCTTATAAGCGCACTGGTGCCCGCCCGATGGATCTATCTGTTTTATTGTCTTTTGATCCTTGTCAAAAACTACTGTACGGGACTTGCCTTCAGCGCCCTCTGCCGTTTCCGCTGGCCTAAGGCCGACCACGACAAGGGCTGCCTCGCAGGCGCTCTGATCTACACATTCTGCGGATTTTCACTAATCACCTGCTTCGGTCAGCCGATTTTCCTCAATGCGCTGATCATCTTCCCGCTCGTCCTTTTGGGCATCGAGAAGGTCCGCGACGGTGGAAAGCCCTGGCTCTTCATTCTCTCCATCTGCCTTGCAACCGTCAGCAATTTCTACTTTATTGTCAGCATTGTCCTCATGGCGGTCCTGTATGCATTATTCCGCTATATCCCGTTTGCAAAGGGGGAGTGGAAGCGCCGTCTTCTTGAGATCATTACCATGTTTGCTGCAGGCACGGTCGGCGTCGCGATGGGCGGCGTGATCCTTCTTCCCATGGCGCAGACTGTACTGGGGAATTCGCGCGTATCACTCAAACCGGCCATCCATCTCTTCTATGAGAGCCGCACCTGCCGCCAGCTCCCGGAGAGCTTTCTTTCCTGCATAGAGCTGGAATACGGCGCGCTCTGCTACGCGGGCACGGCGCTTCTGTGCGCCTTCCTTCTGTTCAGCATCAAAGGGCACCTGAAGCTTCGCCTGCAGTTTATTCTGTATACGGCCCTGCTGTTCATCCCCGCGTTCGGCTATCTCACCAACGGCTTTTCCTATCCCATTAACCGCTGGTGCTGGGCCTATTCCGCGATGATCGGCATGCTGGTAGCGGAGCTGTGGCCCGCCCTGTTCACGCTGAGCGACCACTCCAAGCGCTTTATGACCATGGGGCTTACCCTATACGTGATCCTTTGCTTTGTTTTGGCCTATACAAGAGATTTCTATTTCCTTGCGCCTTTCATCCTCACCTGCATGACGCTCCTTCATCTTCTGCAGTCCCAGAAAGCGCAGTATGAGGAATCCGCCCGCAGCGTGAAGAAGTTTAACAGGGCGCAGCGCTCCATTCTCTTCCTGACCATCGCCGGCATCTGTGTCAACGGTATTGCCAAAAACTACCCCGACGTCTACGAGCTTCCGGTGGACGACAACAATCGCATTGAATCCTACAAGGACCTGGAGAGCCTTGCGCCTCTTAGAAGCGGTTCCGGCGCCTCCCCCGCCAATAACAAAAACTTCTGGCTCAACGACACCTCGCAGATTGCCTCCACGATCGGATTTAAGAGCGACTCGTTTACAAGGGTCTCCAACACGGAGCCCGGATATTGGTATCAAAACAGTTCTATTTTGAACGGTCTCTCGACGACCCAGTCTTTCTGGAGCGTCAATAACTCCTATGTCCTGGAATATCTGGAGGCGCTGGGCGTTTCGGACGTCAACAACAATGCCTGGCAGTTCACCAATCTGGACGGAAGAGCCATCTTAAACGAACTGGCATCCGTACAGTACCTCTACTGCCTGCATCCTGAAAAGCTCCCTGCCGGCTATGCGGATACGCCGCTGGACATGTCCTCGGCAAAAGCCGTGTACCAAAACCAGCAGCCGCTTCCTCTGGGCTACACCTATAATAAGACAATCAGCCGGGCCAAATTCGATGCGATGACGCCTGCGCAGCGTCAGGAGATCCTGCTCTCCTATGCCGTGACAGAATCCACCAACAATCTGGAGACGCCCGGTTCCGTAGAGGAGCTCGCGGGGCGCCTTGACTGCAAAGAAATTGAGTTTACGTCTGCGCCGCTTTCCCAGGACGTCGTGCAGACGGATGCGCAGACCTTTGTCGTCACAAGAGGCGATGCGCAGGTTGCGCTTTCCTTTGCTCCTATTACAGAAGGCGAATGCTATCTCTATATGAAGAACGTGCAGTTCACGCCGAGTAACGATTTCCAGATCTTCTCCGACGACCCGCAGTTCGACCCGAATAATCTCTATACGTCGGACATGCTCGCATCCAGAACGAATTATCAGAAGTATGTGATGTGGAGAGGGATCGAGGCAAATCCGGAGACCAAAAATATCAAAATCGGCGCAGAATTCAAGCAGGGCCAGGAAGTCGTCACGCAGAACGAAGTCAATTACATTCTTCCAAGTAACGAGCAGTTCTACTCCGGCCGTCAGGATTTCCTGCTCAATTCCTATACCGTCGGCAAGGAGATTTCCTCCATTGTAGTGACCTTCCCCAAAACGGGCATCTACCACTTTGATACCTTCTCCGTGGTATCCGAGCCCCTGGCCGGCTACGAAAATAAGATTGCGGCCCTCGCCGCCGAGTCTCTTGAAAACGTCAATATCCACCAGGATCCTTCCAGTTATGTCTCAGCCGGCGTCACCGGAGAGATCACGGTTTCCGAGAACAAGCTGCTATGCCTCACCATTCCCTATTCCAAGGGATGGCGCGCCTATGTGGACGGGTCCCCGGCGGCACTTGAAAAAGTAAACATCATGAACATGGGACTCTGGCTCACGCCGGGGCACCACACAATTGAGCTTCGCTATGCGACGCCCGGCCTTCTGTATGGCGCATGCCTGACCGCTGCGGGCATCCTGCTCTTCATCCTTTGGATTATCCTGTCGCACCGTGCGCGCCGCAGGAAGACTGTCGTTCCTGTGGAGGAGCCCGCAGCGGCGACTGATGCAGAACCGGCAGAAGAACCCGCCGGTGCGCCTGCGTAAAATTTGCCAAAATAAAGAAGGGGTATGTCACTTTCTCCTGTGACATACCCCTTTTCTACTTTTAATCCTCTATGATTCTTGTCGCCCACACCGCATTGCGTTCACTCAGTTCTTTGGTAATGATGCCATATGCACTGCTGTATGCCTCCACGGTCTTCCCGTCTCCTGCATACATCGCGACATGATAGACATATCCGTTTCTTGCAAAGAAGATCAGATCGCCGGGCGCCGCGTCGCTCACAGGAATCTGCGTTCCCACGCGTGACTGGGCCGCCGCTACTCTGGGCAGATGATAGCCGAACAGCGCATAAAGCGACTGCACGAATCCGGAACAGTCTGCGCCATGGGTGAGACTCGTTCCACCCCACACGTACGGGTTTCCAACGCAGGAAAGTGCCTTCTCCAGGATCTTTTCTCTCACTTCGTTATATCTGGCGCCTTCCTTAATGGATGTGATGGTGTAGTAGGTCGCCTTGTTGTCAGCCGGTTTGATCTCCTCCACGGCCGTGTCCAGCGCATCCTCACCAGCCTCTTTCACCTTCGCCTCGGCTGCGCCGCTCTTGTCCAGCGCAGATTCCTTCACAAAGCCGCGCACATCGCCGGACTCCACAAACAACCATCCCTCACCGGCATCCTCAATCACATAGCAAAGGCTGCCCTCCATGAGTTTGCCGACTTCCCGAGCCTCTTCGCCGCATTCTTCCATAATGCCGGTCTCTGCCTTGGCGAGCGCCGGCTTTTTCGTGATCACCGTATCTTCTGTCGTGATCCTGCGGAAGGCATACGCTGCATTTTCATAATAGGGAACCGTCTCCTGCGCCATGAAGAAATAGGCGTCCTTGGAGATTCCTTCCGGAAGCATTCTGGAAATTCTCTCCGCCTGCTTTTCGAGAAGCGCCGTCATCTTGTCTGCGTCCTCGCCGCGGATCAGATCTTCTCCGCGCACAAAGCCGCGCACCGTTCCGGACTCCACATAGATCCAGCCGCCCTCTTCCTCTTCCAGCTCGTAGAGAACGCCGTTCTTGGCGATCCGACCGACAACCTTCGCACCGTCTTGTCGCGCCTCCAGAATCTCCAGCTCCTGCGCACTAAACGCAAAGACCTTCTCTACTGTCGTAAAACGGAAATCCTTGCGGATGACAGGCATATCCGTCACGATATGCTGCTGCGCGATCAGATCTTCATTCGTGCCGTCATAGTTGTCCGCTTCCGCGTACCCTTCCGGCTCTCCGAGTTCTTCCTCTGTGGCAGGTTCTGTTGTCGCCGCGACCGTGGGATCTATGGTTGCACCGGTTCCGGCTGTGGAATCTGTTCCACCCGTCTCTGACACTTCTCCGGTGCTTCCTTCACCTGCGCCCTCACCGGTAGAACCGGTTCCGCTTCCAGTGCCCTCGCCCGTGCTGCCACTTCCGGAATTGTCGCCTCCGCCGGTATTGTCTCCGCCGCCATCATCGCTTCCGCCGCCGGTGTTGTCTCCGCCGCCGTCATCGCCGCCTCCGCCGGTATTGTCTCCGCCGCCGTCATCGCTTCCGCCTCCGGTATTGTCTCCGCCGCCGTCATCGCCGCCTCCGCCGGTGTTGTCTCCGCCGCCGTCGGGTTCCTTCTCTGCGGCCCCGCCCTCTGTGCTGCCGTTATTCGACTCTCCGGCGCGCGCCATATATGTGGGGGCCGCTACTGTGCCAGTCATGACCATAGCGGATAAAATCATAATTCCGAGTTTATGAAGTAATTCTTTTCTTTTCACTGTTTCCTGTTTCTCCCGGGGACCGAGCTGCCTCTTATACCCAGCTTTCCATACGTATACAGACTGTGAGTTTACAAACATTTCACATTTTTAATCTGTATGGCAATAATTCGTCATACAACTTTCATAATTATAGCATCATGTCAATTATTTGCCAAGTAAAGAACAGAGGGCAAGCCGCCCTCTGTCCCTAAAAAAGCCTTTTTATATCATCTTTCACACGTTCACACTTTCATAAACCGAAGTGTCGTCGTATAAACGCCGCCCTTTTCTTCCGCCTGGTACTCGCCGTCCATCTCCTGCATCAGTCTTTTGACAATGCGGGCGCCAAACCCGGTGCTCTCCGGCTTTCCTTCCTCAAACTGCCGGACCAGATTGCTGATCCTGACTTCCACATACTGCGGCTTTTCCCGGCAATAAAAGGAAACTTCCGCATCGCGCTGCGCGTACTTCATGATATTGGATACAAGATTACTGAACACGCGCCCCGCCGCATCTCTCTGGATCAAGATGGTGCTATGCCCATACAGGGTGTCCGAGCGAACATAAAATCCTTCACTCTCCAGCAGCGTCATCATGTCACCGAGAAACCCTCCCAGTACCTCATAGGCCTGCAGCTGCTGCTTCTCGATCAAAAAATAATCCGGCATTGTATTGTATGTGAAATTCTCTTCCAGCAGGTTCTTGAGACGGACCGATTTTTCTCTCGCCTTGACCAGATATTCTTCTGCCTGCGGCTCCCGGTCTCCGATCTTACCCGAGGCAAAATCCAGATACATGATCAGCGCTGTCAGCGGCGTCCTCAGATCATGTGCGATCTCCGCCGCCATCAGGCGGTTGCTTTCCTCCAGCTTTTCGATCATGCTAAGCTGGTTCTTCATGCTCTTTCGAAACTCATCGATACTCTCCGCGAGCATGGTCACTTCGTCACTGCCGCGGATTGTGATCTCCCGCGACAGATCACCGCCTTCAAGCACCTGAATCTCCTTGTTGATCACATGAATGTAATCCACTTCCCGCTTAATTCCAATGATCACAATACACAAAAAAACGATCACAGACGCCATGATCACAAACGGCAGTGCCCGTATACTAAACTTCTCCTCTATGATACAGGCAATAACAAAAAAGCCCGCAGCCGCTGCAAGGGCAAGTGCCATCAGCAAACCGAGCTTCTTCATGATCATCCATTTATTCGCAGACAAACCGGTATCCTCTCCCCCACTCCGTCCGTATGTAGGATGGATGCCTGGGATCATCCTCCACCGCCATGCGCAGCCTCCGGATATGGACCATCACAGTATTGTTGGCGTCGTAAAAATACGGTTTTTCCCAGACACTCTCATAAATATTCTGAATAGAAAAGATCTTGTTGCGGTATTGTACAAGCAGCCGGAAAATCTTGTACTCAATATCCGTCATGTCGATCGCTTCTCCATTCTTGGTCACTTCGTTAAAATCTTTACTGACAAGAAAGCATCCGGCTTCTATGTACTGCACCTCAGGCTCCGTCTCTTCTTTGCCCCGATATTTCTCATATCGCCGCAGAAGGGCCCGGATCCTCGCAAGCAGCTCTTCCTGGAAGAAGGGCTTGACCAGATAGTCGTCGCCGCCGGCCTCCAATCCTTGCGTCTTGTCATGCAATCCGCTTTTGGCTGTCAAAAAAAGGACCGGTGCCAGTGAATCCTTGCGGATCCGGCGACAAACCTCATATCCATCGAGGTCCGGCAGCATGACGTCCAGTATGATCAGATCCGGCCTTTGGGGCACTTGCGCCAGCGCCTCCTCTCCGGTTGCTGCCTGCAGCGTATTGTATCCTTCCCTGTTTAGCAAAATCGTAATAATCGTACGTATATCCTGATCGTCTTCAACGATCAATATTGTATCCTTCATAGGTACCCTTCAGTCTCCTCTGAATACATTTTCAAACAAACTCCTGTGCCTTGCATCCCGCTGTTCTTCTACACGCATCCCCCAACAACAGGGATATTTGTGACTTTGTCGTGTATAACATTATACTCTATAAACAGATTGAATTCCACTCATGAGAAAAGGGATGCCGAACATATTGCTCAACACCCCTTTTCAGTGGTTCTTGTCCAATGGATTGTACCTCCAATCTTTTAGTTTACCACTTAGGAAAATGATTTAATTGTACTTTGGACCGTACCTCCTTGGATTTATTTGATACTTTAATTTTACACGAAACCCTGTAATTGTCAATTAATTAATCGGCAATTTTTATATTGTCTGATTTTTCAGTCTTATTGCACAATTTCCCAAGGACCGTTACATGGCGCCTTCCTATATCCTATATCGTCTATGATAAAGAAGAGACCGCGCTGTACGCGGTCTCATCCTGTCTCATCGAGTATAAAGGGGCTCTTGTCCCCGGCGCCTCTTCTTATGTATGGCGATTATCTCTTATTGCTGCGTCTCCAGATGTGCATCTTCTCTGCCTCTGCGATCAGCTGGTCTCTGAACTGAGGGTGCGCGATATTAATCAGGTCCTCGGCTCTCTGCCATGTTGTGCGGCCCTTCATCATCGCAATACCGTACTCCGTCACAATATACATGGAGTTCGCGCGTGTATCGGTGACGATACTGCCGTTTGCAAGTGTAGGACGGATGCGGCTCACAAGATTGCCCTGCTTGTCTGTAAATGTAGAGGACATGCAGATGAAGGACTTTCCACCTCTGGACGCATATGCACCGATGACGAAGTCGAGCTGTCCGCCCGCGCCGGAGATGTTCTTGGTGCCGGCGCTCTCTGCGTTGATCTGTCCGTACAGGTCGCAGTCAACCGCGTTGTTGATGGAAATAAAGTTGTCCAGTGCGCCAATCTGCTTCACGTTATTGACATAGTCAACGGACGCGCTCTTGCACTCCGGGTTTCCATCCAGGTAATCATACATCTTCTTGGTACCTGCGCCGAACGCATAGGTCTGCAGGCCTCTGTCGATGTTCTTGTGGGCGCCTGTGATCTTGCCGGCTTCCGCCATATCTACGAATGCGTCGACATACATCTCGGTGTGGATACCCAGATCCTTGAGGTCGGACTCTGCGATCATCTTGCCGATCGCATTGGGCATTCCGCCGATTCCGAGCTGCAGGCATGCGCCGTTGGGGATTCTCTCAACGACCAGCTTTGCCACCGCCTTGTCGACATCTGTGCCGGGCTTTGCCGGAGGCATTGCATCGATCGGTGTGTTGTCGCCCTCGACGATCATATCAACGTCGCTGATGTGCACATAGGCGGTTCTGTCGCCCAGGCAGATCGGCATGTTTTCATTGACTTCTACAATGACCTTCTTGGCCATCTGCACAACCGCATAGGTGTGGCTGGCGCTGGGGCCGAGGTTAAAGTATCCGTGTCTGTCCATGGGACCAACCTGCATGATCGCCACATCCAGCGGATCCTCTCTGTCCAGATAATAGCGGGGGAGCTCGGAATACTTCAGCGGGCCGTAGAAGCTCAGTCCGGTCGAAGCCATCTTTCTCTCTACGCCATTCATGTGCCAGCTGTTCCATGTAAAGTGCTCCTGCGGGTTCTCAATCTGGAAGATCGCAGGTGCGTGCATCAGGATTCCGCCATAAATCTGCACGTCGTGCATCTGCGGCATTCTCTTGGCAAGCTCTCTGTCTACTGCTACGTTCGTTGTGGCACACCAGCCGTAATCAACCCAGTCACCGTCCTGAATCACAGCGGCCGCCTGCTCAGCAGTCACAAGTTTCTGCTTATACTCTTCTGCATAGCTCATTTTTGATTCCTCCGATCCTTGTACTTCCTTGATAGTGCGATCCGGCACAGATTGTCTTCTACTTCTGTGCCAAAATATCGTATAGTGTTATTATACAACAACTATTATGCGAAATCATCTACGATTCCTGTTGACAACCGTTTTTCGATTGTGTAAAATCTATTTGTAAACAACCAAAATACATCACAAGATGATTTGCATATTTTCATGAAAGGAGATTTTCCACTATGGTACACAAATTTGACGAGTCCAATTTCGAAGCTGAGGTCCTTCAGAGCGATCTTCCTGTTTTTGTCGATTTCTACGCTGACTGGTGCGGTCCCTGCAAGATGATGAGCCCCGTGATCGACCAGCTGGCAGAGGATTATGACGGCCGCATTAAGGTCGGTAAGGTCAACGTCGACGAGAACGGCGACCTCGCTGTCAAGTACGGCATCATGAGCATCCCCAACATGGTCTTCTTCAAGGGCGGCGAGCCTGTTGACCGCGTTGTCGGCGCGATTCCCAAGCCCCAGATGAAGGAGCGTTTCGAGAAGAACGCAAACTGATCGGCTAACGGCGCACAGCTTTACTGCTGCTTGAGCAAATAAAAGCACACAGCGCTTCGCTGTGTGCTTTCTTTTCAAGATTTTTATCCCCACCGTTTTTAAGTAAGGAGGATTCTTATGTACGACCTGATCATTATCGGCGCCGGCCCCGCCGGTCTCTCCGCAGCGATCTATGCATCCAGAGCAAGACTGAACGCGATCGTGATCGAGCAGAACTATGTGAACGGCGGTCAGATCATTGACACCTACGAAATCGATAACTATCCCGGTCTCCCCGGTCTCTCCGGCATGGATCTGGCCTTGAAAATGGCAGAGCACGCTGAGAAGCTCGGCGTAGAGACCGTCAACGCGTTTGTACAGAGCCTGGATCTGAACGGCCCCGTCAAGAAAGTGATCACCGACGAGGGCACCTACGAAGCCAAGGCTGTGATCATCGCCTCCGGTGCCACCCACAGTAAACTCGGCGCGCAGGGCGAGAATCAGTACGCCGGTATGGGCGTATCCTACTGCGCAACCTGCGACGGCGCGTTCTATCGCGGCAAGGATGTGCTCGTTGTCGGCGGCGGAGACGTCGCTGTCGAAGATGCGATCTTCCTGGCGCGCGGCTGCAATAAAGTCTATGTCGTGCACCGCAGAGATGAGCTTCGCGCCGCGAAAGTGCTGCAGGAGAGCCTTCTCTCTCTGCCCAACGTGGAAATGGTATGGAACTCCAATCTCAAGTCCATCACCGGCGGCATGAAGGTCGAGAATGCGACAGTCGTCAACAAACTGGACCAGACAGAGCGCACCATCCCCGTTTCCGGCGTGTTCATCGCAGTCGGCATTACGCCTCGCAGCGAGTTTGCCCGCAACCACGTCGACATGGACGAAAAGGGCTACATTGTCGCGAACGAGACAGGCGCAACCAGCGTTCCCGGTGTGTTTGCAGCCGGCGATGTCCGCACCAAGCAGCTTCGCCAGGTGGTCACCGCTGTAGCAGACGGCGCCAACGCAGTGACAAGCGTCGAGAAGTATCTGCTGACGCTGTAAATTCCCGCCTTCTTTGCTGCGTTGTCTGGCTGTTTACTTCGCCGCTTCTCTGAATTCTTTTAGGATCTGAATTCCGGCCGAGCATCCGATCCTCGTAGCGCCTGCCTCAATCATCGCTTTGCAGGTCTCCCAGCTTCGGATGCCTCCGGCCGCTTTTACTTGCACGGCGTCGCCGACCACCTGTTTCATACGCGCAACGTCCTCTACAGTGGCGCCGCCTGTTCCAAAGCCGGTAGATGTCTTAATGAAATCCGGTTTTGCTGTGAGCGCTATTTTGGCAAGGCGGTCGATTTCATGTTTCTCGAGATAGCAGTTCTCGAAGATGACCTTGGAAAGTACGCCGGCTGCGCGGCAGATGTCCGCAATCGTGCGCATCTCGCGCTCCACGTACTCCCAGCGTCCGTCCTTGACAGCCGTGATGTTGGTCACATAGTCGATCTCATCCGCGCCCTGGGAAATGGCGAGGAGCGTCTCTGTGCACTTTTCCTCGATCGTGTTCTGTCCCAAAGGAAAGCTGACGCAGGGTCCGACGTGCACGTCCGTCCCGTTAAGGATCTCGCGGCACATGGCCGTATGAAGCGGATTGATCGCGACCATCCTGAATCCGTACTCCCTGGCCTCCGCGCAAAGCTTGCGGATGTCCTCGCTGGATGCATATGCTTTGAGATTCGTGTGATCGAACATAAAGCACAAGTCTTTTTCTGTCATTTTGCTGATATCTGTCATGATTACCCCCTTTTTTGGCCCATATACAGGGCGTCCATTCCGGTCTTTTATTTTCTTATACTCTGTGAGATGATTGTATCACAAACATACCTGTCAGGAGGAGTTCGTGCAATGTCCAGTTATGATTCCAAAGTGCTCGACTGCTTTTTAGAAAACCAGCTGCAGCTTTTTCCCGAGAAGGTCGCCGAGACGCGCGAAGAGGCCGATGACTTTCTCGAGATGATGTTTGCCGTTGTTGTAAAGGGCAAGCGGTCTGTGCGCAAATATTTTGAGGAAGTCGGCGTCGATATGGACGGCGGTGACATCCTGGAGGCCGCAGAGGTCTTCGATATTGGAGACGGAAGATACTTGATCGTGGAGGGCTGAAAAAGCCTCCACGATTTTTTTTGGCCAGCCTCTTTTTAGCGCTTCCCTTCTCCAAATACTGCTTCCGCGAAATGCACGGTCGCCATGGCGTCCTTGGCATAGCAATCCGCATGGATCGCATCCGCGTATTCCTGTGTCATCACGGCGCCGCCTACCACGGTCTTTACGTCCGGCTTCACCTCGTGCAGAAGGCGGATTGTCTCCTCCATGCTCACGACCGTCGTCGTCATCAGCGCACTCAGGCCAACAAGTCTGATGTCCTCTTTGACAGCAGTTTCCACAATGGTCTCCGGCGATACGTCCTTTCCAAGGTCGAGGACCTCGAACCCATAGTTTTCCAGCATGACCTTGACGATGTTCTTGCCGATGTCGTGAATATCGCCCTTGACCGTGGCGAGGATCAGTCTTCCCTTCACTTCCTGGGTCTGTCCCTGCAGGGTCTGTTTGACGACGTCAAACGCCGCCTTGGCCGCCTCCGCGCTCATGAGGAGCTGGGGCAGGAAAACAGTTCCTTTTTCAAATCCCTTTCCCACTTTGTCTAAGGCCGGGATCAGCGCCCGGTCGATCAGTGTCAGCGGCTCTGTCGTCGTAAGTGCCTCTCTGGCGGCCGCTGCCGCGCTCTCTGCCATGCCGCGCTCCACGCTCTCGAAAAGCCCCATAGCGCCCGCTTTCCCGGCACTGTTTCCACCGGCACTGCTTCCGCCGGCGTTCCCTGTGCTGCCGGCTGCCGTTCCGGCACTGCTCACCCGCACCGGATCAGATGTTCCGCCGTACGCCTCTATAAAGCGCATGCACTGGGGATCGAGACCCGCCAGCGCACAGTAGGCGCGGTACGATTCCATCATCTCTTCATTACCGGGATTCATGATCGCTGCCGACAGGCCATTCTGTAGTGCCATCGTCAAAAAATGGGAATTGATCAGCGCTCTTCTGGGAAGGCCGAAGGAGATATTGGATACGCCGAGGATCGTATGGCCATGCAGCTCATCCCGCACTCTCCGCAAGGTTTCCAGTGTCGTGCAGGCGGACGTCGTATCAGAAGAGATGGTCATGGCAAGGCCATCGATCACGATGTCCTCTCTGGGCACGCCGTACCGGTCCGCCGCCTCATAGATCCTGCGGGCAATCCGCACTCTGCCCTCCGCATCCGCGGGAATCCCGTCTTCATCCAGAACCAGCGCGACCAACACGCCGCCATATTTGCGGACCAGCGGAAATACGGCTTCGATACTCTCTTTTTTGCCATTGACGGAGTTGACCATGGGTTTTCCGTTGTAGATCCGCATGCCCCGCTCCAGCGCCTCTATGTCTGTCGTATCGATCTGAAGGGGCAGGGCCAGCACGCCCTGCAGCTTTTGCACCACATTGGCCATCATGGACGGCTCGTCGATCTCCGGCAGCCCCACGTTCACGTCGAGAATGTGCGCGCCGCTGTCTTCCTGCCGCAGACCCTCCCGCAGGATGTATTCGATATCATTGTCCCTTAGTGCCTGCTTGAATTTCTTCTTTCCGGTGGGATTGATCCGCTCACCGATGATCACCGGCAGCGGGCCGATCTCCACACACTGCGAGAAAGAACTCACAACCGTCCGCCTCTTGGGGACCGGCTTCGAAAAAGGCAGTTTCTTCACCCGCTCCGCTGTCAGGCGAATATGCGCCGGCGTCGTACCGCAGCATCCACCGACCACATGGACGCCCATGGCGGCGATCTTCTCCATCCAATCCGCGAATTCCTCCGGGCCAACGTTATAGACCGTTCTGCCCCCTTCTGTCCGTGGCAGGCCCGCGTTCGGGTTCACAATAATCGGTATGCTGCACACTTCTGTGAGCCGCTTCACAATGGGAATCATCTGTGCCGGTCCCAGTCCGCAGTTGACGCCAAGCGCATCCACGCGAAGGCCCTCCAGAAGCGCCACCGTCGAGTCCACGCTTCCGCCTGTGAGGAGTTTCCCTTTCTCATCGAAGGTGACTGTGATGCAAACCGGCAGGTCGCAGTTCTCCTTGGCCGCAAGAACGGCCGCTTTGGCCTCATAGCTGTCCGACATGGTCTCGATCAGTACAAGGTCCGCGCCGGCAGCGCTCCCATAACGCACAACTTCCCCGAACAGTTCTACCGCCCTGTCAAAAGACAGATCGCCCAGGGGCTCCAGCAGCTTCCCGGTCGGCCCTATATCCAGTGCGATATACGCGTCCTCGCGGCCTGTCCTGCGCCTTGCCTCTTTGGCGTTTTCCACCGCTGCCGTGACGACCTCCTGCAGGTTCTCCGGGAGCTTTAACGCATTGGCGCCAAATGTATTGGTATTGAAAATATCGCATCCCGCCTGCAGATATCCGCAGTGAAGGTCAATGATATCCTCCGGTCTTGTCAGGTTCCAGGTTTCCGGCAGCTCGCCGCCGGTAAGCCCCTTGGCCTGCAGGATCGTTCCGGTTCCGCCGTCGCATACCAGCCATTCTTTTCCTAATCGTTCGCGCAAATCTTTCATCACATTCCCACTTTCTGAACGTTTGATCACTTCCACAGCCTATGGCTGCTCTATAAATTCAATCGGCTTTCTTGCGCGCCAGGGGCAGACGCCTGCCTCGGCGCTAGGCCCTATAGGGACAAGTAGAAGCCGCACTGCACGCCGCACAACCACTTTTATGACAGTCTGCCGGGGTCTTTGCTACGCCGATCAGCGCTGTCACGGACTTACTCGGCGTCATGAGCAGTGTGTCGGTAAGGCTCACGCCGATCTCCTTGGGCATGTTCAGGATCCTGCTGATGTCCGTCTGCACTGTCAGCGAAAGGTCCCCATAGCCGGGCGAATACCTGGGTCTGATAAACAGACCGTCCTTCTCCGTCTCCCTTCGGATCCTGTCGTTTACCTGGTCACACCAGGTTTCCGTCATTGCTGCGGCCGCCGCCTGCAGGATGACCGCGTGGCTTACCTTGCCGATACTGGCCCTTCGTATGAGTGTATCAGGTCCGGGCCCCAGGGTCGCCGCCATCAAATAGACTGCGTGGCAGTCCCGCAGGTTCCTCGACAGGTCCCGGCTCACAATCGTCATGCCGGCAAAACACAGCTGTTCCTCACTATTTTGCCCCCTGCTCCGGCGGATCGGGAATTGTTCGTAGACAAAACGCGGCGTAACCGCCTCCTGCAGCTGTGCAACGCCCAGCTCGATCTCCTTTAGAATTGACTCATCCGGGGCAACGCCTCGATATCCCAGATAGCGGATGATCTCTTTGCGATCCGGCGATAATTTCATATTCTCTATCCTCTCATCCCGGGCGCTTATACGCCTTTTGGGCTAAATTGTTATTATCTTACAAAATCCATTCTGTTCGTGCAACTGCCGCCTTCGCACTCTGTGTCCGTTTTGTGTTCAAGTGTTTCGACTTTGTTAACAAGAATTGACACCTCTATGAAAAAAGAAGTATAGTAAAGCCTGCAAAGGAGGTGATTGCAAATGCCAACTGTAAACGAGCAGCGCGGCCCTTCCAGCCCGATACCGATCAAGAGGCGCCATAGGCATCCGGTCAGGAACACCTTGATCGTCCTGCTTCTTCTCATTATCGGATCCTGCATCTTTCTATTCGGCGTCAACAAATGGAGAATTGATTTCAGACTGATCGGCGAGCCCACCGTCGTCAGCGAATGCGGCACGCCCTACCAGGATGAAGGGGCTGAAGCGGAAGTCACCGGGTCGATCCTGGATTTCATCCACCACCCGATTCCGGTCACCGTTTCCACTGAGAGCGTCAATATCCATGAGCCCGGAAAGTATACCGTCACATATACGGCCAAGTATCTTTGGATGAGCGCGACGAACACACGAACGGTCGAGATCGTCGATACGACGCCCCCTGTGATCGAGCTCAAACACATCGATGACTATTACACCCTTCCTCACCACGAATATAAGGAGGAAGGCTTTACCGCCACCGATAATCACGACGGAGACATTTCCGCCAAGGTCGAGAGCGAAGAGCGGGACGGCGTTGTGTACTACACCGTTTCGGACCTCGCGGGTAATACAGCGACCGCGGAACGTGAGATCTTCTATGATGACCGCAACGCGCCTGTATTCCACTTTCCCACAGGGGAAGAGGGCTTCATTTTCAAGGGTGAAACCTGGAAAGATGACGTACTGGCAGAGGATGACGCAGACGGAGACGTCACGAAGAGAATCGAGAAGAGCGGCACTGTCAACACCAACAAGGTAGGCACCTATACCGTCACCTATAAGGTTTCCGACGAATGGGGCAATGTTGCGGAGACATCCCGCTATGTCACGGTAAAGCGCAAGCCCTATGTTCCCAAGAAGATGGATCCTGACAAGGTCATCTATCTGACGTTTGACGACGGTCCCGGCCCTTACACGGAAGAACTGCTCAAGATCCTCAAAAAGCACAAGGCGCGTGCGACGTTCTTTGTCACAGCCGCCTACACCGATTATCAGGATCTGATCAAGGCAGAATACAAGGCCGGACATGTTGTGGCCGTACACACCGCCACCCACGATTACGCACAGGTCTATGCAAGCCCGGAAGCATACTGGGAAGACTTTAACAAGATGGAGGACATCATCCAGAAGCAGACCGGCTGCAGAACGGATCTCTTCCGCTTCCCCGGAGGCAGTTCCAACACGATCAGCGCCAACTACTGCGAAGGGATCATGACCAAGCTCGCCCAAGAGGCGGAGAGCAAGGGCTACACCTACATCGACTGGAACGTCACAAGCGGCGATGCCGGCGATACGACCGATGGAAATGTCATGTACGAGAACATGATGAACGGAATTCATACCTACCACAATTCCTTCATTCTGTGTCACGACATCAAGGATTATACCGTCAATATGATGGACCGTTTCCTGACAGACGCGATCAAGGAAGGCTACACATTTATGCCGATCACGAGTGAGACCATCGAGTGCCACCACGGCATCAACAACTGATCGGACTTCTTGTTCTAAAAGTCAACGATCGGACACAACTTAAAAAGGACTTCACAGCGGCGCCGCCGTCTGTGAAGTCCTTTTCTATACAATTTCTATGACAATGCATGTTCTATATGGCTGTACCGCTTACTGTCTGCCGCATTCTTCAAAGCGCTTATTTCGCAAGTTCTGCCTGCAGCTGCTCGGCGCTGACCATCTCGATCGATTGCGCGCTCTCCGCTCTCTGCTGATCAAAGACAAAGAACAGCGCGTCATGGTACCCTGCCTCCGTCACGGGCGATCCCTCCCATACATAGGTGTATTCAGGGGTTCCATCCTTGCGGAAGGTCGTCACAGCCGCATCTCTCGTTCCGTACGTGCCGCTCTGATTTACGCTGAGCCGGTTTCCGGCATAGACATAGAGCGCTTCCCAGAAAAGATTCTCCGTACCATTTTTACAGTAGAGGAAATTTCCCTTTCGAAGGAAGGAAAACTCGTTGGTCACCTGGGTCTCCTCCAGCACGCCGTCGTGGTAGAACACGATTTTGGCGCCTCTCTCCGGGGTCGTTCCCATCTCCAGAAGCTCCGGATACTTGTCATCGTTGATATAGATCAGCGCGAACCGGTCATACAGCGCCGGATCGGCGTTTGCGACTTCGTCTGCAAAGGCCGCCTCCCGGCTCTCATAGACGTTTCTGTCCTCGCCGTTTTTGATGTACCAGGCAATGCCGGACAGGGAGAGCGTCTTCACCATCCTGTTGATCCTGCTGCTGAGCGCTTCATCCAGAACCGGCTGTCCATCCTCTGCAAACCGGTACAGGCGGGCCTCCAGTTCGTCCTCTCTTCCCTTGGTATCACGATCATAGGAATACTTGCAGATCACGGCAATCTCGCTCTTGCCATCGCCGTCATAATCCGCAATCTCAATCTCCCGCACTTCATCAAAGACCATCCCCGTGCGGATATTGCGTGCGTCCATGCCGGGCAGGTTGCAAATAAACCGGCCGTCTTTCACAAGCGCGAATGTGACGTCCGCATTATCACTGTCGTCCGTGTCGGGCTTATAGGCACAGAAACTTACGACGTCGCCTGTATCCAGCGTCATCTTGCAGTATGGCTGCAGGAGAAGATCTCTCTCCATCCATAAGCGGTTGGCGCAGAACCTGTAGGTGTCGCCGTTCTTTTTGAGGATGGCCTCGTAGACGGGGATGTACCAGCCATCCAGATCGCCGGCCTCCCTCATGGCTCTGTAGTGGACTCTGTAATAGTCGCCCTGTACAGCGGCATCTGTCACTTCAAACGTGCACAGGTTGGTCTCCTCGTCGCCATGGCACATATAATATGCATCATACGCTTCCAGATAGACCCAGTCGGGGCGCTTCGAAAGCGCGTCGGCCGAAATACCGGCTCTATACTGCAGATAATCATTGACCTGCTGGGCCGTCAGGCGAAACAGATTCACCGCCTCCTCTTTGCCGGTCTCCTCCAGATAGGCGTCCCGCTCCTCCTCTGTGACCGGATCCAGCACTAATCCCGCACCGGTATAGAACACCTGTCCCGCGTCCAGATCCTGCGGCTTTTCATAAATCGAAAGAAGGAACCCGTAGCTGCCCTCTTCGTTGATAAACTGCTGCATCTGTTCGCACTCTTTGTCTGTCAGTTTCCTTGCGCGCTCCTTCGCGGCGCTTTCCTGTGCAGCCGCCGAGATCTCCGTGATCTCGGTCTCCGTCGTCGGGATATCCTCCACCGCTGTCTCCGCCGTCTCTTCACTACTTTCATTGTCAGACAAAAACAAGGCACCGGAGACGTCAGTAACGCCTCCCGGAGCCTCTTCCTGCGCACAGCCAGTCAGTGCGATCATTCCTGCTAATATAAATTGGATCAGGACATAACGTCCCTTGAAATTTCGCATTGTAACGTATCCTCTCCACATTCCCCCCGGATGGATTATACGTTCATTATAGCAGACTCTTCCTCCTCTGTCAGCCTGCGATACCCTCCTTTCGGAAGGCTTTCGTCCAGAATGAGCGGCCCCATGGACAATCGCTGCAGATACAGCACTTCCCTGCCCACTGCTTCAAACATGCGCTTGACCTGATGGAACTTGCCCTCCCGGATGGTCACTCTGACTTCCGTCGCCGGCGTCAGGATCTCCAGGTCCGCCGGAAGCGCCGTGAGCGTATCGTCCACTTTCAGTCCCTGCGCAAAGAGCGCCTTTTCCGCCTCCCCCACGGGGCCGTCCAAGCGCGCGTAGTAGACTTTGTCAACATGGTGTTTGGGCGAAAGCAGCCTGTGGGCCAGCGCTCCGTCATTGGTGATCAGTAAGAGTCCCTCGGTGTCTTTGTCCAATCGGCCAACCGGAAAGAGCCCTTTGCGCTGCCTCTCACTGATCAGGTCAAGCACCGTGCGCTCCCTGGCATCCTCTGTGGCGGAGATCACGCCGGCCGGCTTATTGAGCATGTAGTAGACAAATGTCTCGTAAGCGATCAGCGCCCCGTCCAGACGGACGTCGTCTTCTGCCGTCACCTGCATCGCCGCGTTCTTGCTCGCCTGGCCATTCACCGTGACGCGTCCCGCCCTGACCGCCTTGCCGATTTCCTTGCGCGTGCCGGCGCCCATTTCCGCCAGATACTTGTCCAGTCTCATGGGATCCTCCGTCAGATCTTAAAGCGGTATCCGACGCCCCAGATTGTCTCAATGTACTGCGGCTTGGAGGTGTTGTACTCGATCTTCTCTCTGATCTTCTTGATATGCACGGTGACAGTCGCGATATCACCGACGCTCTCCATGTTCCAGATCTTGGCAAACAGCTCCTCTTTGCTGAATACGTGATTGGGGTTCTCTGCAAGGAAGGTGAGAAGATCAAATTCCTTTGTCGTAAAGTTCTTCTCTTCGCCGTTGATCCATACTCGTCTTGCGGTCTTGTCGATCTTAAGTCCGCGGATCTCAATAATATCGTTGGTCTTCTGCCCTGCGCCAACCAGTCTCTCATAGCGGGCCATATGCGCCTTTACACGTGCGACCAGTTCACTCGGGCTAAAAGGCTTTGTGATATAGTCGTCAGCGCCGAGTCCCAGACCGCGGATCTTATCAATGTCGTCCTTCTTGGCGGAAACCATCAGGATCGGCACATTTCTGTCCTCGCGGATTCTCTTACACACCTCGAATCCGTCCATGCCGGGAAGCATCAGGTCCAAAATGATCAGATCAAACGGCTCCTTGAGCGCCGTCTGCAGGCCCTTGTCGCCCCGGTTCTCTATTTTGACTTCAAATCCGCTCAGTTCCAGATAATCCTTCTCCAGATCGGCAATCGCTACTTCATCTTCAATGATCAGAATTTTGCTCATGTTCTACCTCCACTGCAGGTCGTCAGACCTCTTCTATATAGTCATCCATATTCGAAGCCTCATGGTATTTGCGGATCACGAAATGCACGCAGGTCCCCTCTCCTTCGCGGCTTGTGGCCCACACATATCCGCCATGATCTTCGATCACCTTTCTCACGATCGACAGTCCGATCCCGCTGCCGCCCTGCGCGCTGTTGCGGGATGAATCCGTCCTGTAAAACCGGTCGAAGATATTGGGCAGGTCCTGTGCGGCAATCCCCTTTCCGTTATCTTCGATCTCGACGCGGATCGAATCCTCCTCATCGAGAATCCGAATGTCGATCCGCCCGTCGGGCTTATCCATATATTTTACACTATTTCCGACAATATTGTTAATCACTCTCTTCATCTGTTCCGGATCCGCGATGATCCTGGTGTCGGGCGACACCATATTGGAGTAGTTGAGCGTGATCCCCCTGGACTCCATGTCCATGCCGATCTCTTCTACGCAGTCGCCAAAATAGTCCGCGACGTTGATCCTGTGGAAATTATAGGGGATCTTGTCGTTGTCAATCCTGGAATACAGCGTCAGCTCATTGATCAGCGTATTCATGTCGTTGGCCTTGTTGTAGATGGTCCGGATATAGCGCTCCTGCTTTTCAGGCGTGTTGGCGACGCCGTCCATCAGCCCCTCCACATAGCCCTTGATCGACGTGATCGGCGTCTTGAGGTCGTGGGAAATGTTGGTGATCAGCTCCCTGTTCTGTCTCTCCCTCTCCAGCTTCTCCTCTGCCGATTCCTTGAGCCGCAGCCGCATCTCCTCGTAATTCTTATAGAGATTGCCGATCTCGCCCTGCTCCGACGTCTGCAGGCGATAATCCAGATTTCCGTCCCGAATGTTGTTCATCGCCGTATTGAGCTTATTGATGGGGTCAAAGAAATTGCCCTCCAGCCACCTGGTCAGCAGAATGGCCGTAAAGAGCAGGATGACCACCATCGCCGTAAACATCCCTGCAAGGAATTTGCGCGAGACCAGCGTCACTACTTTCGTGATGATAAAGAGACTCCCCTCCGAGCCGTCCTCAAACTGAAAATCCAGCTGCTTGACCATCTTGGCCATGCTGTCTATGTAGTAGCTCGTGCCCCCGTTTTGCCGGGCATTGCTGTATCCCGGCAGGACCGGCAGATCCTTTTCTGCCGCCACCTCATTGCCGGTGTAGTACAGATCCGCGTCCTTTCTCACCAAAATATAGGAATTAGCGGCGCCTACGCGCTCTGAGAGAGACTGCAGGTAGCCGGGGTCCTCGATGATCGCGGGATCCGCGTCCAGATCGTTTCTAATATCTTCATAGGTACTGTCCAGGAGACTGCTGTACTGCTGATAGTCTTCCGTCAGCGACTCGTAGTCAAAATACTGCGCGGCGCTGTCTTCATCCTCGCCCCTCGCCATGACGTTTCCGATCACGATGAAGGACAGCATGAACAGCAGTACCGGAAGTACAAGCACGATTGAAAAAGCAATGATAATTCTTTGCCTGAATGTCATAGAAAACTCCATTCCGCCGCTGCCCCGCAGGCAGTGTGTCGTTTACAGGGACTTCACCATGTGCTCTACGATCGAAGCGCAGTGCTCTGCCGCCTTGGCCTCGAACTCCGCATAGGAGACATGGACGCTCTCATCCGCCTTATCAGAGATCGCACGGACGATCACAAAGGGAATGCCGTTGATATACGCCGCCTGTGCGATCGCGGCGCCTTCCATCTCCGTGCACAGACCGCCGAACGTCTTTGCAATCTCGTCTTTTCTTCCTCTTTCACAGATAAACTGATCGCCGCTCACGACGCGCCCCTCGAAGACGCCGATTTCAGGCGCTGCCTCTTGGCAGGCCTTCACAGCGGCCTCGCGCAGCATCTTGTCCGCGGGAAAGGCCAGCACCTTGAGCTGGGGCACCTGGCCGGGCTCGTAGCCCAGTCCCGTCACGTCCATATCATGATACATCGCATCAATGGAAACCACGATATCGCCGATATTGATCTCCTCATCCAGAGATCCCGCGATGCCTGTGTTGATCACATGGGTCACGCCGAACAGGTCACAGAGGATCTGTACGCAGAGCCCCGCATTGACTTTTCCGATCCCGCAGCGAACAACGACCGCTTCCGTGCCGCCGATCCGGCCTTCACAAAAGTGCATGCCGGCTCTTTCCATCTCGCGCTCTTTGGTCATTGCTGCCGTCAGTCTTGCCACTTCCACGTCCATGGCTCCGATAATTCCGATTTTCAACTCCTATATCCTCTCTTTCTTTTCTTCTCCCATATGATCCACGCGGCGGCCAGCCCTGCTCCCAATAGGGATAACAGTCGTCCTGCGCCTGCTCCGGGGACTCTATATTGCATTGTAATATGATTTTCTCCCTGCACAAGCGGAATTTGTATCAGGGCGCCTTCAAATGCCCCAATCTGCGTCTTTTGGCCATTGACATAGGCTGTCCACCCCTGTGAATAGGGGATGGTCAGGACAAGATGCTGGCCCGCTTCTCCCTCTGCCGTACAGATGACTTCCCCGGGCCCTATCTCCACGCGCTTCACTGCGGCGGCCTTTGCGCGAATCCTCTCCGCGCTCTCCGCCAGCACGGCCAGATCCAGCGCTTCGAACTGTGCCGCTCGCAGGTTCGGCTCTCCCTGCGTCTCCAGCGTAATGCGAACGGTCCTCTCTTCGTCCGGAACCGGTATGTAGAACACCGAGGGCGAGAGCCAATCGCCATATCCGTACCCCCAGTCCTTAGAGACCGTGAGCCGGCCTTCCATCGGCTCCTCCCAGGGGAGATTTCCGTATAAACAGAAGCGCCCTGCCGGCACCTGCAGCGTCCATGTCGTCATGCCGTCCGCGTAATGCCGCTCGGCTTCTACAGGCACGAACAGATCCGTTTTTTGGCCTGCCAGTTTGCTGTACAGGCGCTCCAGATAGGGGAAGGGATCCGATGCGCTCGGCAGTCCCTGCTTTTTCTGTCCCCAGGCACCCTTTACAGCGCCTGAAAGGTCCGCGCCGCCCTGTTCTTCACGCTGCGCCTCCGTCTCCGGGCCGCAGATCATTGCCACCGGCAAAACAAACGGGTTTTCATAGACGGCTTTCCCATTGTACGTACCAAGCGTCTCCATCTTCGTAAGACCGGGCATATCGTACCCGGAGAGAACATACTTGACGCCCAGCAGCGAATCGGCCGGCAGAAACGACGTGTTCACAATGTTGAAGCTCTCATATTCTTTTCTGTACCCCAGCTTGTCCAAAAAAGTCAGCTGTGTATTTTCCGGACAAGACGTATAGCCGCTCACAGACGCATACCCATACGCCATTGCATCCAGGTACGCCGCCGTCAGCCCGTCCTTGTTTCCGATCCGGGTTGACGTCTGGTTCACGCGGTAAAAGCCACTGTCATAGGTCTTCAGCGCGTCGACCTGCGCCTGTGCCTGCCTGCTGTAGACCTCATATTCCTGCGCCGTGTCCGTATGGTAGATCGTCAGCATCGCCCGTGCCTGCAGAAATGATTCCGTGAGGCAGACAACCGCCAATGCTGCGGCGGCCGCTCTGCGCGCCCTTTCCGAAATCGCGATCGTCTTCATCGGAGCCCATATTGCCCCTGCAAGCCCGGTTATAATAAGAAGCATAAGAACGGCGGTTCTTGTGGTCCCGCCGCCTCCAGACGGCCAAATACGCCGTGAGACTGCCATCATAAGGATGCAGAACGCACCGGCTTTGGGAATCACTGCCCATTCCCTACGATTCCGGACGCCGCCCCGCACCGGAAGCGACCCGGCCCAGTACGCCGCCAGATCGAGCAGCACGAAACTGCCCAAATAGCCATATCGATACCAATAGCTGTCCGAAAACTGCAGTAATGAAAAAACACGAAACAGCGGCTGCCAAAAATACGACATCACGGTAAACAGGCATACGCCCGCACCGGCGATCTTCCCTCGCCTTGGGATCCGGCCGGACATAAAGAAGGCGGTCGTACCAAAAAGTGCCAGCGAACCGCAAAACAGCGACACTCTTTGGCTGTCACTGATCTCTCCAATTCGATAGCTGCGCAGCACCGAAAGCGGATTCCCGCGAAGCCCCAGAGAGATTGTCCCCAAGGCCTGCACAGGATTCCATCCCGCCCCTTTTCCGTTCCGGAGCGCTATAACGCTGGGCACAAACAAAAACGAAGCCAGCAGCAGTCCCAGGGCCATTGCGCCAAAATACAGCGCAAACACTCTTCCTCCCCTGTCAACAGTGCGTTTTCGGTCTCTACGCAGCATCTCATAGAAAAGCCACACAAAACTAAATAGGTAATTGATTCCACCGGTATACCAATTGAAGATCACTGACAGCGCCGCAGGCACCGCAAGTCCCAGGACAGGTTTCGCCAGCCCTTGGCCGGTATGGCAGCTAGTCGTTCGAACGCCAACTATCCTGTGGACGCCAAGCGCAATAAAAGGAAGCAATATGACGCCGTCCAGCCACATCACATTGCTTCCCTGAGCCAGCATATATTGCATCAGCCCGTAGCTGACGGACAAAACGAGCGCAATGCTTCCCCGAATACGGCCTCTGTATCGCTCGCCGATCATCCATGCAAACGCGGCGGACGCGGCACTGCACTTTACCGTGATCAGCACTTCCAGGAACAGATTCATCTGCTCCTTCGGGAACAGCAAAACCAACAGGTTAAACGGCGACGCCAGATAATAGGTCCAGATCGCCACGGCGCTGCCGCCCAGCGTATTGGAGAATGTATAGGCCGCTGTATTTTGGCCCGTAAGAACGTCCCGGCAATAGGCAAACAGGTCCAAATACTGAAGCTTAGCATCCGTCACGGCCGGCGTGTTGACGCCAAATGGCACAAAGTCTCCCAGATACAGCGCCGCCCACAGGACCATGGCTGTCACCGCCGCTGCCGCCAGAGGCATCTGAAGTCGCGGCGCATGAAAAGCCCGTGTATGCGGTTTCTTCATTTTCACTCTTGCCCTGCCCATTTACTTCCCGGCATCCATCAGCGACGCTCCAAGACTTCGCATAGCCTGGTTGTCCTCAAAGACCACAATCGTGTAATCGCCGCAAGTCAGCGTCTCGGGATTCAGACGATAGAACTCCTCCCGGATCGTCTCCGGCGGCGTCGTGTCCACCCACGGATTATTGGGATCATCGCCGTTCTTCTCTATCCATTCCGCTCGCGCGGCTTCATCTTCGTCCGCATTATTTTTCAGCAGCATGAAGCTTTTGCCGGGATGGGTCGCCGGATCGTACCAATTCTCGTTGTTGAGCCAGCTTCGGTAATCGGAGGGGTTATAGGCCTGTCTCTGCGATCCGTTGGCCGCATAGTCCCACAGCGGAAGGATCTCGACCTCCCCACCCGACAAAACCGTGTTCACGCTCGCATTCCAGAACGATGCGTATCCATAATGCAGGTCATTTTCCTCCAGGAAACTGATCAGCTCCTTGCTGGGATCCGTACCGATCTTGTCCTTATAGTGCCCCCAGAAATAGACATGGCAGACGGAGCAGTACAGTGCGACAATGAGGCCGGCACACAGCGCGGTGAGGAACTCCCTCTTTTTCATATACTCGGACAGCAGCACAGCAAACAGCAGAATGTCATCCAGATAAATGGTCAAAAGATACCTGGGCGCCCACTGGTTACAGGCAATGAAGACGCCCGCCACCGCCAGATTGCTGATCCATGTATACAGGATCAGGAAGCGGGTAAAGCGGTTTTCGTGCTTGGGAAAACGGACAAGCGCCGCTGTCGGGATCACAAAGACCAGAACCAGCGCATAGAAATAGTTGATAAACTTGCTAAGGCCCGGGAATGACAGGAACACTGCGCCTTCCACATTGCCAAAAATAATAGTCAGATTGTTCACAAACTGTCCGATGGAATACCAGAGTCCCGTGTACTTGTCCATCTTCAGGTATGTACCTTTGCTCTCGCTCCAGTACATAGCGCCAAGCCTGCGATAGCAGAGAAAGCCCGCGACCACCGCCAGCATGATGACTATAACTGCGATGATGCAGCGCTTGTTCTTAAGTACCTCGGAAACCTTCTGATCGCTCTCCAGAAAATAGAAGATCACAATGGTTGCCGCAAGAGGAAGCGTAAGGATCATGTCCATCCGGACACTTCCAAGCAGGGGGAAGAAGAGAACGATTCCCAGTAAAATCATCAAAAACGCCTTGTAGGCCGTCTTGTCCTTGCGGTCCAGCAAAATGATCCTGTGCATCACGCCCAGCGCGATCACGACGTCAAAAAAGATCGTGAGATAAGCGCCCTGGAAGAACAGCATATCGGTCGTCTCATTGGCCACATCCGCCGTCTGATACGGGTTCATGAGCAGCATGCATGCAATGACGGCCGCCGCGATGTTTCTGTTCTTCTTGGGGAGAAAACAGTACAGCACCGCAAGAAGCAGGAGCACCCACATCACTATGACCATCAGCTCCCTCGCAAGCATCCAGTCCTTGATCACCTTCAAAATTGGAAGCAGGATCAGATTGGGGGATCGCACAAACAGAACCGTGCTGTAGCACATCCCCGGAGGAAAGAGCTTGCCGCTCTTAAGCTGTTCCAGCGCCAGCTGTACATAGAACGCGCTGTCGGAATGAAAAAAGGCCTTTGTAAATAGAAAGACTATTCCGCACATACTCACAAAAAGGGCCAGCATGGAGACCAGCAGAATCATCGTTCCGGATTTGCCAAGTCCATTTCTTGTTACTGCTTTCGCTTTTATCTGCTCTGCGGGCTTACTCTTTCCCGCTTTCTTTTCCTTGGATCCCATTGTCATTTCGCACCCCATTGTTCATTTCAAACTGACTTGGCAGTCTCTTTCCTGCACGCAGGCTTGTCTTCTTATATAGAGACTGTGTAGAGACTAAAGGCCCCTACTGATTACATCCTGCTTCCGCTCTCGATTGCGATTTCTATCTAATAGAATAACAGTTTCTCAAATCTCAGACAACGAAAACAGCCAGGAACGAGATGGCTTTCATCTGTTACTGGCTGTGTATCCTGAGCGATGGGGGGATCGAACCCCCGACAACTTGATTAAAAGTCAAGTGCTCTACCGACTGAGCTAATCGCCCATATAATCATGTATATAACGAATAATATGAAATGAACCGCCTATTTTGGCGGTTCTTCAAGTGCCCAGAACCGGAATCGAACCAGTGACACGAGGATTTTCAGTCCTCTGCTCTACCAACTGAGCTATCTGGGCAAAATAGCGGGAGTAGGATTTGAACCTACGACCTTCGGGTTATGAGCCCGACGAGCTTCCAGACTGCTCCACCCCGCGGCACTTTGAGCACCAATAAGCGCCCCGTATAAAAAAGATGATCCGTTAAATCATCTTGAAATGGATGGGGGTGGATTCGAACCACCGAAGTCACTGACAACAGATTTACAGTCTGCCCCCTTTGGCCGCTCGGGAACCCATCCATATAAAGCCGATGATCGGACTCGAACCGATAACCTGCTGATTACAAATCAGCTGCTCTGCCAATTGAGCCACATCGGCAAGCTCACATCATCTTTAGAAAATAACTGGGGCCTACAGGGCTCGAACCTGTGACCCCCTGCTTGTAAGGCAGGTGCTCTCCCAGCTGAGCTAAGACCCCAATTTTTAAAGCAAGAGCAGCTCTTGAAGCTGCTCAAGCGACCCTGATCGGGCTCGAACCGACGACCTCCGCCGTGACAGGGCGGCGTGCTAACCAACTGTACCACAGGGCCTAATATGATATTGAACAATCCGTATTATACTTACTACGAACCATTTTGTCAATACCTTCAAAACTGAACACCGAAACGCTTTCGCGTCTTCCAAGAACTTAAGGATAAGCTTCCGACCTATTAGTACGTGTCAGCTGAATGCGTTGCCGCACTTACACCTCACGCCTATCTACCTTGTACTCTTCAAGGGGTCTTGTG
>ONNQ01000032.1 GCA_900319245.1 uncultured Lachnospiraceae bacterium | reverse complement strand
AAAACTCTTAATTACGGGTGCGGGTGAAGTATGCCCTTTTTTAGAAAACCCGTCTCGATTTTCCCGAAAATTTATCTTGACATATCACCAGAATGCTAATCATGATCACTCGTCAATAGTAGATTATATGTTTTTCGTTTATTCTTCTCCGAACAATAGACTTGCGAGCCCGCTTGATATCTGCTCGTCAGCCTTGCTGCCTGTACCGAAGCCTTCTCTGAAAATATAATCCATGGCATCATAGAAGGCCTTCAGAATTTGCTCTGAAAACTCCGCTTTAAGACATTTCGCGCTTTTATTTTCGGCCTCGTTTTTGGCACGAAAATCAGCATAGCTATCACAGATGGTTCTATGCCAGTCAGACCCCAACAGTTTGGCATTGTACTCGTTGTCAAACGTTTCGAGTTGCCTGCAGATATCCTGGGGAATATCCATGTAAAAATACTTCACCAGGCTTTTGGTTTCTCCATGGTATTTGTTCAGATCAGCAATCGTATCATCATTTAGCGCGTCAATGTCGGCAAAGTATTTCTCATACAAGCACATATACCGGGTATATATGCCGCGTAGAATTGTCGCCAATTCTTCTTTTTTCGGAGTCTCCTGGTGTAGAATCTGATCAACTCTTTCAATGCTTAATTCAATCATTGTGATGCTCCTCTATTTTATATGGCGATGTTGTAGAACGTATTAATACCTTTCAGTATGGCTCCCGGCACAGCTTCGTCCCCCTAACAATTCGAATGTGATTCCCCGTCATTTCACCATATAGTCCAATAAGCCTTTAACCTCTGTAATTTTGTCTTCAATCGTATCGCACACAAATTTCCCGTCCGCAACGATGAGCGCCTGGGGAAACGCCTTCCAGTCGAGGCCGTCGAAGCCCGAAATCTCGTTTCGATATAGCTGCATAGCTTCCCCGCTGACGAATTTCAGCAGCAGGGCCTGGAGCGTTTCAGACAGATCCGCGTTCATCACGCTGCCGTACATCTGCAACGCTTCGCCGTTTCCGAGCAATGCCGCCAGAACGTCTGCGGTACCCGAACCCAGATTCTCAATTAGCGCCTTTTCATCCCAGTACATCAGATGCACCTTGTTTCCGCCCTGCGACAGCATTGACGCGACTCGATAGACGCCCAATGCGATCCATTGCCCAACCAGCTTTGATTTCGCCTCGAGCTCGGAGGAAGCCGCCGTCTGGGCCTCGATATAAGCCCGCATCGCCTCAGCGGTGGAACCGTCCAAATAGCCCAGCAGGTTGTCCACAGCCGTGTTTACTGCGTCCTCGTAGTTCTTCCCGCCGACGGAGGATCGGATCACCTGCATTTCCCCGCTGGTAATCCCGACGATAAACTCGATACCCGAAGCGGCTCCATTCCGATATGCCTCATACACCTGCTTGGGGATCAGTTTTCCGTCACAGGTCGGTGCGCACATGTTCATCCAAAGCCTTTGCGCAGCGTTCTTCAGGGCTTCTGTATCCAGGTGCAAAAGCTCCGACATCGTCGAAGTGTTTGTTTCTTCCAACAGTGCTTTCGCCAGGGCTCTGGAGGCATCCGGCGTATCATAGGCAGACTCCGGGCTGCCATTGAACACGAAGGCCCTCTGGAACAAGCCCTTCGCCTGCTCGCTGGCCGCCAGCAGGCAGATGCAGGTCGCGCCGGACTCGAAGCCCAGCACAGTGATCCGCTCGGGATCTCCTCCGAAGGAACCGATGTTTTCCCTGATCCACTTCAGCGCCGCGATTTGATCCAGCAGCCCGAGGTTCAGGGTGTCCGGGCAGGCCTCCCCGCCGGGAATATCCGAAAAATCGATGAACCCGAAGATACCGAGGCGATAATTGAAGCTGACAAGTACGACGTCTTGATGCGCATTTACATAATCGCCGCCGTACAGCAGCGGATCGACCGCACCGCCGTAGGTAAAATCGCCGTGGTGGAACAGCACGAGCACCGGCTTTTTCGCATCAGTCTTTTTTGCTCCGGCGGCGATATTCAGGGTCAGGCAGTCCTCGCTCTGCCGGTGATGCTTGACAATCGAACCCTTGTGATCCACCTGTATGGCCGAAGCGCCCAAGTTCTTTGCCTCAAACACCGCCTCAGACGCAGGCAGCAGTTCGGGCGCCTTCCATCTGAGCGCACCAACCGGTGGCTTTGCGTAGGGGATTCCTGTAAAGATCAGGGTTTTCTTGTACTTCTCCCCGACGTAGACGCCGGTTCGCGTTTTTACCGCACAATCGGTGTCGTATTCGCTGCGGATGGACTGATTCTGCCGGTTCACTTCCTCAATGTCCTTATCCGTCACGTCGAACACATAGCCCTGGCTGCCGTCCCCGTAGTGCTTGCGGATCTTCCGTACCCGGTAGCCGCGGATGAGCAGGTTCACGACCAGGCCGAGAATGGGAAGACCTACAACCCACGCAAACTCCTCCTCCAGATCTTCCATCAGGGACGTGCCCAGCAAACGCGTGGAAACAAACTCGGCGATCAGGAAAACGAGCAGGATCGCCACATACGTGAATACCCGGTTGACCGTTTTTTGCTGGACGGTTTTGCTGAAAACGATCTTGCTGATGATCTCTTCCAGTGCGATCCCGAGTGCAAAGCATGCCACCAGACACGCAAGCTCCGGCCAGCCCAGATGCATCGGAATCGTATAGCCAAAGCCATAGCCCAGCGCCGAGATGAAAGCCACCATAAAATCATCGATTGTAAATAACTTTTTCATGATTTTTCCCGGTCCTCCCGAAGAGATTCATTTACTTCCTTTTCAATTTGATGATACAGCTGATCGACGTCGTTTTCCGTGTAATTCGGAGCCTCATAGCTATCGGAGAAAACGACCTTGATACTCGCGAGCCGTCCGGCCAATCTCCTTTGACAGCGAAGATCATACCCGGTCAGGAATATATAGTCGCACAAGGTTTCGCCCATAAACCAGAACGGAATAAACAACAGCTCGCGTGGTTCATCTGCCAGGGATTTCGTAAACCATAGCAACGCGCCTGAAAGGATCAGGCCGATCCACAAAAATATGAATATCCGCCTGTGCCGTTGCTCTGCCTTTTCAACCATGCCCAGATCATAGGCCAAATCATCCCGGATAACCTCATCAATGGTCTGTTTCTCCTCCTGCGTAAGGCAATCCCCGATGATATTTAGAACCAGTGGACACTCAGTCGGCGTCACCTCAGCAGCTGTTGTAAGATAGTCAAAAAAATCCGTATTGAGAGTTTCACAACCTTTAACGCTATAAGGATTGATTACATCGCTGTAGTCGGAAACATGACAGGGGATCACTGCAATTCCGTTCCTGACGTAATCCCGCTTGATGCGATAATCAAGGTGCCCCCTTCTCCGTTCAAACAATCTGGCAATATTGTGTCTGGACATAGTTCTGCCATGTTCCTTTCTTCTGAGTTTGAAAAGGGCAGCCCAAAAACCGGTGGGCTGCCCAAAGAACTCCATTTTCTCAAGCTTTCAAAGAGTTCGGAATATGCAGCTCTTGACCGTTAAAGAAGGCACGGACGGGACCTCCTACTTAGTTTTTGAATGAAGATGCCTTAAGCCTTATAGACCTCTTCTCCGTCCACGATGGTTGCGACGAGGTTGGCCTGTGCAACCTTTTCAATATCATCATGCAGGAAATCGCAGTCATAAACCGTCATATTGGCGATCTTGCCAAATTCGATTGAGCCCAGGCGATGCTCCTGGTGCCATGCATACGCGACGTTGATGGTCAGGGCCCGCAGAGACTGTTCGCGAGTGATCGCTTCCTTGATGTTATGCTGCGTTTCCGCTTCTATGCCGAACGACTTTGGAAGAGCGCGGGTTTCCGCCATGTAAATACTGTGCGGGATGTTGAACGAGGGAGAAACCGGATAGTCCGAATGGAAGACCGCACATGCGCCCGCGTCAAAGAAGGACTTGATCGGGTAAGATTGTTCAGCCAGCTCCTTGCCGACATAAGAGACCTCAATATCATAGAAGCCCGGAATCTCCGCCGTCCAGAGCGGGGGCACCGCCGGGACAGAGCCGGTTGCGGCCATGCGGCGGATATCCTCGTCGGTGACGAAATGCAGATGCGCCAGCACGTTGCGCTGGTCCATATCGCCGGTGCGCTTTTCAGCGTCCTCAATACAGCCGAGCATGAAGTGGGTCGCGCCGCCGCCCTCGGAATGGACATGGACGGAGAGGCCCTCCGCGTCCGCCGCTGTAATGAGTTCCACCATCTTGTCATGGTCGTTAAAACGCTCGTTGCCGTGATAACCCGGCTGGTCCAGATAATCCTGGTTCTGCCATGCGGTGTGCGCCTCGGTCACGCCGTCCAGGAACGTCTTGACGCCGATCACATGGAAGTATTCTCCGCTGTATTTTGCGCGGTCCGCAGCGATGCGGGCAACCTCCGCCTTAGGGTCTGCGGGATTGTCCGGGCACATCAGGTAGGCGTAGGTGCGCAGCTTCAGCTTGCCCGCTTGCTCCAGTTCGTAGAAAGCCTTGACAGCGATGGAATTGGTAACCTCCACACCGGCGTCGGCCACTGCGGTGTAGCCGTTTGCAAACGCCATGTCTTGCCAGGCGAGCAAATAGTCCTTGGCGTTCTCAAGGGTCGTGGGCAGCTTGGGATAAAGCTCAAACACAGGTGCTTCACAGATGTAGCCGTCCGGCTCGCCGTTCTCGTCCACATGCACCAGATCATAGCCCATTTTCTTTGCGTAGGCCGCGTCAATGCCCGCCCATTCCAGGGCCTTTGAGTTGAGGAGCATGGAGTGTCCGCCGCCGGTCTGCATGAGTAGGATCTTGTCGGGGCAGATCTCGTCCAGGTACGCCTTGGTGACGTATTCGTCGTTTTCAACCCAGCCTGCTGCCATGTAGAACGTGCGCTGCGGGTTCTTTTGGATGTAGTCCCTGATGATCTCGCGGTATTTCGCATAGTCGGTCATTCCGACCGGCGCAAGGTTCGCCTGCCCGATGGCGCGGTCACCGGCCAGATAGCTGTGGCAGTGGGATTCCAGGAAGCCGGGATAGATGCAGTTCTCTCCGTAGTCCAGCACCTGCGCGTCCGGCGCGGCAATCTGCTTCGCCGTCTCCGCGTCTCCAATATAGGCGAATACGCCGTCCTTGACCAAGGCCGCTTTTGCAAAGGGCCTCTTTTCGTCCATGGTGATGATGTTGCCGAGAATGATTGTTTCCTTCATAGGATATGCCCTCCTTAATATTTTCTAAACTTAAAGGTCAGCCTGAGCTCTGGCAAACTGCCCAAAGAACGTCATCAGTTCATCTTTTTCCCGCTGAAATACACATCCCGCGGCAGGTTGTAACTGAATCCCTCGTGCTCCGCAGTGAGCAGGTCATTGTCGAATACCAGGAAGTCCGCGTCCTTGCCAGCCTCGATGGAACCCTTGGAGGCCTCGATGCCGAGCTGCCTCGCGCCGTTGATGGTAAATCCCAGCAGCATTTCCTCAATGCTCATTCTCTCGTCGACAGGAGGAAATACAGCGGTAGTTCTGTTGTATTCCTGTATCCGGGTTTTCTCGCTTCTCAGTCGTGTCATTCCGACTTCCATGCCAAGATACGGATTCCAGGATGTGAAATCTCCGAAGGCGATGTTATCGCTGGACCATGCCACCATTGCGCCGGTGTCCCAAACCGTTCTGCAGCGGAACTGCTTTCTGGCGCGCTCCTCCCCGAGCCAAACAGCACTTATGCTGGGGTCGTCGGCATGCCACCACGGGGTATAATTCGCAAATACGCCCAGCTTCGCAAAGCGATCCAGATCCGCGTCGTCCTGAATCTCCAGATGGGCGCAGGTGACGCGCACATGGAAGCTGTCTCCGAGTTCCTTTCTGGCCAGCTCTACGCCGTCCAATGCCACGCGGGACGCGCGCTCACCGACGGTATGCAGGTGAAGATCCAGATCCGCTTCATTGAGTTGCTTCAAAAGCTCCGCCATCTCCTCTGCAGTGAGGGCGGTAGATCCCAGCGTATGGATATCTGCGTAGGGCGTGACCATGGCTGCGGTATGGATCTTCTGGGTGCCGTCCATGAAAATCTTCAGGGTATGGACATTCAGGTGCTCCGTGTTATACTCATGACGGAAACGCTTCAGCTCCCGCAGGCCTTCCTCCACTTCCCGGTACGAGGCGATCACATAGCAGCCGTCGATATAAATAGGCAGCTTTCCCTCTCTGTCCAGTTCGCACAGGCGCTTGTAGACTTTCTCATGGAACTTGGGATCTCCCGGAATGCCCGCGTCAAAGACGCCCGACACGCCAAACTTCACAGAAAACTCAATCCAACGGTTAATCGCCTCGTCAACCTGTTCATCGGTCAACTCCATCGAGCTGTCGAGAATGACCGGAATTTCTGTCGAACCTTCATACATGTTTCCAGTAACATGCCCGTCCTTGCGCACATAGAAGGCAAGGCCCGGCACGGGGTCCGGCGTATCGTCCGTAATGCCGTGTCTGGCAAGAATCCTGGAGTTTGCCCATACGCTGTGACATTCCGCTTCCTGAATCAAAAGCTCAGCATCCGGGCAGATTGCGTCGAGATCTTCTTTTATGATATCGTCCCCATTCAGGACCTTTTTCTCCATAATGAATCTGTAGCGTTTCTCACCGGGATGCTTGCGGATATAGTCCGCCATGATGTCCAGCGCTTCCTGTTTGCCGTTGCACTCAATGCGTTCGCCCATGTCCGCATACTCAAATCCAACTGGCAGGGTTACATGGACATGGCTGTCGATGATGCCGGGCATGATGAATTTACCGCCGAGATCGGTAACTTCGCCATCATAGGCCGCAAGACCGGCCTCGTCGCCCACATAGACGAATTTGCCGTTCTTTACTGCAAGGGCAGTCGCCTGTGGAGTGTCCTGGTTGGATGTGAAAATCTTCGCATTCTTAATGATCTGATCTGCCTTCATGCTTATTCTCCTTTTGTTTAGTTAGAATGATTCTTTATATTGGATTCTTCCAGGCAGACTGCCCGAAGCGGGGCGGACTGCCCAAAGGACACGCTCAGTTCATCTTTTTCCCGCTGAAATACACATCCCGCGGCAGGTTGTAACTGAATCCCTCATGCTCTGCCGTGAGCAGGTCATCGTCGAACACCAGAAAATCCGCGTCCTTACCAACCGCGATGGAACCCTTGGAAGCCTCGATGCCAAGCTGCTTTGCGCCGTTGATGGTATATCCCAACAGCATTTCCTCAATGCTCATTCTCTCACTGGCGGGTGGGAATGCTGCAACGGTTCTTTCTTCTTCATCGAATCTGGTCTTCCCATTGATCCAGCGCGTCATACCGACCTCCATGGCAAGATAGGGGCTCCAGTTCTTAAAATCTCCGTAAAAAACCTCATCGCTGGACCAGGTTACGAGTGCGCCAGTATCCCAGATCGTCTTGCAGCGGAACATGGAATGGGCGCGCTTCTCTCCGATAAATGCAGGCCAGTACGTAATAGGATTGGGGCCTCCGTTGCCGCTGTGCCACCACGGTGTAAAATTGGCAGTTACGCCCAACTTTGCGAAACGCTCCAGATCCGCGTCATCCTGGACCCAAAGATGGGCGCAGGTGACCTTCACACGGAAGCTGTCTCCCAGCGCTTTTCTGGCCATCTCCACGCCGTCCAGTACCACGCGGGACGAGGCCTCGCCGACGGTATGTACATGAAGATCCAGTCCTGCCCCATTGAGCTCCTTTAGAATCTCGAAGACCTGTTCCGCATTGAAAGCTGAGGCTCCCGACGCACCAGTATCCACATAAGGAGTGACCATCGCCGCGGTCTCGATCTTCAAGGTGCCGTCCATAAAGATCTTCAGCGTGTGAACCTTCATGTGCTCCGTGTCGAACTCATCCCGGAAGTGCTTCACCCCTTCCAGGGCCTCCTTCATCTTCCTCGGCTGCGTGAGCACATAGCATCCGTCGACGTAGACCGGTAGCTTTCCCTGCCTGTCCAGCTCGCGCAGATATGCATAGATCCGCTCATTCATCCCGTTGTGTTCCGGGAAGCCGGCGTCGAAGACACAGCTTACGCCATACTTTACAGAGGAGTTAAGCCAGCGCAGGACAGCTGTGCTGATTTGCTCGTCCGTCAGGTCATTTACGCCATCGAACAGGATTGGCCAGCTCGCGGTTTCGTAGGAGTTTCCGGTCACATGCCCATCCTTGCGCACAAAATAGGCGAGCCCCGGCACGGGATCCGGTGTGTCATCGGTAATTCCGTGGGACGCGAGAACCTTCGAGTTCACCCAGTTGCTGTGCACTTCCTCCTCTAAAACCACGATCTCCGCGTCCGGACAAATCGCGTCGAGGTCTTCCTTTGTGAGTTCTTCTCCATTCAGGTTTGCCCGCGCCATCATGAATCTGTAACGCTTCAGTCCGGAATGGTTCTGAATATACTCCGCCATAAAGTCCAGGCTTTCCTTTTTGTCGGAACACATGACGGGTACGCCCAAATCTGTGTACTCAAATGCGACGCCGGTGGTTACATGGACATGGCTGTCGATGATGCCGGGCATGATGAACCTGCCACCGAGATCGGTGACCTCGCCCTCGTAAGCCGAAAGACCGGCTTCACCGCCCACATAGACAAATTTGCCGTCTTTCACCACCATCGCGGTCGCAAGAGGATTGTCCTTGTCCGATGTGAAAATCCTTGCGTTTTTGATGATTTGGTCTGCCTTCATTTGAATACTCCTTGTATTAAACTTGCCCTACTCATATTATCGGAAAATTCCACTGGGGACAAGGGAGTTGCCGGAATCTCAACCCCTCCTTGCCCCTTCCTGCTTGCTTTTACAATGGCGCTGGGATTATTATATATAATAGAAAAAGGAGGCGAATCGGACACATGAACCCCCTGTTTGCGGAGACATTAAGAAACCTGAGAACAAAAAAGGGCCTTTCTCAGAATCAGCTTGCAAGACTGATGTTCGTCAACAATACCACAATTTCCAAATGGGAAAATGGCATTCATCTACCGGATGTCGCCATGATTACCCGTCTTGCCCGGATCCTGGAAGTGGATGTCGGCACGTTGTTCTCCACTGCGTCCAAGAGCGACGAATCGCCCAACATCATCATGGTGGAGGACAACAAACCCATCCTCAACTACAGTCTGAAAATTCTGGAGGAGGTCGTGCCGAACGCGATGATCGCGGGCTTTAACAAACCGAAGATGGCGGTCGAATACGCGAAAGTGAACCGGGTCGATCTGGCCTTTCTGGATATCGAGCTGGGAAAGGCCAGCGGCCTTGACCTCTGCCGAAGCCTGCTTGAAATCAATCCCTGCACCAACGTGGTCTATCTGACCGCCTATCCCGACTATGCCCTCGACGCATGGGACACCGGCGCCTGCGGCTTCTTGGTCAAGCCTCTAACCCCGGAAAGCGTCCGCAGGCAGCTAAAAATGTTGCGCTTTCCTTTTGCGATGGGAGGCTCGGACACATGAGCCATTGGTCAGAAATCTTCTACTTCTCCATTATCAGCGCGGCGCTGCTGTTAAGTGTGGTGGGATTGTGGTTCACCGCTGTCATGCCTGGGATTGACCGCTGGGGCAAGCGCTTTTTTCTGCGCTATTTTGTCGTTTTGACGGTATGCTGTTTTTCCGGCTCCATCGAATTGATCCTCTATCATTATCCCGTTTCAGGCGCGGCTATATATATCGTGGTGTTTATAGAACTTCTGTTCATCTCGCTGCCGTTGCCCATGTTGACGACTTATATGCTGCACGCATGCGGAGAAAACATGCGCTCGAGCAGGCTCCTTCACGCCACGCTTGTCCTGATGGCAGTCTATTTTGTCGTACTTGCAAGCTCTCCGTTCAACGGGGTTTTCTCCTATGCCACACCGGATAACCAGGATTACCGAGGCCCCTTGTATGCGCTTCTGCTGCTGCCGTTGATCGCGATCTTACTGCTCAATCTCACAGGCGCGATACGACGACGTGCGCAGATGTCCCATAAGGCCTTCCTCAGCTTCGTCATCGCTCAGGTGCCGATGATGGTCGCGCTGCTCGTGATGCTGTTCGTCGATGCGCTGCCGCTCTTTGACATCAGCTACGTCGTCTCCCCGCTGGCCATGTACAGCTTCATACTGTCCGATCAGATCGAACAGGACCTGCGCAACCAGCGGGAAATCGCCCAGCAGCAGCGGGAGATTGCCCATGAGCGTGCCAGCGTCATGGTGCTGCAAATGCGGCCGCATTTTATTTATAATACCCTGATGAGCATCCACAGCCTATGTAGTCTCGACCCCGAGAAGGCCCAGCAGATTACGATGGATTTCACCAATTACCTGCGCAGGAATTTCACTGCCGTTGCCAGTGACAGCACCATTCCTTTTTCAACGGAACTGGAGCACACCCGCGCATACCTGGCCGTAGAACAGGCACAATATGACGATATGCTCGTTGTGGATTGGGACACACCGTTTACCCGTTTCCGTCTGCCGCCGTTGACGCTTCAGCCCATCGTGGAAAACGCCGTCAAACATGGTATGGATCTGGATTCCGACCCGCTGCGCATTTCCATCCGGACACGGTACACCGATTCCGGCACAGATATCATTGTGGAGGACAACGGCCCCGGTTTTGATCCCTCTGACGAGAGCAAGCCCCATACCACGCTGAATAATATCCGGCAGAGGCTTGAAATGATGTGCGGAGGCAGTATGAGCATCATGCCCCGCGACGGCGGCGGAACTGTTGTGACGGTGACGATCCCGGACAGCACCGCAGAATAAACATGCTCCGGCTGATAGCAATTCAAGCCACGAGGAAAAAAGGGGCTTGACATTCTGGAAAAAGGGGCTTGACATTCTGGAAACCCCACTTGAATGGGATTGGAAAAGATGGGATAATTGAGTCAGCTCATGGAGCGACAGATATTGATTGGAGTTGACGGCGGGAACCTTCCAAGCCGTCAAGACATTGCATTACCATGAAACCACGGATTCATTTATCAGAGCATTTTACATATGGCAAGCTGCTGCGATTCACACTGCCGTCCATCGTGATGAATGTATTCGCTTCACTGTACATCGTTGTGGACGGATATTTTGTCGCCAATTTCGCCGGAAAGACAGAGTTCGCGGCGGTCAACCTGATCATGCCCGTGCTGAATATCATGGGTACCATTGGCTATATGTTCGGCGTCGGCGGCAGCGCGCTGATTGCGAAGACGCTGGGGGAAGAGGAACATGAACGGGCAAACCGCCTGTTTTCACTGATCGTGCTGTTCTCCTTCGGTCTGGCCGTTTTGATGCTGGTGCCGGGCTTTATCTTCATGCCACGGATCGCAGCCCTGTTGGGCGCGGATGGGGAGCTCCTTGAAAACAGCACACTGTACGGGCGGATCTTCATTCTGGCCCTGCCCGCGTGGATATGGGTGTATGAGTTCCAGCTCTTCTTCGTTACTGCCGAAAAACCCAGGCTGGGACTGGTTGTCACAGTATGTGCGGGGCTTTGTAACGTCGCGCTGGACGCGCTGTTTATCATTGGCTTCAAATGGGGCCTTGCAGGCGCGGCGGCAGCCTCGGCATTGACCCAGCTCGTAGGCGGCGTGTTTCCGCTCGTTTACTTCAGCCGAAGGAATAACAGTCTCCTCAAGCTGGTGACGCCTGTATGGGATGGCGGGGCGCTGATCAAATGCTGCACAAACGGCTCCTCGGAATTCATGGCCGAGGCCGCCGGGTCTCTCGTGGGGATCATCTACAATGTGCAGCTGCTCAAATACGCGGGCGAAGACGGTATCGTCATCTACGGACTGCTGATGTATGTCAGTCTGATTTTTTCCGCTATCTTTGTAGGCTATTCCAATGGGATCGGGCCGGTCATCAGCTATCATTACGGTGCACGGAATCACGGGGAACTCAAAAACCTGCGAAGAAGGAGCTTGACGATCATCGCTCTTACCTCCGCCGCGATGTTTGCGCTTTCCGAAGCGCTGGCGCATCCGTTTTCCGCCCTGTTCCTGCTGGACTCGGCTAAGCTGCTGCCAGGCGCCGTACACGCGTTCAGGATCGTCTCCATTGCGTACCTGTTCACGGGCATGGCTGTTTTCAGCTCGGCCTTCTTCACCGCCCTGAACAACGGGCAGGTATCGGCACTGATCTCCTTTTTGCGGACATTTGTGTTCGAGCTGGGAGCGGTGCTGCTGCTGCCGCTGCTATTTGGCGTTGACGGGATATGGGTTTCCGTCGTTTTCGCGGAGCTGATGGCGGCTGTGGCTGGCGGTATATTTATGGCAGTTCTGCAAAGGGAGTATCATTATTAAGGAACAAAGCTAAAGGGGTATCGTCACCTTTACCACGGTGCCGCCGCCTTCGCGGGGCATGATGGTCATACTCCCGCCGCACATCATTTGATGCCGATGTTGTATGTTCTTCAATGCGATGTGGGGCTCGTTGTCATCGACGGGTTTAAAATCGGCACCATTGTTCTCCACGATGATTTCGTTGCTCGAATCTGTCCTGCGCGTGTGGATGAAGATGTGGAGCGGTTCGGAATCTTGGTCCATGCCGTGCTTGACGGCATTTTCGACGATGGGCTGAAGCGTCAACGGAGGCACGCGAAAATCGACATGCGGCGTGTCATAGTCGATGAAGAGGCTGTCTTCAAACTGAGCCTGTTCCACGGCGAGGTAGGCGCGGGTATGCTCCAATTCCTCCCGGAAGGGAATGGGTTCTTCGCTTGCGATGGCGGTGAAGTTTTTACGAAGATAGGTGGTGAAATCCAGCGTGACCTGCTGGGCCAGATCGGAGTCCTGCTTGCAGAGATAGTAGATGCTCATCATGGTATTGTAGATGAAGTGCGGACGCATTTGCAGCACCATGATGCTGGCGCGCTGGTGGGCGATCTCCCGCTGCTGGCGCAAATTCTGTTCGATCTGATCCGACAGTATGATGCCAAACATCGAAAGCGCGCTGATGACGATACCGATGACGAGCAGTTCAAATACGGAGGCGAAAAAATGGATGCACGTGGCGATCATCATTGGGAGCAGTCCGACGAGAAAGGCGATATAGCATCTTTGGGACAGCCTGTTCCGCCAGTGGATCACGCCGACAAGGTTGAGAACCATGATCGCGTCCAAACAGGCCAGCATCAGTGGATACAGGGGGCCGAAGCATAATTGATTCTCCGGCGTGACATAGTAAAACCAGGTCGTGAACGGGGCCATATCAAGCATGATGAAGTACGCGAACCACAGCACTGCCACAACGCGAAACAGCGCGCTGCACCGCCAGTTTTTTCCGCAGCAGTGGAAGCAGATAGACCGTCATCATGGGCATCAGCACAGAGACGATCAATGATTCAAAGTAATAGATGGCCGTCTGCGCCGACTGCATTTCGGGACGCATATAGCTGATCTGCTCTATCATGTCAACGCCGATGTACAGCGCAAGGATCAAAAAATAGATCGTGAAGAAGCGCTTGCTCCATCGGTCAATGCCGGGCATGATGACGGCGACGCCAAGTCCCAGCAGCGCCAGCATCAAGTCAGCTCCGACGATGATAGACTCTATTTGCAGCCCGTTCATTTTCCCGCGCCTCCCAGGGAAAACGGATATCTCAGGTTTTTGAGTTGCGCCTGAACGCCCTCCTGCGTGATCGGTTTGCGCATGAAGCCGCTGGCCCCGGTGCCCCAGGCATCCACGGCATAATCGCTGTACGCGGTGAGATACACCACATTGGTGCGGGGATTGATTTCCAGCAGCGCGCGGCAGAGCTCCAGCCCGCTCATTTTTCCCATTTCAATATCCAGGAAGGCCAGCGCGACGCGGTTGGCCTTCGCGTATTCGATGGCTTCCGATACCCGGGTAAAACCCGTGACCGTGGCGTTGGGCATCACCGCCTCCAGAACGGGCAGTCCCCCGGTGAGGATAATCTTCCGGTCGTCCACCAGGATGACATCCAGGGATTCATCGCTCTCAGCCGCGGCGTTCAAGAGGAGGTTGATGTCCGTGCCAAATAATTTGGAAATGCGATTGATCATCATATTATTGGGAAGACGGCTGCCGTTTTCCCAACGTGTTATCGTGGATCGATCGACAAACAGCTTTTGCGCCAGTTGTATCTGCGAGATCCCTTTTTCGGTCCTCAGCCTTTTCAACGTCTGTGAGAACAGGGTGGTGGTCATGCCCTATCACTTCCTTTATTTCAATGATAATTCACTCCAATCATAAAAGCAATAGTATTCGTGAAATTGGGCGTGACACTTTGGCACCATTACTTGCGTGTAAAACAGGGAAAAGAAACTTGTGTCGATGGTATACAGCTGAATAACAGCGCCTCCTCCCATGGAAGAGACGCTGAGCCGAATCTGTCAGATACAATAATACTTGGTCAGGAAATAGGTCCTGTCCCAGTCAACAATCTTCATCGTGTTTTCCTTTTCCGCACGAACATTGAATTCGTCGAAGACCATCACCCGCTTGTTATCGAGGTCGTACAGCGGCCACTCCTTCGCCTTGCCGTCGGGAGACTGCTCCGCACTGAGGGACGGATTGCCGGTTTTGGCGAACTGGACCCACATTTTGCGAAGGGTCCTGGAGAAGGTTTCGTCAAATACCCTTCCGGTTTCGGCGGACATCTCAGGATGATTAAATACGGTGGCAAGCTCGATTGCGTGCCCGCATTTCATGATCGGATCAGGAGATTCCGGCGTAAAGTAATAGGTATACGCTTTTCCGCCGGCTTTTGTCTGTTCCTCAGACAGTCTGATGATCGGCGCATTGAACCAGCTTTGGCTAAACAGCCGGCTGTCTGGTTCATAGCTGTCTCCCTTCACGTCATTACGATAACTGTCGATCAGCGCTTTCTCCTCCTCCGGCAGCAGGGCAAGCTTTCCTTTTTTCCGCCTGGTGACCCATTCGTCCCACCCATCCAGCCCGAAGCTGTATACAAAAAAGTCCATTTCATCCTTGTTGCAGCCGACAAGATAATCGATGTCCTTCATCGCGCCGTTTGCGCAGGCTTCAAATGTTTCCTTCGGCAGGTGCCTGCCGTCTCTTTCCGGGAACTGGTACAAGAAGAGCAGTGAGGAAGCCGTCTCCAGGAGCTTTTCGGCATCGATCTTCAGGAGATCGGCAACGGTACTGCAACCGAGTGCTTCCATCAGTTTATCGGTGCACTCGATGGCTTCTTCCGTAGATCTCGTAAGATTGATCGAACCGCTTTCGGCAATGACGCGCCTGAGGTAGGCGTGAGATCCCTTGATGAGCGGAAGCAGGGTGCAGCTTGCGGCACCTGCGGATTCACCGAAGATTGTCACATTACTGGGATCACCGCCAAAGCCTGCAATATTCTCATGAACCCATTTCAGAGCCATGATCTGATCCAGAAGTCCTATATTCTGCGAATCCTGATAGTCTTTGCCGTCCGGCAGATGGGACAGGTGCAGGAAACCGAAGACGCCGAGCCTGTACGCGATTGTAACGACGATGACGTCCGGGTTCTCTTTTACGAAATTATGGCAGTCAAACATCGGATCGACCGTGCCGCCTGCTTCAAAAGCGCCTCCGTGGATCCATACCATAACAGGCTTCTTTTCATCAGACGCTTCATCCGACTTCCATATATTCAGGTAGAGGCAGTCTTCATCCATATAATAAAGCGACCCCGTTTCCAGCTGTCCGTTCCCATAGGCGCTTTTCGCATTGTAAAACGCTTCATATACGCCGTCATCCGGAACAGCCTCCACCGGAGCCTTCCAGCGCAGCTCACCGACGGGCTGCCGGCCGACATAGGGGATTCCTCTGTACATGACGACATTCTCCGTTTTCCTGCCGACAAAGATCCCGTTGATGCATTTGACCGCCAGCGTCCTGTCATAATCCGCGTCAGTGATCCTTTTGTTCTCTCCGCCATATTGCTCCCACAGCAGTGTTCTGATGTCATCCAGCGTTTCCGGCTGTTTTACGGTATCACTCATTTTTCCTTTCTCCTTTCTAAAGCTGCTTTTTAGTTAACCTTCCTGCCGCTGAAATAAACTTCACTCGGCTTGTTCTGGCTGAAGCCCTCATGCTCGGCTGTGAGCAGATCGTTGTCGAACACCAGGAAGTCGGCGTCCTTGCCGACCTCGATAGAACCCTTGGTGGCTTCGATGCCGAGCTGTCTGGCGCCGTTGATCGTATAGCCCGTGATCATTTCCTCAATGCTCATCTGCTCACTGACGGGAGGATATGCCGCAACGGTTCTGCTGATTTCGGAGGTTCTGGTACTCTCGTTGATCCAGCGCGTCATGCCGACTTCCATGCCGAGATAGGGACTCCAGTTCGTAAAATCACCATAGTGGATATCGTCGCAGGACCAGGTCACATTCGCGCCGCTGTTCCAGACCGATTTGCAGCGGTACATGCTCAGCGCGCGTTTCTCACCAAGCAGAACGCGCCATGTCTCATAGGGATTGCCGCCCATGTTGCCGGCGTGCCACCAGGGGGTGTAATTGGCGTTGACGCCGAGCTTTGCGAAGCGATCCAGGTCTGCGTCATCCTGGACCTCCAGGTGAGCGCAGGTGACCTTCACGCGGTACTTGTCACCCAGTGTCTTTCTGGCCATCTCCACGCCGTCCAGCACGTTCTGGGACGCACCCTCACCCACGGTGTGCAGATGAAGATCCAGCCCCGCCTCGTTAAGCCGTAGGAGAAGGTCTGCGATCTGCTCTTTATTGAAGGCTGCTGTCCCCTTCTCATGGTTGTCCTCATAGGGCGTGACCATGGCGGCGGTATGAATTTTCAAGGTACCGTCGTTAAAAATCTTTAAGGTATGGACCTTCAGATGATCGGTGTCAAACTTGCGTTCGAAACGCTTCAGCTCCTCCAGGGCTTCCGGCACCTGTCTCGGCTGCGTGATCACATAGCATCCGTCAATATAAACCGGCAGCTTTCCCTGCCTGTCAAGCTCGCGCAGGCGGGTATAGATCCGCTCATGGAGCTCGTTGCATTCCGGGATGCCTGCGTCAAAGACGCCGACCACGCCGACTTTGACAGAGTAATCGATCCAGCGCAGCAGCGCCGCGTCAATCTGCTCATCTGTCAGCTCCAGGGCTTCATCGAGAAGGAAGGGTATTTCCGCTGCGGCTTCAAATACATTTCCGGTCACATGCCCGTCCTTGCGCACATAATAGCTGAGTCCGGGCACCGGGTCCACAACGTCGTCTGTAACGCCGTGCCGCGCAAGGGTCCTGGAGTTTACCCAGACGCTGTGCGCTTCCCCTTCCAGGATCACGATTTCGGCGTCCGGACAAATCGCGTCGAGATCTTCCTTGGTAATGTCGTCGCCGTGGAGGAATACGCGCTCCAAAAGGAATCTGTAACGATTCCTGCCGGGATTGCTCGCGATGTAGTCCGCCATAAAATCCAGGGCTCCCTTTTTGCTGTCACACGCGACGTAAGGGCCCATATCCGTGTACTCGAATCCAGTGCCCATGGTTACGTGGACATGGCTGTCAATGATGCCCGGCATAATGAATTTGCCGCCAAGATCGGCAACCTCGCCCTCATAGGCCGCAAGGCCCGCCTCATCACCCACATAGACGAATTTGCCATCCTTCACCACAAGGGCGGTTGCCAGAGGATTGTCCTTATTCGCGGTAAAGATTTTTGCGTTTTTCATAATCATATCTGCTTTCATGCCTGTTTTCACCAGCCTTTCTTTATATTTCATATTACTTACAGGTGTAGACCCATTCACCGCCAACCATGGTGCCAAACACGGGAGCGTCCTGAATGTGCTCCGGGCTGCATGCGGTAATGTCCGTTCCAAGCACGACCAGATCCGCCTCTTTACCGACAGTGATGCTGCCCAGCCGGTCGTCGCACAGGAGCTGATATGCCTCGTTGATGGTGGTCGCCTCGATCATCTGCTCGATGGTGACGCGCTCGCCGGGATTATGCAGGGTCTCCAAACGTCCGGGAAGCTGACGGATCACGCCCTTCTGCATACCGACCAGCGGATAAGCCGGGTTGATGACGGGGTAGTCGCTGGCGGAGGTCACCACGACACCCGTGTCGAAGAAGGACCTCATGGGGAGCTGGTTCGCAGCGCGCTCCTCGCCTATATTGGCCACGATCATGGGGTCGAATTCGGGCGTCTTATCGAACCAGTGCGGGTCGGTGACCGCTACGACGCCCAGCTTCGCCATGCGGGGAATGTCCGCCTTGTCAACGACCTGCAAATGGGTGACGGCGTCCCGATAATCATGCGGTCCGGTCTCGGCCAGCGTCCTCTCGATGGCGTCCAGCGTCATGGCCAGTGCGCCATCGCCGATGGCGTGGACGTGCACCGTGAAGCCGAGCTCGTGGGACCGCTTGAACACCGCCGTCAGGGTCTCCATGTCGAGGCGCAGCTGCCCGCGATACTGATGCTCCTGAGACCAGGGATCGGTGTAGGGTTCCTTCATATAGGCGGTGGAGGGATTGCCCGGAAAACCACCGTCGAGCTGGATCTTGATGTTGCTCACTTCAAACATGGGGCCCTTCGTCCTAACCCGGAGCTCTGCGGCGTGCTCAATCTCCGCCATGGTGTCATGACCCTCGGCCTGGAATACCTGATAGGCAGCATAGACGTGCATTTTGAGCTTGCCCTCCACATCCAATTCGTGGCAGGCCTGCGCCGCGTTGTCGGTGCCGTCCCAGTTGATGATGGGATCCAGGACCAGGGTTTCTCCATGCGCCAGATATTCCTCCTGATAATACAGGAAGCCCTCCTTGTACTGTTCCACTGTGAAAGCGGTGAGCGGCTTCAATAAGTCCATGGCGCCCTCGCGGAAGTAGCCGTTGGGATTGCCCTTTGCATCCCTGACGATGATGCCGTCGGAGACATCCGGCGTATTCTTATCGATGCCCAGGCGATCCATGGCGGCATGGTTCACCCAGTAGGAATGATGACCCATGTCCGCAAGGACGACGGGCTTGTCCGTCACACCGTTGAGCAAATCCGCGGTGGGACCGTCCGGCCCCATATCCGGCGTGGGGACGAACCCGGCGCCCTGGATGACATCCAGCTCCGGGTGCTTCTCAGCAAATTCCTTGACTGCGGCAAGATGATCCTCCAGAGTACCAAAGAGATTCAAATGTACCGTAAAGAGCGCCTCGGTGCCACCGGGGCCGACGTGGCCGTGTCCTTCTCCCAGGCCTGGCAGAATGATACCGCCCTCATAGCGCAGCTCCTCTGTGCCCTCGCCGATATACGCCTTTGCACCCGCTTCGTCGCCGACGTAGACGAACTTGCCGTCTGCGATCGCCACAGTCTCAGCCTTGGGCTTCTTCTTATCCACGGTGTAGATATTGCCGTAAATAATCTTGTCTGCCTTCATGTTTCTTCTCCCTTCTGTTATCGCGTGAATTTTTCTTCAAGTGGACAGCCCGAACCCGCCGGGATGCCCGGAATACCGCGTCAGTTCAGCTTCTTTCCGCAGAAATACACGTCCTGCGGCTTGTTGTAGCTGAAGCCCTCGTGCTCCGCCGTGAGCAGGTCGCCCGTGAACACAAGGAAGTCCGCGTCCTTGCCGACCTCAATGGATCCCTTGTGGGCCTCGATGAAATTCCTTCTGTTCCATGTGCTAATCTAATTATCCATCTTTTCCTCTCTCTTTCAAGGGGAGTTGCCAGAATCTCAACCCCTCCCTTGTCCCTTCCTGCTTGCTTTCGTGATGGCACCGGGTTATTATACCCTGATGACCATCCACAGCCTTTGCAGGACCGATTCGCAAAAGGCCCGGCAGGTCACGATGGATTTCGCTGACTATCTGCGCAAAAATTTCAACGCTGTCGCCAGTGACAGCACCATTCCCTTTTCTACAGAACTGGAGCACACCCGCGCTTACCTGGCCGTGGAACAGGCGCAATTGGACGATATGCTCGTCGTGGATTGGGACACGCCCTTTACCTGCTTTCGCATTCCGCCGCTTACCCTGCAGCCTATCGTTGAAAACGCAATCAAGCACGGCAGAGATCCCAATGCCGACCCGCTGCGCATTTCCATCCGGACACGGCACACCGATTCCGGCACAGAGATCATTGTAGAGGACAACGGCACCGGCTTTGATCCCTCTGATGAAATCAGGCCACGCATCACCCTGAAAAATATACAGCAGCGCCTGGAAATGATGTGTGGCGGTAGCCTGGAGCTCACATCGCGAGAAGCGAGAGGAACCAGGGTCACAATCAGGATACCGCTCAAGAATGCGGAATAGACCGTCCAACCAACAAGGCTCTATAGTTTCCAAGGTATGTGTAATTGCTCTAAAACGGCTGAAAGTCAAGGCCATGTCAGAGAAGTTTTCGGGTTGAACGCCTGGGGGACAAGGGACATTATTGCTGATAGTACCGTAGATATTATAAACGAGTTAGCCTTTACCCTGGATACCATTAACGAGATAACCCAGCACATTGGACACTATAAACGAGATAGCCCCGTACCTTGGACACCATAAACGAGATAGCCCATACATTATCCAAGATAGCCGCCTTTTCCTATGTTGTTATCGTGTCCACCGTACTCGCATCTTCCGGTATTCCTGCCTGCTATCCTACTCCGCGCATCAAACAAAATGCACCCCCTGACCGCAAATGCCCTGATTTCAAGCGGTTTCAGAGGGTGCTATTTTGTACATCGTATGAAATCCGTAGTTCTAAGTTTCTTGATGATTCCAAGAACGGTTGAATCGTACCAGCTCTTGTTGCCGCGATTGGTGAGCGCTCCCATCTGCTCCAGTTCCCTGGCAATTACATGAGCGCCCATGCCTTCGATATATCGTTTGAAGATATACCGGACGACTTTCGCCTCTTCCTCATTAACTGAGATAGTCTTTGTCTCCGGATCATAGTCATATCCAAGCGCTCCGGCAAAGCCCACGATTTCGCCGCGGGACATCTTCATTGCCAGTCCCTTCTTGACGTTGGAAGAGATATTTTCAACTTCCTGCTGTGCTACGGAACTGAGTACGACCAGAAGCAACTCTCCGTCCATTGAAAGCGTATTGATATTCTCATCTTCGAAGAAGACGGCGATATCCTTCTCCTTCAGCATCCGGACATACTTCAGTGTGTCCAATGTATTACGGGCAAACCGGGAGATCGACTTCGTGATAACCATATCGATCTGGCCGCACATGCAGTCATTGATCATCTTCTGGAAGCCATCTCTTTTTGCCACCTGGGTGCCGGTAATTCCTTCATCCGCATAGATACCGGCCATCATCCAGTCCACGTTTTCGCTGATCTTATCTGTATAATACTGAACCTGCGATCTGTAGCTGTTCAGCTGA
>ONNQ01000050.1 GCA_900319245.1 uncultured Lachnospiraceae bacterium | reverse complement strand
AGTAGCAGCATAAAGAATACCGCCAGCTGATTCATTCCTCAACTGACGGTATCCAATCACTTATTATTTTTCACTGTCCCCTTGACGGGTAGCACACCAAATGCATCACATTTGAGACTCGGGGGCTGATTTATTGACTATTCCTTGACTATATTCAGCCGTTCTGTTTCTTACCGCCTCTTAACAAAGCTGCCGCCGCAAGAACCGCATTGATCAGGCACCATCCGGCCCAGATCGTAAGGTCACTGTAACTGCCATGCATGGCAAATCCAACCAGCGCAGCCAGCCCGAAAATGATGATCAGGGCAATACTGCCTCCTTTACCACTGCTCTTTCTTGTTGCAACAGAAACAATTCCGCCCGTCAGCAGAAGTACCGCTACAATAATCCCTGCAGAGCCTGACACCTCTCCATTTTCATCAAGTGCGTTGGACATTCCTGCCGCACAAGACTGAAACGCGACGAGTGCAAATAAGATAATTGACAAAATACCAGAAACAAGTTTCCAGGTCTTCATTTTCCCTCCTTTTAATCGGCAATTCACAAAGTCCGGTCAGTAGTCTTCCACCTATGAAGACTTTCTTTTACTGAGCCGAGAACGTGATCGGATCGGAATCTGCGATCGTGTCATAGGAATCGTTGTCGTAAATGTGGAACTTGAGCTCGACTTCACCGATGGAGGTGATTCCATTCTCCTCCAATTCGGAAGACATAAGTGTGATATCATCGACGGCCTTCTTGCCGTCATAGACGGTTGTCGAGAAATACGGAGTGAGCATAAAGCCGTCTACAGACATATCATCTACGCTGATGCCGACATTGCGTCCCGACTCATTCTCTATATAGAGAAGGATCGCGGTTCCCCAGAAGCTGTTCTCGTCAACGGTCTTGCCGATGATCCTGATCCCGTCTTCATTGTAGAGCTCCGTGCCCTCATCATTCGCTTTCGTGTCCATACTGTCGATCGCCGAGGTCTCGATTGTGACACAGTCTGTATTAAAGATATCCTCAAAACTGTCCGCGTCATAGGCATGGAAATAGATCTCCACACGGCCAACGATGTCGATTCCCGCTGCCTTGAGTTCCGAGGTGGACAGGTAGATCACGTCATTGGATTTCTTGCCTGCAGCAACTTCCGAACCAAACAGATCATCGATCATGTAGTCGTTGACGATCAGCGCGTCGCATCCCACCATGACGTCCTGTTCGGAGTCATTCTCGATCATGACCTTGATCCCGTCGCCCCAGATATCGTCTCTGACGTAGTCCAGTGCCGTGATCTTAATCCCGTCCTGCTCGACCAGCACCTGTTCTTCAATGGTAATATCACCCTTATTGCTGTCCTCTGCAGCAGTGTCTGCCTCCGTATCCGGACTCTCCTGCACATCCGCAGCCTCCTGCTCATCCGAGGTCTCCTCAGCGGAAGCAGCCGTATCGCCGGCTTTCTCCTCCGTCTTCACAATCTCCTTCGGGGCAGACGATCCCGACGAGCTGCATCCCGTCAGCAGCGCAGCGGCTGTACATATACACATAATTCCAACAACCAGCCTGGATCTAAGATACATAAATAACCCTCCTCCTATAATGAAATCTCAGCACTCCCGTACTGTGCATCCAATTATAGCAAGAGGGTTTTTCACACGTTCTCCCCATAGGGGTGGTAATATCCGCCGTCGACAGGTAGTATAATCCTAAGAACAGCGTTCCTTTGTACATCTTTGCGATCACTTTCACTGCGGCCGGACTTCAGGCTTTACTCCTGTATTCCGCTGGTCCGAAGCGGTTCCATCCCGTGCTTTTTCAATAAAGCGTTCACATCGATAATGCTCCCGGGTCTTTCATTAAAAGCGATCATGATCATCGCGTCGCGCGATATTTTGGCATACAGCTCAGGCATGCCGTACTTTCTGAGCGCCCGCTGCGTCTCTTTCAATGTGAGTTCTGACGCATAGCAGATCCGGAGAATGACGTCCCGCTGCCGCGTGTGCTTTTCCCCGGAGAGGAGCTTGTATCCGTATCGCTCCGGAATGTCCGCCTTCAGAAACGCGATCTGCTGTGTGATCCCCTTTTCCCGCAGGATCGTCTTGATATAGGTGGAAAAGGAGGTCGCGTCAGAAAGCATGCTGTCCTTATTCTTATGCACAAACGAAGAGTAGTCCGCAAGATGTGTGCTGCCTAATTCCCGCTCCAGTTCATTTGTCTCTTTTTCCTGCATCTTATTCCCTCCAACGTGCTAGAATAAAACTTAACAGCCTGATATAAGGGCTGTTTATTATCTATTAAGGGGTTTATCGTGAATCTTTCTCAGCGTTTATCTAATTCATTTTATCAGGTAGTTGCCGCGATCAATGAACCGCACAAAGTGTATCTGGTGCAGCACCGGGATTCGGGCAGATTTTATGTAAAGAAGATCCTTGATGTATACTCTGCCGATGTCTACAAAGATCTGCAGGCACATCCGATCCCCGGCATCCCCCGGATCATAGACAGCTGGGAAGAAGACAGACAGCTGGTCATCATAGAAGAATATATTTCCGGCGTCACTCTGCGTGATATGATCGAGAGCACTTCTTCTCCGGCAGCTGATACTGATCTCCGGGAGGTCCTGACTGTAGAACGGATCGGGCGCTATATGAGCGACCTGTGCGAGATCCTGGAGCGCCTTCACGAGCACAATCCGCCGCTCATTCACAGGGATATTAAGCCATCCAACATCATTATAACAAGCTGCGGCAATGTGATGCTGCTGGATTTCAACGCCGCCCGCTTCTATTCCGGTGAGCCCGGCAGGGAGTCGGATACACGGCTTCTGGGCACCAAAGGATATGCCGCGCCGGAGCAGTACGGATTCGGGGAATCTTCTCCGCAAACCGACCTCTACTCCATCGGCAGGGTCCTGCAGGAATGCGTAGATGTACTACCCAAAACCGATATCGATTCCGGAAACCACATAGGCAGACAGAAATCCGCATCGGAGAAGATTACCGACCCTCATACCTTTGACAGTGTGATCCAAAAGTGCACACAGATGACTCCTTCAAAGAGGTATTCCTCTGCAGCGGCGCTGAAGAACGCACTGCTGGGCTGTCTCGGGCAGAGCAGCCGTCCGGACATCATGGGACCTATGATCAATCCTTATCTTCCGCCGGGCTTTCGGACACTCAACCCCTGGAAGATGCTGATCGCCTCCGTTGTATACTTCCTGGTCTTCGATCTGAGTCTCACATTAAAGGATCAGACTGCTTCTATGCAGGTGCTATGGATGGAGAGATTACTGGTCCTTTTCCTGGGGCTGATGAACATCGCACTGGGCAGCAATTATCTGGGTATTCAGCGCTATATGCCTTTTCACAGCAGCAGTTCCCCGGCGCTTCGCATCGCAGGTGTTCTGCTCACAATGGCAGCCGCGACAATGATCGTGTTCATGTCGGGCATCTTTGTAATAGGCACCTTCTTCTCATGAGAAAGCTCCGGGTGCCGGCTCGTTTGCATGTGTAAGAAAAGTATAACAAAGAAAAAAAACAGCAGTTGCCACCTCTAAAGTGGTAACTGCTTGCATATATCTTATATCGAATACGGATAGTAATCGAAAATCCCCTGTACGGCATCGGAAATATCCTGAATCTGCTCATATGAAATACAGGAAACTTTTCGGTAGTGCCGGGCCTCTAGATCCAGGCTCCTCAAGTGTTCAATGAGCGCCATCCCAGTATACGCTTCAGAAGTAATCCCGATATGCAAAGCATCCGGTTTCGCATAGTCTCGAAGAGGACACACGACAGACATTCCTGAACGGTTAAAGAACTCCCTGCTGAGTACCAATACATGCTGCGCCTCTTTTTCAAGCCACAGGATATCTCCCTGCTGTGCACACACCATCACAGTATCTCCCGCCCTCTGGGTTCTCCCCAATCAAATTCCGTATATGGGCCTAACTTTCCGCCGTAAGCGCGAGCGCGCTCTTCCAGGGAGCGATGCTTGAATTTTACTTTTTCAATGATGATCTGCTCTCCCCGAACTTCCATACTGAGTGTATCATTGACCGCTATATTCAGTTCCTGCAAAACCAGCTTGGGAATTCGTATTCCCTGTCCGTTTCCCCACTTTACCAGCTGTGTTTCCATACTTTGATCTCCTTCTGCTTTGCCTAACACCCGTTGCAGCACGAATCATGTATATACATTGTATACTACTCGTGGTTTGATCCCGCGTCAAGACTCACAATTTGGACCTGTCCATGCCTGCCCTATCAGAATCATCATAACGAAAACAAGCCAAAGACCGCCGCAGGAAACCCACAGCGGTCTTTGACCAGATTCATATACTAAGCAATTCAACGTAAGAGAAGAAGTGTGGAAACCCTTTTCTTAATAGAGAGGGAAAATAACGTATGCGCTGATCACCATATAGTGGTGCCGGTCGCCCTGCATGGGTGTTTGGGCACAGCAGCTCATTTTCCATAAACAGCTCCAACAATTTTAATCTCCTTTGTGTAATTTTGGGCACATGACTGTTTTATTTGATTATGTACCCCTCTGTTTTTCTGCAATCAGCTTGAAATTGGGCACAGGGAATAATATGCCCTAAAAATCTCCATCGTGCATAGATTTCCAAGGGATGTAAAATATGAAAATCTCTCCACATGCCCAATCTCCCCAGACGAGTCAATAATCCATGGGGAACAAATCAAGGAAAATCTTCCCTGTGCCCAAAGACCGCAGCACCAGTGAAAAACCACGGGGAAGAAATCAAGCAAATCTATACCTGTGCCCAACCTCTCGCTCAAGATCCATTTCCTTCACTTACTGCGGCAGCCCCTTTTTGTTTTCCAGGAATAATGCTAGCAGCCTTCGATCAGCCCCAGCTTCACAAACGCCTTATACAACCCGTCCTCATCGACGCCGTCCGTTACATAATCCGCTGCGGCCTGTGCAGATATATACTTTGTGCCCGTTTTCGCGGGCTTTCCGTATGGCGTAAATGGCTGACTCCGGAAGCTGGTTTTCGTAGTTAACAAGTGTGCCGTCTACGTCGATTAGTAGTATTTTTCCCATTTTCCCTCCTATGGTAATCTAAACACCGATGCAGCAGAATTCAAATCGCCGAGAATACGAAGAAGCGCCTCCCGTTGCAGGAAGGCGCTTCTTTCAAATATCGTAAATCCCCCTAATTTCTGATAAAGCTGCTGTCATGCGCCGAGAAACCTGCGTCATCAGAGATATATCTCTCTGCTGTCATATGCAGGTCATATTTCTCACGCAGGGAAGCAATCGTCTGCATCATGGGTGATGCGTGGTGCTTGTCGATGGCTTCCTGGTCCTTCCAGGCATCGATCAGAAGCACCGTCTCCGGATCCTTCATCGGAACGTAATACTCATAACGAAGATTGCCGTCCTCTGCGCGGATCAGGTCTGCCGTGCCGCTCGTCTCCATCTCCTGTGCAAATTTTGCCGCATTTCCATTTACGCCTGTGTACCGAAGATTGACTACAATACTCATGATGCCTCCTTTTTCTTTATGCCAGATCTTCTCCGTTGCTGCCGATGACCTTCTTGTACCAGAAGAAGGACTCCTTGCGCTCACGGCTCAGGTCGCCTGTACCGTCGTCAAACTTGTTGACATAGATGAATCCATATCTCTTGGCCATTTCACCGGTCGATGCAGAGACAAGATCGATACAGCCCCAAGGCGTGTAGCCCATCAGGTCTACGCCGTCCTTGACCGCTTCTTTCATCTGCTCGATGTGCTTGCGCAGATAGTCGATGCGGTAGGTGTCATGTACCATCCCGTCTTCTCCCTTTTCATCATACGCACCCAGTCCGTTTTCCACAACCATCAGCGGGATGCGATAACGGTCATAGATTTCATTGAGTGCATAACGAAGTCCCTTGGGATCGATCTGCCAGCCCCAATCAGATGCTTCCAGATACGGGTTCTTGAAGCCTGCTCCGATATTTCCTTCTGTTGCCTCCGCATTGGGATCCACCGTAATGCAGTTGGACATATAATAGCTGAATGTATAGAAGTCAACGGTTCCCTCGCGAAGGATCTCCGCATCTCCGTCTTCCATCTTGACCGTGACGCCCTTTCTCTCCCAAAGGCGCTTTGCATATGCGGGATACTCACCGCGCACCATGACGTCCGAGCAGTACCAGTTGGTCTCTCTCATCTGTTCCTGATTCTTGACGATATCGTCCGGATTGCAGGTCAGCGGATAGGACAAGATGAAGCAGATCATGTTGCCCATCTTGTAGTCCGGATAGTGCTCATGCGCATACTTCACGACCTTGGCGCTGGCCAGGAACATGTGGTGCAGAGCCTGGTATCTCTCCTGCGGCTTGTCCGGCACCTCAGTGATAGGGCCCTCATAGCCCCTGAATGTACCTGTCGACAGGATCGTGCCCATGGGCATGGTTCCTGCGTTAATCTCATTGAAAGTCAGCCAGTATTTGACCTTGCCCCGGTATCTCTCAAAGATCACGTGGCAGTATCTTTCGAACAGTTCGATCAGCTCGCGGCCTTCCCAGCCGTTGTACTTCTCAACCAGTGCGAAGGGAAGCTCGTAATGGGAGATCGTGACAAGCGGCTCGATCCCATACTTCTTGCAGCAGTCGAATACTTTGTCATAAAACGCGAGGCCCTTCTCGTTGGGCTCCTCTTCCATGCCCGTGGGGAAGATGCGCGTCCAGTTGATGGATGTGCGGAAGCACTTAAATCCCATCTCCGCGAACAGCGCAATGTCTTCCTCATAGTGGTGATAGAAATCGATCGCTTCATGAGAGGGATAAAGCGTATCGGGCAAAATTGTCCTTGTCACCCTCTTGGGCACCTTATGGCTTCCATTGGTGCACATATCGGAAACAGACGGTCCCTTGCCGTCCACATCCCATGCGCCTTCAAACTGGTTGGCAGCTACTGCGCCGCCCCACAGAAAATCATCTCTAAGTGTTGCCAATTGAAAACCCCCTTTCTTTCTAAAGGGGTCAGAGGGCAGCCCTCTGACCCGATAAGATTAGTGTACACTATTTATAACCATTGTTGCACCCCACGCCCCAAACGCTTCGCGTTCGGGGCTGCGGGCGTCCAGAGGCGCTTCGCGCCTTGGCCGCCCCAGAGAAGCGCTTCTAATCGATCCGGTGAGCAAGCTCCCCGTCTCGCTTATCATCACTTCTCCGGGGTGCTGAATAGTTAGCAGATTGTCATCAGTTCGTCGCCGGCCTTGATATTGGTGGTCTCCGCTATTTTGACCGATACGTAGTCGTCCGAATTGGTCACGAGCACAGGCGTATGGATCTTGTAGCCTGCGTCTGTGATCATCGCAAGGTCTGCCGTGAGAAGAAGATCGCCCTTCTTCACCTTCTGGCCTTCTGTTACGTGATACTCGAATGGCTTGCCTTCCAGCTGTACCGTGTCCAGACCGACGTGGATCAGGATCTCGCAGCCGCTGTCTGTGGTGAGCGCCACGGCGTGCTTAGTATCCATCAGGTTAGAAACGGTTCCGTCCGCAGGTGCATACACTTTGCCGTCTGTGGGAAGAATTGCAACGCCTTCGCCGAGCGCACCGGAGGAGAACACTTCATCCGGAACTTTCTCGATGTCCAGGACCTTACCGGTCATAGGAGATACGAGTTCGATCTTTTCAACCAGTGCCTTCTTCTCTTCCGGCTCTGCTGCGTTCTCATCTGCCGCTTCCTCTTCTGCCTTCTCCTCATCCTTGTACAGAATGGTTGTAAGGAAGAACGCCAGACCAATGGATACTACTGCTGCGATCGCGCCGAAGATCACGCCGCGCATAGGGCTTTCGCCGCCGATGAACTGGATCAGGGACAGAATGGAGGAAGATCCGCCCATTGTGTAGCCCTTGACGCCGAAGATACCGCAGAGCAGGCCTGCCGCGCCTGCACCAGCTACCGCGCCGATCATGGGCTTGCCATAGCGGAGGTTGATACCGTACATAGCGGGCTCTGTGACGCCTGCCACGATCGCGGAGATACCGCAGGCAATACCTTCTGATTTGGTCTCCACGTCTTTGGTCTTGACTGCAACGCCGAGGGAAGCGCCGCCCTGTGCGATGTTGGAGCAGAACATGGTTACAAGGACAATGACGTCATAGCCCAGTGTCGCCATGTTATTCATGCACAGCGGGATCAGCGCGTAGTGCATACCGGTCATAACGATGAACGGCATGATTGCGGACAGGATACCGACGGTGAGCCAAGGCACGGTATTGTACATAGCCGAGAAGACGCCGGACATCAGATTACCGAGCACGTTTCCGATCGGTCCCAGTACGCAGAATGCGACAGGTGTGCAGATCAAAAGGAAGATCATGGGCTTGAGGAACGCCTTCTACTGCGCCTCCAAGGAGGCTGATGATATCCGGATAGCAGAGCATGGCGCCGATGACCATGATCGTCTGTCAACGTCTTATCACTTCCCATTGTGAAGCTACACATGAATAAATTCACGTGCTTCCATTCTGCGGCTTGCGCCGCAGGGCCGCTTTAGGCGGCCGGACTAACGCACCTGCGGATACGCCCCCTGCTTAGT
>ONNQ01000008.1 GCA_900319245.1 uncultured Lachnospiraceae bacterium | reverse complement strand
GCGGCAACGCATTCAGCTGACACGTACTAATAGGTCGGAAGCTTATCCTTACGTTCTTGGAAGACGCGAAAGCGTTTCGGTGTTCAGTTTTGAAGGTACTGGAAACAAATGCCTTGATAGCTCAATGGTAGAGCACGCGGCTGTTAACCGCGGTGTTGCAGGTTCGAGCCCTGCTCGGGGCGCTCAGAGACAGCAGTTCATCTGCTGTCTTTTTTTTAGCTTAGGAATCTTTTCAGTTGCTAAGGTATGTAAATTCTGCTATACTGTTTAGGCTGAAGAGCATTATATGGCTCCGTGGTCAAGAGGTTAAGACATCGCCCTTTCACGGCGGTAACACGGGTTCAATTCCCGTCGGAGTCATCAAAAGTTTAAAAACGCTGCCGCGTTTTTAACTTTGCAAGCTTTCTTCGAAAGCTTGCGGGAATGTAGATCATTGAATGCGCTTTCGCACATTTAATTATGCAAGCGTTCTCTTGAAAGCTTGCGGGCATATTTTATGGACCCTTAGCTCAGTTGGTTAGAGCTCCCGGCTCATAACCGGTCGGTCCTGGGTTCGAGTCCCCGAGGGTCCACGCACACCAGAAATGGTGTAGGCGCGGCAGTTTGAAATTGCCGTTAACACAACAGAACAATCCGTGTTTTGGCGGATTGCATATTGTGCCGGCCGGCATGGCGGAATTGGCAGACGCGCGGGACTTAAAATCCCGTTCCCCTAAAGGGAGTGCGGGTTCGACCCCCGCTGCCGGCATGAAACTGAGAACTCGCTAGTTTGGCGGGTTCTTTTTTTTATGAACAGAAGCAAACATAATCATGGTTCATGATAGAATAGCAATGAGATCAAAAACTAAGTCATTTTCGCATATGACAAATATAAAAGTAGAAAGCGCAAATACCGTGAACAGACCGAGATTTCTTTCGCTTATCGCATATAAGATACCATTCCAAAAAGCTGTCGCGATCATGACGGCTGTGATGCTGACGGTTCCAATGCTTGCGGGCTGCAAGCAGAGCGGAACAACAGCGCAGGCCGCGGAGAGTGGCGCGGCAGCGCAGACAACTGAGAGCACCGGCGCAGCGCAGGCTGCGGAGAGTGGCGCGGCAGCGCAGACAACCGAGAGCACCGGCGCAGCGCAGGCCGCAGAGTCCAGCGCGGCAGCATCGGATGCGTACGCGGTCAGGGACGTGAAGATCTATGATGAAGAACTGACGGATCGAACGGTTCCGCTGCGGTTTTATAAAGAGGCGCCGCATGTCGCCTATATGGGAATCAGGGCGTATTTTGACCTGATGCTGGGCGGCGGACTCACTGTGACGGAGCATGGAGACGGGACATTTACACTAACGAATGCGAGCGGTGCCACGGCGGTGGTGGATCCTGTGAAGGGGCTTGTGACGATGGACGACATGCCTTCGTTTGAAAATAATCTGGAGGATGCCAAGGCGGGGCTGCAGTCCTCGTTTAAGGACAGTTCTGCGCCGTATATACGGCTCAGGGAAGTCGTGTATGAAGAAGAACCGCAGCCGGTTACATTTGACTTGGGAGCGCTTGGGATTCCAATCTATGGAGATGGGGAGGATGTATGGTTCCCGGTTTCAATTCTTTCAAGCTGGCTGACGGATATCGCACAGAACAGGGTGACGTATAACGGAAAGTATCTGTACAAGCACAATGGGGAGAGCCATTATGCACAGGACATGTCGTATTATGACACGGAATATATGGACGGCGTACTGCTGGGGAATCCGAGGGAGGAGGACCTTGCTTCTTACAGTTATGCGGAGCTTGGGTTCATTTTTCAATACATGTACGGGTATCCGGGGACACTGGCGCTCGATCCGGTGATCCTGCGAGAACAGGGACTGGATGCCGCGCTGAAGGATTACGGAAAGCTGGGACAGGAACTGTCCGGGGAGCTTTCGTCGAGAGATATGAGGGCGTTCTGGCACGGGATGTACAGCTTGTCCGGCACTGTCCTGGAGGACGGACACAACAGTACGAATCTGGAGCTGAGTATCCTGGACGCAGATACGACAGAAAAGTACAATAGCTTCCGGGAATATACCTGGGAGGTATATGAGGATACCGAGGTGTCAGCGTTCGAGCAGAAACTGATGGAGCCCAGTTTGGGAATCTTTCAGGCAAGGCCGGAAGAGATGACGCAGAGCAAGTATTATGCGTCCGGCGATACGGCGATCGTGTATTTGAACGCGTTTACAGTCGACAGAGAGGCATGGGAGTCCTATTATCATGATGGAGGCCCGCTTCCTGACGATACGTACGGAACGCTCGCGAAGGGGCTGGAGACAGCGGCTGCAGAAGAAGGAATTCACAATGTGGTGATCGATCTTTCCACAAACGGCGGAGGGTTCTCGGATGCGGCAGTTGCCTGTATCGCGCTAATGACGGGCAGAGATTACCTGTGCGGGTATAATACGCTGAGTAAACAGCACTTTAAGGTGTATTTTGACATAGACAGGAATTTGGACGGCGTATTTGACGAGAAAGACAAGGAAGTGCAGTATAACTTCCACTACGGGGCGCTTGTCAGCAATGCGTCCTTCTCCTGCGGCAATATGTTTCCGTTCATGGTCAGGGATGAAGGCGGCGTTGTGATCGGAGAGAAATCGGGCGGCGGCGCCTGCAGCATTCAGAAAGCGGTCCTGAGTGAAGGGTTTGATTTCCGGATTTCTGGCTGCAAATTTAAGTTGACCGATCTTGCGCACGCCGATCTTGAGCCGGGCATCGAGCCGGATCTTTGGCTGGATCTGCCGACTGTTACGAAAACGAATGAGGTGACCGGCGAGAAAGTGGAAACGAAGGATTATGCGGCGTACGGCGATTTGGACGACATCTGCAGAGCAGTAAGCGAATGGTTTCAGTAACAGCACAACAAGGAGGTAAATGAAATGAGATTTCCCAAAAACTTTTTGTGGGGCGGCGCTGTGGCCGCAAATCAGTGCGAAGGCGCGTATCTGGAGGATGGCAAAGGACTGAGTGTGCCGGATATGCTGCTGGGCGGCGACGTGAATACGCCCAGAACCTTCCTCCCCAGAACGGACGAGACGGCGTTTTATCCCAGCCATGAGGCAATCGACTTCTATCATCATTACAAAGAGGACATCGCGCTGTTTGCAGAGATGGGATTTACCTGTTTCAGGCTTTCCATCAACTGGGGCCGGATTTTCCCCAATGGAGACGACAAAGAGCCCAATGAGGCGGGCCTGGCCTTCTATGACAAGGTGTTTGACGAGTGCCGCAAATACGGCATTGAGCCGCTGGTGACGCTGTGCCACTACGAGATCCCGTGGAATATTGTGACAAAGTACAACGGATTCTATTCCAGGGAGACCATCGACCTCTTCCTGCGCTATGCGGAGACTGTATTCAGGCGTTATAAAGGAAAGGTCCGGTACTGGCTGACTTTCAATGAGATCAACATCCCCTGCATGGGCGAGGGCGGGATCGGCAACCTGTATGGTCTTGGGCTTATGGATGAGGACGATATCCGCGCGGATCACCCGATCCCGTTGACAGAGCTGAAGGGCGATCTGCAGAAAACGTACACGGCGCTTCACCATGAATTCCTCGCGTCTGCGCTTGCAGTCAAGTTGGGCCATGAGATCGACCCCGATTATATCATCGGCAATATGATCTGCCATGTCACGGTATATCCGCTGACGCCCAATCCGGCCGATATGCTTGCTTTCCAGAGAGAGGACAATCTCAAGAACAATCTGTGCGGCGACGTGCAGGTCCGCGGAGAGTATCCGGAGTTTGCCTTTAAGTTCTTTAAGGACAACGGGATTGACACCTCCTTCATCAAGGAGGGCGACCTCCAGATTCTCAAGGAGGGAACGGTCGACCTGTACACCTTCTCTTATTACCAGTCCGGCTGCGTGACGGAGGATCCTGATGCGGAGATGACGGCAGGCAACATGGTCAAAAACGCGAAGAACCCCTATCTGAAGGCCTCTGATTGGGGCTGGCAGATCGATCCTGACGGCCTTCGGTACACATTGAACCTTCTGCATGACAGATACCCCAAAATGCCGCTCATGATCGTGGAGAACGGTTTTGGCGCCTTTGATAAGGTGGAAGAGGACGGCTCCATTCATGATCCTTACAGGATCGCGTATTTCAGGGAGCATATCAGGGCCATGGGAGAGGCGATCGAAGACGGCGTGCCGTTAATCGGATATACGACCTGGGGCCCGATCGACCTGGTTTCCGCCGGAACCGGTCAGTACGCAAAGCGATATGGATTTATCTACGTCGACCACCACGACGACGGGACGGGAGACTTCTCGAGAAGCCGCAAGGATTCCTTCTTCTGGTACAAGAAAGTGATCGGATCAGATGGGGAAGACCTCGCGTGAGGGGAGGGGGCTGACGGCTTTACAACGAGCCTTTGCGGCGCTTCCGTGTCAAAATCGTGAGAGAATCAAAGAGCGTGTCAGCTGCCTTTTGAAGGCGGCTGACACGCTCTTTTGCATTGCTTTTAATCCTCTTTTCGGATCCAGATACTGAGGGAACCGTCCTGACAGGAGAAGACGCCGTAGCCCTCCTCGTCGATGACGACTTCGCGGGTCTCGTGGCCCAGAACGTCGATCCATGTCTCGCCTGCGTGCTGGCGGCCGACGTCCATAGCCTTGGCGTCGCCTTTTCGATTCGTGAGTACAACGGCAAGGCCCTTTCCGCCGTGTTCCTCGTCGCCCTCCATGGTCCAGCCAATCACGTCCGGATCGTCCAAATAATCGTGCTGCGCACCGTATACGCGGTCCCGGCGCAGGTCCATCATCAGGTCGATCTCCTTGTGGAAGGAGGGGCCTTCCATGGCCTTGACGCCGTAATAGTTGCCATAAAAGACACAAGGGTAGCCCTGGGGCCGCAGCAGGATCACTGCGTAGGCAAGGGGCACGAACCAGGGCTGGATGGCACTTTCCAGCGCCTGCCCGGTCTGTGTGTCGTGGTTGTCGACGAAGGTGACCGCATGCGTGGGATCGCGCTCTACCAGTGTGTTTTTCAGCAGCTCGCGCATATCGAACTCGCCGCCGCTGTTGCTGGCCTGGAAGAAGTTGTAGTGAAGAGGAACGTCAAACAGGGACATACATCCGCCGCAGTCCCGCAGATATTCTTCCAGAATGTTCACGTCCGCATGCCAGTATTCGCCGACAGCGAAAAGCTCCTTGTGATTGTTGGTGCGGAGCTTATGGAGCCATTCGGGGAAAAAATCCCTCGCAATGTGCTTGACGGCGTCGAGCCTGAAACCATGCACATTTGTGGTATCCAGATACCACTGACCCCAGCGGGTCAGTTCCTCTCTGACCTTGGGTTCCTGGTAGTTGACGTTGGCGCCCATCAGATAGTCATAGTTGACGTTTTCGCGGTCCACGCCGCGATTCCACTGGATGCCTTTGAATTTGTAGATGGCGACCTTGTCTCTTTTATCGTCGTAGTCTACGCCGTTAAAACAAGTGTGGTCCCAGACGAAATCGGAATATTTGCCCTTTCGTCCCGGAAATGTGAATTTGGTCCACGCATCGATCATTTTGGGTGGAGAGATCGTCTCTGTACGGTTCTCTTCTTTGGTCTCTACGACCTGTATGGTCTCGGTCTCGTCCGCGCCCATGCGGTGGTTGAGAACAATGTCTGCGTAGACATCGATACCGCAAGCCTGTAACTTTTGAACTGCTTCTATATATTCTTCTTTGGTTCCGTATTTGGTCGGGACAGTCCCTTTTTGATCAAATTCGCCCAGATCGTACAGATCATAGACGCCGTATCCTGTATCGTTGATTCCGGCCTGTCCTTTATAGGCCGGCGGCAGCCACACAGATGTGACGCCCTTATCGTGCAGTACCTGCGCATTGTCCCCTACGGTTTTCCAAAGGGAAGCGTCTGCAGGCAGATACCATTCAAAATACTGAAACATAACACCATTTTCTTTACCCATAGCAGCGAAACCTCCTTTGCTACTGTCAGGCTTGTGGTTGCAAGTATGGTAAAGCGGTTTGGAGCGGCGTACAAGGACTATTTTGACCAGTTGTGGGGCATATTTGACAAACGGGCGTCGATCGCCTCGTGCAGTCCGCCTGCGATGTACAGATATCCCATGAGAATGGGGATGTAGGTGATGGACATCGTGAGGAAAAGAGAGAGGATCATGCCAAGCGCGCGGGGAAGCCGCAGATAGACTCTGCACACCATGAGGAGCGCGATATACCCGAAGAAGACCAGGTAGATCACGCCGCAGATGCCCGCCGACTGCAGGACGTTCTGGACGATCTCGTTCTCGAAGGGCCTGACCATACTGGTGATATAGACAGCGGCAAGCGCCAGCGCAATGTAGCCGGAGATCCTGGAGGGGTAGTAGCTGGTGAGCGGCATAGGTTTCTTGATGGGATAGCGGAGCTTACGGAGGATCGCAAGGCTCAGATAGAAGACGATCAGGCCCTCCGCAGCGCCCATCACACCGATCGAGATGATGTAGATGCGGCGCAGGTAATCATAGGTAAAAATGCCCTCTGCGACGTTGACGCCGGCCTGCGCGAACATCTGATTCATGCTTTCCTGCATGAGCTGGATGTCGGCGTTGATGTCGATGCCAAACAGGGACGCCAGTGCCACGGAACAGATCAGCTCCGCGGCAGCGGAAAGAAACAGGACCAGCAGCAGAGTGCGGTTCATATCCTTCTCCGCCTTGATGCAGGATCCGTAGACCATGCCGATGAAGGACATGCTGATCGCATAAAAGACCGCCGTGAAGGTGCCAAAAAGAAAGGCCAGCAGCACAGTACATACAAATACCGGCAGACTGTCCTTCCATCCGTATTTGGCCGAGAACGCTACCATGGGAATGGGGAAGACGAACATAAAGAACCCTTCAAAAAAGCCTCCGGTCTGCCGGTTGACCAGCAGCAAAACCCCGAAGATGGCAACGATCATCGCTCCATAGGTTAATTCCTGTGTTTTAGAATTCATAATGATAACCTTTCGCTTGTCATAGACGAAGACCCACGGCCTTCCGGCGGCGGGTAGTTGACAAGTCAAAATATACACCTTCGGAAAGAATGTGTAAATCTCTATAGCATAAACAGAGCCATACCGCGTAAGCGGCATGGCTCGTTTGTACGATCTGTTTGGGAACTGTGAGCGCTGTAAAAGCGCTTGCCCGGAAAGTCGGCTTTATTTCAGTCGGGTTTATTCTTCAGCGGCTTCTTCGCTGTCATTGGGGGCGATCTCAGCGCTGCCGACGTCCTCGCCTGCGTGCTCGGGCTCGCCGATCGCGCCGGGTTTGACGTTACTGATGATCACGCGGAGCTTGCCGTTGGGATCGACCGGGATCTCATCAAGCCACTGATAGGTGATCTTGAAGTTGGGATCCTTGAACATCGCCATCAGCTTCTCTTCGAGGACCTTCTCGATCTCTGCCTGCTTCTCGACAGGCGTATCGGGATTTCTGACCATCATCAGTGTCAGGTCGTCGTAGGTCTCCTGTACCATTCTGTAGGAGATGATCTCAGGAATGTAGTTGACGATACCGGAGATGTTGCCCCACTCAGTGACGCTGCCGTCTCTGTGGTGGATGACGTCGTTCATACGGCCCTGGACGCCTCTGACGAAGCGAAGGCCCTTCTTCATGTAGCTGTCAGCCTGGTCAAAGGATGTGTAGTTGATCAGGGGAAGCTCTGTCTTATAAAGAGGGGTGATGACCATCATGCCCTTCATAGCGGGGCCGGTCAGATCCTGGTTATAGACGTTGACGACGAACAGGTCGCTGTTGACCTGATAGTACTTCTTGCCGGGGATGCGGATGACGCAGGAGCCGGTCTCGCCCATTCCATATGCATCGATGAGGCCCGGGCCGAAGACATCCATGAGAAGCGCTCTGGAAGGCTCGTCAAGCATCTCGCCGAAAGGCGTGTAGAAGCTGGGCTGATGGATGTAAAGGTCGTTCTCCTTGACGTACTTGGCGATACGCATCAGCAGGTTCTTGTGGTTGTAGAGATAATCGGGCTTGTAAGCGTTGATCTCGTCCACCAGAGTCTGGGTGTCGACACGCTGCTTGATCGTATCGGACATGTATTTGCGGCGGAGAATGCCGAGCTTCTGCACAGGAGAATCATATTCCTTGACGGGGCCGTGCAGGGAGTTGGGACGGCACATGGTCTTTCCTGTGAAGGGATTGAATCCGCCGTAGCCCATGGTGCGCAGCCAGTTCGCGGTCACATATGCGTACTCTCTGGGGGAGATCAGAACGCGGAGCGGTCTGCCGGTGGAGCCGGACGTGGGAGATACATGCCAATATTTGTACTTCTCGGGATCCTTCGCGGCTTCCTCATCCATCCAGTCACGTACCTGGTCCTTGGTAAGGAGCGGGAATTTATAGAGGTCCTCTGCGCAGTGATAATCATCGGGCGTTGTGCCGGTCTCTTCGAAACGTGCGCGATAGAAAGGAATCTCATAGGCAGCTTTCATGAGCTCGTGAACGCGCTCGTTCTGCTTTTCGAGAATTCTCTGATAGTTCTTGGAGTTGACAGGTTTTCTTTCCACATCTGCATAAGCTCTGAGCGTCAAAACATGCTCAAGCTTGTGGTCGAGTTCATAGTTGTGCATAAGTTCCTCCTTTAATAGATATAATCCGCAAGGGGTGGTCCCGGACAACCTGATCCGTAAGACCGATCCTTGCGCTGTTATGTACCATAATAATCTGGTCTTTCTAATTGTACCACCGAAGTGTTAATTGTGCAGGTATTGAATTATCCACACATGGGGTATTATCATATTGAATGCATAATATGACAATAACCAGTTTGCTGCTGAATAGGGAATAATACACAAATCGAGGCAATTTGGGGATAAATGAGCGAGAAATCTCTATGATCCGTTGTTGGATCCGTCGTCGAATCCGCCGTTTCCCCTGTATTGCCAGCTGTACCATTATGGGAGGTGAAGATGAAAGACAGACGAGTGCTCAGAACCAGAAAGGCAATCCAGAACGCATACCTGGACTTGCTAAAGAAAAAAGGAACAGAGAAGATCACGATCTCGGACATTGCAAGAGAGGCAGACATTGATCGAAAGACATTCTATCTGCACTATGATTCGACAGAGGATATCATCAGAGAATATGCGGAGGAGAAGACCAGGGAGCTGCTGGCCAGACTTACGTTAAAGAGTTTCTTCACGCTGTCTTTTGACAAAAAGATCTTTGCCAGGGAGGCCAACAACATGTTGCGCGAGCATCTGGATTTCTGCCGGATGCTGGCTAGAAACCCCAGTATGGGCTTTTTCTGGAACGAGGTGCAGGATGTCTCGGTGCAGATCCTTTCGGAGATCTATAAAAGACATTCGCGGCTTCCGGAGGGGGACCTCAAGATCCAAGTCAGCTTTTTCGTTGCCGGCGCCATGTATGTCTATAAGCGCTGGCTGCGGGATGAGATCCCGTGCAGCATGGAAGAAGTGGGAGACAAAGTGAGTGAGATCGCGTTTTCCGGCGTGCAGAGTATTCTCAGACAATCGTAACGCATGTTCGATATGTGAAGAATGTTTTGTTAATTGTTTCGCTATTATATATAGGAAGTGATAATACAGAAAAACAGAGTTATTAAAGCTGCAATTAAGTGAAACAAAAATTAAATAATTTGTTATAAATAGTCAAATAATTGTTAATAAAATCGGAAAAATGTAACAGGAATAGCCGATTCTTTCTAAAAAAAATCTAAAGATAGTGAAGAAAACATAGATTTCTTGACAGTAAAAAAACCATTTGTTATAGTACCGACGGCTTTTACGAAATGCAGTTACGAATTTTTTACAGACACGTTCCGAGCTGCCGCTCGGAGACGTATGCAGGAGGTTACATGTTTTTCAAGAGATCTAAGGTACTGACAGGATTGGTTACCTTTACGATGGCGGCAGCCGTTATGGGGGGACCGGTTCAGGCGATGGATAATTCTGCGCGGAGAAATGCCTCCGCGACACTGAACCCGATTACGGGGAATGTGATCACACCGGACAATGCACAGGCTGAACTGATCGCTGATGCGGTTTTGTCAATTGTTGGACCCGGACACAGGGAAATCGAGGATGCCAAGAGAAAGGCAATCGTCAACGGCGCTTCCGAAAAGAGCAAATTGATGCAGGAAGACAAGATGGAACTGGCTGTCGCCGCGCCCAATGTTTATTTGAATATTCACACGGATGCTTCCCTGGGAAGCGAAGTGATCGGAAAGCTTTACAGCAATGATGTCGCGAAGATCATTCAGGACAACGGCGGAGACTGGGTGAAGGTCAAGTCCGGAAAGCTGGTCGGGTATGTCCTGGGCGAATATCTGGTAAAGGGTGACGAGGCGGAGCTCCTTACGGAGCTTGTAAAAAAGAATGTCGCGATTGTGGATAACAGCGAAGACGAAGTGGAAATCCACAGTTATAAGGGAAACGCCGGCGTTATGATGACCATGTCCGCGGGTGAGCAGGTTACTGTTGAAGAGGATATGGAGAACGAGACGGATGGCTGGATCGAAGTTTCGACAGAAAACGGCACAGGCTATGTCAGAAGCGAGGACGTGAGCATTCAGGACAGTTACCCCGTTGCGGAAACCAGCGAGGAGCAGCAGGAGCGTCTTGAGAACGCCACGGTGAAGGACATCGCGGATGACGCGCAGAAGAAAGCGGATAAGGCTTCCGAGGTGGCGCAGGCAGCTGCGGAGAAAGCAGAAGAAGCGGTCAGTCTTGTAGAAGACGAAGACGCAGAGCCCACAAAAGCAGAAGAGAAAGCGGCGGAAACGGCGCAGGCGGTTGCCGAGATCACACAGGTGGTGGCAGACAATACGCAGGAAACCGCAGATACGGCAAAGGAAGACATGCAGAAGCATGGCGCCGAGACCGGGGAAGCGGTTGCGCAGTTCGCACTTCAGTTTGTCGGCAATCCCTATGTGTGGGGCGGATCCAGTCTCACGAACGGAACGGATTGCAGCGGCTTCACAATGGCGGTGTATTCCAATTTTGGAGTCGGACTTCCCCATTATGACGCGTCGCAGAGAGGATACGGAATCGGAATCGATTCTCTTGCGGACGCAAGACCCGGCGACCTGATCTGCTTCTATGGACATGTCGGCATCTATATCGGCGATGGCATGATGGTCCACGCAGCGAACGCGAGAGACGGCATCAAGGTCTCCAGAGCGGATTACCGCTCGATCGCCTGCATCCGGCGTATCTTTTATTGATCATGATATTGATCACGAGAGGATGTGCAGAGCGCTCGAGTGATCTGACAATATGATCGGATATACACAAATGAATCAATCAAAACAGCAGCACGCCTGTTATTGTGAAAATAGCGCTATGACAATGCGCATATTTCATAATAGCAGGCGTGCTTAATTATTTTTTTCACAAAAAGAATATTAATTTTGTATAAATATAGATACACGACTTGTTGGGTTCTGTGCAATTCGACTTAAGATATGATATAATTATCTAACCGGACATCCGGCATCGAATAAAGCGCAGACCATATAAAGGCTGCAGAAAGAGGTGTCTATGAAGTATGTCATCGTTGGAAAGAACATGGAAGTAACATCTTCGCTGGAAGCCGCTGTCAAGGAGAAACTTGGTAAGCTCGACAAGTTCTTTGCGGAGGATACGACAGCCCATGTGACGCTCTCAATTAATCGTGATCGTCACAACATCGAGGTGACGATCCCCGTAAAAGGCAACGTGATCCGCTGCGAGCAGGTCAGCAATGATATGTATACTTCGATCGATCAGGTGGAAGAGGTCATTGAGCGCCAGCTCAAGAAGTACAAGAGCAAGATCGTCAAGAAGCACAAAGCGCAGGCTGCTTTTAAGAGAGAGTATCTGGAAGAGCCGGTTGCTACTGATGAAGAGATCCGCATTGTGCGCAGCAAACAGTTCGAGATGAAGCCTATGTATCCGGAGGATGCATGCGTACAGATGGAGCTGCTGGGACATGCGTTCTACGTTTTCAGAAACGCGGAGACCGAGCAGATCAACGTTGTATATAAGAGAAAGGGCGGCGCCTACGGACTGATCGAGCCTGAAGAATGACATGGAATATGAGTTCCGGCCAGTGACACGGTAACGAGGCTGCGCAGCGCCCCCGCCGGGCAGCCTGTATATAATTCAATCAATGGAGGACACAGAAATGGGATTTATTGATTATGAAGTGGATGGAGCTGTAGGTATTATTACCATCAATCGTCCGAGAGCGCTTAACGCACTCAATGAGGAGGTTTTGAATGACCTCGAGCAGGTTCTGGATGCGGTCGACGTAGATGCGATCCGCTGCCTGATCCTGACAGGTGCCGGCGAGAAATCCTTTGTCGCAGGCGCAGACATCGGCGCGATGAGCACGATGACCAAGGCTGAGGGAACAGCATTTGGCAAGAAGGGAAATGACATTTTCCTTAAGATCGAGAAATTCCCGATTCCCGTTATTGCAGCAATCAATGGCTTTGCCCTTGGCGGAGGCTGTGAGATCTCCATGTCCTGCGATATTCGTATCTGCGCTGAGAACGCGATCTTCGGACAGCCTGAGGTTGGTCTTGGCATCACACCCGGATTCGGCGGAACACAGAGACTGGCTCGTCTGGTAGGTGCCGGCATGGCTAAGCAGCTGATCTACACCGCTCGCAATATCGATGCGAAGGAAGCGTACAGAATCGGCCTTGTCAATGCAGTATATCCGCTTGAGGAGCTTCTTCCCGCAGCGAAGAAGCTGGCGGCTACCATCGCCGGCAATGCACCGATCGCAGTGCGTGCCTGCAAGAAAGCCATCAACGAAGGCCTCCAGGTCAGCATCGACGAGGGCTGCGTGATCGAGGAAGAGCTGTTCGGCAGCTGCTTCGAGAGCTATGATCAGCAGGAAGGCATGGCCAACTTCCTTCGCAAGAAAGACGACCCGAAGAAGGTTAAGAAGGTCGCTTTCAAGAACGCGTAATTCTTGAGAAATATCTTGAGAATTTATGAAACAGCTTTATAGGTGCTGTTTGATATTATTGGGGTAATAATACAGGAGGCAGTGTTTTGCATCCGCAAACACATCATTGTTATCAAAGGAGGAAACAAAAATGAAAGTTGCTGTTATTGGCGCTGGCGCTATGGGCTCTGGTATTGCGCAGACATTCGCACAGTGTGACGCGGTTGAGAAGGTTTACCTTTGCGACATCAAGCAGGAATTCGCTGACGGCGGTCTTGCAAAGATCAAGAAGGGTCTTGACAAACTGGTTGGCAAGGGCAAGATGGAGCAGGCAGCTGCAGATGCGATCACAGGAAAGATCGTTACCGGCCTTAGCGACATCGCAGTAGATCCCGACCTCGTAGTCGAGGCTGCTCTTGAGAGAATGGACATTAAGCAGGATTGCTTCAGAAAGCTCCAGGACGAGATCGTAAAGAACCCTGACTGCATCTATGCTTCCAATACTTCTTCCCTGTCCATCACACAGATCGGCGCAGGCCTTGCAAAGCCCATCATCGGCATGCACTTCTTCAATCCCGCTCCCGTTATGAAGCTGGTTGAAGTCATCGCAGGTATCAATACCCCCGCTGAGACCGTTGAGAAGGTTATTGAGATCTCCAAGCAGCTCGGCAAGGTTCCGGTACAGGTCAACGAGGCAGCAGGATTTGCAGTAAACAGAATCCTTGTTCCTATGATCAACGAAGCGATCAACGTATATTACACTGGCACAGCTGATATCGAAGGTATCGATAACGGCATGAAGCTTGGCTGCAACCACCCCATGGGACCGCTGGAACTCGGCGATTTCATCGGCCTGGACATCTGCCTTGCTATTATGGATGTTCTCTTTGAGGAGACCCACGACAACAAGTATGCTGCAAGCCCTCTGCTTCGCAAGATGGTCCGCGGTAAGAGACTTGGCGTTAAGACCGGTATCGGCTTCTATGATTATTCCAATGGCCCTCGCAACAAGGTGCCCACTGACAAGAAGTAATCTGATCCGTCATTAAACCGAGCCATAATATAGCATGTGATTCTATGCAGGAATGCGCAAAACCTTCCTGCATAGATATTATTCATACATTCGATTTTCGAATAATATCATTCGAAAAATGGAATGATGATTTATTGCACATGTTAATTAGTGCATGCTATATTTGGAATAGAGTTACGTATATGAAGCGTCTGTATGATCACATACAGGGCAGTAATATACTAAATAACATCCTAGGAGGAGGACAATATGAACATTCTTGTTTGCGTAAAACAGGTTCCGGATACGACTCAGATTAAGATCGATCCGGTAAAGCACACCCTGATCCGTGAGGGTGTCCCGGCTATTCTGAATCCTTTTGACGGCTATGCTCTTGAGGCGGCTGCCCGCATTAAGGATAAGGATCCCAGCACAAAGATCACTGTAGTTACAATGGGACCGCCGCAGGCAGTCGCAGTTCTTAAAGAGTGCGTAGCTATCGCAGCGGATAAGGGCTATCTTGTATCCGGTCGTACGTTCGGTGGATCTGACACCCTTGCTACTTCCTACATCATTTCCCACGCCATCAAGAAGATTGAAGAGAAAGAAGGCGCTTTTGACGCGATCTTCTGCGGCAAGCAGGCAATTGATGGTGATACTGCACAGGTCGGACCTGAAATCGCTGAGTGGCTGGGACTTCCCCAGGTTACTTATGGACTTGAGTGCGAAGCGACTGAAGATGGCCTGAAGGTTACAAAGGAAGCGGAGAACGGCAAGCAGATCATCGGCATTAAGTGCCCTTGCCTTGTCACATTCACAAAGCCTTCTTTCGATCCCCGTTATCCCACAATCAAGCGTAAACTCGCTGCTAACAGAGCGAAGTTTGAGACACTGGGTGATGATTTTGATCCTGAGATGGATAAGGCTCACTATGGTCTTGCCGGATCCCCCACTCATGTTAAGAAATCCTTTACTCCTCCCGTTAAACAGGGCGGCATGGTGATCAAGGAAGAGACCGGCGCAGAGTCTGCAGCTAAGCTCGCTCAGATTCTGGTTGATAATAACATTATCTGACAGGAGGGATAGCAATGGAAGCTAAGACAAAAGACCTTTGGGTATTTATTGAAACTAACGAGGATGGTTCCCCGAAGAAAGTCGGACTGGAGCTCCTGAATCCCGGCCGTATGCTTGCTGACAAGCAGGGCGGCAAGCTTGTAGGCGTTGTTATTGGTAATAACGTAGCAGAGTCCGTTGAGCAGGCTGGCATTTATGGCGCAGACCAGGTAATCGTGATCGAGGGACCTGAGTATGAGCAGTTCAGCACAGATGCATATGTAAACGCTCTTACATATGTTGTTGAGAAATATGGCCCCACCACAGTTATGATCGGTGCTACACCGAACGGCCGTGACCTTGGCCCTCGTTTCTCCTCCAGACTTAGAACCGGTCTGACTGCAGACTGCACAAGCCTTGACATTGATGAAGAGACAGGCAACGTTGCTTGGACACGTCCGGCATTCGGCGGCAACCTGATGGCTACCATCATGTGCCCTGATCACCGCCCTCAGTGCGGTACCGTTCGTCCCGGCGTATTCAAGAAACCGGAAGCTGGCGAGAACAAGGCAGAAGTGATCAAGGAAGATTTCCACGTAGCTCCCGAAGATATCCGCACCTGCATCCTTGAGACAATTTTGGACGCAGCAGGCGAGATGGTTGATCTCGAAGGCGCTGACGTGATCGTTTCCGGTGGTCGTGGAATGGGCGGCCCGGAAGGCTTCAACACCACTCTGAAGCCCCTCGCTGACCTGCTCGGCGGCGTAGTTGGCGCTTCCCGTGCAGCAGTTGACAGCGGCTGGATCGCACACGCTCACCAGGTCGGACAGACTGGTAAGACTGTTGGTCCTAAGCTCTACATCGCATGCGGCATCTCCGGTGCTATCCAGCACGTGGCAGGCATGAGCAGCTCTGACTGCATCGTTGCCATCAACAAGGATGAGGATGCGAACATCTTCAATATCGCAGATTACGGCGTAGTAGGCGACCTCTATGAGGTAGTTCCTGCTCTGACCGCCGAGATCAAGAAGCTGAAAGAGGCATAATTGATATTGCAGTAACGAATGGCCGCATGGACCCTTTGGTCCGTGCGGCCTTTACTAAATCAAAATAATGAGCTGCAGATACTGTGCCTGGAAAAAATGTTTTAATACAGGACCTTTTTGAATTGATATTTAATTCACAATATGGGATTAGCGTGCTATAATAGACTCGTTAGAGGCAGAAGCGGGTTCTTTGAAGAAAGCGTCGGAGCACTCGTTTTTTGGCTGATCAAGGAGTAAACCATATTATCTACAGCACACAAAATGGAGGAAAGAAATGGCAAAGAAAGTTGTTTTGGCAGGCGCGTGCCGCACAGCAATCGGCAAGATGGGCGGACAGCTCAGCACAGTGAAAGCAGCAGATCTGGGCTCTATCGTTATCAAAGAAGCTCTGAATCGCACTGGTATCGCCGGTGATCAGGTTGATGAAGTTCTCATGGGCTGCGTAATCCAGGCAGGCCAGGGCCAGAACGTGGCCAGACAGGCTTCGATCAAGGCCGGACTTCCTGTAGAAGTTCCTGCAGTTACCATCAACGTAGTATGCGGCTCCGGTCTGAACTGCGTCAATATGGCAGCAGAGAAGATCATGGCAGGATCGGCAGATATCGTTGTAGCAGGTGGTATGGAGAACATGTCTCTTGCTCCTTATGCTATCATGCAGGGCCGTTATGGTTACAGAATGAACAACGGCGTTCTGGTTGATACCATGATCAAGGATGCCCTGTGGGATGCATTCAATGACTATCACATGATCAAGACTGCTGACAACGTAGCAGAACAGTGGGGCCTTACAAGAGAAGAACTCGATGTTTTCGCAGCAAACAGCCAGAACAAGGCTTGCGCAGCTATGGAAGCTGGTAAGTTCAAGGATGAAATCGTTCCTGTAGAAGTCAAGCTGAAAAAGCAGACTGTTGTCGTTGACACAGACGAAGGCCCTCGTCCCGGCACGACTCCGGAGAGCCTTGCTAAGCTTCGCGCGATCAATGCAGGCGGCGTAACCACAGCAGGTAATGCTTCCGGTATCAACGACGGCGCAGCTTGCGTTATCGTTATGAGCGAAGAGAAGGCTAAAGAGCTCGGTGTTACCCCTATGGCTACATGGGTAGCAGGCGCTCTTGGCGGCGTAGATCCCTCCATCATGGGCGTTGGACCTGTTGCTGCAACCAAGAAGGTTCTGGCAAGAACCGGCCTTACAATCGACCAGTTCGATCTGTATGAGGCAAATGAGGCGTTCGCTGCACAGTCTGTCGCAGTAGGAAAGGAACTCGGATTCGATCTTAGTAAGCTCAACGTAAACGGCGGCGCCATCGCTCTTGGACATCCCGTAGGTGCTTCCGGATGCCGTATCCTTGTTACTCTGCTTCACGAGATGGTGAAGAGAGATGCGAAGAGAGGCCTTGCAACACTTTGCATCGGCGGCGGTATGGGCTGCGCTACTATCGTTGAGAGAGACTGATACAAATAGTGGAATCGGCTGATACAAGGCTGTTCCTCAATATGCATCATAGTTTACACAGATAGTCATATTGCCCCCGGGATCTCATCCGGGGGCAAACTTAAATAATGGCACATCAGGAGGAAATCAAATGAGCAAGAGAAAAGTAGTACTGGCAGGCGCTTGCAGAACCGCAATCGGAACCATGGGCGGTCAGCTTAGCTCCATCCCCGCGCCCGATCTTGGCGCAATGGCAATCAAGGAAGCTCTGAAGAGAGCAGGCGTTAAGCCCGAGCAGGTTGACGAAGTATACATGGGCAACGTCATCCAGGCCGGTCTTGGACAGAACCCTGCAAGACAGGCTTCCATCAATGCGGGCATCCCTGTAGAGGTACCGGCTATCACCATCAACGTGCTTTGCGGCTCCGGTCTTCACTGCGTAAACCTGGCAGCTAAGCTGATCGAGAATGGCAATGCGGACATCGTCGTAGCAGGCGGTATGGAGAGCATGTCCAGAGCTCCTTATCTTGTACAGCAGGGCCGTTTCGGTTATCGCATGGGCCATGGTGTTCTTGAGGATTCCATGATCCGTGACGCCCTCACAGACGCTTTTGGCGGCTACCACATGGGCATCACCGCAGAGAACATTGCTGAGGAGTGGGGACTGACAAGAGAGCAGCTCGATGAGTTTGCTGCATGGTCTCAGCAGAAGGCTTCCAAGGCAATCGAGGAAGGCAAGTTCAAGGATGAGATTTTCCCTGTAGAAGTTAAGAGCAAGAAAAAGACCGTGATCGTTGACACAGACGAAGGTCCTCGTCCTGGCACAACCAAAGAGTCCATCGCAAAGCTTCGCCCCGCTTTCAAGAAAGACGGCGTTGTTACAGCGGCAAACTCCTCTGGTATCAATGATGCAGCAGCTGCAATCGTTGTAATGAGCGAAGAGAAGGCCAAAGAGCTCGGCGTAAAGCCTATGGCAAGATGGATCGCTGGCGAACTGGCAGGCGTAGAGCCCCGCATCATGGGCATCGGCCCTGTAGCAGCAACACGCAAGACCATGGAGAAATGCGGCTACAAGATTGACGATTTCGATCTGATCGAAGCAAACGAGGCATTTGCTGCACAGTCCGTAGCAGTTGGACATGACCTTGGATTTGATCTCAACAAGCTCAACGTCAATGGCGGCGCGATCGCACTTGGCCATCCCGTAGGATGCTCCGGCACACGTATTCTTGTCACTCTGCTCTATGAGATGGAGAAGAGAGATGCCAAGAAGGGCCTTGCTACCCTTTGCGTAGGCGGCGGCATGGGCTGCGCTGCAATCGTTGAGAGAGACTGATCTGCGGTTGATCGGCAAGCTTTAGGGGAGTCTATTGTGAGCCTTTTAGGAGGCTGATCCACAAGAGATAATAAGCCATAAATTAAGGAGGTCTTCTGTGTGAACAGAAGGCCTCCTTTTGCGTGGGCAGAAATCATTGCGGTCTGCAGCTCAAATTGGTAATAAAAAAGCTTCGCACTAAGTGCGAAGCTTAGAGATGTAAGTGACAAGATTCGAACTCGCGACCTTCTGGTCCGTAGCCAGACGCTCTATCCAGCTGAGCTACACTTACACAACACAAGTATTTTATAAAATAGGCAGGGTTTTGTCAACAAGTATTTTGAAAAATTTTGGAAAGGCAGGCGGCACGAGGAGAAAGAATGATCATAATAATAGACATGACTCAACTGCCAAATGGATAAAACGAAAGTTTCGGAGGCGGATTCCTATAATTGTGTTCTTTGATAAATGAATTACTGTCTAAATGGAGATTATTGCGGCAAAAATCCGAAAATATATCCAAATATTTAAGGTATTGCGAAACTGTTTTTAAGGCGTGCTTCAATTGTAAAATCATTTCGCGTCTGCACTTGCTTTGACCGGTTCTCTGCCTATACGATGATAAGCGTGGAAAAAACGTGGAGGTTTTGCCATGGCATATCAAAAAGACATTTCTGCGATTCTTGGAATATCCATTTCTACAGTGAGCAAAGCGCTCAAAGGTTATCCCGATATCAGCGAAGAGACGAGACAGAAGGTATTAAAGACGGCGGAGGACCTGGAATATCGCTTTCAAAAGAGAGGCGGAGTAAATGGCGCCGCGCATGTATCCGGCGCCGTGGGGCTTGTGGTGCCGGAATTGGGCCAGATGCTCGAATCCGGCTACTACAGGGGCATGCTGCTTGGTATGACGCAGGAAGCGGCCAAAGAGAAGAGGGATCTTGTGATCATGGGGGCGGAGAGCGCCTCGAACGGTATGAGCTGGGGCGTGCGGAGCATCGCCAGGAGGGTCGACGGACTCTGCATTGTGGCACGGGAGGAGGATTTCTTCCGGGGAAGATTTGCGCAGATCCTGGAAACCAACTTTCCAGTCGTGAGCATCGAGCACGGGCCGGCAGGACATATCGCGGTTGGAAGCGGGCGTCGTCAGAACATTCATATGCTGTTGACCTATTTGAAGAGTATGGGGCACCGCCAAATAGCCATGATCACCGGTCTGGGGCACGAATCGAAAAGAATGGCGGCAATCCTTCGCGCGGAAGCTGAAAACCTCGCTATGAGCGTCAGAGAGGTCGAAACGGGCAGTCTTGCATCCATTGAGGCGTCTGGGCAGCTGGAGGCCCTGAAGGCCTCGTGCGTGGTGTTTGGGACGTATAGGGAAGCGGAGCTTGCCGTACAAAGATGGAAAGAAGCCGGATGGGACGTGCCGGGAGATGTCTCGGCAGCTGCATTGGAAGGACCCTGGGGCGGCGAAAATGACAAGACCGGGAACGACGAAAATGACAAGACCGGGAACGGCGAAAATGACAAGACCGGGGACGGCGAAAATGACAAGACCGGGAACGGTATGGCTGTAAGGATTACGTGCGTGCAGACAAACCCGCGTGAGATTGGCCGCGAAGCCATCCGCAGGCTGATTGAGATCACAGAGCATCCGGAAAGGGACAGTGGGGAGCGGGTTCATGTGCTTGGAGAGCTGTGCGCCGGCGAAACGGTGAACGCCATAGTGCGAAATCCACTCGAAAAATTTAAGTAAATACGAAAATCAACTTAATGCGGTGGATAATGCACTGCGCAAAGGGGAAGGAAGAGAGGTGCGGTGGAGGAATAAAACGAAATAATGAAAAGAAGAATCCCGATCATCTCGGGATTCTTCATGATCGTGCGGATAACAGGACTTGAACCTGCACGGGGTGTCCCACCAGAACCTAAATCTGGCGCGTCTGCCAATTCCGCCATATCCGCATATTGTCAATGTGTAGTTGGTTGTAGGCCCTGTCGCATCAGGGCTTTATAAATCTGGATAATAAAAAACAGCCGAGCATCGAATCAGCGGCTGAACAGTGACAAATGAGACATGGGGGATTTGAACCCCCGACAACTTGATTAAAAGTCAAGTGCTCTACCAACTGAGCTAATGTCCCGGAGCTGGGCTAGTCGGATTCGAACCAACGAATGCAGCAGTCAAAGTGCTGTGCCTTACCACTTGGCGATAGCCCAATGGAAAAAAGCATTAAAAAAAGGTGGGTAATGGGACTCGAACCCACGGTCTCCAGAACCACAATCTGGCGCGTTAGCCAACTACGCCATACCCACCATGCAAAATATAAACCGACCGAAATCGGAAATATGCCCGAAGGGACTCGAACCCCCGACACCCGGCTTAGAAGGCCGGTGCTCTATCCAGCTGAGCTACGGACACATAACTCCGGCAGATGATCATGCCGTTCACAACTGTCTAAAAATGGCAATTGTTAAAGCGGGTGATGGGAATCGAACCCACATATCTAGCTTGGAAGGCTAGTGTTCTACCACTGAACTACACCCGCAAATGAATGAAGGATTTTAAATTTGACATTTGAATCGGGGTGACAGGATTCGAACCTGCGGCCTCCTGGTCCCAAACCAGGCGCTCTAGCCAAGCTGAGCTACACCCCGGAGACCAATCTCAAATGCAAGAGTTATTATAAGTTGAACGGGGGATAATGTCAACACTGTTTCTGGATTTTTTTGCGTCTTTTTTTTCGCTGTTTTGGCCCCCCACTTTACAGATAGCGGATCTCGTAGGACTGGATCTGTCCTTCTGTAAGCGTCAGGACGATATAGCTGGGTTTGCGGGGCTCCTGTCTGGGCCAGGAGAGGCTCCCCGGATTGAGGAGCAGGATCCCGCCATCCATTTCCGCGACCGGCATGTGAGAGTGCCCGAACACCGCAATCTGCGCGTGCTGGCGCACAGCCTCCTGCCGGACTTCCCCGTATCCCTTATAGAGATGCCTTCTGTGGCCGTGGGTCATGAAGAGGCGGAGCCCGCATAGTTCGATGACCCGCTCGTACGGCGCATCGGTGAAAAAGTCGTTATTGCCTGCCACATAATAAAAAGGGACGCCGGCGAGCTCCTGGTAGACCAGCTCGCTCCCCTCGAAGTCACCGGCATGCAGGAGCACGTCAAAATCCCGCTCTTTGGCAAGCAGCGTAAGAAAAATATCATCTTGCGCGTGTGTATCGCTGATGATCAGAACCTTCATTTGTAATCACCGCAAGCGGCGGCTGTTTTCTGTGCCGCTTCGCCAGAGCGCTGCCAGGCTTCGAACTGGGCCAGCATTGCGCGCAGGGCTTTGCCACGGTGGCTGATCGCGTTCTTCTCCTCCTCTGTGATCTCTGCGCTGGTCTTGCCGTATTCAGGCAGGTAGAAGAAGGGGTCGTAGCCGAATCCGTTCTGTCCGTAAATGCCGCGTGCGATCACGCCTTCCATGGCGCCGAGGACCACATGCTCGGAACCGTCGGGGAAGATGGCGCCGACAGCCGCCACGAAACGCGCCGTGCGCTCCTTGTCGGGCACATTCTCCATGCGCTTCATGATCTGCTCCATCTTGTAATTGTAATCTGTGTCATAGCCCAAATAGCGGGCGGAATAGATGCCGGGCTCTCCACCGAGGGCGTCGATCACAAGTCCGGAATCGTCGGACATGACCGTGATCTGCGTATCCGTTGTGTCAAAACACAGCGTGCCCGCTTCTTTCTTTTGACGGATCAAGTCATAGACGGCGCGTGCCTTGATCAGCGCGTTCTCTTCAAAAGAAGTGCCGTTTTCATCCGGATCGGCGGAAACGCCTGCTTCCCGCATGGAGAGGACCTCCGTGTTGGGGTCGGTGATGATGTCGCGGATCTCGCGGATCTTTCCTTTATTGCCCGTTGCGAATATGATCAGCTGTTTCATAGTTACCTCCAAATTTGCGTCTCTTCGGGCTGCCTCCGGTGCTCAGTTGGGAGACTTTCTGGGCGGCTTGGGACCCGGGAACATATAGAAATAGGTCTTGAGCATGCCGTTATAAATCTTGCGGTTTTTGGCAGCCTTGACGCCCAGCGCCTCTTCACAGCCGTTAAAGGATGTGATCAGGTACATGGACCAGGTGTCCAGTCTCTTGTAGGCGTCGCCGAGTTCTTTGTAGAGCTTTCTGATTGAATCCTCCTCGGCGCCCGTCAGACGCTCGCCGTAGGGCGGATTGGTCACGATAAAGCCGTATTTACGGGGGTGGGAGAGCTTGGCGACCGGTCTTGTCTGGAAATGGATCAGGTGATCCACGCCGGCCAGCTTCGCATTCGCCCTTGCGGCGGCGATGGCGTCGGGATCGATGTCGTATCCCTGCAGATCCGTCTCGATATTAGGAGTCTCCAGATCCAGCGCCTCATCCCGGCTGTCTTTCCAGATGGAAGGGGAGACCAGATGCTTCCAGGTCTCCGCTGTAAACGTGCGGTTTACGCCGGGGGCGATATTGGCCGCGATCATAGCGGCTTCGATCGGGAAGGTGCCGCTTCCGCAGAAGGGATCGACAAGGATCCTGCCGGGCTTCCAGGGCGTGAGCGCGAGAAGACCCGCCGCCAGGTTCTCGGCGATCGGCGCTGTGACCTTATATTTGCGGTAGCCTCGCTTGTGCAGGGACTCGCCGGTCGTATCCAGGGCGGCCGTGACTTCATCCTTCATCAAAAAGACGCGGACCGGGTAGGAGTCGCCTGTCTCCGGAAAGCGATCCATCTTGTACACCTTCTTCATCCTCTCGACCATGGCCTTCTTCATGATGGACTGAATGTCGGAGGGGGAGAAGAGTTTACTCTTGACGCTGGCCGCCTTGGTGACCCAGAAGCGCGCGTCAGAGGGGAGAAAGTCCTCCCAGGGGAGGGAAAGCGTGCCCTGGAAGAGCTCCTCGAAAGTCTCCGCGTGGAAGGAACCCACTTTCAGAAGGACACGTTCGCCTGTGCGCAGGCAGATATTGGCGCGCGCGATCGCCTCCTCATCGCCGAGGAAGGTCACGCGGCCGTCCGTGACTTCGGTGATTTCGTAACCGATGTCATAAATCTCGTTTTTAAGAACGCTCTCCATGCCGAAGTGGCAGGGGACGATCAGTTCGTATTGGGACATCTGCATTCTCCATTATGTGTTGCTTCTTTTTTGTCAGTACTCATCATAACTGGGTTCTAGAGTTTGCGCAAGGAGGATCTACCCTGTCAGGAACGACTTTTCACGGCTGGTGCATAACCTTCCGCCCTTGCGCCCTTCCCGGCTTGGACAACCTTTACGAGGGAGGATCTACCCTGTCAGGAACGACTTTTCACGGACGGTGCGCTACCTCCATAACAAAAAGAGATGGCACATGTCGTGCCATCTCTTTATCATCAATAAATCTATATTCCGTCCTTGAAACCGGAGTGGATGACAGGGTAGATCCTCCCTGAAAAGGAATCTCCATTATACGATTCCCTGTGCCTCCATTGCATTGAGAACCTTCAGGAAGCCCGCGATGTTCGCGCCTGCGACATAGTTTCCTTCCATGCCGTACTTCTTGGAAGCTTCGTCGATGTTGTGATAGATGTTGACCATGATGGTCTTGAGCTTCGCATCGACTTCTTCGAATGTCCAGCTCAGTCTCTCGGAGTTCTGGCTCATTTCCAGAGCGGAGGTAGCTACGCCGCCTGCGTTGGAAGCCTTGCCGGGAACGAAGAGAACGCCGTTGTCCTGCAGGTACTGGGTTGCCTCGAGGGTTGTGGGCATGTTCGCACCTTCGCAGACAGCGGTAACGCCGTTTGCAACAAGAGCCTTTGCATCGTCAAGATGCAGCTCGTTCTGGGTTGCGCAGGGAAGTGCGACGTCTACTTTGATGGACCATACGCCGCGGCCTTCGTGATACTCTGCGGAAGGTCTTGCAGCCTTGTACTCGGTCAGTCTTGCGCGCTTGACTTCCTTGACTTCCTTGAGGAGTGCTACGTCGATTCCCTCGGGATCATAGATCCAGCCGGTGGAATCGGAGCAGGTGACGACCTTTGCGCCCAGCTGCTGTGCCTTCTCGATGGCGTAGATTGCAACGTTGCCGGCACCGGAAACGGCGACAGTCTTGCCTGCAAGGCTCATGTCGTGGCACTTGAGAAGCTCCTCAGTGAGGTAAACAAGGCCGTAGCCGGTCGCCTGGGTTCTTGCCAGGGAGCCGCCGTAGGTGAGGCCCTTGCCGGTCAGAACGCCTTCGTAGATGTTGCGGATTCTCTTGTACTGGCCATACAGGAAGCCGATCTCGCGTCCGCCTACGCCGATGTCGCCTGCGGGTACGTCGGTGTCAGCGCCGATGTGTCTGTAGAGCTCTGTCATGAAGCTCTGGCAGAACGCCATCACTTCTCTGTCGGATTTGCCCTTGGGATCGAAGTCAGAGCCGCCCTTGCCGCCGCCGATGGGAAGGCCGGTCAGGGAGTTCTTGAAGACCTGCTCGAAGCCGAGGAACTTGATGATACCAAGGTTTACGGAAGGATGGAAGCGAAGACCTCCCTTGTAAGGGCCGATGGCGCTGTTAAACTGGATACGGTAACCGTTATTGACCTGGACCTGACCCTTGTCGTCTACCCACGGTACGCGGAACAGGATCTGGCGCTCAGGCGTTGTCAGACGCTCAAGAAGCGCTTCTTTTCTGTACTTGTCCTCGTCGGCCTCGATCACGACGCGCAGGGACTCGAGAACTTCTTTCACTGCCTGATGGAACTCGGGCTGTGCGGGATTCTGTGCGATCACTCTCTCCAGGATTTCATCAACATATGACATTTTCGTTTCCTCCTTCAGTTTGTTCTTGCAGCTGTACGCGGATTGCAGCAACAATGGGATTTGAGTATTATTGTATACAATCCTGCGTCTAAATGAATGCTTTGCTGACATCTGCCATTGGGCATAATCAACAAAGCAATCATAGCTTTCTGTTTTTTGACATTATAAAACGCCTAATTCTGTTATGCAATATGGCAAAATATAAAACCACGGAGAACTAGAGACCTATAATTTGTGTATATTTTACAATAATTAATGTATACATGCATACAATCTGTTTTTTGACAAAAATACCCCCTGGGACCGCATCGGATCCCAGGGGGATGTTTGTACGATATGCGATTGCCGCGCATTACAGAAGCGCGATGTGGGCCTCTTCACAGGCTGCGATGACGTCTTCGGGCCAAATGGAGCTGTGCACTTCTCCGATATGGGCCTTTCTGAGGAAGAACATGCAGATACGGGACTGACCGATACCGCCGCCGATCGTGAAGGGGAGCGTCTCGTTCAGCACGGCCTTCTGGAAGGGGAGGTCCGCTCTCTCGGGGCAGCCCGCCTTGACAAGCTGTTCGCGGAGCGCCTGTGCGTCGACACGGATGCCCATGGAGGAGAGCTCCAGCGCGATGTCGAGGACAGGATAGTAGACCAGAATGTCCGCATTGAGCGCCCAGTCGTCGTAGTCGGGCGCGCGGCCGTCGTGGGGCTCGCCGGAAGCGAGCTTGTCGCCGATCTGCATCAGGCAGACAGCGCCTTTCTCGCGGCAGATCAGATACTCGCGCTCCTTGGGCGTCTTGTCGGGATACATGGCCTCCAGCTCGGAGGTTGTGATAAAGAAGATATCGTGGGGCAGGATTTCCTCGATGTAGTCATAGCGGATCGCCATGTACTTCTCGGTTTTTCTCAGAACACGGTAGACGTTCTGCACAACTGTGCGGAGGGTTTCCATCGTGCGGTCCTCTTTGGTGATGATCTTCTCCCAGTCCCACTGGTCGACATAGATGGAGTGAATATTGTCGGTATCTTCGTCACGGCGAATGGCGACCATATCCGTATACAGGCCTTCGCCGACGCTGAAGCCGTATTTGCCGAGCGCATAGCGCTTCCATTTGGCGAGGGAATGGATGACCTCCGCCATTTCACCCGATTCCTTGATGTCAAAAGATACAGGGCGCTCCACACCATTTAAATTGTCATTGAGACCGGACTCGGGGCGGAGAAAGAGCGGCGCGGATACGCGGCGCAGGTTCAGGCGCTCAGCCAGAAGATTCTGGAAGAAATCTTTCACGGTCTTAATGGCGATCTGGGTCTCGTGCAGATCCAGAGCAGATTCATAGTGCTCGGGGATGATCAATCTTTCCATGGCGGCCTTTCCGTCGGACACAGAATCCATCGTGTCCGGCATTTCATACTTAGTAGGATACAGCGGATAACCCAATCCGCTCCGCGGCAGGTGCATGCACCGCAGCGCTTCAAAATTATTCATTATTTAATCGCAAAACGAAGAAAAATGCAACAACGGTTTTGCCAAAGGTCTGCTATACTGCTAAGTATGGGTGAAGAAATTAAACTCTCGGTCCGGGATCTGGTCGAATTTGTCCTTCGGTCGGGTGATCTGGATGAGCGCGCCATGGGCGTCTCGGAGGAGGCCATGCTGGAAGGCGCGAGGATGCACAGAAAGCTCCAGCGGGAAGCGGGGCCTGACTATACGGCGGAAGTGCCGCTGGCGATCTATTATCCCATCCTCCTTCCCGGTGAATCCGGCAGTGAAGATGCGGCGGAAGAAGGCGCGGCGGAGCAGGCCGCCGTTCTTCTGGAGGGAAGAGCGGACGGCATCTTTTACGGGTGCGATCCGGAGAGACCGATTTTTGGCGACGCCTGGACCATTGATGAGATCAAGACAACATATAGAAAGATTTCGGGGATTACGGAGCCTACGCCGGTGCATCTGGCGCAGGCCAAGTGTTATGCATATGTATACTCGGTGCAGAACAATCTGGACGTCGTGCGGGTCCGCATGACCTATTGCAGCCTGGCGACCGGGCAGATCCGCAGATTTACGAAAGAATACACGGCGGAGGAGATCAGCGCCTGGTTCGACGCCCTCATGAAGGAGTACGCCCGCTGGGCGGGGCTGCAGATCCGCTGGCGGAGAGTGCGCGACGCCTCTCTCCGTGAACTGGAATTTCCCTTTCACTACAGGCCCGGTCAGAGGGATCTGGCCGTCCACGTCTATCACACGATCTGTCATGGCAAAAAGCTCTTTCTGGAGGCACCGACGGGCACCGGCAAAACCATTTCCGCCATCTTTCCGTCTCTCAAGGCCATGGGAGAGGGCAAGGCGGACCGGCTCTTTTATTTCACGGCCAAAACAGTGACGGGCCAGGTCGCGACAGAGACCTTCTCGATTCTCAGGGAGCAGGGGCTGCGGCTTAAAAGCGTGCAGCTGACCGCCAAAGACAAGATCTGTATTGTACCAAAAGGAGAGCCCAGGCGCTGCACGCCGGAGGCGTGTCCGAGGGCGAAGGGACATTATGACAGGGTGAACGACGCCTTGTTCGATCTTTTGACCCATGAGGAGAATGTGAGCCGGGAGGTCCTAAAGGACTATGGAGAGCGGTATCAGGTGTGCCCCTTCGAGCTGGGGCTGGACGTCTCTCTATTTGCGGACGCCATGATCGGCGATTATAATTATCTGTTCGATCCCCACGTGAAGCTGCGGCGGTTTTTTGCCGAGGGGAAGGGCAAGGACCGATATTTGTTCCTGGTGGACGAGGCCCACAACCTGGTGGACAGAGGGCGGGATATGTACAGCGCGTCCCTGTCCAGGGAAGAGGTGCGGATTTTTAGAAGCGCCATCCGGGAAATCTATCCGGAACTGTGGAAGAAGCTTGGCCGGCTCCTCACAGCCTTCAAACCCTATAAAGAGGCCTTCGAGGGGGAGAGCACACCGCCCATCGGAACGCAGTTTCTGGAAGTCATGGGCGGGCGCGAAAGGGTCCTTCTCGCGGAGGAGATCGAGGCGGCCGCGGACACGGCCTACAAGGTCCTCGAGGAGATGCAGACCATCCTGGGCGACCAGAGAAAGGGCATTGATACGGCGGACCGGGACGCGGCGGCGCAGGTCCAGGAAAACTTTCTGACGGCCTTTTTCAACCTGTCCCATTTTCTGATGATCTACGAGGAAATGGACGGCGGCTACCAGATCTATATAGACAAGAGCGGCAGGGAAGATTTCACAATCCGGTTGTTCTGCGTGGATCCTTCTGGTAAACTGGCGGAGTGCCTGCGGCAGGGGGAGGCCAGCGTGCTTTTTTCGGCGACGCTGCTGCCCATTCGCTATTATAAGCGGCTGCTGGGCGGTACCGAAGAGGACTATGAGGTGTACGCAAGATCCTCCTTCGAGCCCGAAAAGCTGGGGCTTTTTATCGCGGGCGACGTGACCAGCCGCTACCGCATGCGGGGGACGGAGCAGTACGAGAGGATTGCGGCGTGTATACATAGCACGGTGTCACAGAGGCACGGCAACTACATGGTCTTCTTCCCCTCCTACATGTTCCTGGACAAGGTCCTGGAGCGATATGGAGAAATGTATCCGGAGGACGGGGAGACGGCGTTCGCGGTGCAAAGTCCGATGATGACGGAAGAGGAGCGGCAGGCGTTTCTTGCGCGCTTTGAAGAGGCGGCGGACGACAGGAGCCTCATCGGTTTCTGCGTGCTGGGCGGCATTTTCAGCGAGGGGATCGACCTCAAGGAGGACCGCCTGATCGGCGCGCTGGTCGTGGGGACGGGATTCCCGCAGGTCTGCGCGGAGAGAGAGATCCTCAAGCAGTATTTTGACAAGGACGGCGAGAATGGATTTGATTATGCCTACCGTTTTCCCGGCATGAACAAAGTCCTGCAGGCAGCGGGGCGTGTGATCCGGACCGGGGAGGACGTCGGCGTGGTGGTGCTGATGGACGACCGGTTTCGTACGGGCTCCTATCAGAGGCTGTTTCCGGCAGAATGGAGAGGGGGCCGTTTGACTGACAGTTTGGGAATTGGGGATAAAGTTTCCAGATTTTGGGATGAATGGCTTTAATTGTGGATAACTTTGTGGACAATGGGGATTTCTTTTAAGAAATTGCGGTTTTTCTATTGCAAAATGAATAGAAATATGGTATTTGGAGAACCCCATGTAAGGATAAGGAGGAATAAGAACTATGTGGGCTGAAGAAAGCGTGATTTATCAGATTTACCCTCTGGGAATGTGCGGCGCGCCTTATGAAAACGACGGCGTGCTGGCACACAGGATCCTGGAGGTGAAGGACTGGATCCCCCATCTGAAAAAGCTGGGGATCACGGCGGTCTATTTCTGTCCGGTCTTTGAATCGGACACACATGGCTATAATACGAGGGACTACAAGAAGATCGACTGCAGGCTCGGCACCAATGAGGACTTCAAGGAAGTCTGCGATGCTCTGCACAAGGAAGGGATCCGCGTGATCCTGGACGGCGTCTTCAATCATGTAGGCCGCGGCTTTACACAGTTCGTCGATGTTCTGCAAAGAAAGTGGGAGTCCCCCTATAAGGACTGGTTCAATGTGAGCTTCGACGGCAATTCTCCCTATAACGACGGCCTCTGGTACGAGGGCTGGGAAGGCCATTATGATCTGGTGAAGCTCAACCTCAGAAACGAGGCGGTGATCGGACATCTCTTTGACGCGATCCGCTACTGGGTGGAGTATTTTGACATCGACGGACTGCGGCTGGACGTCGCCTACTGCCTGGACAGGGACTTCATCAGACGCCTGCGAGGCTTTACGGATTCGCTCAAGCAGGACTTCTATCTGATCGGCGAGATCCTGGGCGGCGACTACAAGACCATCATGGGAGAAGGCATGCTGCACAGCGCGACCAACTATGAGTGCTACAAGGGGCTGTTCTCCAGCTTCAACAGCATGAATATGTTTGAGATCAATCACTCGCTCATGCGCCAGTTCGGATCGGACCCCTGGTGCCTGTACCGTGGATATCACCTGCTGTCCTTCGTAGATAATCATGACGTGACGCGTGTTGCAAGCGTTCTGACTAACAAAAAGCACCTGCCGCTCATCTATGCACTGGCATTCGGCATGCCCGGCATTCCCAGCATCTACTACGGAAGCGAGTGGGGCGTCGAGGGCCACAAGAATCAGGGGGATCCTGCACTTAGGCCCCGCATTGAGAAACCGGAGTGGAATGATCTCACAGAGTGGATCAGTAAGCTTGCCCTTGCCAAAAAATCGTCCAAGGCTCTTTGCTACGGCGATTTCAGGAGTGTGGTCCTGACCAACAAGCAGTGCATCTTCGAGAGAAAGACAGAAGGTGAGAGAGTGCTGGTAGCCATCAACGCGGATGAGCAGGAATATGTGGCGCACTTCGACGCGGGATGCGGTACAGCGGTGGACCTGATCACCGGCAAAACGCATGATTTTGGCGGTGGCAGCAGACTTCCGGCCTATAGTGCGTCCTTCTGGAAAATGGAGAAATAAACCGGCTGCCGCTTTGGCATGGTGATTGGGATATTTCGATGCAAATTGGATCCAATGTGTTGTTCGTCAGGCGTTTTGATTAAAACGGAGGGTAAAAATGAGAATCGTATTAATCGCGGCCCTGCTTCCCTGTGTCGTAGTTGGGTATTATATTTTCAAAAAGGATTCGGTGGAGAGTGAGCCTTCGGGGCTTCTGCTCAAGCTTTTCTTTCTGGGATGCCTTTCCACAATCCCGGCGATTGCGCTGGAGTCGGTCGGCATGCGCATTCTGGCCGGGACCGGGCTCACAGGCACGGCGCTCATCCTGGCCGAGAACTTCCTGGTGGTTGGACTTGCGGAAGAACTCTGCAAGCGGTTTATGCTGCATCTGGGGAGCTGGAAAGATCCGGCCTTCAATTATCTGTTCGACGGCGTTGTCTACGGCGTATTTGTGGCGCTGGGCTTTGCGGGACTGGAGAACATCGGCTATATCATGGGCTTTGGCCTGGAGGTGGCGCCGATCCGCGGACTTGCGGCGATTCCGCTGCACGCGATCTGCGGCATGTTCATGGGTCATTTCTATGGACTGGAGAAGGCGTATACAAGATATGGCTATCCGTCCAAGGCCAGAAGCTCCGCATTCATGAGCCTTCTGATCCCGGTCCTGATCCACGGCTTTTATGATTTCGCGGCGTCCATGGAGGAAGACGTGTACTTCTATGTGTGGATCGGCTTCGTCATCGTGATGGACATCATCGCTGTCACAATGGTCAAAAAATACGCGCAGAACGATCAGGCGCTGTAAGGCCGGCTGGCCCTTATGGGGCAGACCTCTCAGCGTACGAATGGGGCAGTCCCCAAAATCGCTGCCTTCAAAATTAAAAAAAACTGTTGACACGCGGTGGGCACTGCGGTATATTAATCATTGTCCACCGCGCAAAACGGTTGATCAATGCAAATGCGATAGTAGTACAGTTGGTAGTACGCCACCTTGCCAAGGTGGAGGTCGCGAGTTCGAGCCTCGTCTATCGCTCTGATGGAATCCATTTCCATTACAACTTCATACATGCGATAGTAGTACAGTTGGTAGTACGCCACCTTGCCAAGGTGGAGGTCGCGAGTTCGAGCCTCGTCTATCGCTCTGAAAAAGGAACTGAGAAATCAGTTCTTTTTTTGCGTCCTGCATAATAATAAGCGGGGGCGGTACACCCGCGAATCCAATGCATTTTTGAAGGGGGGTACCGCCCCCGGTATTATTTGTTTGTGACGAGCTGATACTGATCGTGCAAATCTTTATTATCTGCCATAGATGCCTCCTGTATAGTAGTCGTATGGACATTATACCATCTATTACCTGCGGACACAGAAAAGACACACGAAAATTGTCTTAAAACGGAAACGCTTCTTGTAAAATGCCCTCCCATGAAATACAATGGCAGAGGCAAAAGAAAAGGGCGATAGCCCCACATTGACTCTTGCATGAGAGCAGTGATGAAAGGAGAGCTTATGAAAAAGAGAATACTGGCAGGAATCCTTGCTGCAAGCATGGTGGGAGCGCTTCTCACAGGCTGCGGTAAAGGAGCGTCACAGGGCACAGAAGCTGCGCCCGCACAAGGCACGGAAGAAGCGGCAGAGGCTGCTCCCGCGGCTGAGACGCAGGAAGAGGATGCAACGGAGAGAGCACAGGCCAATGAGATCGTGATCGGTATCGCCCAGGATCTTGACCAGAGCCTGGATCCCCACTATGCAGTTGCAGCCGGCACCAAAGAAGTAATGTTCAATGTCTTTGAGGGACTTGTCAAATACGACTCCAACGGTGATACCATCCCCGCGGTGGCATCCGAAGTGGAGGTTTCTGATGACGGTCTCGTCTATACGTTTACCCTTCGCGACGGCGTGAAGTTCCACAATGGCGACACAGTGGATCTCGACGACGTGATCTATTCAATCCAGCGCTGCAAGGACGACCCCAAGGTCAATCCGCAGACCTCCACAGGACTGCAGTGCATCGCAAGTCTGGAGAAGGATGGAGACAACAAACTTGTGATGACGCTCACTGAGCCCAACACAGAACTGATGTCTCTTCTGACACTGGCGATCATTCCCGCTGACTATGACCAGCAGGATACGGCGCCGGTCGGCACAGGCCCCTACAAGTATGTTTCCCGCACAGCGCAGGAATCCGTAGAACTCGAGAAATTCGCAGACTACTGGGGAACGCCTGCCAATATCGACAAGGTCACCTATAAGATCAATGAGAAGGCAGAAGGTCTGATCATGGGTCTTGAGAGCGGCGCGCTGGATCTGGTTTCTCACCTGAGCAGCACCCAGGTAGCAGAGCTCAACAAGGACAACTTCAATATTGAGCAGGGCACAATGAACCTTGTGCAGGCTCTTTATCTCAACAATGAAGTGGCTCCGTTTGACAATGAGCTGGTTCGCCAGGCTCTTTGCTATGCCATTGACAGACAGGGCATCCTGGATATGGCATTTGACGGATACGGCTTCCTGATCGGATCCAACGTATTCCCTGCATTCACAAAGTATTTTGACGACAGTCTGACCAACTACTACACACTGGAGACACCGGAAGCGGGCAAGGAAAAGGCCAAAGAGCTTCTGGCTGAGGCAGGCTATCCCGATGGATTTGATATGACCATCACCGTTCCTTCCAACTACACACCGCACTGCGATACAGCGGAAGTTATTGCTGAGCAGCTCAAGGAAGTTGGCATCAACGCAACACTGAACAAGGTAGAGTGGGAGACATGGGTATCGGATACCTATGCAGGAAGAAACTTCCAGTCCACAGTCATCGGCCTGACAGCAGATCCTCTGACGGCAAGAAGCCTTCTGGAGAGATTTACAACGGGCCAGCGCGTAGAAGATGAGGAAGGCAACCGCGGAAACAACTTCATCAACTACAACAATGAGGAATATGATGCACTCTTCGAGCAGGCGATCAAGACCTACGACGATGAAGAGCAGACCAAGATCTATAAAGAAATGGAAAAGAACCTGACCGAGCATGCAGCAAGCGTCTATATTCAGGATATGGCGGATATGGTTGCGGTTCGTAAGGGTCTGACCGGCCTTACATTCTATCCTCTGTATGTGCTGGACGTTTCCACGCTGAAGTGGGAATAAGGACAAATAACGAAATCTGAGTAAGCGATCATGTGCGCAGCAATAGGGCATTCTTATTGCTGCGCATTTTTTTCTTTATCGCAACGCATTTTGGGGGCTGCTGCCTGTTTTGGCATGATCACGCAGCACCGGGTGTGAAGCATATGGAATTGGGAGCGCTGGACAGATCTGGATCATGCGCCGATCTGATATAAAGGAGTAACCCGCTTTGAAGTATGTAGTCCGCCGAATTCTGGCATTAATCATTACCATGATCATGGTATCGTTTCTGGCGTTTGCCGCCTTCCACATCATATCCGGCGATCCGGCAAGGGCCATCCTCGGTATGAACGCCACAGAGAAGCAGCTCGCGATCCTGCGGCAGGAGATGGGGCTGGATAAGCCGTTCCTGGTGCAGTATATCAATTGGCTGTTTGGCTTCTTCACCGGGAATCTGGGCGTTTCCTACAGCTACAGGCAGCCGGTGGCGGCCCTGATCATGCCCAAGCTAAAGGTGACCCTTCTAATGGTCCTGATCAGCTTTGTGATCATTATCATCTGTTCCCTCCCTCTGGGACTGCGCGCGGCGCAAAAATCGGGAGGGCGTCTTGACTGGCTCAGAACGACTATTGTGCAGCTGTGCATGGCTGTGCCCGCTTTCTTTTTGAGTATTCTGGTCTCGTACATTTTCGGGATCATTTTCAAATTCTTCACGCCCGGGGATTTCCCCAAGATCGAGAAGGACCTGGCAGGCGCGGTCAGATATCTGTTTTTTGCCGCCGTCTGCATTGCGATCCCCAGAATTGCAATGGCCGTGCGTATGCTCAAGAGCACGATCATTGAGGAGATGGAAAAGGACTATGTCCGGACCGCGATCTCCAGAGGCAATGACCGCGCGGAAGTCCTCAAAAAGCACGTTCTCAAGAACTCGCTGGTTCCCACGATCACATTCCTGGGACAGACGATGGCGGAAATCGTGGGCGGCAGCATTGTCGTGGAGCAGGTCTTTGGCGTTCCCGGCATGGGAAGATTCCTCGTTGCGTCCATTTCCAACAGAGATTATCCGGTCGTGGAGGCGCTGGTCGTCATCCTCGCCTTCTGGGTCATTCTCTCGGGAACACTGGCGGATCTGATCAATCAAAAGATCGACCCGCGTCTCAAACTGGGAGGGCGCGCATGAAAAAGCATAAATGGAACGGATATCTGATCGCGGGCGTGATCATCACAACGATCATTGTCCTGTGGATCCTCATCGGACGCTTTTATACCCCTTACCCGCCGACCAAGATGAGCGCGGCGAAGCTCCAGGGACCGTCCCTGGCCCATCTGTTCGGAACGGACAAGTTCGGGCGAGACATCTTCAGCCGCGTCATGCAGGGATCCGGAACGACATTGTTCATCGCGGCCCTCACCATCGTGATCGGCGCGGGAATCGGCACGATTGTCGGCGCCATGACGGGATATTTTGGCGGTATTGTCGACGAAGTGCTGATGCGCTTGAATGATGCGCTGACCGCATTCCCCAGCATTCTTCTCGCCCTGGTCATCATCAGTATTCTGGGACCGGGCAAGTACAACGTGATCATTGCGCTGGGAATCGTCTTCATCCCCAGCTACGCGCGCATGATGCGAACGGCGTTCGCGTCGCAGCGTGAAGTCAACTACATCATCAGCGCAAGGCTGATGGGGGCTTCGAGCCCTCGCATTCTGATGATGCACATGCTGCCCAACACAATGCATGTACTGCTGCCGGCCCTGACGATCGGCTTTAACAACGCGGTTCTCGCGGAGGCCAGCATGAGCTTTCTGGGCATCGGCGTGACACCGCCGGACGTCTCCATGGGCTATATGCTTTCGGAGGCGCAGGGCATGTTCCGCTCGGCGCCCTGGTACGCACTGAGCGTCGGCGGCGTGATCGCCCTTCTCGTATTCGGCATCAGTCTGATCGGAGAGGGTATGCAGAAAATGAATAAGGAGGTGGACTGATGCTGGAAGTCAGAGATCTCCATGTTAAATTTCACAATCGAGACAGAGAAGCGGTGGCAGGCGTGAGCTTCACGCTGCGCGACGGAGAGATCCTGGGCCTTGTGGGCGAGTCGGGATCGGGCAAATCGGTCACCGCGATGAGCATCGCGGGCCTTCTGCCCCGCAAGAAATGCAGCTACCAGGGGGAAGTGCTCGTGGATGGAGAAGACATGCTTCATGCCAAAAGAGCGCTTTTACGAAAGGTACAGGGAAACAAGATCGGCGTCGTCTTCCAGGAACCCATGAGCGCCATGGATCCTCTCATGAAGGTCGGAAAGCAAGTGGAGGAAGTGCTGGTCATCCACACAGATCTGAGCGCCGAGGAGCGCAAGCAGAGAGCTATCCAGGCCCTGACAGACGTCGAACTGCCGGATCCCGAGGCAGTCTATGACAAGTATCCGCATGAGCTTTCCGGTGGCATGCTGCAGAGGTCCATGATCGCGGCGGCGATCGTGAGCAGGCCCAGCCTCCTTCTTCTGGACGAGCCCACGACGGCACTGGACGTGACGATCCAGGCCCAGATCCTGAAGCTCCTTAAGAAACTCAACCAAAAGCACGGGATTTCCATGCTCTTTATCTCCCATAATCTCAACGTCGTGAGAAAGCTTTGTAAGCGCGTCGCCGTCATGCAAAGAGGCGTGATCGTAGAGGAAGGCCTGACCAATGACGTGTTCTTCAGGCCCCAGCATCCCTACACGCAGCACCTGATCGAGTGCATCCCGACGCGCGTCAAGGTGATCGCGAGGCGGAGTGCGGAGGAGACAGCGGACAACACCGGGAAAAGCGCAGAGACCGGGCGTGTGGATGCGACAGACGGAACCGGTGTAGTGGACCGCGCGGTGCAGGCAGGAGGTGAACGCCATGACGGAAGCAGATAAACAGCTTGTGCTGGAAGTAAAGCATGTGAGCGGCGGGTACCATACGCCGGGCCTCTTTGGCAAGGGCAAATACCAGCAGGTCCTCTACGATGTGGACTTCAACATTCGCCACGGCGAGATCATGGGCCTTGTGGGAGAGAGCGGCACCGGAAAATCCACGCTTGCCAGAATGCTCCTCGGCATGGTGAAGCCGAAGGAGGGCGAGATCGTTCACTACACCAAGCGCCCCCAGATCATTTTTCAGGACCCCTACAGCTCACTAAACCCGGCCTACACGGTCGAGTGGTCGCTGGAAGAGCCGCTGCGCGTTTTTGGCAAATATGACGAAGCGGAGAGAAAGCGCCGCGTGCGCGACATGCTGGCCAAAGTAGAGCTGCCCGAAGAGTGCCTCTACGCCAGGCCTTCCGAGCTCTCCGGCGGACAGAGGCAAAGAGTGAGCATCGCGGCGGCCCTGATCCGGAGACCGCGCTTTATCATCGCGGACGAGCCGGTCTCGGCGCTGGACGTCACGATCCAGGCGCAGATCCTGCAGCTTCTGCGCGACCTGCGGGAGGAACTGGACCTGAGCTATTTGTTCATCTCGCACGATCTCAACGTCGTGTATCAGCTGTGCGACAGGGTTCTTGTCATGAAAAAGGGAAGAATTGTGGAGCAGGGAACGGTAGACGAAGTCTACGATAACCCCCAGGAAGAATATACCAAGCAGCTGCTTGCGGCGGCGCAGTGATGCCGGCGGGGGTAGTAATATCGGCTGCGGGGAGTAGAGGCTTTTTTAAAGCGAAGAAAGCTGTCACATTAAGAAATCTCTCTTAATGTGGCAGCTTTTATGTGTGAAGGGGCGGCTCATTGGAGGGGATGGAGCGAATTAGGTACAGGAGGCAGATTTCGATGAAAAGTTCTCCATCTTTGCCGATATTATTTGGAACTTTTCTTACAGAATTTGTTGCTGTACCTAAAGCAGAGGATAACTATGGGGAACAAATCAAGCAAAATTTCTCCCTGTACCTAAACGACGCCAGATGGGATGAAAACCGTGGGGAACAAATCAAGGAAAAGCTGTCTCTGTACCCAGACATCACCATAAACGATAGAACCTGTTGAATGGTGGGGAGTGCCCGCACAGATTGTATTATTTCAGGCTTTCTTTGCGCTCCTCCTCTTTCATCATGTTCCGCAGTGTTTCGAGAAGAATTGGCGTATAGTTGATCCTTTCTACACTGACACAAGCGCTGCGGGAGCTGACAGAGCGGTAGGACGGCACATTGTGCATGTGCCCGAAGAGGTTGGCGTAGGGCATACTGCGGCACATGTACAGCGGTTCATGGGACAAAATGAAGAATTCTTTCAGTACAACCGGCAGATCATAACACTCTTCGAATCCGATTTCCCTCCATTTCTGCGTAGAAAGATAGCGGTCATGATTGCCGATGATCAGAAACTTTCTGCCTTTGAGCTGTGCAGTCAGTTCCCGGCAGCGCTGCTCGCCCTGCGAGCAGAAATCACCCAGATGATACACAAGATCATCCTCATCTACGGTTTCATTCCATCTTCTTATGATCTCACAGTCCATTGTCTCCGTATCCGGAAACGGTCTTTCCTCATAGAGTCTTATATTTTCATCTCCGAAATGAGTGTCCGCGATGATAAAGATGCGGGGCTCTTTTTTATCGTTTTTTTCACGTATATCTGCCATTTTCAGGTCCTCCGGCGGTTCTGAATCTGACTCCAATGTAGGACAGCAGGGGAGTGATTGTCAACTTTTAACAGCTGACAAATCACTTTATATTTTCTTTAGAAAAATCCGCTCAATAATTGACATAAAGTTTAGCAATAGTATAATTGTGAATCGTACCGAAAAGTTTAGTATTAGAATATTTACAGTTTATTATTAAAATTGACCGTCAATACTAAAAGCATATGAAACTCGATAAAGGACGGAAAGGAAGGCGGTACAGATGGATGTAGACAGCATTAATAAGGACATAGGGAGAAGGATCAAAAATCTGCGAAACCGCAACGGTCTCACCCAGCAGGAGCTGGCAGACAGGACGGAGCTCACCAAAGGCTTTATATCTCAGCTGGAGAGAGGGCAGGTGTCCGCGTCTGTGGTGACGCTGATGGATCTGATCGAATGTCTGGGGACGACGCCTGCGGAATTCTTTGAAGATGAAGAGACACAGGTGGTTTTCTCGGAAAAAGAGTATTTTGAAAAGCTGGATGAGCAGGGCAACAGCAAACAGTGGGTCGTGCCTATGGCCCAGAAGTTTCAGATGGAGCCGCTGCTGGTAGTGATTCAGCCACATTCTTCGCTGGAGGAGGACAAGCCCCATACCGGAGAGGAATTTGGCTATTTGATGAGCGGAAGACTGAACTTGTATCTTGGTGATAAAGTCTATCATGTGAAGTCGGGCGAGAGCTTTTATTATCAGGCATCGCAGAAGCATCGCATTGAAAATCCGGGAAACCGGCCGGCCAAGTTCATTTGGATCAGTACGCCGCCGGAATTTTAATTACAGCGCGCAACCGTCAACAGTTTTATGGAGAACAAGGGAATGGAAAACAACACAAACATTATTGAGCTGAAGGGCATTACGAAGGTCTATGAAGACGGCTATACGGCGGTCGATGACTTTAACCTGGAAGTGAAGAGAGGGGAATTTGTCACACTTTTGGGCCCTTCGGGATGCGGCAAGACGACGACCTTGCGCATGATCGCCGGCTTTTCGATGCCTAGCAGCGGAGAGATCCTTCTGAACGGGAAATCGATTCAGGATCTGCCGCCCTACAAGCGTCCCGTCAATACGGTATTTCAGAGGTACGCGCTGTTCCCCCATATGAACATTTACAATAATATCGCCTTCGGTCTCAAGCAGAAGAAGACTCCCAAGGACGTGATCGAGCGCAAGGTCCGCAGAGTGCTGGATCTGGTCGATCTGGAGGGATTTGAGCAGAGAAGCGTCAGCACGCTTTCCGGCGGACAGCAGCAGCGAATTGCCATCGCCCGCGCACTGGTCAACGAGCCGGAGATCCTGCTTCTGGATGAGCCCCTCGGCGCACTGGACCTCAAGATGCGCAAGGAGATGCAGATCGAGCTCAAGAACATGCACGACAAGCTGGGCATCACCTTCATCTATGTCACCCATGATCAGGAAGAAGCCCTGACCATGTCCGACAAGATCGTTGTCATGAACGAGGGAAAGATCCAGCAGATCGGCACGCCCGAGGACATCTACAATGAGCCCAAGAACGCCTTCGTTGCGGACTTTATCGGAGAGAGTAATATCTTTAACGGCATGATGACCGGAAAGCTGCGCGCCAGATTCTGCGGCGGCGAGTTCACATGCGTGGATGACTATGAGGAAGGCACTCACATCACGGCGGTCGTGCGCCCCGAGGACGTGGAGCTCACAAAGCCGGAGGACGGCGTGATCCAGGGCGTAGTGGATTCTGTCATTTTCAAGGGAATCCACTACGAGATTACGGTCCTGTCTGGCAAAAACGAGATCGTATGTCAGTCTGTCCACGTGGCCAAGCCCGGCGACAAGGTCGGCATCCGCGTAGAGCCCGACAACATCCATATTATGCTTGCAGAGGACCACACCAATCTGTTCTTTGTCGACATCAATAAGGATTACAGGCTGGAATACAACGACCACGTTCTCGATACCAGCGTCACCAAGATCATCAAGGGCAGCAGCAGGCGCGAGGATGGCACCGTGCAGGATGCAAGTGGTGAGGCCATCGATCCTGTCCGTATGCGCATCCAGGTCGCGATCAAGCCGGATGACATCGAGATGACGGATGACCAGAATGCCGGCCTGATCAACGGCACGATCAGCAACCTGATCTACAAGGGCGACCACTACAGCTACATTATCCACACAGAGCTGGAGCAGGATTTTGTCGTCGATGACGAATACCTGTGGAATATGGGAGACCGCGTCGGTCTCATGATGCCTGTCGACAAGATGACGTTTACGCTCAAGAAGAAATAAGCGTTGAGTGACGGAGGTATAACGTTGCAGTTTTCAAGAAAAAATCTGGGAATCCCATATGTCGTATTCCTGCTGTTCTTTGTCGTGGCGCCGTTGGTCGTTTTGTTCTTCTACGCGTTTACGAACGGCCAGGGACAGTTCACGCTCGATAACCTGGTTGGCTTCTTCACCGATGCCAACACGCTGGGAACACTGTTCTACAGTCTGGCGGTGGCCTTTGTCACAACAGCGGTCTGCCTGCTGTTGGCTTACCCGATCGCCTATATTTTGGCCATGAGCGAGCTCAAGACCAAGTCCGTCATCGTCATGGTCTTCGTGCTCCCCATGTGGATCAACTTCTCGCTGCGCATCACGGCGCTCAAGGAAGTGCTGACGCTGCTGGAGGGTAATCTGGCCCGCTATCCGTTCCTGAACGCGGTGATCGGTATCACCTATGACTTCCTGCCCTTTATGATCCTGCCCATATACACGACGCTGTCCAAGCTCGACGGATCGCTTCGTGAGGCGGCCATGGACCTCGGAGCGGACAAGGTGCAGACCTTTTTGCAGGTCACACTGCCCCTGTCGGTGCCGGGTATCGTCAGCGGCGTTTCCATGGTGTTCCTGCCGGCCATGACCAACTACGTGGTCCTGGATATGCTGTATAACAGCACCTACATCATGGGCAGCCTGATCGGAAGCTACTTCTCGGCTTACAACTGGCATGGCGGATCCATGATCGCACTGATCCTGCTTGCGATCATCTGCCTTTTCACCCTCCTTACATCCAATGGGGAGGAGAACGGTGAGAGAGGAGGCGCACTACTGTAATGGCTAAAATTGTAAAACGTCTATTTCTGTTCATCATGTTGATGTTCATTTATCTTCCGATCCTGATCCTCGCTGTGTACAGCTTTACCAGCGCCACACAGATTGGCGCGATCCGTGGCTTTTCTATGCAGAACTATGTCACGCTGTTCACGACGCCGGAGCTGACGGAGATGATCCGGGGAACCATTTTCCTGGCACTTGGGTCCGCGGCGATCGCGACCATTCTGGGAACACTGGGAGCCATCGGTGCCTTCTATTCCGGCAGAAAGATGTCGACCTTAATCTCGTCGCTCAATCAGGTGCCCGTCGTCAATGCGGACGTCGTGACCGGATTTTCCATCTGCATCCTGCTGGTCGTTGTTCTTCACGTCAGTAAGGAGACCTTCATTCCGCTGGTAGCGGGACACGTGACGCTGTGCGCGCCCTTCGTGTTCCTGTCCGTCATGCCCAAGATCAAGCAGATGGACTCCAGCATTTATGAGGCGGCGCTGGACCTCGGTGCCACCCCCTTCACCGCACTGACAGAGATCGTGATCCCTCAGATCGTGCCCGGTATTATCTCCGGATTCGCGCTGGCGATCACCCTTTCTCTGGATGATTATTTCATCGCGATGTACACCAAACCCGCGATGTTCGACACCATCAGTACCTATGTCGTCAATGCCACCAAGGGCTCCCAGACCACCATCAAGACGGCGCTCTGGGCACTTTCCACAGTCATTTTCGCGGTTGTTGTGCTGATCGTCGTTGGCATGAATGTGCGAGCCATGAGGCAGGAAGGAGGCAGCCGTGCTGAATAAGAGTATCTTCGATGCGCTAAAGGGGGGCATCCCCCGGGATGCACGCAGTGCGGGCGGCCGCCGCGCCGCTGCCCTTGCGATGGCGGCCGTTGTGGCGGCGGGGACCATCGGCGGCGCATGGGCCGGCAGCGCCCTGGCAAGCTGCAGCCCAATCGGCAGCCCCCTGAAGGCGCTGGCAGCAGAAGCAGGCAAGAGCCCTGTGGTTCTTCGCGTCTGCAACTGGGAAGAATATATCGACCTGGGCGACTGGGACGAGGAGGAGACCATTGAACTCGATTCCGGCGACATTATCGGCGAGAACTCCATGGTCAAGGACTTTGAAGCGTGGTACGAGGAGACTTATGGACGGCCAGTCAAGGTGGAGTATTCCACGTTCGGCACCAACGAAGACCTTTACAACATGCTCACGCTGGGCGATGAGTATGATCTGGTCTGCCCCTCGGAATACATGATCATGAAGCTGATGCGGGAGGGCCAGACAGTGCCGCTCTCGGAGCACTTTTTTGACCCGTCTGACGAGAACAACTACTATATTAACGGCGTCTCTCCGTATATCAAAAGAGTGTTTGACGAGCATGAGATCGGCGGAGAGCCCTGGAGCCGCTACGCGGCCGGTTATATGTGGGGCGTGACGGGCATCGTCTACAACCCGGAAATCGTGTCAAGAGAAGAGGCGTCCACCTGGAAGATCTTTGAGAATACCAAGTTTAACAGACAGGTGACCATCAAGGACAACGTCAGAGATTCCTATTTTGCCGCCGTCGGCGCGCTCAAGGCGGATCTTCTGACGTCAGAGGCGTTTACGAGCGCCCCGGATTACGCGCAGAAGCTGGAAGACGAGATGAATGATACGTCTCCGGAGATGATCGCGAAGGTGCAGGATTACCTGCAGCAGATCAAGGACAACGTCTACTCCTTCGAGACCGACTCCGGCAAGGCGGATATGATCACCGGCAAAGTCGTGGCCAACTACCAGTGGTCCGGCGACGGCGTCTATACACTGGACCAGGCGGCCGAGGACGATTTTGACCTCGCGTTCGCGGTGCCCGAGGAGAGTACCAACATCTACTTCGACGGCTGGGTCATGTTAAAGAACGGCATCCGGGACAACGCGGACAAGCAGCACGCAGCAGAGGCGTTCATCAACTTCTGCTCGAGGCCGGACAACGTCGTCCGCAATATGTACTATATCGGCTACACGTCCGTCATCTCCGGCGGCGACGATCCCACGATCTTCGAGTATGCGGAGTACAACTACAGCGCGGAGGAGGACGAGGAGTCGGAGGAATATGATCTCGGCTACTTTTTTGACGAGGATGGCAAGGAGGGCGAATACGTCATCGAGGCGCCGCCGGAGATGCTGGAGCGGCAGCTGTACGCGGCCTATCCGCCCGACGACGTGATGCGAAGATCCTCCATCATGACGTGTTTTGACGAAGCGCAGACCGCCTCGATCAACCAGATGTGGATCAACGTGCGCTGCTACAATATCAAAAGAGTGCCGTGGTGGGGCTGGGTGATCACCGCTGCGGTCGCAGCAGGGATCGTATATCTGGCATGGATCCGTATCAAAGCGGCGCGCAGGAAACGTTGACTTTCCGCGGGAAGTGTTTTAACGTTATATAATTGATATTATGACAAAAACGTGTCACGGCGGACATTGCAGGAAAGCCGTGATGAAAAGGAGGAATCCATGTCGCAGATCGTGGAAGTCAGGAATCTGAGCAAGACCTTCCTGACCAAAGACGGACAGGTCGATGCCCTCAGAGACATCAATCTGTCGGTGGAAAAAGGAGATATATACGGGATCATCGGTATGTCAGGCGCGGGTAAAAGCACACTGGTCCGCTGCCTGAACTATCTGGAAGTGCCCACAGAGGGACAGGTGCTGGTAGAGGGCCAGGAGCTGGGGCAATTGTCCGACAAGGAACTTCGAGCGCTCAGGTCCAGTATTGGCATGATCTTCCAGAGCTTCAACCTTCTCATGCAGAAGTCGGTGCTCGACAATATCTGTTTTCCCCTGCAGATTCAGGGCGTGAAGAAGAAAGACGCTATTGTAAAGGCGAGAGAACTTCTGAACACGGTTGGCCTTGCGGACAAGGAAAAGGCATATCCGGCCCAGCTGTCCGGCGGCCAGAGACAGAGAGTGGCGATCGCCAGAGCGCTGGCCTGCGACCCCAAGATCCTTCTTTGCGACGAGGCGACCAGTGCGCTGGATCCCCAGACGACGGCTTCGATCCTGGCGCTCCTGCGAAAGATCAACGCAGAGACCGGCATCACGATCATTATCATCACGCACCAGATGTCTGTTGTGCGGGAAATCTGCAACCATGTCGCGATTATTGAAAAAGGACAGCTCGTGGAGAACGGTCTTGTGGAAGAGATCTTCACCCATCCCAAGTCACGCGCCGCAAGGCAGCTGATCATCGAGGGCAAGGACCCCGACGAGTGGGTGGAGGAGACCGCGGCACCCGGCACCGTGTCCCTATTGCATGAGGACCGCCGGATCCGTATTGTATTTGGAACCCAGTCTTCCTTCGAGCCGGTGATCGCGAACATGGTCCTGACCATGGGCACGCCAGTCAATATTCTCAAGGCAGATACCAAAGATGTACACGGCGTAGCGAGAGGAGAGATGATCCTCGGACTGCCCGCTGACAAAGACCTGCAGGAGCGCATGATTGACTATTTGAAAGAGCGCGGCCTGGACGTAGAGGAGGTGACCGGCTATGCTGAGTCCTGAGACATGGGCGATGATCGGCAAGGAAATGCTCAATACCCTTTATATGGCCGGTTTTTCCACCCTGTTTGGATATGTACTGGGACTGCCCTGGGGAATCGTTCTCGCCGTCACAGATAGCGAAGGGATCCGCCCCAATAAGGTCGTCTACAGAGTGCTGGATATTATTACCAACATTATGAGAAGTATCCCTTTCCTGATCCTTCTGATCCTGATCATTCCCCTGACCAGACTGATCGTCGGAAAGAGTTACGGTTCTACGGCTACGATCGTTCCGCTGGTCGTTTCAGCAGCGCCTTTTATCGCGAGAATGGTCGAATCTTCCTTAAAGGAAGTGGATCACGGCGTGATCGAGGCGGCGCAGGCCATGGGCGCGGATACATGGACGATCATTACGAAGGTGCTCCTCGTCGAGGCCAGAATTTCCTTGATCGTTGGCGTCACGATCTCCTTCGCGACCATCCTGGGCTACTCCGCGATGGCAGGTACCGTCGGCGGCGGCGGACTCGGCGACGTGGCGATCCAGTATGGCTATTACCGCTATCAGTTCGACATTATGATCGTTACGGTCATTCTTCTGGTTGCAATCGTGCAGATCTTCCAGTTTGTGGGCATGAGACTTGCATCTCGACTGGACAGAAGGAAGGCTTGAGGGATAATATAGAGGTAGTGGAGTGCCGGGTGCGAAGGTGCAGTTTGTAGGCACTCAGGAGAGGAGAGTATTATGAAAAAGAAACTGATTTCATTCCTTACCGCGACAGTGATTGCCGCATCGCTGCTGGCAGGCTGCGGCGGATCGGGCAGCGCCCCTGCAGCATCGGGCGATCAGGCTGAGGCAGAAGCGCCGGCAGAAGGCGGAGAGCTCACTACGATCACCGTCGCGGCAAGTCCTATCCCGCACGCGGAGATTCTTGAGCAGGCGAAGCCTCTGCTTGCGGAAAAAGGATATGATCTGGATATCAAGGTATTTGAAGACTATGTACAGCCCAATGAAGTCGTAAACAGCGGCGAGATTGATGCAAACTACTTCCAGCATGTTCCGTATCTGGACAGCTTCAATGAGGAAAAGGGAACAGACCTTGTAGTGGCAGGCAAGATCCACTATGAGCCTCTGGGCATCTATCCCGGCACAAAGGCTTCGCTGGATGAGATCGGCGACGGCGACGTCATCGCAGTTCCCAATGATACGACCAACGAGGCAAGAGCGCTTCTGCTGCTGCAGGAGAACGGCGTCATCACGCTCAAGGAAGGCGCCGGCATCACAGCAACCAAGCAGGACATCGCAGAGAATCCTCACAATGTAGAGATCAAGGAGCTCGAGGCTGCGCAGATCCCGCATGTCAAGGATGAAGTTGCATTTTCCGTCATGAACGGCAACTACGCGATTGAAGCGGGCTTCATCGCAGCGAAGGACGCGCTGGCCTATGAAGAGAGCGATTCTGAAGCGGCCAAGACCTATGTCAATGTCATCGCGGTCAAGGCAGGAAACGAAGAGAATGAGGGCATCAAAGCGCTGGTAGAAGTTCTTCGCTCTGAGGAGATCAAGAACTTCATCGCAGAGAAATATGAAGGCGGCGTTGTATTCTTTGAAGAGTAATCAGTAGTAATTCGGGGTATGAATGAGGAGGCAGCATGACAATCGATAAGAAAACAGAAGGAAATCAGATGATACTGAAGGTTTCCGGCCGTCTGGACACAATGACGGCGCCGGAGCTGGAGACTACGATCAAGGAGAACCTGGAAGGAGTTAAGGCTTTGGTTCTGGATTTTGAAAATTTGGAATACATCTCCTCAGCGGGACTCCGCGTCGTTCTGGGCGCACGCAAGGCCATGGGAGCCGACGGCGCATTTGCAGTGAGAAATCTTTGCAGCGATGTGAAGGAGATCTTTGACATTACCGGCTTTTCCGATATCATCACGATCGAGTAAGCCGAGCAAGTCAGATCTCAGATCTGCGGCGCACAGAGCGGCGGCAGCTATGTCAGACGTACGATCATAAAGAAGCCTGTCCCTTCAAAACGGGGCAGGCTTTTTCACGTCATCGTAATGGTGATATGGATTTACGGCTTGTACGTGATCGACAGCATTGTCATATCGTCAAACTGCGGCGCACTGCCTACAAATTCATCCACAGCGGCGCTGACTTCCTCGATCAGCTCCCTGGGGCGTGCCTTGGGATCGCTGTTCAGCGCTTCGATCATTCTGTCAATTCCGAAAAGCTCGGTCTTCTTATTGGTGGCTTCCACTACGCCGTCTGTGTAGACAAAGAGCCGGTCGCCGGGCGCAAGAACAATCTGATAATCGCTGTAAGAGGCCCCGCTCTCCGCTGCCATCACCAGCCCGTGCTTGTCTTTCATAAGTGCAAAGGGCTGGCCCTTGCGGCTCAGCACGGGATATTCGTGCCCTGCGTTGCATGCAGTCAGAGTGCCGGTCGAGAGCTCCAGGATGCCGAGCCACACGGAGACGAACAGGCCGCTCTGATTGTTCTGACAGATCCGGTCGTTGAGCGAGGCGATCACCTCGGAGGGGGCCATGTCTTTGTTCGATGCGACGCTGTTCTTGAGCAGCGATTTGACGATAGCCATGAACATGGCGCCGGGTATGCCTTTCCCGGAGACGTCCGCTATGGTAAGAGCCAGATGATCGTCGTCAACCAGAAAGAAATCATAGAAATCGCCGCCCACTTCCTTGGCGGGAGCCATAGAGGCGTACAGGTCAAAATCCTGCTCTCTGTCCGGGAAAGCCGGAAACTGGCTGGGCAGCATATCGGACTGGATCTGCGCTGCGATGCTGAGCTCCGTGCGGGTCCTCTCTTTTTCGCCGGTGACTACGATCAGATGGTCCAGATACCTGACGATCTTTCGCTCCATGGAGCGGATCTCTTTGTAGAGATCTTCAATCTCGTCGTGGCTTTGGAACTGCAGCATGGTCACGTCGTTAAGGGTATACTGGCCCTTTTTGTCCGTGAATTTTCTTGTCTCTGTGCAAAGTTCTTTGATCGGTTCTGTGACGTGCCGCCGCATGAAGAAGACGCCGGCAGCGGCTGCGATCAGGGAGATGCATAGTGCGTTGAGGATACTGAAGAGGGCGAACCGCTGGTGCTTCTGGCGAAGCCCTACGGCGCTGACGTCGACGCCGACAAGCGTCACAGCCGTTCCGTTTTCGTCATAGACCGGCTCGTAACTGGTCCACAACAAGCCGTCTTCGGTATTGGAGAGCGTGGCAGGGATGGAACGGTTCTGGCCGCTGTAGGGCATAAAAGGAGGGTCCAGGTCCTCGATGAGGCCAAGTGCGTAATACCCGTCATCGGGATCGACGAGTCTGCAGAATTGACCGTCCTCAAAGGTCTCCAGGTAGATATATTCGACGTCCATATTTTTAACATATTGGGACAGGCTCTCGCTGATCTCGTCGTAGGTTTGAAGAAGATCGTGCTGTGCAAGATAGTCCCGGATTGCGCCTTCGTCCTGCTCTGAAACAGCTTTCGCGCGGATTTCTTGATACGCGCTGTCGTGTGCGGCCTCCAGAATTGGCCGGAGATTGGAACCGTCGAGCGTTTCACTGACGGTCAATGCAAGATTCTCCGTCATGTCCTGATAGAACTTATCGATCGTGCGGGCGTGTTCACTGTAGCTGGCCATGATGATCGCGCAGGAACAGGAAAAGATAAGAAGTATGATTAAAAGGTACAGTTTAAAACTGAGCGAATAGCGGCGCTTTGTCTTCATGAGGTGTTCCCTTTAAACGTGAAACAAGACAATCGTATCATCCAAAGTTGTCCAAGTATTGTATCCTTTCTGATTATTCTACCACAAAACAATAGGATCATAGCACAATCAGTAGTTAAGGATTGCGAACTTAAATGAAACTTTATTTGCGAGGGACTGATTCTACAGTATAATATAAATTGGGTTTACCCCGGACGCCTATAAGAAGGCGCCGCTGCATAGATATGCATAGATCAAGAATGCGTATAAGAATGTGTACAGGAATCCCATAGGAATCCCATAGGAACCGCACAGGAATCGCATAAATTCGCTAGAAACGAGGAGCAGCTATGGAAAACAAAGAAATCTTCAGAAAAAAAGCGGTGGAGAGAGTGGCTTCGCCCGAACAGCTCAATGATTATATCCACGTCACAAGCCCTGCAATCTGGATGGCGCTCATCGGCATCATTCTCATTCTGGCAGGCGGCATTGTCTGGGCAACTTATGGCAGCATTTATACGACCGTGGAAGGCGCGGGCACAGTATCGGACGGCAATCTGATGCTCTATATCAAAGTGGCGGACCAGGCCGAGGTCGAAGAAGGCATGACGATCACTGTGGGCGGGCAAAAGACTGCGGTGCGTAGCATTTCTGCCGAGCCTGTGCAGATCACGGACGGAATCAGTGATTATATACTCAACACCACCGGCCTCAAGACGGGGGACTGGGCGTATGTTGTGGAAGCTGACACAGATCTTCGCGACGGCGTATACAGCGCAAGCATTACGGTGGAATCCATTCATCCGATCAAATTCGTCATCAATTAAGGCAGGCAGCAGAGGCGTAAAGTATGAGCAATAACAATACAAAGATCAAAGAACCGGTCAAAAAGGGCGTGGCCAAGGTACCGGTCATCATGCAGATGGAGGCGCTGGAGTGCGGCGCCGCCTGCCTGACGATGGTTCTTTCTTATTATGAAAAATGGATCCCGCTGGAGAAAGTGCGCGTGGACTGCGGCGTTTCCAGAGACGGGTCCAACGCGGGCAACGTGCTTAAGGCGGCCAGACACTACGGGCTCAATGCGGACGGCTACAAGGTAGAGCCGCAGACACTGGTGGAAAATGCGACGTTTCCGTGTATCATCCATTGGAATTTTGACCACTTTGTAGTGCTGGACGGATTTAAAAAGGGAATGGCGGTCCTCAATGATCCCGCGAGAGGAAAGGTCGAAGTTACGATGAAGGAATTCGACGAGTCCTTTACGGGAATCTGCCTGATGTTCTCGCCCGGCGAGAACTTCCAGCCGGAGGGAAAGCCCAAGAGCATTCTGGGTTTTGCCTTCAAGAGGCTGAAGGGGGCGGAGGCGGCGATTGTCTTCGTCGTTCTGACGACCATGATCTCCTCCTTATTCGAAGTGATCTCGCCCGGCTTCTACCAGGTCTTCATGGACCGGCTGCTCACGGGCCGAAATCCTGACTGGGCGATGCCCTTCCTGATCCTTCTGTCCGTATTTACAGCGATGCAGCTGGCCGTGTCCTGGATCAACGTCGTGTATTCCATGCGGATCAACGGCAAGCTGGCGATTGTGGGCAACTCGGAATTTATGTGGAAGATCCTCAGGATGCCCATGGAATTCTTCTCCCAGCGAATGGCCGGAGACATCCAGTCCAGACAGAACTCCAACGCGGAGGTCGCGTCGAACCTCGTCAACACATTCGCGCCGCTGGTGCTCAACACTGGTATGATGGTCTTTTATCTCGCGGTGATGCTGCGCATGAGCGTCACAATGACGATCATCGGCCTGATCTCGGTCCTCATCAACGCGGTGTTCTCCCGGTATGTCGCGGAGAAGCGGATCAACATCACAAGAGTCGCGGTCCGCGACAGCGGAAAGCTGTCAGGTACTACGGTGGCGGGCATCGAAATGATCGAGTCCATCAAGGCAAGCGGCTCGGAGAATGGATTTTTTGGCAGATGGGCGGGCTATCAGGCCAGCGTCAACCTGCAGGACGTCCGCTTTGCGAAAATGGATGAAATTCTGGGGCTTCTTCCCCAGATCGTCTCGGCGATCACAGACACGCTGGTCCTGTGCATGGGAATCCGGCTCGCGATGCGGGGGCAGTTCACGCCCGGTATGATCGCGCAGTTCGGCGTCTACATGCAGCTCTTTTTGGCGCCGGCCAATACCCTGATCTCGACCGGACAGACGGTTCAGCAGCTAAGGACAGAGATGGAGCGGATCGAGGACGTCATGGAATACCGCATCGACGAGCTCGCAGACAATGAGATGGACGCCAAAGCGGAGAACGTTTCCTACGCCAAGCTCTCCGGTAAGGTGGAGATGAAAAATGTCACGTTCGGCTACGCACCGCTCGGAAAGCCGCTGATCCAGGATTTCAGCATGACGCTGGAACCCGGCAAGAGCATTGCCTTTGTCGGCGCCTCCGGCAGTGGCAAATCCACGCTGGCCAAGCTTCTCTCGGGGCTCTATCAGCCTTGGAGCGGAGAGATCCTCTTTGACGGAAAGCCGATCCGCGAGATTGATAAGAGCGTTTTCAGGGGCTCTCTGGCAGTCGTTGACCAGGAGATCACCCTGTTTGAAGATACGATCGCCAACAATATCAGAATGTGGGACACCACAATCGAGAGCTACGAGATGATCCTCGCGGCGCGCGACGCCCAGATCCACGACAAGATCATGGAGCGCGAAGGCGGCTATGAATACAAGATCAAGGAAAACGGATCGGATTTCTCCGGCGGTGAAAAGCAGAGACTGGAGATCGCCAGAGTCCTGGCGCAGGATCCGACCATCGTCATCATGGACGAGGCGACGTCGGCGCTGGATGCGCGCACGGAATACAATGTAGTCCGTTCGATCCGCGACAGAGGCGTCACCACGATCGTGATCGCGCACAGGCTCTCCACAATCCGCGACTGTGACGAGATCGTCGTCATGGACCACGGTCTCGTAGCAGAGAGAGGCACCCACGAGGAGCTCTACGCGCTGGGCGGCCTGTATACAGAGCTTGTGAGCAGCAACTAAGACAGGAAGGATTACTGATTATGGGTTGGTTTGACGAACAAATCCGTCTTAGAAAACTAAATGACGAGGAGCTGTTTGAGGACTCCTTTTTGGATATGGCGGGCGCCGTCATGGGCGGGAATTTACAGGCAACGCTGGAGAGCGACCGCACGAAGACCAAGAACGCGATCGACGCGATCCTTGGGTACTTGCTCGTTCGCACGAGAGAGATCCCGGACGACGTCCAGGATCTCAACGATCAGCTGGACTATCTGCTCGATCCCAACGGGATCATGCGAAGGGCGGTCAAGCTCCCCGCGGGATGGTACAAGGACGCAGCGGGGCCGATGCTTCTGATCACGAAGGGAGACGGGATCCCGGTCGCTGTTTTGCCCGGAAAGCTGGGCGGCTATACGTTTACGGATCCCCATACACTCAAGAAGTGCCGAGTCAATGATCAAACCCAGAAACTGTTCGAAGAGGACGGACTGTGCTTCTATAAGCCGCTCCCGCAGAGAAAGCTGGGGATCAAGGACCTGCTTCTCTACATGGCCTTGTCCAGATCAGTTTCGGACCACGCGCTGATGGCGCTCAGCACAGCGGCGGTCACGGCGGTCGGCGCCCTGACGCCTATGCTGACCAAGCTCGCTTATGGCAAAGTCATGCGCAGCGGACAGATGCCAATGCTTTACGCGCTGGCCTTCTTTATGGTCTGCGTGGCAGTGGGAGATATCCTGTTTTCTTCCGTCAGCAACCTGATCGGCCAGGCAGCGCAGACCAAGCAGACGGTGGCGATCGAAGCGGCCGTCATGATGCGGATTCTATCCATGCCCGCATCGTTCTTCAGAAAGTTCAGTTCCGGTGAGCTGTACTCCAGGACGCAGTCTGTGACAGACCTTTGCAAGCAGCTGGCTTCCACCGTGTTCTCAACGGGACTGACGTCGGCCTTTTCGATCGTTTATATCGCGCAGATTTTCCACTACACGCCTGCCCTGGTCGTACCGGCCTTGGTGATTACCCTGGCGACGGTTGCATTCTCGATCCTTTCGACGCTTCTCAATACAGAGGCCGCAAGGTCCTCCATGCAGCTGGCCGCGCAGGAAAATGGTATGAATTACGCCATGATTACCGGCATACAGAAGATCAAGCTGGCAGGCGCCGAGAAGCGCGCGTTCGCCCGCTGGGGAAGGCTCTATGCCAAAGAAGCGCAGTTCCTTTACAATCCGCCGATGATCATTAAGATGAACAGCGTGATTTCCACAGCCATCAACCTGATCGGCGTGATGATCATGTACGGCGCAGCGATCAGCAGCGGCGTGACCTTCGAAAACTATGTCGCATTCACGGCGGCGTACGGATATGTCACCGGCGCTTTTATGCAGATTTCCAGTATTGCGCTGATGGTCGCGGGCATCCGGCCCACCTTTGAGATGGTAAAGCCGATCCTGGATCAGGAGCCGGAGACAGCCAGCGGCAAGCAGACGGTCACAAGGCTCAGTGGAAGCATTGAATTAAACCATGTGAGCTTTCGGTATGCGGACAACATGCCGGACATCCTGGATGATCTGAGCATCAAGATCAAGGCCGGTGAGTATATTGCGGTCGTAGGCGAGACCGGCTGCGGCAAGTCCACGCTGGTGAGAATCCTTCTGGGATTCGAGAAGCCCAGAAAAGGAGCCGTGTACTACGACGGCAAGGATATGAGCGGACTGGACCTGCGGTCCTTACGAAGACACATCGGCGTGGTCATGCAGAACGGAAAGCTCATGATGGGCAGCATCTTCGAAAATATTACCATTTCCGCGCCCTGGCTGACGCTGGACGAGGCGTGGGAAGCGGCCGAGGCCGCCGGCCTCGCGCAGGATATCCGCGAAATGCCCATGGGCATGCAGACGATCATATCCGAAGGACAAGGCGGTATTTCCGGCGGACAGAAGCAAAGAATGCTGATCGCAAGGGCCATCGCGCCTAAGCCCAAGATTCTGATTTTTGACGAAGCCACGTCGGCGCTGGACAATCTCACCCAGAAGAAGGTGACTCAGGCGCTGGATTCCTACAAGTGCACGAGACTCGTGATCGCGCACAGACTGTCCACGATCCAGGCCTGCGACAGAATCCTGGTGCTCCGGGGCGGCAAGATCACGGAGGACGGTACCTACGACGAACTGATCGCCAATCAGGGATTCTTTGCAGAACTGGTAGAGAGGCAGCGCCTTGACCTGGGCGGCGAGCCGGAAACGGCCGCGCCGGGCGCAGACGCGGCGGCGCTAAATAGCGAGGAAGAGAATGGACCTGTGGGATGAAATGCAAGGCACAATGGACGCTGCCTTGATCAAAAAAATCGCGATCATCACGATGTTGATCGACCACGCGACTTTGAGCTTTCTGGAAGTGGCCAGAGATGCGAGTGGCCAGAGACTGATGTATGTGATCCCTCATGGAGAACTCCTGGATGAGATCGGGAGAGGAATCGGAAGGCTGGCCTTTCCTGTATTCTGCTTTCTTTTGGTGGAGGGATTCATTCATACGCGAAGCAGATGGAAATACCTGGGCCGGCTGCTCGGCTTTGCGCTGGTTTCGGCCGTTCCCTTTTATATGCTGGTCTTTCCGGAGTCCCAGAAAAGGCATGGTGACACACTGTTTACGCTGGCGACCGGATTTGCGCTGATCTGGTGCGTGGATGTACTTTCAAGGCTATTGCCGACCAAGTGGAGACCTGTATGCTATGAGGGGCTCTGCCCGAGCGGTGACAGTCCGATGCTGCGCCTGCCCGGGTGGGCAGACTTCATCGCTGTCCGCGTGATACTGTTTCTTTCGGGGAGCGCGGCGGCGGCTTACGCGGCCTGCCGACTCGCCAGGTGGGGTGGATTTGACTACTCCTACGGCGGCGTACTCTGTATTTTGATCCTGTATCTTATGTACAGGGTGAGAAGTCTGTCAATCCTGGCTGCATGGGCCTGGCTCACGTATTATAACCACAATGAGCTGCTCGCGATCACAGGATTTATGCTGATCTGGTGTTATAATGGAAAGAGAGGAAAGCAGAACAAGTACTTCTTTTACCTGTTCTATCCGGGACACCTTCTCATCCTATATATAATACGAAAAGTAATATGGGGAATATAAAAGCCCCGGGGGTTCTTATATAAGAGGGCCAAAGACCATTTGATTTGTGTAAGGGAGGCACGTATGGAATTAATGTTTATAGGCGCGGACCACGAAGTGACAGGCAGCTGCCATTTTCTGCAGGTGGGCAAGAAGAAATTTCTAGTGGACTGTGGCATGGAGCAGGGCGTCGATCGCTTCGAAAATGTCGAGCTTCCGGTTCCTGCTTCGGAGATTGATTTCGTGTTTTTGACCCATGCGCACATCGATCACTCGGGCATGCTTCCCAAGCTCTATCATGATGGCTTCCGGGGACAGATTCTTTCCACGAAAGCGACGGCCAGCCTGTGCGACATCATGCTCCGTGATTCGGCGCACATCCAGGCAATGGAGGCGCAGTGGAGAAATAAAAAAGCCAAGCGAAAAGTGGACGGCGAAGGCTACGAACCTATTTATACCATGGAAGACGCCATGGAGACGATCAAGCTCTTCGTCAGTTACCCCTATGACCGGATTTTCAATGCCTGCGAGGGCGTTCGCTTTCGCTTTACCGATGTGGGACATCTCCTTGGATCCGCCAGTATCGAACTGTGGCTGGAGGAAGGAAATACACAGAAGAAGATCGTATTCTCCGGCGACCTTGGCAACAAGAACCAGCCCCTCTTAAAAGATCCTGAGTTGACAGCCGAGGCGGACTATGTGGTCATGGAGTCCACATACGGCGACCGGATCCATGAAAAGGACGCGATCGATGTGGTGGAGGACCTCGCGGGCGTGATTTCAGAGACCTTCCATAGAGGCGGCAACGTTGTCATCCCCGCGTTTGCAGTGGGCAGAACCCAGGTCATCCTGTATTATATCCGGCAGATCAAGGAGAGAAATCTGGTGCCGGATTACCCGGGATTTCCGGTCTATGTGGACAGCCCTCTTGCGGTGGACGCCACGGAGATCTTTTACGAGTGCGGGAGCGAGTGCTATGATGAGGAAGCGCAGGCGCTTCTGGCACAGGGCATCAACCCGATCGCCTTTCCCAATTTGCAGCTGACGATCACGACAGAGGAATCCAAAGCCATTAACGAAGATACGGTACCCAAGGTCATCATCAGCGCATCCGGTATGTGCGACGCCGGCCGCATCAAGCATCACCTCAAGTATAATCTGTGGAGAGAAGATTCCACCATCCTGATGGTGGGCTATCAGTCCCTGGGATCGCCCGGAAGGCGCCTCCAGGACGGCGCCAAGGAGATCAAGCTCTTCGGAGAAGACGTGGCCGTCCGCGCGCGGATCTACACACTGCCCGGACTTTCAGGCCATGCGGACAGGCTGGGCCTTCTGGAGTGGATCGAGGGATTCAAGTACAAACCGAGACAGGTCTTTGTCGTACACGGAGAAGACAAGGTGGCAGAGCTGTTTGCGGAGACGCTCAGCGAAAAATGCGGGATCCGGGCTGCGGCGCCTTTCAGCGGCACGCGCTATGACCTTGCGGCGGGTAAGTTCATAAAAGTCACAGAGGGCATTCCGATCAGTAAGGCGACGGCCGGAAGAACCGTATCCAACTCCTTTACCAAGCTCAAGCTTACCGCGCGAATGGTATTGGATTTTGTCAACAAGTGCCAGGGACTTCCCAATAAGGACCTGGAGCGCTTCTCCCGCGACCTGGAAGCGCTTTGTGAGAAATATAAGAGATAATGATCAAGAGGAGAGATCTATGAATCTGATAGCAGCAGTAGACCAGAACTGGGCGATCGGCTATAAGGGGCAGCTCCTTGTGCGCATTCCGGCCGACCACAGAATGTTCAGGCAGGAAACGCTGGACAAGGTTGTCGTATACGGAAGAAAGACGCTGGAGACATTTCCCATGGCGCAGCCTTTGGACCGCCGTGTCAATATCGTCCTATCAACGAATCCTGACTATAAAGTGAAGAATGCGACAGTTGTACACAGCATCGAGGAGCTGCTGTCGGAACTCAAAGCCTACCCGTCCGAGGACGTCTATATCATCGGAGGGGAGAGCATTTACAGACAGATGCTTCCTTACTGCGATACGGCGCACATCACCAAGGTGGATTACGCGTACGCAGCCGACGCCTGGTTCCCCAATCTGGATGAGGATCCTGAATGGGAGATCACGGCTGACAGCGATGAGCAGACGTATTTTGACCTCGCTTATACATTTGTAAAATATGAGAGAAAGTGAGAATGTAATGTCAGATCAGTATGATGTAATTATTGTCGGCGCAGGCCCCGGCGGCATTTTCTGCGCCTATGAGCTCAAGGAGAAGAGACCGGATCTGCGCGTCCTTCTCTTGGAGAAGGGACACTCCATTGAGAAAAGATATTGCCCCAAGAGAAAGACCAAGCACTGCAACGGCTGCCATCCCTGCGCGATCACGACCGGATTTGCCGGCGCCGGCGCCTTCTCGGACGGCAAGCTGTCACTGTCGCCCGACGTCGGCGGAACGCTTCCGGACATCCTCGGATATGCCAAGGCCAAAGAACTGATAGAGCGGTCGGACCAGATCTACCTCAGGTTCGGCGCGGACACCAACGTGTACGGCGTCGGCAAGGAGAGAGAGATCCAGGAGATTCGCGCCAAAGCGATCGGCGCAAACCTTAAGCTTGTGGAATGTCCCATCCGCCATCTCGGCACGGAGAAGGGGTATGAGATCTACCAAAAACTGCAGCAGCACCTGCGGGATCAAGGCGTTGACATGCGCTTCGACGACCCCGTCAGAACGATTCTGATCAAGGATGGAAGCGCAGTTGGCGTGGAGACGGAAAAGGACGAGAAGTTCTATGCGCCCAAGGTCGTTGTGGCAGTCGGCCGCGACGGCGCGGACTGGCTGAACAGCCAGTGCGAGAAGCTCGGCATCGAGTCCCAGGCAGGCACCGTGGATATCGGCGTCCGTGTGGAAGTCAGAGATGAGATCATGAAGTTCCTCAATGAGAATCTTTACGAGGCCAAGCTGATCTACTACACGCCCACGTTCGATGACAAGGTCCGCACCTTCTGCACCAACCCTTCGGGAGAAGTGGCGACCGAATACTATGATGACAATTTGGCGGTTGTCAACGGCCACGCCTACAAGAGCAAAGAGTACAAGACAAACAACACCAACTTTGCCCTGCTTGTATCCAAGAACTTCACAAAGCCTTTCAGAACCCCCATCGAGTATGGAAAGAAGATCGCCCAGCTCTCCAACATGCTCTGCGGAAACCGCATCATGGTCCAGACCTTCGGCGACTTCAGAAGAGGCAGAAGGACGACGGAAGAGCGCATGTGCCGCAACAACCTGATCCCCACGCTCAAGGACGCGGTGCCCGGAGACCTCTCTCTGGTACTGCCGCACAGGATCATGGTGGACCTGGAGGAGATGATCTTCGCGCTTGACAAGGTGACGCCCGGCATCGCCTCTGATGAGACGCTGCTCTACGGCGTGGAGGTCAAGTTCTACTCCAACCGCGTGGTGGTTTCCAAGCAGTTTGAGACGAGTGTGAGCGGCCTGTACGCGATCGGCGACGGCGCCGGCATCACACGCGGACTGCAGCAGGCTTCAGCCAACGGATTGTGCGTGGCCGACGGTATTTTGGCCAGGATACAGAACTGACGGACGTATCAAAGGCGCTGCGAGCCTTTTACGGAAAGGACGGATAAAAGATATGGAGAATAGCGGAAAGCGGGCGATGCGTTGCGCGCTGCTGCTTCTTATGCTGATCGCATCGTTCGCGATGACCGGATGCGGCAAGAGACTTGTGATGACCAGAGGATTTGGCAAGGAGGAGCTGTTCCGGATCGGCAATACCAACTGCACGATCCAGGAGTACAACGTATTCCTGATCAACCTGCAGAAACACTGCGAGCGGACCTTTGGTCATGCCGTCTGGGAGAGCGCCGAGGGCGATGACCTGAAGGAAGCGATCGAACAGAGAGCCCTCTCGGAGGCCTCCCGGCTCAAGGTCATGCTCCTTCTGGCTGTGCAGGACAATATCATGCTGACGGATGCGGAAGAGATCATGGCCGACGAGGCGCAGACCGAGTACTATGAGAGCTTGTCTGAGGAAGAGAAGGCCTACATCGGGATTGAAGAGGAGGTGCTGCAGGATCTTTTTGAGCAGTACGCGCTGGCCCAGAAGGTCTATAACAGCATCGGCACGAACTTCGAGGAGCGGTATGACAGTTTCTGCATGACGCTGGACTATGACCTCAACGAATCCCTCTGGAATACGGTGGCGCTGGCGGATATTGAAAATCTGGTCGACACGCCTGGATTTTCGGAAGTGTACGCCAAATATTTTGGCACATCGAGTCTGGGGAGAGATCGGACGATCGAGGACGAATCGGAAGGCACTCAGCAGTGAGGCGCGTCTTACAGGCAGCAGGCAGATGACAAACGACAAATGGAATAGGTTGTTAGCACTCATGCTTAATGAGTGCTAATTTTTTATTGACATTTACTACCCATAGGACTAAACTCTCTTTTATGAGAGCCTGCGGGCTCTGCATACAGTGTATTCATACAAATTCACGCATAGATGATAAAGGAGTACGAACATGGCAGAAAAAGGATCATTGTCTATTAACAGCGAGAATATGTTTCCCATTATCAAGAAGTGGCTGTACAGCGATCACGATATCTTCTACAGGGAGCTGATCTCCAATGGCTGTGATGCGATTACCAAGCTTAAAAAGCTCGACATGATGGGAGATTTTGCCCTGCCGGATGATTATAAGGCCAGGATTGATATTCAGGTGAACCCCAATGACAGAACTATCACAGTATCCGATAACGGTATCGGCATGACGGCTGACGAGGTCAAGGAGTATATCAACAACATCGCCTTCTCCGGTGCGGAGGCCTTCCTTGCGAAGTACAAGGACAAGGCAAGCGACGATCAGATCATCGGCCATTTCGGACTTGGATTTTACAGTGCCTTCATGGTGGCAAGCCTTGTGACCATCGATACCCTGTCCTATCAGGAAGGCGCGGAGCCGGTGCACTGGGAGTGCGACGGCGGCAGCACCTACACCATGGACAAGGGCAGCAGACAGAGTTTTGGCACAACGATCACGCTGCACCTGACAGAGGACTGCGTGGAGTTCGCCAACTACTACAGAGCACAGGAAGTCATCGAGAAGTACTGCTCCTTCATGCCCACAGAGATTTATCTCTCCGAGAAGGACACCAAGGAGACCCAGACGATCAATGAGTCCGAGAGACAGCCCGACGACGTCGTCATCGAGGTCATCGAGCCCGAGAAGAAGGACGGCGACAAGGAGCCCCAGGAGAAGAGACTCAAGATCCGCAAGCGTCCCGCGCTCATGAACGACACCCATCCGCTGTGGGGCAAGAATCCCAGCGAGTGCACCGAAGAGGAGTACAAGGAGTTCTACAGAAAGGTCTTCAGAGACTACAAGGAGCCCCTGTTCTGGATCCACCTGAACATGGATTATCCCTATAACCTCAAGGGAATCCTGTACTTCCCCAAGCTGAATCTGGAGTACGAGTCGGCGGAAGGCGTGATCAAGCTCTACAACAACCAGGTATTCATCGCCGACAATATCAAGGAAGTCATTCCGGAGTATCTGATGCTGCTCAAGGGCGTCATCGACTGCCCCGATCTTCCTCTGAACGTGTCCAGAAGCGCGCTGCAGAACGACGGATTCGCACAGAAGATCAGCGACTACATCACCAAGAAGGTGGCGGACAAGCTGGCCGGCATGTGCAAGACCGACAAGGAAAACTATGACAAGTACTGGGACGACATCAGCCCCTTCATCAAGTACGGATGCCTGAAAGACGACAAGTTCTGCACCAGAATGACCGATTACATCCTCTTCAAGGATCTGGACGGCAACTATCTGACCACGCCCGAGGCACTCAACGTCAACAAGATCGATCCCGAGGCCGACGAGAACAAAGAGACCGCGACCGATGAGAACGGCGAGAAGGTAGAGGCAGAGGTCGTAGGCGAGTCCGCAGAGGAGGCCGACAAGGCAGAAGAAGCGCCTGTCGATCACACCATCTACTACGTGACGGACCTGCAGCAGCAGAGCCAGTACATCCGCATGTTTAAGGCCAACAAGATGCAGGCCTTTGTCCTGCCTCACACCATCGACCAGCCCTTCATCCAGCAGCTGGAGGCCAAGAACGAGGGACTTCACTTTGCAAGAATCGACGCGGACATCCAGGACGCACTCAAGTCCCGCACCGGCAAGAAGGCCGCTGAGAGTCTCAAGGAACAGTCCGAGAAGCTGGAGAAGATGATCCGCAAAGCAGTCAAGAATGACAAGCTCGGGGTCAAAATAGAGAATCTCCGCGACAAGAAGACCGCCTCCATGCTGACCGTCGACGAGCAGAGCCGCAGAATGGCGGACATGATGAAGATGTACGCCGCATCCGGCATGGGAATGGGCATGCCCGACTGGGGCAAGGAAGGCCAGACCCTGATCCTCAACGCCAAGCACCCGCTCGTCAAGTATGTGATGGAGCACGAGGAAGGCGCGAATACCAAGCTGATCTGCCAGCAGCTGTATGATCTGGCCCAGATCCAGAACGCACCGCTGTCCGCGGAGGATATGGCAAGTTTTATTGTAAGAAGCAACGAGATCATGCTCATGCTCACCAAGGGAGCGGAGGCGGAAGCAGATGAGGCGCCTGCCGAAGAGCCCACAGAAGAATAATCCATCATATCGGTATTGAATGGCGACCCTGCCCGCACGAGACGGACAGGGTCGTCTTTTTCTGCGTGGATAATCATGCTATAATGCTGGTATCTTGGGAAACTATGGGCTTCGGAGCGTATAAGTATGGGATATCGAGAATTATATACCGCCTCCAACATGGCGGATGAAGAATACAATATTTCGGATCAGGGACTTCGCATTACGCCGGAGATCCTGCGCATACAGGTAAGTCCTGGTGGAATCGCGGAGGGCCAGTTCGTCATTGCGGGGCCGCCCGGCGTGTCGGTGATCGGTTTTGTGACCTCGAATAATTTCCATATGCAGCCCAGGCGCAGCAGCTTTTCGCAAAATCCGGACCGGATCAGCTGGCGCTTTGACGCAGGCACGCTCCAGGAAGGGGAGGAATGCGAGGGCCTCATTGGCATTGTCTCCAATCGCGGAGAATACAAGCTTCCCTTCAAGGCGGAGGTGATCAGCGCGCAGACGACCGGCCGGGAGATGAGCGAGATCTCGAGTCAAAACACAGCGGCCATCCGTTTTTTGACCCTGGCCGACGAGGACTGGGGAAGCGCTGTCAGGCTGTTCTATAAAAAGGAGTTTGCGCAGTCCCTTGTGACAGACGAGGAGAAAATGCTTTACCGGGGACTCTCCCAGTATCCAGGAAACGAACAGAACGTGGAAGAATTCCTGATCGCCGCATGCGGCAAGGATCCCGTGGAGTTTTTGACGGACTGTAAAGAGATCCGAACAGAGATCTTTGAGATCGGCAGATCGGCATTTGATACAGAGAGCACGGAATACAGGTTTACGATCCGAAGACGCGGATGGGGCTTTACAAGACTCAAGGTCTCTATGGCCGGTTCATTCCTCGCGCCTTCCGCGACCTATTTGGAGGGCGGCGATTTCATCGGCGATGCCTGTACGTTTACCTATAAAGTGGAGCGCCGCAGACTGCATGCGGGAAGAAACTTTGGCAGGATCTATTTGCAGTCGCCCTACCAGGAGATGCAGATCCCGGTGGAGATCATTTACAGACGGCGAAGCGACAACAGGGCCCGACAGGACCGGGAGAGCCGTCGAGCGCTGCTCGAGATGATGCGCCATTATGAGCACCTGCGCCTTAGCTGGTCGAGAGAGGCCCAGGGCCTTTCCGGCGCAATCGATGACGGCGAGTGGCTGCGCCAGGCGGACGAGCTGATCAAGCGCCTATCCTTCCTGAAAAGGGACAGTGTTTTGCCCCGGCTGTATGCGGCGCAGCTGATGCTCATGGAGAACCGGATTCATCAGGCGGTCATGGAGCTGGAAGGCGTCCGCAGAAGGCTGGCGGGCGTGTCTGCCGGCGAAGTGCTGGAAATGGGATACAGCCAGTATAAAGGGGAGTCGGAAGTCGAGTACTGCTACAGGCAGTTTCTGACGGCGCTGGCCTACCATGACGCGGATCTTATTTCCCCCCGGGTGGGGAGAATTCTCAGGGAACGCTACAGGCGAAATCCGGCCGACTGGAGAATTGCCTGGATGATGCTGCAGCTTCTGCCTGAGTACGCGCCGGGGACGCCGGCACGCTGGAACTTTATCAAAAAACAGTTCATGAACGGCTGCCGCAGTCCCATCATGTATCTGGAGGCGTGGGATATGGTCGTGGCAGATCCCGGCTATCTGAGTCTGCGGGAAGACCGGCGGGCAGGCCGCTACGGCGGGGACGCCTTTGAGCGGCAGCTTCTCATTTACGCGCTCCGCAAGGAACTTCTGGACGTCCGGATCATGGAAGGGGTGGTCGAGAGAACAGAGAGAAGAAGAGAGTTCTCCAAATCCCTTTTTCGCACGCTCACAACCGCATACGGACAGGAGAAAATGCGGCCTTTGCAGGCGGCCATCCTGCGCAGCATTTGCGTCCTTTTGATCCGCGGGGGGAAGACCTCGCCGGACAGCTTTGTATGGTATTCAAGAGCCGTGGAAAAAGGGCTTTCCATAGTGCGCCTTGAAGAGTGCTTCCTGCAGTCTATGCCGGAAGATTACAGTGGCATGATCCCGGATTCGGTCATGCGAAGCTCCTATCGGAGCGCAATGCTGCCTCTGGAGAACAGAGCCTATTACTATCGCTACCTGTATCAAAACAGGAAGCGCTATCCGGACGTCTACGCCCAGTGTCAGGATGATATACGGGCCTTTCTCGGGGTACAGATCGAGGAGCACCGGATGTCGGAGAACCTTGCGGCGCTGTACACAGCGGCCCTGATGGATGAAGCCATACGGCCGGATAATGCAGGAGACTTGACCAAGCTCTCTTATCTGTCCCATCTGCGGACCACACACATGAATATGAAAAAGGCAGTCGCCGTCTACGCACAGAGCAGTAAAGAGCGGATCTACCCTGTGGAAAACGGAAACTGCATCATGCCCGTCTATGGGGATGACAACCGGATTTTCCTCGAGGACGCGCAGCACAACCGCTACACAGCGAGCGTTCCCTATACTTGTGACCGCATGATGAATCCGGTCAAGGCGCCGGATCAGGTTTCGCTGCAGGAGATGTCGGATCTGCCGTTTGCACTGGAGATCTCGGGCGCGGCAGGCGAGGACTTTGCTGTCACGGCCGATACGCTCCAGTACTGTGAAATTCTCGTCCGCGCAGCGGGTATTGCCGAGTCCTATCGAATTCGCCTGAAGCTCCGCCTCATGGATTACTATGAAAAGAGCGGAGACATGGACAAACTGCGCGCTGTGGCAGGCACGCTCAGGCCCGGCGACCTCGGGACGAAAGACCGGACAAGGGTCATCGCGCTCATGAACCGGTGCAGCATGGATCCGGAAGCGGCAGAATGGATCGTGACGGGCGGCGCGGAAGGATGCACCGCAGAGCTCCTTGCCGCGGTGGCGCTCGGCGCGGCAGACAAAGCGCGCGAAGAGGAGAGCAAAGAGAGAGAGGCGGGAAGGATCGCCTGGGCGGCTTTTGAGAGAGGAAACCGGCAAAGACCGGTCTTGGAACTCATTTTACACAGCTACGACGGGCTCTTGGAAGACCTCAGCCGGGTGCGCGACGCGGTGATGGAAGAGGCGCAGGAGGATCCGGACGAGCCGGCCTTCGTGATGGCGGAGGACAGACTTTTGGCCCAGATGCTGTTCAGCGGCGAAATGGGGGCGCAACAGGAGGCACTGCTTTTGCGGCAGTATCGCAGAGGTGCCGCCCACAGAACACTATCCGCGGCAGGCATCGCGCAGTACTGCCACTATGTATTTGCGAATTGGCACGATATGGATTCCTCTATGATGAACCTGATCACAGAGGCGGACCGGGAAGGGCAGACCCTTCCGGCGATCTGCAGGCTGGCCTATCTCAAGACGCTGGCAGAAGGAGAGGGCAATTTCTCCGAGAAGGAAGCGGCGTCTGCGGAGCGCTTTCTCACTTCCCTCCTGCGGGAAGAGATCGTATTCCCCTTCTACCGGCAATTTGCCGGCGCGGGGCCTGCGCTCAGACTCTATGATCGAGAGACCATGATCGAATACCACAATCCCGCAGGCGCGCGTGGCGTCAGAGGGCATGTGGTCATTCACTGTGCGCTCGATCGGGGCGGCAGGCAGGAACCCTTTATGGCCAGAGAAATGAAGGAAATGGTGCGCGGCTTCTATGTCAGTTCTTTCTTTTTATTCTATGGAGAGCAGGTGCACTACTTTATCACCGACGATCCGGAAGAGAAGAACATCGTGGAGAGCGGAACCATCGGGCAGGACGCCAGGATCGATCTTGTACAGACGGACCGCTTTGCGCAGATTGACGCGATCTGTCGGGCCGCGGACCGCAGAGAACGGGAGAAAGCGGCGGCACTCATGCGCGAGTACGCGAGGAAGGAGTACCTGACGAAGACGCTGTTCGGGGCAGAGGAGGAGAGCAATGCTATTTACTAGACTTCCTGAGAAAAAGTATCTTCTGGGAATCGATCTGACAGACCGATTCTGCCAGCTCTCTTATCTGAACACACGGCGGCTTGCGGCGGGCATTGATCCGCACACATTCTCGTATGTGACCGGGCGGGAGGAATTCAGTATCCCGGCTGCCGCATTTCGTAACCCGCAGACCGGCGCGTGGACCTATGGAAACGAGGCTTATCAGAGAGCGGCGGATCACGGCCAGGAGCCCTTGACGCACCTTCTTGCGCTCGCGGCCGGCGAGATGCAGCAGGACGAGAGCGCGCAGGGCGGCGCCAACACACAGGGCGGCGAATCTATACAGATCCTGCTCGGGTTCATGCAATACTGCGTGTCATTATTGTCGGTAGAGGTGAGAGCCGAGGAGATCGAGGCAGTGACCTTTACGACGGCAGTCATGGACCGCAGCCACGCCAGAGTCTTCAAAGTGATCGCCGACACGCTCTATCCGGCGCTGGACAAGATCTCCTTTGAGGAACACCTCAAATCCTTTTACCACTATGTACTGATGCAGGACGAAGAACAGAGAAGGCAGTCCATCCTTTTGGTAGACGGCTGGTCGGACGCGGAAATCGTTCTGCAGAGCCTCTCTTTTAATAAGAAGACGCGCCCCATTGTATGTTTCCCGGATGAGAGAAGGCTTCGGATTTCCAATGACACAGACGCGGCGGAAAAGGACCGCATCCTTTTTCACACGGTCAAAGAATGGATGCAGGAGAAGGAATTCTCGGCCGCCTATTTGACCGGCGATGCGCTCGGCGGCGGCTGGATGAAAGACGCGCTGAACCTGATCTGCAGAGGACGAAGGGCCTTTCAGGGCGACACCCTTTACAGCAAAGGCGCCGCCTACAGCACCATGGCGGCCTGCGGGCTGGCCTCCCGGGCGGACAAGTATTTTTACCTGAGTTCAGATGCGCTGCGCTGTAACGTCGGCATGCAGTGCCTGAAGAAGGGACGCCCGGTCTACCAGGCGCTCCTTGACGCCGGGACAGAGTGGTATGACGCGGCGTCTCAGATCGATATCATTCTCGAAGAGGGGGATGAGATCATCCTCCAACAGACGCCGGTTGACAGCGGAAGTCCCAGAGAGATCGCCGTGAAACTGGAAAATATGCCGCAGAGGCCCCGCGCGACGACAAGGCTAAGGGTAAGGCTTTCCATGACGGCGGCGGACCGCATGCGGATCGAAGCCGAGGATATGGGATTTGGAGAGATTTTCCCGTCGTCGGGGATGAAATGGGAACAGGAGATTGCTATCAATGGGTAGGAGTATTCTAACAACAGGGCGGATCGCGGAGAAGCCCTATAGGATCCGGATCATTGACCGGAACGTCTATACCGTGGAGGAGCTGTGCTACTCGCTGGCCCAGTGCGCGTCGTTTCTGGACGAGGACCTTATGGACCACGAGCTCTTAGTCTGGCTGGAGGAGTCCTGCGGCCTCGCCGAGCTGGCTGCCCAGCTGCGCTCGCTCCTGCGCGGGCGGTGCGCGGTAGAGGACTTCGTCTCGGTTATCCTTCTATATGTGGGCTATCAGAGCGTTGCCGAAATAGAGAGGATCCGCGCCTCGATCTCCTCCGGCAAGGGGATGGAACCATTCCTGCGAAGGCTCACAGAAGCCAAGTTCGCGGCGTCCCGGGGACATATTACCCAGGCCATCGAGCTGATGGACGGGATTTTGGCAGAACTTCCGGAACTGGAACGGGAGATGCGCGGCCGGATCTGGGCCGAAAAGGGACGCCTGTACGCCGACGGATTCCGCTACGCGGAAGCGGCGGACTGCTATGGAAAGGCATGGCGGCTCTCCGGCAGCAGGCAGAACTGTGTGCGATACCTGGCAGCGCTGCAGTTCTCGATCCCCGAAGAAGCGTACGCCGAGTACATCGGCGGTCACCCTGAACTGGAGGACGCGGCGGCGCAGCTTACCAAGGCCGTGGCCCAGGCAGACCGCGATTGGAAAAACGGCACGGCGGGCCGGCAGAACAGGCGGCTTGCGGGGTACCTTAAAAATGGACAGGCCAAATCCTTTGACAACTACGCCCAGCAGAGAATCCGGGAACTGCGGGATCAGTTCAGAGCGGATAATGCGCCGTCATTCTAAAAGGGGCGCAGAAAGCCCATGCAGGCAGGTGCACCGCGCGCATCCTGCGGCGCTTTTTGGACGTATATTGGGATGCGCGGCCCACTTTTACCAATCAGCGTGTTGATATTAAAAAAAATATTGTTATACTGTATACGGTTATAAAACAAGTGTTTAATACAGAAAGGAACACAGCATGGCAAATGACAGATATGTGAGCCCTCTTTCCGAGAGATACGCAAGCAAGGAGATGCAGTACATTTTCTCCCCAGACATGAAGTTCAGAACATGGAGAAAGCTGTGGATCGCCCTGGCGGAGACCGAGAAAGAGCTGGGACTTCCGATTACCGAGGAACAGATCGCGGAGCTGAAGGAACACGCCGAAGAGATTAACTATGCAGAAGCGAAGGCGCGTGAGAAGATCGTTCGCCACGACGTCATGAGCCATGTCTATGCATACGGACTGCAGTGCCCCAAGGCGAAGGGCATCATCCACCTCGGCGCGACAAGCTGCTACGTGGGAGACAATACCGACGTGATCATCATGCGCGAAGCGCTTCGTCTTGTGCGCAGGAAATTGATCAATGTTTTGGCAGAGCTGGCCAAATTCGCGGACGAATATAAGAGCCTTCCGACGCTGGGATTTACCCACTTCCAGCCCGCGCAGCCCACGACTGTGGGTAAGAGAGCGACGCTCTGGATGCAGGAATTCTATCTGGCGCTCGGCGAAGTCGAGCATGTGCTGGGCGGCCTCAAGCTCCTCGGCAGCAAGGGCACGACAGGCACCCAGGCCTCCTTCCTGGAGCTGTTCGACGGCGACCTCGACAAGGTGGACGCGTTGGATCCCATGATCGCGAAGAAGATGGGATTTGACAGCTGCGTGCCGGTTTCCGGCCAGACGTATCCCAGACTTGTGGATACGATCGTACTGAACGCACTCGGGATCGTCGCTTCTGCGGCGATGAAGATGGGCACCGATATCCGCCTTCTGCAGCACCTCAAGGAAGTGGAGGAGCCCTTCGAGAAGAGCCAGATCGGCTCCAGCGCGATGGCTTACAAGAGAAATCCTATGCGCAGCGAGCGCATCTGCTCCCTGTCCCGCTATGTCATGATCGACGTGCTCAATCCGGCGGTCACCGCGGGCACCCAGTGGTTTGAGAGAACCCTGGACGATTCTGCCAACAAGAGACTTTCCGTCGCGGAAGGGTTCCTTGCGATCGACGGCGTGCTCGACCTGTGCCTCAACGTCACAGACGGCCTCAAGGTATATCCCAAGGTCATCGAGAAGCGCCTCATGTCCGAGCTTCCCTTCATGGCGACTGAGAATATTATGATGGACGCAGTCAAGCTTGGCGGCGACAGACAGGAGCTCCATGAGAGGATCCGCGAGCTGTCCATGGAAGCCGGCAGGCGCGTCAAGGAGGAGGGCCTCGACAACAACCTTCTTGAACTGATCGCGGCGGACCCCGCTTTCCACATGAGCCTTGACGAACTGAAAAAGTCCATGGAGCCGGCCAGATACATCGGCTGCGCACCGCACCAGGTGGACAAATTCCTCGGCGAGGTGATAAAGCCCCTTCTGGACGCCAACAAAGAGATTCTCGGCGAGAAGGCGGAAATCAACGTCTAAGAGCGGCAAAAGATCGCGCAACACCGGGACGGATCAGGCCGCGATCAACGCCTGACCAAGTGATTGATAAAAACGGAGGTATAACATGGTAAAAGCAGTCGTAGGCGCCAACTGGGGCGATGAAGGCAAAGGTAAGATCACGGATACGCTCGCGGATTCCGCGGACGTGGTCATCCGTTTTCAAGGCGGCGCGAACGCCGGTCACACGATCGTCAATCAGTACGGAAAATTTGCGCTTCACACGCTTCCGTCCGGCGTGTTTCATCAGAATGTAATGAACATCATCGGCAACGGCGTGGCGCTCAACATTCCGATTCTGTTTCATGAGATGCAGAGCATCATCGAGAAGGGCGTTCCGGCGCCGCAGCTGATGATCTCTGACAGATGCCAGATCGTGATGCCCTATCACATTCTCTTCGATCAGCTCGAGGAGGAGAGACTGGCCGGCAAGTCATTTGGTTCCACCAAATCCGGCATCGCGCCTTTCTATTCCGACAAATACGCAAAGATCGGCTTCCAGGTCAACGAGCTGTTCCAGGACGAGGCAGTCCTTGCGGAAAAGATTGCGGATGTATGTGTCAAAAAAGACATCCTTCTGCAGCATCTCTATCACAAGGATCCGATCGACCAGAAAGAGCTGCTTGCAACGCTTCTTACATACCGCGATATGATCGCGCCCTATGTCGGAAACGTATCGGAGTATCTGGCCAAGGCCATCAAAGAGGATAAGACTATCTTATTAGAAGGCCAGCTCGGCACCATGAAGGATCCCGACCACGGCATTTATCCCATGGTCACCTCCTCCAGCACGCTGGCCGCCTACGGCGCGATCGGCGCGGGACTTCCGCCCTATGCGATCGAGAAGATCGTCGTCGTCAACAAGGCGTACTCCTCCGCGGTCGGCGCGGGCGAGTTCACGTCCGAGATCTTTGGAGACGAGGCGGAAGAGCTTCGCCGAAGAGGCGGCGACGGCGGCGAGTACGGCGCGACGACCGGAAGACCCAGAAGAGTCGGCTGGTATGACTGCGTGGCGTCCAAATACGGCTGCCGCCTGCAGGGCGCGACGGACGTGGCGTTTACCGTGCTGGACGTCCTTGGCTATCTCGACGAGATCCCGGTCTGCGTCGCCTATGAGATCGATGGAGAGCAGACGACCGAGTTCCCTGTGACCCATCTTCTGAAGAAGGCAAAACCCGTCTGGAAGACGCTTCCCGGCTGGAAGTGCGATATCCGCGGCATCAAGAACTATGAGGATCTGCCCGAGAACTGCCGCAACTACATCGAGTTCATCGAGGCGCAGATCGGCTACCCGATCACAATGGTTTCGAACGGACCCGGAAGAACAGATATCATCTATCGCGAGTCCAAACTTGCATAAGGGTCCAAACTTGTATAAAGAGAGCAAATAGGGATTATGAAGATTACGACGGTGATTTTTGACATCGGCGGCGTCATGGTCGGACTGGGAAGGATCCGCTTCTTCAATCAGTTCGGCTTTGCGCCGGGCGTCAGCGAGCAGGTCATGAACAGCACAGTGAAGAGTGTGCACTGGAAGGAACTGGACAGAGGGATTCTGACAGACGAGGAAGTGATTGAGCGGTTTGTGAAGGACGCGCCGGAGCTGGAAAAAGAGATCCGGCTCTGCATGGAAAATGTGCATGGGATCGTCTACAGACTCGATACATCGATTCCCTGGATCCAGTCGCTGAAAGAGCGCGGCATCCGGGTTCTGTATCTGTCCAATTATTCCATGAAAGTGGCCAGAGATAATGAGGACGCAATGGACTTTCTGTCCTATATGGACGGCGGTCTGTTGTCGTGCGACTACCAGGTCATCAAACCGGACCCGGCTTTCTACCAGATCCTGATCGACAAGTATGATCTGGTGCCTTCCGAGTGCGTATTCCTGGATGATCTGGAGGCAAATCTGGAGACGGCCCAAAAACTCGGCATCCATACGATTTTGGTGAAGAGCCACGAACAGGCGAAGGCAGAGCTGGATCGACGATTGGAGGAAGCGTAAATGGGGACGAATGAGAAAGAAAAGGCCGGGCAGTCCGGGCAGAAAGCGCCCTGGACAGCCAAGAGAGTGGCGGCTGTGGCGGGCATCGTCCTTTTGGCGGCAATGTATGTTGTTACCTTTATCAGCGCGCTCATTGGAACGGCAGGCGCCGGCAGATTGTTCCGCTTTAGTCTTGGAATGACGATCGCGGTGCCCATCTTTTTGTGGATCTTTATCTGGTGCGTCGGTAAGTTCACGGACAAGGGAAGCATCGCAAGCCTCGATCTTCTTAATTCCAATCCCAAGGAGAGGGAGAAGATGGAGCAGGCCCTGCAGTCTATGGAGACCAACGCTGCAGACAGCGATGGGGCGCAGGCTGCAAAAAAAGCGCTTGACAAGGGACGGCAGGAGTGATATGTTAATGCAGTACGTGAAAAAGACACGTAGTTGGTACAATCAAGCAGAGTTACCGCTCTCACCCAACGGCGCAAGCTTTTGTGGTTTATACCAATCGAGGAAACAGACGGTGGTTCCGCCATGCGGAAGATGACCGGATGCGAGTGCGATTAGTGACAGCGGTACGAATGCGTACCGCTGTTTTTCTTTTGTCTTAAGTTGTGGAGGGTACAGCAATCAGAAACAATAACGACAATTTATTCATTAATGAACAGATTCGCGACAGAGAAGTTCGCGTGATCGGCGCGGACGGCGAGATGCTCGGCATTATGTCCGCACAAGAAGCGAGAAAACTGGCGGAAGAGGCAGATCTTGATCTGGTCAAGATTTCTCCCGGTGCAAAGCCCCCGGTGTGCAAGATCATCGATTACGGCAAGTACAAGTACGAGAAGACCAGAAAAGAGAAGGACGCCAAGAAGAAGCAGCACACCGTCGAGATCAAGGAGATCCGTATGTCTCCCAATATCGACACAAACGATCTGCAGACCAAGATCAACGCTGCTAGAAAGTTCCTGACAAAGGGTGACCGCGTGAAGGTAACACTTCGTTTCCGCGGCCGTGAAATGGCGCACATGCAGCAGAGCGCGCACATCCTCACAGACTTTGCGGATGCGCTCAAGGACTGCGCAGCTGTGGACAAGGCACCCAAGGTGGAAGGAAGAAGCCTTACTATGTTTCTTGCCGGCAAGAAACAGTGATCGTTCGGGGAATGACCTGAACAGATCGCCGCGCGGCCGCTTGCCGCAGCCGGTTTGAATAGAAATGCTGTCAGGTACTTAGATGACAGAGAACCAGAACTGCAATCGAAAAGCGTGGATGTTCGTCCATGTTTTGGCACAAAGGAGGTAAATACAATGCCCAAGATGAAAACTAAGAGAGCAGCTGCAAAGCGCTTCAAAATGACAGGCACAGGCAAACTGATGAGATTCAAAGCCAACAAGCGCCACATCCTGACCAAGAAGACCACAAAGAGGAAGAGAAGCCTCAGAAAGCCTATTCTGGCAGACGCTACCAACGTTAAGACAATGAAGAAGATCATGCCTTATCTCTAATTAGAGGCGGCGTAGGATCAGCAAGATCAGATTTATATCCGATCGGTATCAGAAATAGAAGCAACGCACAATGTAATTATGAGATTGTGCATGACATATAATGGAGGATAGATAAAATGGCCAGAATTAAAGGCGCTCTTAATGCGAGAAAGAAACACAACAGAGTATTAAAGCTTGCCAAAGGCTACAGAGGAGCCAGATCCAAGCAGTACAGAATTGCTAAGCAGTCCGTTATGCGCGCGCTGACTTCCGCATTCGCAGGCAGAAAGCAGAAGAAGAGAGAGATGAGATCCCTTTGGATCGTTCGTATCAACGCAGCAGCAAGAATGAACGGCCTCACATACAGCCAGCTGATGCACGGCCTCAAGGTCGCAGGCGTTGAGATCAACCGCAAGATGCTCGCTGAGCTCGCTGTCAACGATGCAGCAGGTTTCGCAGCACTCGTTGAGGTTGCTAAGAAGGCAGTTGCTTAATTCATAATACCAACTGAATTAGGTCAAAATAATGAAAAGGCTGACGCTCTGATCAAGGAGCGCCAGTCTTTTTTGGTGCGATCAGCCGGGAAGCGCATCTCGTACTTGTACGAAGATGCACCCTGCCGTCCATGGTCAATCCAATAGTCACGCCATCACCGCTTGTTGGACCGCCTCCAGATTTTCTGCTTGTCCGCAGCCGCAATAAGCGAGTCACGGAAATCGGGATGTGCGATTGAAATGAGCAGCTCTGCCCGCTCCCAAGTTGTGCGGCCGACCAGATTGACAACGCCTTGTTCTGTGACGATGTAGTAGGCCTGGCTGCGAGGATCCGTCACGATGTCGCCCTCGAAGTGGGGCACGATGTTGGAGTGGCGAACGCCCTTTTTGTCGGTGAAGAAAGATGGCATGCAGATGAATGCTTTGCCGCCGCGGGCCATAGCCGCGCCGGTCACATAGTCCAGCTGGCCGCCGGTTCCGCTGATCTGGCGAAGGCCGACGCTCTCCGCGCAGATCTGTCCGTACAGATCCACAGCGATGCAGCTGTTGATCGAGACCATGTTGTCAATCTGGGCGATGGTGCCCGGATCGTTGACAAATTCAAGGGGCTCGATGATCACGCCGGGATTCATGTCGACCCAGTCGTAAAGCTTCTGCGAGCCAAATACGATGCCGGTCACTCCTTTGCCGCGCTGGAAGGTCTTCTTGCGGTTGGTCAGCTTGCCTGCCTTGTAGAGCTCGTAATAGGCGTCGCCGCACAGTTCCGTGTGCATGCCCAGATCCTCGATGTCTGTCAGCGACAGCATGGAGCCGATGACATTGGGCATGGCGCCGATTCCCAGCTGCAGCGTAGCGCCGTTGCGGATATAAGGAATGATGTGGGTCGCGATCCGAATGTCCTCCTCGGTGGGCTTCTCAATGGGAAACTCCGGCAGCGGCGGATGCTCGCCCTCGACGATATAGTCGACCTCGGATATGTGGATACTCTCGTCAAATCCGCCCAAGATCCGCGGCAGCCGCTCGTTGACCTCCAGAATAACGACGTCCGCCTGCTCCAGAATGCCCTTGGCACAGCCGGTCGAACAGGACAGGTTGAAGTACCCGTGCTTGTCCATCGGCGTGACCGAACACATCGCGACATTGACGGTCAGAAAGTGCCGATAGTAGGGGACGAGCAGGTGGAAGATCATGGGAATGTAGTTGCAGAGCCCTCGGTCGCACAGCTTCCGCTCGTAAGCGCTGCAGTGCCAGGAATTGTAGATGAAGTGCTCCCTTTCCGGATCGCACTCCACCGCCTCAATGGGGCCAAAACACAGATTCCCCCGAATCTTTACATCACTCAATTCATCCTTGCGGTCAGCAAGCGCCTTGTCCAGAAGATAGGGAAAGCCGACATTGGAGGTGTAGTCCACCCAGTCGCCGCTCTTTACGACTTGAACGGCTTCTTCGGGTGTTCTTTTCTTGCGGTTATATTCCGCTTGGAAGTCCATGTAGATCATTGTGGCATCTCCTAAAGCAATATTCAGATCATGGGCAGCGAGACGTTGTCGTAGACGAGTACCTTGCCGTCGTGTTTGGTGCAGGCCTCGATCGTGCCGTCCTGGGAGACGACGAAGGCGACGCTGTCTTTCACCGAGCTGCAGAAGCGGTAGCCGGCCCTGTGGCGCATGCCGTTGTCCTGGAAGGTCTTGTAGGTCTGCTCCTGATCATCGTATCCGATAAACTTCATCCTGGGGTGCCGGGAGCCCATCTTTTCCATCAGTACTTCGGCGCCAAAACCCAGCAGATCCAGGTCCTTGGTGAGGACGACGGCGCCATCGACGGAGGTCAGCTTGGCGATCATATCCGCATAGGTGACGAGCTCTTTTTCGTGGTGGGCGCCTGACGTTTTATCAATATCGTATTCGTCGCCGAACCGGAAGCGGCTGGGAAGCTCATATTTGATGTCAATGAATTCTTCGCAGGATTCGGCGTCCGGGACGATCAGGATCGTCGCGCCATGTGCAAAGAAGCCGACCTCCCAGAGGACTCTGTAGAGGAGCTGGAGCCGCTCTTTTTCAGAAATGGCAGAGTCCTTGCGCAGCGCATCCGCGATCGGCGTCGAGGTGAAGACATCGGTGCGATAGAATACGCAGCGCCCGGCACTGTAGTTGACAATCGACGTCTCGCCAAAACATAGCTTGAGTTCACCGGGCCCGGCAACCAGAACGTTGGGAACACGGGGCATGCGATTGCCGGATGCCAGTTCTCTGGTGACAATCTTTTGCCATGCTGTGTAGGAAGCGATGATGCCGATCGCCTTGAAGGGGCGCTCCGTGACGTCCAGCATGAGATAGCTCATGTTGGCGTTCAGCGCCGGCGCAAGTTTGTGCAGTTCGCGGGTAGTGAAGAGGATGGGCTCCTTGAAGAGAAGAGCGTGCGAGTAGATATATGTGTCCAGAAGCTCCGAGTCCGGCTTAATGAAGCATACCCGGAAGGTGGGAAAGCGGCCCTCTTCGCGCAGGCAGCTGACGTTGAGGAGGGTCTGACAGACTTCTTCCATGACGTCTCTGGGGGGGAGCTTTTGGTCGTCCTCCAGGACGTGGACGGATTTCTCATAAAGATCATATACGGAATCCATTAAAGTTGAAATGTCGCTCATGATTGTCTCCAAATTGATACGTATTGTGTTGGCCGGCGGAAATGATGGAGCAGATTCCCATGTGCCGGCGCCTTTCTCTCATTGTAACAAGGATTTTGCGTAAAGAACACAAAAAAGACCGTAAACATAACGTTTACGGTCTTCACCAATCGGAGTGACGGGATTCGAACCCACGACCCCTTCGTCCCTAACGAAGTGCGCTAGCCAGCTGCGCTACACCCCGATCTTCAATTTGAAGTACCTGCTCTTCAACAGGCAAATGCTATTATATATGGTTGCCTTTAGAATTGCAAGGGCTTTTTGCAAATAATTTTGACTTTTTTTAATGACGCGCGGATCACAGGGTCACCATCTGATCACAACACCTTGCAGATTGAAAGTTAAGCCTTTATAATTGAATGGGATTTTAGGGAATAAAGCCAATTCCCATAGATTGTTTTTATTAAGGAGAAGAATACAAATGAGCAAATCAGAGCGCAGAGTTGGCACAGTTGCAAGGGGGATTCGCTGCCCCATTATCAGAGAAGGCGATGATCTTGCCGCAATTGTTACTGATAGTGTACTTAAGGCAGCAGAGAGCGAAGGATTCGAGCTTCGCGACCGCGACGTCATCGCCGTGACGGAGTCCATCGTCGCAAGAGCACAGGGCAACTATTGCTCCGTCGAGGACATTGCGGCAGACGTCAAGACCAAGCTCGGCGGCGGCACGATCGGCGTGATCTTCCCGATCCTGTCCAGAAACAGATTCGCCATCTGCCTGCGCGGCATCGCGATGGGCGCCAAGAAGGTCGTTCTGATGCTCAGCTACCCTTCTGACGAGGTCGGCAACGAGCTGGTCAGCCTCGACATGATCGACGAGGCGGGCGTCAACCCCTACAGCGATGTTTTGACATTGGCCAAATACAGAGAGCTCTTCGGCGTCAACAAGCACGAGTTCACCGGCGTTGACTACGTGGAGTATTACGGAAACCTGATTGAGTCCTGCGGCGCGGAGTGCGAGATCATCTTCGCCAACCAGCCCAAGGCCATTCTGGAATATGCAGATCACATCCTCAACTGCGACATCCACACCAGAAAGCGCACCAAGAGGATCCTCCTCGCGGGCGGCGCCAAGGTCGTCTGCAGCCTGGACGAGATCATGAACGCACCCGTGAACGGCAGCGGCTGCAACGAGCTCTACGGCCTTCTGGGCTCCAACAAGTCCACGGAAGATAAGGTCAAGCTCTTCCCCAGAGACGCAGGGGACCTGGTACTTGCGATCCAGGCCAAAATCCTGGCAGAAACCGGCAAGCACGTAGAAGTCATGGTCTACGGCGACGGCGCCTTCAAGGATCCCCAGGGCAAGATCTGGGAGCTGGCCGATCCGGTTGTTTCTCCGTTCTTTACGGACGGCCTGATCGGAACGCCCAACGAGCTCAAGCTCAAATATCTTGCAGACAACGATTACAAGGACCTGTCCGGCGAAGCACTGAAGGCAGCCATTTCCGAGAGCATCCGCAAGAAGGACGCAGACCTCAAGGGCAGTATGGCGTCCCAGGGCACAACCCCTCGTCAGCTGACCGACCTCATCGGCTCCCTCTGCGACCTGACCAGCGGATCCGGCGACAAGGGCACGCCGGTCGTGCTCGTGCAGGGCTATTTTGACAACTATACGAACGCGTGATCAAAGGGTGACCCTATGATTCGGTGCGACACCGCGCGGCGGAAGGGCCTTCCTCGGTGGCTGAAAGATGAAAAAGAATAAGCTAAGTAATCAAAAATGGTATAACAATGCGGTCGCCGTCCTGATCGGCGTCGTCAGCTACGTGGCGCTGACCAATCTTGGGACGATCGTCGGCGCGCTTAAGAGCTTCAGCGGCTATTTCACGGCTGTCTTTATCGGGTGTGTGATCGCCTACATGGTCAATCCGCTCGCCAGCTTTATGGAGGAGAATTTCTTCCAGGGACTGAAGAAGCAGCCTGTGCGCTGGATGCTCTCTGTCATCGTCGCGATGCTGGTATTGATCCTGCTCCTGATGTGCCTCATGCTGATGCTGATCCCGCAGCTGATCGAGAGCATTTCCCTGTTGGTCGGCAACATGGACGGCTATATCCGGACGTTGGAAGGCATGATCGCGAACTGGAACATTGCAGGCATCGATCTCAGCGAGCAGCTCAATGAGTTCATGGCCTCTTCGGAAGACCTGATCAAAACAGGAACCCAACTGCTGACGTCGTCACTGAGCAGAATTTTGGCCGCGTCCAGGGGAATTGGAAAGAATCTGCTCAACCTGCTTCTTGCGCTGATCCTGTCCATCTACCTTCTCGGTGCCAAAGACTCGCTCAAGCAGGGTAGCCGGCGCCTCCTCAAGGCGTCCATGTCCGATCAATGGTACGACGTAGTAGTGACGTTTCTGAAGCGCTGCAACAATATTTTGGTCCGCTATATCATTTTCTCCATTCTGGACGCAGCGATTGTGGGCGGCGCCAACGCTTTTTTCATGGCCATTGTGGGCATGCAGTACGTCGGACTGATCTCGGTGGTCGTCGGCGTCACAAACCTGATTCCCAGCTTTGGTCCCATGATCGGTGCTGTGATCGGCGGGTTTATCCTGCTGCTGGTCAATCCCTGGCATGCACTGATTTTCCTGGTCTTCACCGCTGTTCTGCAGACGTTGGACGGCTATGTGATCAAGCCCAAGCTCTTCGGCGATTCGCTGGGCGTTTCCGGCTTCCTGATCCTGATTGCGATCATCGTATTCGGCAACATCTGGGGCATTTGGGGAATCCTTCTGGCGATCCCGCTGGCCGCGATCATCGACTTCACCTATGAAGAATACTTCCTGCCGCATCTGGAGGCGCGCAAGGCGCGGATGGTAGCGGAAGAGGAGAAAGAGCAGCGCAAAGCGGCGCAGAAGCTCGAGAAGAAAAGCGACAAGGTTGTGGATAGAGCGGACGTGCCTGCGGAAAATATGGATGTGGAAACGCATACAAAGAAAACGGGTGAGCCTGTAGGGGCGCACGCGGAAGAAATGGCTGCTATAGAGCAGAAGGTGGAGCAATGAGGATTACGATCCTGACGATGTTTCCGCAGCTCTTTGACGGCTTTCGGCAAGGTCCCGTTGTGCAGCGGGCGATCCGCAAAGGAAGCCTTGCACTCTCCATCGTAGATATCAAATCATTTGCACCGGGAAGCTTCCGCCACATCGACGATTCGCCCTTTGGCGGTGGTGCGGGCATGGTGATGCGCTGCCAGCCAGTGCTGGATGCGCTCAGAAGTGTGAGGGAAGCGGAGAGCGCTAGTACGTCATGCGCATTGGACTCTGGTGCAGATGCAATGCAGGAAGCGCAAGATCAGATCGATACGTGCGCTGCACATGCGGACATGGAACTTGAGTCTGTCGAGCAGGGCACAATTGTTGCTGCGCTGACACCGGCGGGGCGTCCTTTTGACCAGAAGCAGGCGCATCGCTTGTCGAAACTTGCTCATCTGATTCTGATCTGTGGCCACTACGAAGGGATGGATGAAAGAATCTATCGTCATGTGGATGAGGAGATTTCGATTGGGGACTATGTTTTGACAGGGGGAGAGATTGCGGCGATGGCAGTCTCGGACGCGGTGATCAGGCTTCTGCCGGGCGCGCTGCGTGGCGAGAGCACCTCGGAGGAATCCTTTGAAAATGGCTTGCTCGAGTATCCGCAGTACACGCAGCCTGCGGTTTACGAGGGGGAGGCTGTGCCGGAGGTCCTTACGTCCGGCAATCATGCGCTGATTCGGCGGTGGCGGCTCAAGGAATCGCTGCGGCGGACCATGGTGAGACGGCCCGACTTGCTGGAGGGCAGGCAGTTTACAGAGGAAGAGCATGCGCTCTTGGAAGAGATTAGGAAGGATGCCTTGTAGGGCATCCTTTTTTTCGTTGTGTGGGGAAATTCTCCAGTGGGGGTGCTCGGCAAGCCTTTTTGTTGTTGCCGGTTGGGCAATTAAGGCTGGTTTCTGAGAGGTTTCTCCAGTGGGGGCGTCTGGCAAACCTTTTTGATGTTGTCGGTTGGGCGATTAAGGCTGGTTTCTGAGAGGTTTCTCCAGTGGGGGCGTCTGGCAAACCTTTTTGATGTTGTCGGTTGGACGATTAAGGCTGGTTTCTGAGTAGTTTCTCCAGTGACGAGCATTGACTAATCAATGTATTGACTACTTATGGCTGGAATGTTGATAATGTGTTGGCGCAGGTTCTTCATAAACTTGCTTTTTTGCCCAACGGGGAATAACACAGCGGATAATCCGCTGTGCAAGTGGCACTTCTTATTGAAAAAGCAGCAGATTTGCCCAACAAGAACGACCATAAAAGGTATTACAGCATTTGCGTCTCACATCGGTGTAATAACCGCCTTGCAAGCGACGCATCATATGCCATACAATGACTATGACAGGGGTGCGACCGCAATTTGAAGCGATGTGAGTGCGACCGCAATCTTAATCAACAATTCTTATATGAGTCTGCAGCAAATCTGTAATGCTGCGAACAAGTCTGACTACATGTCACTGCACTTCGTGGGAAGGAAATTCGATGACACTCAATCAATTGATCAACAGGGAGCAAAGGCGCCTCCTCAGCGAGAGGAAGCGGCTTGAAAATTTGGTTATGGAATTGCCAAGCGGGACACTGTCTTTTGGCAAAAATGTGTCCAAAGGAAAGAAATACTACAAATGGTATGTTTCTGATGACAGTAAAGGCCAGCGTTCCAGAAAGATCTATCTGCGTCGGGAACATAGGAGCCTTGCCCGCCAGCTTGCGCGTAAGTCACTGCTGCAGGCACGTCTCAAAGACATCGATCAGGAACTCAACGCAATTGACGCTTATATGTCAAAACAGAGCAAAACGAACTTTTGGAACAAGGTAATACGGACACCGGGAATCAGGGAACTGATTGCAGATGACGATTGCGAGGCGGAGAAATTCTGGGCGCCGCCAGAAATGGCGGAGGAGTTAAGGCAATGGATGTACGCGGAGTATGAGACAAACAATATATATCCGGAGCAGAAGAATGTGCCAACCGATGTGGGCATTATGGTTCGGTCAAAATCGGAGGCCATCATTGTAATGCTGCTCACGATGTTCAATATTCCGTTTCGTTATGAATGTAAACTAGAAGTTGGTGGGCACATCTTTTACCCGGATTTCACGATTCGCCATCCAATCACGGGCGAGACTTTCTACTGGGAACATGCTGGAAGGCTCGATTTACAAGACTATCGCATGGATTTTCTGTCAAAACTCCGAATCTATATGAATAATGGAATTATTCCGGACAACAATCTTATACTCACTTTTGAGAGCCCGGGGCACCCTTTGGACATCGCGATTATTATGGACAAGCTCGAAGAATTCTTCTTTACCGTGCCGAAGGAACTTCGAAACGATTATTGATTTCTGAGGAAGAACTCCAGAGGTGGGGCCTGGCAAGCCTTTCTGTTGCTGGCGGTTGGGCAATAGAGGCTGATTTCTGAGATGATTCTCCAGTGGGGGCGCCTGGCAAGCCTTTTTGTTGCTGGCGGTTGGGCGATAGAAGATGATTCCTGAGAAGTTTCTCCCATGGCAAGTATTGATTAAGTGAGCGCAGCTGTTGGTTATCATGCGGTCGCGATTGTTATATAATAGAATTGTGCAGAAACAAGGGTTACCCCGGACATACACCCAGGAAGGAGGCGCGTATGGCGATTCTGGCAGCTTTTATGGTGCCGCATCCCCCGATGATCGTGCCCGCTGTGGGCCGCGGGAGTGAGCAGCAGATTCAGAAAACAATCGACGCGTACGAGCAGGTCGCGGACGAGATCGCGGCGCTAGCGCCGGAGACGATCATCATCACAAGTCCGCACGCGGTGATGTATGCGGACTATTTTCATATTTCGCCCGGCAGGGGTGCTCGCGGCGACTTCGGCCGCTTCCGGGCCGCGCAGGTGCGCTTCGACGAGGCGTATGACAGGGAGCTTGTGAGCGAGCTGGCGAGCATTGCGAGTGAGCAGGGATTTCCGGCCGGCGTCATGGGCGAGCGGGACAAGCAGCTGGACCACGGAACCATGGTGCCGCTCTATTTTGTCCGCAACAAATACAAAGGTGCCAAAATCGTGCGCATCGGCCTCTCCGGACTCCCCCTCTCAGAGCATTACCGCCTGGGGCAGATGATCCGGGAGGCGGTCGACAGAACAGGCCGCAGAGTGGTACTGGTTGCAAGCGGCGACCTGTCCCACAAGCTGCAGGACTATGGCCCCTACGGATTTGCCGAAGAAGGGCCGCAGTACGATGCGCGCATCATGGACGTGTGCGGCAGGGCGGCATTTGGAGAATTGTTTGATTTTGACGAGACGTTTTGCGATAGGGCGGCGGAGTGCGGGCACCGATCATTTGTCATTATGGCAGGTGTCTTTGACGGATTGGCTGTGAAGGCCACGCAGCTTTCGCATGAGGATGTGACCGGCGTCGGATACGGAATCTGCACCTTCTATCCCGGTGAAAAGGATGAGAGCAGGCACTTCTTGCAGCAGTATCTTGAGGGGGCTTCCCGGCGGCTTGCTGAAAAGAGGGCGCAGGAAGACCCGTATGTGCAGCTGGCCAGAAAATCGGTGGAGTACTATATTTTGCATCATAGGAAGATGGAAATGCCGGAGAATCTGCCGGAAGAGCTGTTGACGCGGCAGGCGGGCGCATTCGTGTCCATCCACGAGCATGGGAAGCTGCGGGGGTGCATCGGCACGATTTCGCCGGTGCGGGACTGCGTCGCGCGGGAGATTATCGACAACGCGGTCAGCGCTTCGACCAGGGATCCGCGGTTCGACCCGATCAGGGCCGATGAACTCAAGTGGCTGGAAATCAGCGTGGATGTGCTCGGCGAGGCGGAGCCGATCAGTTCCGCGGCGGAGCTGGACGTCAAGCGGTACGGCGTGATCGTCTCGAAGGGCAGGAAGCGGGGGCTGCTTCTGCCGGACCTCGACGGCGTGGACACGGTGGAAGAGCAGATTTCCATCGCCAAGAGCAAGGCGGGCATCGCTGCGTGGGACAACAACGTCGAGCTGCAGCGCTTTGAAGTGGTGCGCCATCACTGACCGGGCGCGCATCGGCGCACAGGAGCGAAGGCACCATCATTGACGAGGGCGCGCGTCGGCGCATAGACGCCGCCACAATTCATTTGACAACACGGAGGGGAGCGCATGCCAAGATGTGAAGTCTGCTTCAGACATTGTGAACTGAAAGAAGGCCAGCTCGGCTTTTGCAGCGCCAGGATCTGCGCCGGCGGCAAAGTGACCGCCGCCAATTACGGCCGGATTACAGCACTGGCGCTCGATCCCATTGAGAAAAAGCCGCTGCGGAGATTCATGCCGGGGCGCCGCATTCTGTCCGTGGGGAGCTATGGCTGCAACTTGCGATGCCCCTTCTGCCAAAACCATGAAATCTCCTGGTCACAGCAAGCCATGCAGTTTGCGGACACAGCAGAGTTCATCGAACCGGACGAGCTGGCAGCGGCGGCGCAGCGCTACCGCTCAAGGGGGAACGTCGGCGTGGCGTTTACCTACAATGAGCCGCTGGTCGGCTATGAATATGTGCGGGATACAGCGAAACTGGTCCACGAAGCCGGCATGGTCAACGTGTTGGTGAGCAACGGAACCGCGGAGCTGGCAGTCCTGGACGAGATTCTTCCATATATAGACGCCATGAACATCGACTTGAAGGGCTTCACGGACCGCTATTATCAGGACGTGCTCGGCGGTGACCGCGCGATGGTCATGCATTTCATTGAGCGCGCAGTGCAATTCTGCCACGTCGAGCTGACGACCTTGATCATCCCGGGCGAAAACGACACCGAGAAGGAGATGCGGGAAATGTGCACCTGGATCGCCCATCTTCGCGGCCTCGCGCCGGGAAGCGAGATCCCGCTTCACATTTCCAGATTCTTCCCGCGCTTCCACATGACGGACAGGGCGGCGACAGACGTCGCCAAGGTCTACAAGCTTGCGGATGTCGCCAGGGAGAAGCTATCCTATGTATATACGGGGAACTGTTGAGAGGCTGAGCTAACTTGAACAGGAAACTGTAGCGCGCACCAGAAACGGAGAGTAGATATGCAACTTCTAAGAGCAGAAACGGGCTGGGACATCCAGCAGCTGGTCAACCTGCTGATTCTGATCATGGTATTCAGCGGTGTGTTCGGGTTTATCTATGAGGTCTTGTTCTATAGGATTGATCTGGGCTACTTTACCAAGAGAGGATCTTCCTATGGACCATGGATTCCCATTTATGTGTTCGGAGGAGCGGCGTATACGCTGCTTGTGTATCCGTTTAAGGCACATCCGCTGCTTGTTTTTGCCATGTGCGTGGTCGTCTCAGGCGTCATGGAGTATGTGACCGGCTGGGTTTTGTATGAAATCTTCCATACCAGACTGTGGGATTACAACACGGAAATCTGGAATTGGGGCAATATCAAGGGATATGTTTGCTTTCGGTCGGTGCTGTTTTTTGGCATCTCGGGCGTGCTGTTGGTCTACATGGTGATTCCGATGCTGATTTTCATCATGAACATGATCGATTTCGGTGTTACGACGATCATCTGCCGGATCCTTGCCGCGCTGCTGATCGCGGACGGCGCGCTGTACCAGATTAACCACAGAGGGAAGAAAAATGGATTCGATAACGGACGAGGGAAAGCAAGTGGTTGACCTCGTTTCGAATTGGGTAAACTATATCAAGCTTAAACAACCGTCACTTGGCAGAGTGGCGGTTGTTGCTTTTGGCCGAACAGAGTACACAGGGTAGAACACACAGGGTTAGAGCACACAGGGGCGCCCTGTGTGTTCGAGACGCTTGCGACAGCGCTTGGCGCGTCCAGATCGCATCCCCTGTGATCGCACCCCGCAGGCTTTCCCTGCAGCTGAGTAGATTTACTTGTAATTACGCACTTATTTGTTCTTTTTATCGAATGATTATAATAGAAGAAATACGTGCTCGCTTTATCGGAGATGCATCGCTTGCATCCTCATCCGGCGCTTTTCCTATTTCCTCTGTCGTCTCAAAAAATCTGCATCCTCATTTAAGAATTCTCTCCACCTCGCCGCTTGAAAATGGCCGCAGCTCCCCGCTCATCTCAATCCCACAGCAAGAAAAATCCATATTTACATTCGTCAGAATTATTTGCAAGAAGAGAGCGTGATATGTCTTATGTGTAAGGAGGCAGACTCTACAGTATGTCATAGATCTCTGGTTGCACAATATTTTGCATCGGTGCTGGATGCAGATGTGATCAACTTGTAGTTAAATAATAGAGTTTGCTTAAAGTAGAGCGTGTATCAACGGAATAAAAACATGCCCCATAATCGGATTGCCACCGAAAGGGCTACAGTTAGGTGGCAAGATAAACTGTCGCCCTCCTTTCCATAGTGGGTAGTATGATTTCTTTCTTTTTGGGGATGCATAAAAGCCCTGGCAGATTGTTTTAGAGTGAGGGGTGCGGACCCCATCCCTCCAATCCACTTGACGGTGGGTGGTTCACTTTAACAGCAAAATATGTCATAATAGGTAGAAAACTTCTTACAGAAATTGGAGATGACATAGAATGAGTAGAGCATACAAGTGGCTGGCCGGACTCCTCGCCGGGATTCTTATTACATGCGGGATGCCTGCAATGGCGTCTGAAAGTATGGAACAGCCTGATTTGAGTCATAAGGGATCCATCTCGATTGATTTCAGGGATTCAGAGACGAATGAGCCGTTCAGCTTTGGCAGCAAAGTCGGACTCTTCAAGGTGGCGAATCTCATCGAGAACAAGGGTTACAGCTTCGTTTACGATGAGCTGTTTGAGTCTGTGGGGCCTGTGCCAATGACGGCAGCGGAATATACACCGGAGCTGGCGGACAGGTTGGAAGAGACCGCCGAATACAAGGGTATTTCTCTAGACGTACCTTCGGAAGAAATCAGCGAAGCCGGGTCGGCCGTGTTCTCCAATCTGGATCCGGGACTTTATCTTGCCGTCCAGACACACGGAGGAACGGACAGCCAGCGATTTCAGATCGAGCCGTTTCTGATAACAGTACCGGTCCGTCAAAGCAATGGATCACTGATGTACAATCCTTCTCTGACCTATAAGACAGGCACCGGCGAGCTGGGATCAGCAGAAATTGAACTGCACAGTGCAACTATGATTGACAATTCACAGATGCAAGTGAAGGAGCAAAAAACGAATGCAAAGTGGATCATTATGGCAATCGCCATTGCAGTTGCTGCAGTGGCAGTCCTTATGGTTAGTAGAAGAGCAGCGGTCGAGTGACCGCTACTCTTAATTTATAGTAATTATTCAGCACCCGGGACTGAATAATTACAATTAATAAGAAATTCTTGACCACAAAGCGTCCACACAGCCTGCTTGCACCTGGAGCGCAGCAAGCAGACCTGCTGTCTCAATATCGGCGCTCCGAAAAGAGGTTGAAATGGATATCAGAGAAGCTATGTTGCAGAGACATTCTGTCAGGGCCTATGATGACCAGCCCATCACGGGCGAGGACCTGGACAAGCTGGAAGCTTTGATCAGCGCATGCAATGCGGAGAGCGGCCTTCACATTCAGCTCGTGACAGACGAGCCCCAGGCCTTCCAGAGCAGGCTCGCGCGTTACGGCCATTTTAGCGGCGTGCGCAACTACATTGTCATGGTCGGCAGGCGCCAAATGAAGGATCTGGATGAGGTGTGTGGGTATTTTGGCGAGAAAATCGTGCTGGAGGCGCAGCAGATGGGACTTCGCACCTGCTGGGTCGGCGCCACATACAAGAAAATTCCAGAGGCATTCGAAGTGAACGATGATGAGAAACTTGTGATCGTCATCGCCATTGGCTACGGCCTGGACGACGGCACTGAACACAGGACCAAGAAAGCCGGCCTTCTCAGCAACGTAAACGCGGATTCACCGACCTGGTTCAAAAACGGAGTCAGAGCCGCCATGCTGGCCCCGACAGCCATGAATCAGCAGAAATTCCATCTCACCCTCGAGTGGGACAAAGTTTCTGCCAAGGCGGGCCTCGGTCCCTACGCCAAGGTCGACCTCGGAATCGTCAAATATCATTTCGAAAAGGGCTCCGGCAAGGACCCTGAAATTTGGGCATGATCAAATGGTGACCCTCTGATCACAACCCGCCAATAACGCGGCTTGCCGCGCGGATCAAAGAGTGACCCTCTGATCACAACGACATCCTGGAAACTACATCACAAGGAGACACCATGACCCCTCTAGACGGATACAAAGTACTCGATTTCACCACACTTCTTCCCGGGCCCTACGCCACGATGACGCTGGCTGACCTCGGCGCGGAAGTGCTCAAGATCAGCAGCAAGGACAAATACGACCTGGTGGTCAACTGGCCCCCGGTCATCGAAGGCGCGCAGGTCACCGGCGCCCAGGCCTGGCTCGGCCGCGGCAAGAAGACCATCCATCTCAACCTCAAGAAGCCTGCCGCCGTGGAGGCCGTCCGCAAGCTGATCATGGACTACGACATCATCGTCGAGCAGTTCCGCCCCGGCGTCATGGAGAAGTTCGGCCTCTCCTACGAGCAGCTGCGCGCGATCAATCCGCGGATTATCTACTGTTCCATCACCGGCTACGGCCAGAACGGCCCGCTCGCCATGAGAGCCGGCCACGACATCAACTACATGGCCCGCGCCGGCATCGCTGCTTCCGCCGGTCGCAAGGAAGGCGGCCCCAGCCTCTACAACTTCCAGATCGCGGACGTGGCGGGCGGTTCGATGAATGCGGTGGTCAGTATTTTGGCAGCGGTCATTTACCGCGAGCGCACGGGAATGGGTCAAAACATTGACGTCTCCATGCAAGACAGCATCATCCCGTTCAATTCCATGGACGGCGCCAGCCGATTCGCCGGTGGGAGCGTTCCCGCGCGAGAGAGCGGCCTGCTCAATGGCGGCGGGATCTACGATTTCTACCAGACGGCGGACGGCGGCTACATGAGTGTCGGAGCCCTGGAGCCCAAGTTCTGGGCCGCCCTGAGCGACGGCGTCGGCCACCCCGAATGGCGCGACGGCAAGATTCTCCGCACGGATACCCTTGGGGTCAAAAGAGAGCTCACCAGAATCTTCCGCACCAAGACCCGCGCGGAGTGGACCGAAGTTTTTGCCGGGCTCGACGCCTGCGTGGAGCCCGTCATGGACCTCGACGAGGTCGCCCGGGACGAGCATCTGAGAAGCCGCGGAATGTGGCCGTCGGTCCCAATCCCACTCACAAACGGGCAATCGATCACCCAGATGGGCAGCCCCATCCACCTGTCCGAGAGCCCGGTCCAGTACCGGCACGCCGGCTACCCGGAGGGCTACCACACGTTCGAAATTCTGCGCGGCCTCGGCTACAGCGATGCGGAGATTGAGCAGATGATCTAGTTTGCAAACACTCTCCCAGAAACTATTGAGGAACTCTATGAGTAACATCGTAACCCGATCCAGAATTTTGATCGGCCTGTCCATGGCCATATTCGGCACGATTGGACTCTTCGTGCGGGGCATCGACCTCCCGTCCAGCGAAACCGCGCTCTACAGGGCCGTGCTCGCCGTCCTGGCGATCGGCCTCTATCTGCTTGCGACCGGCCAGCGTCTGCGCTGCAAGGGCATGGGCAAGGAACTCCTGCTCCTCGCCGTATCCGGCGTCGCCATGGGCTTCAACTGGATTCTCCTCTTCGAGGCCTACAAATACACCACGATTTCGATGGCGACCCTGAGCTACTACGCCGCGCCGATCCTGATCACCCTGGTGAGCACGTTCATCTTCCGCGAACCGCTCACCCGTGTCAAAACATTGTGCTTCATCATGTCCACCGCCGGCATCCTGCTGATCACGCTCCAAGGAAGTGATGCAGGGTCGCTGAGCACTACCAGCGAACTAAGCGCCGCCGGCGCTAGCGCGTTGGAGGAGTTGAGCGCTGCCGGCGCTAGCGCAGCAGCAGAAATGACCACCGCCGGCACCGACCACATTGGAATTCTGTTTGGACTGGGGGCAGCCGTGTTGTATGCGTCTGTCGTGCTTCTCAACAAAATGATCCGAAATGTGGACGGCATCCAGCGCACATTTCTCCAATTTGTGGCGGCTGTCGTGACCCTGTTTCCGTACGTAATGGCCACAGGCGGCATCCATCTGGGCGCCCTCAATAGGTCCGGATGGATTTTGCTCCTGATCGTCGGCTTCCTGCATACGGGGATTGCGTACTGCATGTACTTTTCGTCGCTGCAGCATGTGCCCGGCCAGGAAGCAGCCGTGCTGAGTTACATCGACCCGCTGCTGGCAGTCGTTCTGTCCGTATTGGTGCTGCACGAGCCCATGAACGGGTGGCAGCTTTTGGGCGGCGCGCTGATCCTGGGATTCACGCTGCTTAACGAATTGGTATAACAAATTACACATAATTACAAAAGGAGGAACCCCAAATGACATCCATGGAAAGAGTATGCAGCTTCATCAAAGACGCCCAGACCTACTACCTGGCGACGGTGGAAGGAGACCAGCCCCGCGTGAGGCCTTTTGGCACGATCCATATCTTCGAGGGCAAGCTTTACATTCAGACAGGCCGGTCCAAGGACGTCGCCAAGCAGCTGGCCGCCAACCCCAAGGCTGAAATCTGCGCCTTCAAGGACGGCGTGTGGCTCCGCGTCGCGGGCGAGCTGGTCGACGACAACCGTGTCGAGCCCAAAAAGTCCATGCTCGAGGCATATCCGAGCCTGCGCGCAATGTACGACCCGGAAGACAACAATACGGAAGTTCTGTATTTCAAGAATGCGAAGGCGACCTTCAGCTCCTTCACGGCTGCGCCCGAGACTGTGGAGTTCTGAACTTAATAACACCAACCAAGACGGCTGCTATTACTCGACAAAGAGTAATGGCAGCCATTTTTTTGGCCCTTTTCCTCTGAGTTAAGAATTTATAGCATTCTTTGCTACTATAATTATCGTCATCTAATGGTTTGCGCTTGCAAATCCCAAGCGAACCAAGAAAGGAGTGATGCCATGCAAATTTGAGTCTGTTCACATGGGCTGTCTTAGGAGGACAAACATGAAAACTTACGGCTACATTAGAGTCAGCTCAATTGATCAGAACGAAGACAGACAGATCATTGCAATGCAGAACGCGCAGGTGCCCCGGCGAAACCTTTACATAGACAAGATTTCCGGCAAGGACTTCAACCGACCCATGTACTTGAAGATGGTCAAGAAGCTCAAGCCCGGCGACCTGGTCTACATCAAGAGTATCGACCGGCTTGGCCGCAACTACCAGGACGTAGTCGAGCAGTGGCAATTCCTGACGCGTGTCAAAAAAGTAGATATCGTAGTACTCGAGATGCCCCTTCTGGATACGAGAAGAGGCAAGGATCTGATGGGGACGTTCCTCAGCGACATTGTTTTGCAAGTACTCTCATTCGTGGCGGAGAACGAGCGCAGCAATATCAAGAGAAGACAGAGAGAAGGCATCGATGCGGCAATGCAGAAAGGCGTCAAATTTGGCAGACCTGCGATCCCTTTACCCAATAACTTTTCTGTAATATATGAAAAATGGCAAAAAAAAGAGATCCCGGTAGAAAAAGCCGCCGCCATGTGCGGATTTTCCAGGACCACATTCTATAATAAAGCGAACGAGTTTGGGCAAAAACTAGGACAATCTTAAAATAATCCAAATTAACTATTGAATAATCTATTCACAAAAGTATACTTGATCGTTACCTTTGCGGGATACTCCGGCTCGTACTTCTCGCCGTTTTTCTCTCGCATATTGACCTTCTCCCGCCGTTTATGGACAAAACGTAGCAATCTGTCCATTAACATCTAGGAAGGTATACTTAAATGGAGATTGACAGAACAGGCTGAATAGGCTCAAATTTATTCAATTGTGTTTTAAATGCTGATAAATGTTGATAAATGTTATCAGATTGGTTAAAAGATAAGTTGATTTTTAGATTAAAACTATTACAATATTATTAACAAGGAACGTATAAAAATGCTGATCGTCAATAAAGGTAATAAGTATTATGCCGTTGATAAGGATCTTGTTTTGCACGAAATAAATGCAAGCAAGTTTAGGACTTCTGGAAATACTGAAGTAGAGTTCCTGGAAAATGATTTTACAATAGATTTCGGAGAAAGCCCACGGTTTTAACCGTGGGATGAATCCGCTCTTTCTCTTTTCTATAGTAGATGTTTATTATTTAATAATCTACAGTTTTGTGCTATAATACATCTATGAAAAGCAAGTATTTATACACAAAAACAACAGTCTCGCTCATACGGTA
>ONNQ01000016.1:589-83333 GCA_900319245.1 uncultured Lachnospiraceae bacterium | reverse complement strand
TGGTATGCCTACAGATGTAAAAGAGACAAAGGCTGAGCCGAAAAAGCTTAAGATCACTCTGATCAAGTCTACCATCGGTGCAGTTCCGAAGAATAGAAAGATTGTTGAATCCATGGGCTTTAAGAAACTGAACAGCTCTGTGATTCTTCCTGACAACGCTGCAACCAGAGGCCAGATCCGCCTGATCAGCCACATGGTTAAGGTTGAAGAACTGGACTAAGGGAGGGATAAAGATGGAATTATCAAATTTAAGACCTGCTGACGGTTCCAAGCACAGCAAATACAGAAAAGGCCGCGGCCACGCTTCCGGAAACGGAAAGACAGCTGGTTACGGACACAAAGGACAGAAGGCTCGTTCCGGAGCTCCGAGACCTGGTTTCGAAGGCGGCCAGATGCCTCTGTTCAGAAGACTTCCTAAGAGAGGCTTCACATGCTACAATAGCAAAGATATCGTTGCTATTGACATTACAAGACTTGAGAAATTTGAAGACGGCGCTACTGTTGATGTACAGGCTCTTAAGGATGCCGGCATCATCAAAGAGTCCAGAGATGGCGTAAAGATCATCGGCTGCAGCGATCTTGCAAAGAAGCTCAACGTCAAGGTTAATGCTTACAGCGCTGCTGCCAAGGCTAAGATCGAAGCTGCCGGCGGTACTGCTGAAGTCGCAGAATAATTCGGGAAACAGCCGCCTTTTCCTTCCAATCTCTTGAGGAAGAGGCGGCATAAGCCCGTTAAGCCTAAGAGGTCTGTTATATGTTAGAATCTCTAAACAATGTAAAGAATGTATTTAAACTTAAGGAGATCCGTCAGAAGCTTCTTTACACCCTGCTGATGATGATCGTCATCAGAATTGGATCGCAGCTTCCGGCACCCGGTGTTGACAGAACGTACTTCAGCAACTGGTTTGCCGCACAGACGGGTGATGCGTTCAGCTTTGTGGATGCATTTACCGGCGGATCCTTCTTAAATATGTCCATTCTGGCACTCAACATTACACCCTACATCACTTCCTCGATCATCATTCAGCTGCTTACCATCGCGATTCCCAAGCTGGAAGAGATGCAGAGAGAAGGTGAAGAGGGAAGAAAGCTTCTTGTCTCTATTACCCGTTATGTCACCGTAGCGCTTGCTCTTATGGAAGGCGCCGCAATGGCAATCGGTTTTGGCAGACAGGGACTGCTCGAAGAGTACAATGCCATCAATATCATCATGGTGATCTGTACTTTGACAGCAGGCAGTGCATTCCTTATGTGGGTAGGTGAGCAGATCACAGAAAAGGGCGTCGGAAACGGCATTTCGATCGTACTTGCGATCAACATTATTTCCAGAATGCCGCAGGACATTGCGTCACTGTTCACGCAGTTCGTATTCGGAAAGACAATCGCCATCGGCTTTGTCGCGGCAGTGATCATCATTGCGATCATCGTAGCGATGGTAGTGATGGTTATCCTTCTCAACGATGCTGAGAGAAGAATCCCGGTGCAGTACGCACAGAAGATTCAGGGCAGAAGACTGGTTGGCGGTGCCAACTCTGTGATTCCGCTGAAGGTAAACACAGCAGGCGTTATGCCGATCATCTTCGCATCCTCCATTATGGAGTTCCCTGTGATCATCTCCACACTGGCCGGCTACAAGGGAACAGGAGTCTGGTCGGAAGTTCTCCGCTACCTCTCCTCCTCCTACTGGTGCAATCCCAGCCAGATCAAATATTCGCTTGGACTGCTTGTATATATTGCTATGCTGATCTTCTTCGCATACTTCTATACATCCATTACGTTCAATCCGCTGGAGATTGCCGACAATCTGAAGAAGCGCGGAGGCTTTATCCCGGGTATCCGTCCCGGCAAGCCTACGAGTGATTACCTCAACAGGATTCTGAACTACATCATCTTTATCGGCGCGATCGGTCTTACGATCGTCGGTATTCTTCCTTTCATCTTCAGAGGCGTATTCAACGCTTCTGTAAGCTTTGGAGGAACCAGCCTGATCATCGTCGTGAGCGTTGTGCTCGAGACGATCAAGCAGATCGAATCCATGATGATGGTTCGCAATTACAAGGGATTCCTGAACGATTGATTCTGAAGTAAAAGATCCGGAGGCAGTGGAACGCAAGTTTCGCTGGCTCCGGTTTGATGCTCATCAATAGCAAATTGTAATAATGTTATGCTACAGAGCGTGAAAGCTCAGAAACGGAGGGTACAATGAAAATCGTTATGCTGGGAGCACCCGGAGCAGGTAAGGGCACGCAGGCCGAGATGATCGCTGAGAAGTATGGAATTCCCCATATCTCGACTGGTGACATCTTCCGTGCCAATATCAAGAACGGCACAGAGCTTGGTAAGAAGGCAAAATCCTACATGGATGCCGGAAATCTTGTGCCGGATGAGCTGACTGTAGATCTGGTCATCGACCGTGTCGCACAGCCCGACTGTGAAAAGGGATACATCCTTGACGGTTTCCCGAGAACCATTCCTCAGGCTGAGGTATTTACAGCACAGCTGGCCAAGAACAATGAGAAGATTGATTTTGCAATCGACGTCGAAGTTCCGGATGAGAACATCATTGGCCGTATGGGCGGCAGAAGAGCCTGCCTGAACTGCGGCGCAACCTATCACATTCAGTACATTCCGCCCAAGAAAGAGGGCATCTGTGATGTCTGCGGAAGCGAACTTGTGCTCAGAAATGATGACAAGCCCGAGACAGTTAAGAACAGATTGAATGTTTATCACGAAGCTACGCAGCCGCTGATCGATTTCTACAAGGCGCAGGGTTCCCTAAGAGAAGTCGACGGGACACAGGACATGAAAGATGTCTTCGCAGCAATTGTTAAGATTTTGGAGGATTAAAAGTGTCAAAAGCAGATGTTATTGAACTCGAAGGTGTTGTAATTGAAAAACTCCCCAACACACTTTTCCGCGTAAAACTGGAAAACGGAGCAGTTATTCTTGCTCATATCAGCGGAAAGCTGAGACAGAATTTCATCAGGATCCTTCCTGGCGATAAAGTTACCCTTGAGATGTCCACCTATGACCTGACAAAGGGCAGAATCATCTGGAGAGACAAATAAAAAACATCCGGAGAGATTGCAGAAAACATTTGCTATCGGCATAGTCGTGTGATATAATGCAAAGGCTGTAAAGAATTCGTAATACGAATTCTTATTTGTGCGTGCATGAAGACCCGCTTGTGCGCCAAGGAAATTGCAGAGAATGATGAAAGGAGAAGACTATGAAAGTAAGAGCTTCTGTAAAGCCTATTTGCGATAAGTGCAAAGTCATCAAGCGCAAAGGTATTATCAGGATCATCTGCGAGAATCCGAAGCACAAACAGAGACAGGGTTGAGGAGCCATTTGCCGGCTATGTAATGCATCTATATTCTGATCGTTTAGATCACATTCTGATATAGACACACTGGTCATGATTTTATTCTGATCATATTAGAGATAGCCGCGAATTACTCTTTGATACCCTGCTGAATCTGGAATACCGCAGTATATTGCGGGCTGTGACGGAATCGCAGCGGAAAGACCGGAGTCATCCGGTTGGGCTTTTTGTGAGCCCCAGTCAATCAGTAAACGAATGAAGTAACATTTATGGAGGAAAAGTAAAATGGCTCGTATCGCAGGTGTAGATTTACCTAGAGATAAGCGCGTCGAAATCGGCCTGACAAGCATTTATGGAATCGGCCGTACAAGTGCAACTAAGATCGTGGAGCAGGCAGGCGTAAACCCTGATACCCGCTGCAGAGATCTGACTGATGATGAAGTTAAGAAACTCAGCGAAGTCATCGCTGAGGAGTATATGGTAGAAGGTGACCTTCGCCGTGAGATCGCTATGAACATCAAGCGCCTCACTGAGATCGGCTGCTACAGAGGCATCCGTCACAGAAGAGGACTTCCTGTTCGTGGTCAGCACACGAAGAACAATGCTAGAACCAGAAAGGGTCCCAAGAAGACCATCGCTAACAAGAAGAAATAATTCATTTCAATAACATTTTATTAAAGGGAAAGAAAGTAGGTTAGTTTTATGGCAAAACAGAATGCTGCAGCTAGAAGAAAAGCTGCAAGACGTGTCAAGAAAAACGTTGAACGCGGACAGGCGCACATCCAGTCTTCTTTTAACAACACGATCGTTACTCTGACAGACGCTCAGGGCAACGCTCTTAGCTGGGCAAGTGCAGGCGGTCTTGGATTCAAAGGTTCAAGGAAATCTACTCCCTATGCAGCACAGATGGCAGCAGAGACAGCTACCAAGGCTGCACAGATTCATGGACTGAAGGCAGTCGATGTATTTGTAAAGGGACCTGGTTCAGGAAGAGAAGCCGCGATCCGCGCACTCAATGCAAACGGTCTGGAGATCATCTCCATCACAGACGTAACACCCGTTCCTCACAATGGTTGCCGTCCGCCTAAGAGACGTAGAGTCTGACAAACAGTAGTAATTCATCACCTCAGTCTCAGAATGCTCCGCATTCCGAGACTGTGGCGGTCAGAGGCGCTGCGCGCCTTGTCCGCCTCGAAAACGTATTTATGATCAGTCTGAAGAACAAGCTCTTCATCCTGCTCAAAATCCGTTTTCGTGGTGCTGAAATAGAAACATATTGGATGAAGGCACGCGGAAGCGTGTTGTAAACAACAATCACGGTGATCCGTGACAGAAGAAAGGAGCCATCATGGCAGTAGACAAGACACCAGTACTGAAAAGATGCAGATCTCTCGATCTGGACCCCACATTCCTTGGATATGACAAGAAGTCCAAGAGAACCCTGATCCGCAGAAGCCGCAAGATGAGTGAGTACGGCCTTCAGCTTCGCGAGAAGCAGAAAGCAAAATTCATCTATGGCGTGCTTGAGAAGCCTTTCAGAAATTACTATGAGAAGGCTGATAGAATGAAGGGCATGACCGGTGAAAACCTTATGACATTGCTCGAGAGCCGTCTTGACAACGTTGTTTTCCGTATGGGCTTTGCAAGAACCAGACGTGAGGCAAGACAGGTTGTCGGCCACAAGCACATCCTTGTAAACGGCAAGTGCATCAACCTTCCTTCTTATCGCGTAAAAGCAGGCGATGTCGTGGAGGTAAAAGAGAGCTCCAAGTCCATCCAGCGCTTCAAAGATATCATGGAAGTGACAGCAGGAAGACTGACTCCCGAGTGGATCGATGTCGATAAGGAAGCCCTGAAGGGCACAGTCAGCGCACTTCCTCGCAGGGAGCAGATCGATGTCCCTGTAGACGAGATGCTTATCGTCGAGTTGTATTCCAAGTAATGCAATGACCGCCTTGCCTGTGCGAACACGCGCAGGCAGGCGTATTCTACTATGTAGTTGACGATGAGCCGCGCAAAGGAGGGTATTCGCGTGTTTGATTTTGAAAGACCGAGCATCGAGGTCGTGGAGATCTCTGATGACAAGAAGTATGGCAGATTTGTTGTGGAACCCCTTGAGAGAGGCTATGGCATCACTCTTGGAAATTCCCTCAGACGAATCATGCTTTCTTCGCTTCCCGGTGCAGCTGTAAGCCAGGTGAAGATCGATGGCGTACAGCATGAATTCGGTGCTATCCCCGGAGTCAAGGAAGATGTCACTGAAATCATCATGAATATCAAGGGCCTGTCCATTAAGAACAGCAGCGAGACAAACGAACCCAAGAATGCTTATATCGAGTATGAAGGGGAAGGCGTTGTCCGCGCTTCTGATATTCAGGTTGATCAGGATATCCAGATCATGAATCCGGATCTTGTGATCGCGACACTCAGCGGAAAAGATACAAAGCTTTTCATCGAGCTGACGATCACAAAGGGCAGAGGCTACATCAGCTCTGACAAAAACAAGACACCTGATACAAAGATCGGTGTCATCCCTGTAGATTCCATCTACACCCCCGTTGAGAGAGTAAACGTAACAGTGGAGAATACACGTGTCGGTCAGCAGACAGACTACGATAAGCTCACACTGGACGTGACAACCAATGGAACAATCGGCCCTGATGAGGCTGTCAGTCTTGCAGCAAAGGTTCTCAGCGAGCACCTGAGCGTGTTCATCGACCTTTCCGAGAATGCAAAGACCGCAGAGATCATGGTGGAGAAGGAATACGACCAGAAAGAGAAGGTTCTCGAGATGAGTATCGACGAGCTGGAGCTTTCCGTTCGTTCCTACAACTGCCTCAAGAGAGCAGGCATCAACACTGTTGAAGAGCTCTGCAACAAGACCCCTGACGAGATGATGAAGGTCCGTAACCTGGGCCGCAAGTCTCTCGAGGAAGTCCTTGAGAAACTCAAGGAGCTGGGACTTTCCCTCAATAACAGCGAGGAAGCTGCCCAGTAAGAAGCATAGGATAGAGCGCTGTTTTGACATCGCGTATTCTATATAGAACCTAAGAAAACGATAGTTCCGCCTAAGGTAAATCCGAAGAGTGCGAGGCGGTCGACGGCAGCGGATCATCCGCGAACCGCAGGGAGGTAAAGCCCGAAGAGTGCTCCCTACGGCGCTGTCATAAAGGAGGAAAATACAATGGCAATGTACAGAAAACTCGGTAAGAAGACCAAACTTAGAAAGGCTCTGCTCCGCAACCAGGTAACCGCTCTGATCTACAAGGGCAAGATCGTTACCACTGAGGCTAGAGCGAAGGAAGTACAGAAGATCGTGGAGCCCATGATCACACTGGCTGCTAAGTACAAGGATGATTACGAGGAAGTTACCGTCAAGGCTAAGGTTGCCCGCAAGGACAAGGACGGCAAGCGCGTCAAAGAAGTTGTTGATGGCAAGAGAGTAACTGTTTTTGATACAGTTGACAAGACTGTCAAGAAAGATTCTCCTGCTCGTCTGCACGCAAGAAGACAGCTTATGCGTTTCCTGTATCCTGTAGTGGAAGTTCCGGCTGACGGCAGAGCCCGCAGAAAGAACTCCAAGGATGTTGATCTTGTTGAGAAGCTGTTCAGCGAGTACGGCCCCAAGTATGCGAACCGTAACGGCGGCTATACAAGAATCATCAAGATCGGTCAGAGACGCGGCGACGGTGCGATGGAAGTCGTACTTGAGTTTGTCTAATTCACTGGGATCTGACAGATAGTAAGGTTTTGAAAGCCTCCGGGATATGATTCTCGGAGGCTTTTTTGCAAAGGATAGACACCTTGTCTACAAGCAGGAAAGACTCGGGAGACAAATACGATGTCCATGATCAAAATACAGAAACTGATTCACGACTATATAAAGAGGGACGATGAAGGAAATGTGGCGGGTACGGTGCGCGCCATCAGCGGCGTCGATCTGGACGTACAACCCGGCCAGTTCATTGCTGTTCTTGGCCACAACGGATCGGGCAAGTCAACGCTGGCTAAGCACTTGAATGCGCTCCTATTCCCTACAGAGGGCACAGTCTGGGTAGACGGCATGGATACCAAGGACAGCGCGCACCTGTGGGAGATCCGCAGAGAGGCCGGCATGGTGTTCCAGAACCCGGACAACCAGATCATCGCCCAGGTCGTAGAAGAGGACGTCGGGTTTGGACCCGAGAATATCGGCGTGCCGACAGAGGAAATCTGGAAACGCGTCGAGGAGAGCCTTGCGGCCGTCGGCATGCTGGAACATCGCAAGAAATCACCCAACAGGCTCTCAGGCGGACAGAAGCAGAGAGTCTCGATCGCCGGCGTGATCGCAATGGAGCCCAAGTGCATCATTCTCGACGAACCCACCGCCATGCTGGATCCCAACGGAAGAAAAGAGGTCATCAAGGCGGCGATGAAGCTCAACCGCGAGAAGGGGATCACGGTCATTCTGATCACCCACTACATGGAGGAGGCGATCGACGCCGATCGGATCTTTGTCATGGATCAGGGCGAAGTCGCCATGCAGGGCACACCCCGCGAGATTTTCAGCCAGGTGGAGCGGATGAAGGAGCTGCAGCTGGATGTGCCGCAGGTGACGCTTCTGGCGCACGAACTGCGGAAGGCGGGACTGGACCTGCCGGCCAGTATTTTGACCAAAGAGGAACTGGTGGACGCGCTGCTCGGCTGTGAAACAGGTCAAAGCACAGAAGTGGCAGAAAAACAGAAGAGCACAGCAGCGACAGAAGAGCAGAAGAACTCGGCAGCGACAGGAGAACAGAAGAGCACCGCAGCCAACAGGCAGGTGCAGGCAGGAGAGGAGGCTGGCCATGGGAATCAAGGTTGATGATATTTGCTTCCTCTATGAGAGGGGCACTGCCATGCAGGTCAACGCCCTGGATCACATCTCTTGTGAGATCCCGGACAACCAGTTTATCGGTCTCATCGGGCACACGGGCTCCGGAAAATCCACCTTCGTACAGACGCTGAACGGCCTTTTGAAGGTCACGTCCGGCCATATTTATTACAATGGCGAAGACATTGACGGGGACAAATTCGACAAGAAAAAACTTCGCTCGGACGTCGGTCTTGTCTTTCAGTATCCGGAGCATCAGCTCTTTGAAGTGGACGTCATCACGGATGTGATGTTCGGTCCCAGAAACCTGGGGATGGGCGATCAGGAGGCCAAGCAGAGGGCCGTAGAGGCGCTGGAGAGCGTGAAGATGCCCAAATCGCTTTATACATCGTCGCCTTTCGATCTGTCCGGCGGACAGAAGAGACGCGCCGCGATCGCAGGCGTACTTGCAATGCGCCCGCGCATCCTGATTCTGGACGAGCCCACGGCGGGCCTGGACCCCAAGGGGCGGGACGAGATCCTGGGACTGATCGCCGAGATGAAACGGACGCTGAATATGACCATCATCCTGGTTTCGCACAGCATGGACGACGTGGCCCGCTATGTGGACCGCATCATGGTCATGGGCGGCGGCAAACTCCTCTATGATGATGACCCGGTCAAAGTATTCCGGCACGTGAAGGAGCTCGAGAGTCTGGGGCTTGCCGCGCCGCAGATCACCTATATCATGAAACTGCTCAAAGAGAGGGGGCTGGATGTAAACACAGACTGCCTCACAGTCAAAGAAGCGGCGGCAGAGATCCTGGCGCACAGGAGGGAGCTGCATGTTTGATTCAATTACATTAGGACAGTATTATCAGACAGATTCAGCCCTGCACAGGCTGGATCCCAGAGTGAAACTCGTTGGCACATTTGCCTACCTGATCGCACTCTTTGTGGTGGATTCCTGGGTCGGCTATTTGCTTGCCGCGCTGTTTCTGGCGGCTATGATCAAGCTCTCCAACGTCCCCTTCCGCTATATCGTGCGGGGCATGAAGACGATCCTCTTTCTCCTTGTGATCACCGTGTGCTTCAACCTGTTTCTGACGCCCGGCGAAGTGATCTGGCAGTTTGGCTTCCTCAAGATGTCCAAAGAGGGCCTCTCGTTTGCCATCAAGATGGCACTGCGACTGAGTCTTCTGATCCTGGGCTCCTCGATCATGACCCTGACGACCACGCCGACACAGCTGACAGACGCGCTGGAGAGCCTCATGAGGCCCCTCAAGAAGGTCCATGTGCCGGTGCATGAAATCTCTATGATGATGTCGATCGCCCTTCGCTTTATCCCGATCCTGATGGAGGAGACGGACAAGATCATGAAGGCGCAGATCGCCAGAGGCGCTGACTTCGAGAGCAAAAACCTGATCAAAAAGATCAAGAGTCTGGTCCCGCTTCTGGTCCCCCTCTTTATCTCCGCCTTCCGCAGAGCCAACGACCTCGCGATGGCGATGGAAGCCAGATGTTACAGGGGCGGTGAAGGCCGCACCAAGATGAAACCCCTTGTCTACAAGGGCAGGGACCGCGCGGCGTACGGCGTGCTGCTTCTCTACTTTGCGGCGTGCATCGCGACGAGAGTGATCTTCTGAGCAGTCCGACTTTATCATCCAAAAAAGGCAAACCTATGAAACGAATCCTTCTCACGGTGGCCTATGACGGCACCGGCTATTCGGGATTTCAGGCGCAAAAGAGCGGCGTTCCGACCATTGAAAGAGAACTGAATAGGGCGATCACAGAGCTGACCGGCGTCCCGACAGAGGTCAGCGGCGCGAGCCGCACCGACGCGGGCGTCCATGCACTCTGCAACCTGGCAGTGTTTGACACAGAGAGCCGGATCCCGCCGGAGAAGTTTGCCAATGCGCTCAACGTTCGCCTCCCGGAGGCCATTTGCGTGCAGAGCGCCCGGGAAGTGCCCCCGGATTTTCATCCGCGCTTTGCGCACACAGTCAAAACATACGACTATGTCATTTATAACGCCCGCTTTCCTTCGCCGCGCAGAAGGCGCTTTACCTACTATTCCTACACGCCCTTTGACGTAGCGCGCATGCAGGAAGCCGCGCAGTATCTGGTCGGAGAACACGACTTCAAGAGCTTTTGCAGCGTGCATACGCAGGCGCTCACGACGACGCGTGAGATCACAGCCATCGAAGTATGGGAGAGGCCCTGCGAAGAGGAACGAGCGGCAGAGCTTGTGACACAGCCCGCGCCGCAAAGGGGCGTTTCCCCCAGAGAGATCGTGATCCGCGTGAGCGGCACCGGCTTTTTGTACAACATGGTCCGGATCATCGCCGGCACCCTGATGGAAGTGGGGCGTGGCGCGATCGAACCGGAAGAGATCCGGGAGATCCTGAAGGCCTGCGACAGAGAGAAGGCCGGCCCCACGGCGCCGCCGGAGGGACTGACGCTGGTGCACTATGCGATTTTGGCCTAATTGGCTTAATTGGCTGAGATTGGATGAGATTGGCTGAGATTCGATGAGAAGTGAAGCACACGCCGCGGACAGGCGGCCCAGGCGGCCAAAACACGGCGAATCGCTGAAAAAAATCTGTAAAAATTTTCTGTTTAAAATTGACACGCGCAAATCCGTATCTTATAATATTCGGGTGCGACGGTGATGAACTGCGTCTTTTTTGATGCCCAAACTCCCCGGTTTTGGATCATGCACCGACTGCGAATCGCACAAATGACTATCTATGACGGTTCACTGATAATGGAGGATATATGATGAAAACCTATATGCCTAGCGCAGCAAAGATCGAGAGAAAATGGTATGTAGTTGACGCTACTGATATGACACTTGGTCGTCTTGCTTCCGAAGTTGCGAAGGTCCTTCGCGGCAAGAACAAGCCGATCTTCACCCCTTTCCTTGACACAGGCGATTATGTGATCATTCTTAACGCCGGCAAGATCAAGGTTACAGGCAAGAAGCTTGATCAGAAGATCTACTTCAGACATTCCGAGTACGTCGGAAGCGCGAAGTATACAACACTTCGTGAGATGCTCAGAACCAAGCCTGTCAGAGTCGTGGAAAAGGCTGTCCGCGGAATGCTTCCGAAGGGAAGACTTGGTGAGCAGATGTACAAGAAGCTTTACGTATACGAAGGCGGCGAGCACAATCACGCAGCTCAGAAGCCCGAAGTGCTTACGTTCTAATCGGAGACTGAAAGGAGATAAAAATGGCTAAAGCAACCACTTACTATGGAACAGGCAGAAGAAAATCCTCTGTTGCCAGAGTTTTTATGACCCCCGGTAAGGGCGAGATGACCATCAACGGCAGAACCATCGATGATTACTTCGGACTTGAGACTCTGAAGGTTATCGTTAGACAGCCCCTGGTCGAGACACAGACTGTCGACCAGTATGATTTCAAGATCACTGTCAAGGGCGGCGGCACAACCGGTCAGGCTGGCGCAATCCGTCACGGTATCGCTCGTGCACTTTGCGAGGCTGATGCTGAGCTCAGACCCGCTCTGAAGAAAGCAGGCTTCCTTACCAGAGATCCTCGCATGAAGGAAAGAAAGAAGTATGGTCTAAAGGGCGCTCGTCGTGCACCTCAGTTCTCCAAGAGATAATCTTTCCCGAGAGAATACAGTTTTTACCAAGAGCCAACCTGCTGTGCAGGCTGGCTCTATTTTGTGTTTTACTCCTTGTATCGAACATAATTTATCGATGTTGCGAACAGAAGGGGGTATGCCCAAATAGGAACAGAGTCTGCGCAATGACACACATCGGCATTGTATGCCCTGCCGATTTGGGATATAATGTCGGGGTATCAGGGATTTGATACGGGGATGGGAACAAGGAAGTACATATATGATAGAGAGAAAAAATGAGTGTAGGCAGGGCGCTATTGCGGCCTGCATTTCCATTGTTGCGCTGGCAGGAGGGATCATCTGTGGCAAGGCGCTTGACTACAGAGATACATTCATTCCCGGCACGATCATCAACGGGCATGAGGTCACAGCCATGACCGTCAGCGAAGTGGAGGAGGTCCTGGGAGACTATCAACTGAAGGTATCCTTCCGGGACGGCGAGCCGCTCACAATTGCCGGAGAGGACATCGATTATCACTATGTCTCAGACGGCCATGTGGAGCAGCTTTTGCACGAGCAGAGTCCCTATGCGTGGGTGCTCGGCTTATACAAGAACACCCGCTATGAGATACCGGAAAAGAAGGAATTCTCTGCGGAGAAGCTGCTGGCGATCTTCCATGCGGTGCCGCAGATGCAGAGCGGCAACATGATCGCGCCCAGAGACGCGTTTTTGGACTACCAGGACGGCAAGTTCCTCGTGGCGCCGGAGGTGGACGGAACAACGCTGGACCAAAAGGCTGCGGACGCGGCTGTGAGAGAGGCAGTTCTCATAGAGAAGGAGACGCTGCATCTGGAAGATACAAAGGGGGCCTATCTGGCGCCCAAGGTCCGCAAGGAGAACGAGCGGCTCATAAAGGACGTCGAGCAGCTCAACGATCTGGCCGGCGCGCGCATCGTATATGATCTGCCGGGCGGCGATACCAGAGTGCTGGACGGCACGGAACTTAAGGACTGGCTGGAAGTGGACGACGAGGGCGACTATTACAGAGACGACGACATCTGGGAGGAATGCCTGACAGCGTTTGTGCAGGACCTTGCCGACCAGGTAGATACCGTCTACAAGGAGCACCCCTTTACGACCCACAGCGGCGATGAGATCATGCTCCCCGGCAAGGGCTATTACGGCTACCGGATCGACAAGACAAACGAGGCAGAGGAGCTGCGGTGGGAGCTGGACGACAACGAACAGACAGAGAGAGAGCCTGTCTATTGGCGGACTGAGGCCTCGGACCCCGACGACAACCACGGCTTTGGCGGCGACTATGTGGAAGTGGACCTGTCGCAGCAGCACCTTTGGATCTATAAGGACCACAACGTGATCTTCGAGACCGACATCGTATCGGGCAATAACGACAGCGAGCACAGGACGCCCGCCGGCGCCTTCTTTGCCTATGACAAGAAGCGGGACACCACCCTTCGCGGCGACAAGCAGGACGACGGCGAGTGGGGGTATGAGACGGACGTCGATTACTGGATCCGCCTGACGGACACTGGAATTGGCCTGCACGACGCGTCCTGGCGCTACTATTTTGGCGGCAATATATGGAACTGGAACGGATCCCACGGCTGCATCAACTGCCCGACATGGGCCATGCCGACGATCTTTGAACTTGTAGAGCAAAATATGCCTGTCGCGGTCCATTACGGCGCTTCTGAGTGACAAAAGGTATGCTATAATGTATATTATTAAGCAGCACACGGGAAATGGTCCCCAAAGGGGCATGCAGAACTCGGGTGCCGAAACGCCAACACTGCTACGTACAAAAAAGGGGTAATCATGAAAAAGTTAGAAGATTATATCCGCACTATTCCCGACTTCCCGGAACCTGGCATTATGTTCCGTGACATCACCACAGTTTTTCAGGATGCTGATGGTCTGAAGCTTGCAATCGATTCTATGCAGGATCTGATCAAGGATCTGGATTTTGACGTGATCGTTGGCGCTGAGTCTCGCGGCTTTATCTATGGTGCAGCGCTGGCGTACAACCTTCACAAACCGCTCGTACTGGTCCGCAAGAAGGGCAAGCTTCCCTGGAAGACCATTTCTGTCGACTATGATCTGGAGTATGGAAAAGCCACACTGGAGATGCATATTGACGCGATCCAGCCCGGACAGAAGTGCCTGATCGTGGATGATCTTCTGGCAACCGGCGGCACAGCAAAGGCCATGGCGCAGCTCGTTGAGAAACTGGGCGGCGAGGTCGTTGATATGCTGTTCATGATCGAGCTGGCGGGACTGCAGGGAAGAAAGTTCCTCGAGGACTACCGCGTCGATTCCGCTCTGATCTTTGACGGCAAGTAAGAAATAGTAATAAAAATCATACGATCATTGCGTATCCAATACAAAGCGAAAACGCGGGACTGCCAATCGGCGGTCCCGTTTTTTCAAGTGGCCAAAAGATTACAGTGCGAAGGTGCAAAGACATCGCCGCTGCATCATGAACTTGCTTCAACTAGGCGGCGCGAGCGTTCAATACGATTAACTTAATTAAAAATAATCAATCGGATTGAATAAATATAATCATTCTCAATCCCTCTCGTTGGGAATAAACTAAAGTCACGGTTTTTGATAATTTTTAAACCATATGGAGTATATTTTGGCCCGCCGCTCCGACAAATAGGCGGGAAAACGAGAGGAGAAACGACCATGATGAACTACAGCAAATACATGCGGCAATATTTCCTTCCCCCGACGGAATGCCTCGATTGGGCCAAGAAGGATTATATCGACAAGGCCCCGATCTGGTGCAGCGTGGACCTGCGCGACGGCAACCAGGCCCTGATCGAGCCCATGAGCCTGGAGGAGAAGATCGAGTTCTTCCAGATGCTGGTAGAGATCGGGTTTAAGGAGATCGAGGTCGGTTTCCCGGCGGCGTCTGAGACAGAGTATGACTTTCTGCGCGCACTGATCGAGAGAAATATGATCCCGGACGACGTCACGATCCAGGTGCTGACCCAGGCCAGAGAGCACATCATCCGCAAGACCTTCGAAGCCGTCAAGGGCGCGCCCAAGGCAGTCGTGCACCTCTATAACTCTACGTCTGTGGCCCAGCGCGAGCAGGTCTTTCGTAAGAACAAAGAGGAGATCAAGAAGCTCGCGGTCGACGGCGCAAAGCTCCTCAAGGAGCTGGCGGAGGAGACCGACGGCAACTTCATGTTTGAATACAGCCCGGAGAGCTTCCACGGGACAGAGGTAGAGTATGCGCTCGAAGTCTGCAACGCCGTGCTGGACGTATGGCAGCCGACGCCCACCTGGAAGGCCATCATCAACATTCCGGCGACGGTCGAGACGGCCATGCCGCACGTGTTTGCCTCCCAGATTGAGTATTTGAATAAGCATATGAAATATAGAGACGGCGTTGTGCTCAGTCTCCACCCCCACAATGACCGCGGATGCGGTATCGCGGACACAGAGCTGGGCGTCCTTGCCGGCGCGGACCGCGTGGAAGGCACGCTGTTCGGAAATGGCGAGAGAACCGGCAATGTGGATATCGTCGCAGTGGCTATGAACCTCTTTGCGTACGGCATCGACCCGGAGCTCGACTTCACCGATATGCCCAGGATCCGCGAGACCTATGAGCGCCTGACCCGAATGGACGTCCACGCGAGACAGCCTTACGCGGGCGATCTGGTATTCAGCGCCTTCTCCGGTTCCCACCAGGATGCAATCTCCAAGGGCATGACCTACAAAGAGACCCATGATCCCAACAAGTGGACGGTGCCCTATCTGCCCATCGACCCGCAGGACGTATCGAGAACCTACGATTCCGACGTCATCCGCATCAACAGCCAGTCCGGCAAGGGCGGCGTCGCATATGTCCTCAAGCAGAATTATGCGATCGTACTGCCGGAGAAGATGCGAGAGGAAGTGGGCTACGCTGTCAAGCAGGTCTCGGACGAGACCCACAGCGAGCTGTCCCCCCAGGCCGTCTACGAGATCTTCACGGACCGCTATGTCGAGAACACGCCCCGCTTCACCATTCCCGAGTGCCATTTCCGCCAGGTGGACGGCATCATGGCGGAGGCAACGATCATGGAAGGCGAGCGCAAGACGGTGGTCGACGCCAACGGAAACGGCCGTCTGGACGCGGTGAGCAATACGATCAAGCAGTATTTTGGCGTGAGCTACGAGCTGTCCACCTATGAAGAGCACGCACTCTCGAGAGGCTCCTCCTCCAAGGCGATGGCCTATGTGGGCATTCTCTGCAACGGCAAGACCTATTGGGGCGTCGGCATTCACGAGGATATCATCCACGCCTCGATCAACGCACTGGTCGTCGCGGTCAACAAGCTCCCGCAGCTGCAGGACACCGCCGCAGAGAAGGACAATCGCCTGATCGCGATGCTCAACTTCATTCAGGCCAATTACCAGACAGTCACGCTGGAGGACCTTGCCAGGGAGTTCCATCTCTCCACGCCTTACATCTCCAAGTTCATCCGGGAGAAGTCCGGCAAGACCTTCGGCGAGCAGGTCACGCAGGTCCGCATGAAGAGAGCCAAAACACTGCTCAGAAACGGCAATATGACGATCGAGAATATTTCGTATTCCATCGGCTACCCCAATGCGGAGCACTTTTCCAGAGTCTTTAAGAAAACCTTCGACGTATCGCCGGCCCAGTACAGAAAGATCACGACCAAGTGAGAAGACGTGACGGTTTTCCTTCGAACGTTTCACGAATGTGAAATGAATGTTGTATATTTTGACAATATGGAGCCACAAGAAATTGAATTATTCGTGAAATATGTATATAATGGCGGTAGCATATTATGTATGGTACTGTCCACATTCTAGTATCGAGAGAAGGGAAATCTATGAAAACACTACAGTACAAGGTGAAGAATCCGCTGGGAATTCACGCGCGTCCCGCTGCGCTTCTGGCGCAGGCGTGCACCAATTTTAAGAGTGCGGTCATGATCGAGAGCAATGGAAACATTGCGTCCGGCAACAACGTGCTCCAGATTTTGGCACTTCACGCCGCCAAGGGTTCGGTCCTGAACATCACGGCGGATGGTCCGGACGAGGATGACGCAATTGCCAAGATTGAGGCGGTGCTGTCCGAGATCGCACCCAAGGCCAAGAAGAGAGACGTCCTCAAGGTCGCTTTCTTTGGAACCAAGGACTATGACCGCATGTTCTTCAGCGAACTCTCCAGAGACAAGGGCGAAGGCACTTACAATGTTGATATCAAGTATTTCAACAGCCGTCTCACAATCGAGTCTGCCAACCTTGCCAAGGGCTATGATGCAGTCTGCATCTTCGTCAATGACGAAGCGCCCCGCGAAGTGGTACAGATCCTCAACGAGTGCGGCGTCAAGCTGATCCTCCTTCGCTGCGCAGGCTTCAACAATGTTGACATTAAGGCAGCTGCAGAGTGCGGTATTACCGTTCTCCGTGTTCCTGCATATTCCCCCTATGCAGTTGCCGAGCACGCCATGACAATCCTGCAGGCAGCAAACCGCCGCATCCACAAGTCCTATATCAAGGTGAAGGACAACAACTTCGCGCTGAGCGGACTTCTGGGCCTTGACCTGCACAATAAGGTGGCAGGCATTATGGGCACCGGCAGAATCGGCCAGATCATGGCCAACATCTGCAAGGGCTATGGCATGACGGTTCTTGGCTGGGACGCATTCCCCAACAAGAGCCTTGAGGAGAAAGGACTTCTCCGCTATGTATCCAAGGAAGAGCTTCTGCAGAAGGCAGATCTGATCTCCCTGCACGCACCGCTGGTCATGGGCGCCAACGGAACCTATCACCTGATCGATGACGACGCGATCGCGATGATGAAGGAAAACGTCATGCTGGTCAACACGTCCCGCGGACCGCTTGTCGATCCCGAGGCGCTGATCAGAGGCCTCAAAGCCAACAAGTTCCACTGCGTAGCGCTGGACGTCTATGAAGGCGAAGATCCCAACGTCTACAACGACAGATCCGACGAGATGATCGATACGGATATCGTTGCAAGACTGACCATGTTCCCCAACCTGATCCTGACATCCCACCAGGCTTTCTTCACAAGAGAGGCTCTGCAGGCGATCGCAGCGGTTACGATGGAGAATGCGAGAAACTTCAACGAGGGCCTTCCTTTCGGCATGTCCGAGGTCAAGTGATCCATTCAGAATACGTATATAGCATTGCGAGCGGGGCTGCCTTTAGGGCAGTCCCGCTTTTTTGCTTTCCACGGACGCCTGTTTCGCACGACGGCTTTAGGCCGCACTTTATAGTTGACAAAACACTCTGCCGGTAGTACTTTACTTTAGTAAACAATATTGGCTGGGGGAGCGGATGCTGAGACAGCAGCCCGTTCGCAATAAGCGGACCGGAGCGGCTGACCCTTATTACTTGACCCGGGTAATACCGGCGTAAGGAAGCACATAGTACAGTCAGACCTGCGGCCGCTGTGAAAGCGCGCTGTGCTGTTGCGGCTGTACTGTGACCCAACTCTCCTCCTGTACACACAAGGAGGTTTTTTTATGAACAAAACAACCAGGATTCTCGTCTTCAGCGCCATGTGCATCGCACTGGCCAGCATCACAAGTATGATCAAGGTCTTCGAATTTCCGACAGGCGGATCGATCACACTGGCGTCGACTCTGTTCGCGGTACTGCCCGGATTTTTCTTTGGCCCCGTGGTAGGAATTGTGGCGGGCTTCGCGCACGGCATCTTACAGTTTTTCCTAGGCCCCTATATCCTGACGCCTGTGCAGGTCTTTATTGACTACGGCCTGGCCTTTGCCGCGTTTGGACTGTCCGGATTCTTCGCTTCGAAGAAGTACGGTCTCCACTTAGGATATATCGCAGCCTGTGTCGGCCGCTGGTTCTTCGCCTTCTTATCCGGCTGGATCTTCTTTGGCGAATACGCCTGGGAGGGATGGAACGCGGCTGCTTACTCCGCCGTCTACAATATTATTTATATTGCAGGTGAAGCGGTCGTCGTACTGATCCTGATCAGTATTCCGGCTGTCGCGGATGCGCTGAACCGCGTCAAGATGATGGCTAATCAGTGACGACAACATAACAATAGAAATTGCGCATATGAATCTATGAAATCATAGAAGCTGCGCAAATGATTCAGAGCCAAACGGGGCGTCTCTTTCCGGGGAAGGAGGCGCCCCGTTTTCATAATGACCTGAAAATGGTATAATCGGGGATAATCATTTGAAGAGAGGAGTCCGGTCCGCCAAAACATGCCGTTACAGGGCTGCGCTCCTGCGAAAACAGGGTATTAAGGAGTAGATATACAGAATGGGTGCCTATTGGAGCAGAGTATTTGAATATGCAGTTCCCTGCGTGATCTTCTGGGGAATCCTTGCTGCTGCGATCGCCGCGGACCGGAGCCGGTTCAGAAACAGTATTTTTCTGCTTTTTGCCGCCGCCTCTACGGTGCCGCTGGTCTGCGCGCTGTCGGGACCGTATTTTGGCCTCACAGCCAGGGCGATCTCGGTGGTTGTCTTCATTGTCCTTTTATCGGTGCCCGGTCTTCTGGTCGCGAACGGCGTGATCATGTACCGGCGGGAGGGACACAGCCTTGCCAATATGCTTTCACTCCTGCTGGGACTGGTCGTCGGAGCAGGAGAGGCCTGTACCTTTTTGTTTTATATCTTCCCCTATTTCTGGGCGGAAGATACGGCGCAGTTTGTCACGACCGGCATGCGGATCCTTTTATTTATCAGTTTGTCGGTGACATACGGGTCGCTTGTCTTCGTCGCTTTCATGAGCTACACGGTCCTTTTGCAGATCATTCCCCGCAAGAGGGATTTTGACTATGTCATCATTCACGGGTGCGGACTGATCGGCGGATCCAAAGTATCCAAGCTCCTGGCTGACCGCATCGATAAGGCGATCGAGGTCTATCACAAGGACCCCACGCCGCCTGTCATGATTCCTTCCGGCGGAAAAGGCGGGGACGAAGCGCGCTCGGAGGCGGAAGCCATGGAGGAGTATCTTCTGGAGCACGGGATCCCGCAGGATCATATCATACGGGAGGACAGGTCTGCGACGACCCGCGAGAACCTGCTTTTTTCCAAGGCAATTATTGAGGGGCGGCAGGGACCGCGCTATACGGCGCTTGTCACCAGCAATTATCATGTTTACCGGGCACTGAGCCTGTGCAGGGAAATGGACCTGGAGTGTACGGGGATCGGCGCCCATGTCGCGCCGTATTACTGGCCCAGCGCCATGATCCGGGAATTTGCCGCGATCATTTTAAAGAAGAAGCATCTGGTCATTTTTATCGCCGGATGGCTGGCGTGCGTGATGCCAATGATGTACAGGCTGATGAACATGTTCAGCCAGTGAGGAAGGAAATGGATAAGGAAAACAAACAGTATCGATCGGACAACACAAATACCGGGCTCCGGAAAAAAGGTCCCGCCGGCAAAATACTGCGGTTTCTGTTGTCGATGTTCCTGCTCGCGGCAATCCTGTTCGCGGGCCTTCTCGAATATCTGACGCTGACGGAGTACAGGCCGCAGGAAAGAGAACATGTGGCAGTCAGCCCCTGGCCCGGCGATCCCATCTATCCGGGCATTTCCCTGAAGGTGATGACCTGGAACTGCGGATACGGGGCGCTTGGCGATAACGCGGATTTCTTCATGGACGGCGGGAAGAGCGTCATGACGGCAGACCGGGAGAGAGTCCGGAACAATCTTGCCGGCATTGAACAGACAGCTGCGCAGCTGCAGCCGGATGTGTGCTTTTTGCAGGAAGTGGACCGTAACAGCACCCGTTCACACCATATCGATGAGCTGATCGAGATCAACAACACGTTGATGGAAGACTATGAGCTGGACTATATCCCGGCTTTCGCCTATAACTTTGACGTGGAGTTTGTCCCCTTCCCGATCCCACCGATCGGAAAAGTCCGCAGCGGAATTATGACGCTTACTGATATCAGCATAGGGTCGGCTGAGCGGATCCAGCTTCCCTGCCCTTTCAAGTGGCCGGTCAGGCTGGGCAATCTCAAGCGCTGTCTGCTGATTACAAGAACTCCGGTGCGTGAATCAGAAAAGGAACTGGTCCTGATCAACCTGCATCTGGAAGCTTTCGATGACGGGGAGGGCAAGATCGCGCAGACGAAAGCGCTGCGGGACATCCTCAACGAGGAAGCCGTGAAAGGAAACTATGTCATAGCAGGCGGCGATTTCAACCAGACTTTCAACAATACAGACATCAGCGCCTATCCGCAGCAGGAAGGCAAGTGGCAGCCCGGCACGATCGACACAGAGGAGTTCGGAGATGACTGGCAGTGTCTGATGGACAGCGATGTTCCGACATGCCGCTCGCTGGACCAGCCGTATGCGGGAGCTGATCATGACACATTCCAATATTATGTGATCGACGGTTTTATCGTCTCCTCCAACATCGAAGTGAAGTCCTGTGAGACCCGGGATATCGGATTTGTTCAGACGGATCATAATCCGGTCCTCATGGAGTGCGTGCTGAAATGACCGCTGTCAACCCATGCGCGTATATCACATAAGGAATCAAAAAGTGTGCAAAAATACATTGTTTATGAAAGTTGTTTTTTGCATTATTATAGATGTTAGATAAACAATCAGGTGAAGGAGGTAGCACCATGGCAATACTAGTTACTGGCGGAACAGGCTTTATCGGAAGTCATACTGTAGTGGAACTGCTGCAGTCAGGTTATGAAGTTGTGATTGCGGATAATCTCTATAATTCCAAGGCAATGGTCGTTGACCGCATTGAGGCGATCACCGGAAAGAGACCTGCCTTTTACGAATTGGATGTCTGCGACAAGGCAGCGCTCGATTCGCTTTTTGATAAGGAAAAGATCGACGCGGTCATTCATTTCGCGGGCTATAAGGCGGTCGGCGAGTCGACCAGAAAGCCCATCGAATACTATGAGAACAACCTGGGATCCACACTGACACTGTGCAAATCCATGAGAGAGCACGACTGCTTCAAGATCGTATTCTCCTCATCGGCGACCGTTTACGGCGATCCCGCGTTTGTGCCGATCACGGAAGAGTGCCCCAAGGGGATCACGACCAATCCTTACGGCGAGACCAAATCCATGCAGGAGAGGATCCTGACAGATATCTGGAAAGCGGACAACCGCTGGAAAGTTATGCTGCTCCGCTATTTCAATCCCATCGGAGCCCACGAGAGCGGCATGATCGGAGAAGATCCCAAGGGAATCCCCAACAACCTGCTCCCTTATGTCGCGCAGGTGGCGTCCGGAAAGCTGGAGAAGGTCCACGTATTCGGCAATGACTACGACACACCGGACGGAACCGGAATCCGCGATTATATCCACGTTGTTGACCTGGCCAAGGGCCACGTGAAGGCGATTGAGGGCATGGAGAAGCTGGATGGCGTCAATATCTTCAACCTCGGAACCGGACACGGATACAGTGTTCTTGACATTATCAAGGCCTTTTCCAAGGCCTGCGGCAAGGACCTTCCCTATGTGATCGATCCCAGAAGACCCGGCGATATCGCGGTCTGCTACAGTGACCCCGCAAAGGCGAAGGAAGTGCTCGGCTGGACAGCGGAGAAGAACCTGGAAGACATGTGCAGGGACGGTTGGAACTGGCAGAGCAAGAACCCTGACGGATATGTAGAATAAATCGAATCAGGATCATAGAGTCGAACAGACCGGCTCTCTGCCGTTATGTAACGGCAGAGGGCCGGTTTAGCCGTATAGCCCTGTGAGGTCCAATACGCATCGACAGCACATAGAAAAGACACAAAAGGATGATAATGTAATGAATGAAAAAAATAAACGTCTCTTAATGTGTATCACAGGAGTTTTTCTGTCAGGCGTTGCCGCGGGAACATTTGGGTTCACCGCATTTGGCATGGATCCCTTTCAGGTATTTGCCCATGGGACATGGGGACTGACGCCCCTCTCCTTTGGCACCTTTTATGTGATCCTGAACGGGATCCTGCTTGTATTTATGTTCTTTTTTAACAAGCATATGATCGGCCTTGGCACCATCATCAACCTTTTTCTGCTGGGATACGTGGTGGAGTACACGGACGTGATCCTGTCAAGGATCTTTCCGGCACCCTCCGTATTTTTGCGGGTTCTGCTGATGCTGCTGGCGTTGATCCTGGCTTCCTTTGCCGCCTCTCTGTATTTTGTCGCGGATATGGGCGTGTCGGCCTATGACTGGATCGCGCTGACAATCTCGGAGAGGAAAGGATGGGCCTTCAGAGTAGTGCGTGTGTCCACGGATTTTCTCTGTGTCGCGATCGGAGGGATTCTCGGCGCCACAGTGGGAATCGGGACGGTACTGACCGCATTTGGCACAGGACCGATCATTCAGCTTTTTAACGAGAAAATCTCAATGCCCCTTCGCTATGGAAAGGATACGCCTGCCAGTCATTAAATGATTCGTAATAAGGAGCTGGTCGTATGAAAAAGAGAATTCTAGTTATCGTCATTGCAGCAGTTGCAGCTTGCATTGGGATGTTTACCGCCCTGAATCATGTGAGTTCGACGCCGCCCGTCATCGCCGGCAAGACAGTCAGCAAAATGCAGGCGCTGCAATCGGTGACCGGAGAACTGACCGTGGACTATGACGGCACGATCTCCTATATGGGGATCGGCGGCGAGATTGGAATCAATGCGGATCTCGAGGTGCAGATGCTGACCGGCGAGAATTTGAAGTCCCATGAAACAGGGACGGTCACAGTCTCCGCACTCGGCTTTTCCTATCCGGTGGCGCTGGAGAATTATGCGCTGCAGGAGGGCGATGGCTTCACTTCCTATACCAATCTTCAGAAGGGAAAGTGGCTTCGTCATCAACAGACAGGGACAGAGAGCGAAACGACGGCCTCTTTTGACAGCACCAAATTCGTATTTGGCATGATCCAGAAGATCATGCAGGGCGAGATCAAGGCGGAAGCGTCCAAGGAGACAGAGATGCTGGGCGACCAGGAGGTGCGGAGAATGGATATCGCCATCAGTGGGCCGGCCCTGCAGGAACTGGTGAAGAGCGTTGCGGAGTCCGGCAAGTTTGACCTGCCGGCGGATCTGGATCTGTCGGAAAGCTCCGCCGATATCACCGTCTATGTGGATGCGAAGTCCGGCCGCCCCGCCGAGTTTCGGTTTGACTGCACAGCACTGGGCAATGTCCTCATAAAGCACATGACCGGCAATCAGGATTGGGACGGAGAGGCCAAGGCGTTCATACTGACGTTCCACTTTGACGAGTTTGACACACTGGATAGCATGGAAGTCCCTGCGCATGTCACGGAAAATGCGATCGACGTCGATCACCTGAATATTCTGGATGGAATTCTGGGCTGAAAAGATCATAACGAAAAAGATCATAACGAAAAGACATGAACGGGAAAGAATAAAGAATAGAAATAACACGATTCCCCGATGTCAGGAATGAAAGAGCTGCCGCAAGGCAGCTCTTTTTACGGGGGATCAACGATTAGGCACAGGCAGCGCGAAGTACGTAAGAGGCAGACGGACATTGTCAACAGGCAATGGTGTGATGGCTTCCGATTTGTTATAATTTTCAGCAGTAGGAAGGAGCATCGGATCAATGCCTTTAGTTTATGACACAATAGAGTATCAGCGGGAGGAATGCCTGGAAATAACCGGCTTTGAGGGAAGCGTAAAGAATCTGACGATCCCGGAACAGATCGGCGGGCTGGCGGTGCGCAGCATCGGAAGACACGCCTTCGAGCGGCGCGCGGACCTTCAAGAGGTCAGCCTCCCGGCTTCTCTGAGGAGACTCAGCCTGTTCGCCTTCCACAACTGCGCGAACCTCCGGAAAATTACGCTGCATGACAGTGTGGAGGACTATTACGACGGCGTGATCCGGCAGTGCGGGGAACTGGAATGGATCGAACTGTATGGCAGCAAAAGGCCCTATGCGCTGATGCGGGAAATGCTGGAGGACAACGATCACGCCATGAGCTTTCATCTGCATCTTCCCGAAGAAGAGATCTGCTTGTCCTTTCCCTCCTACGCGCTGATCGCCTCGGAGAACACAATGGCAAGGACCATCCAGTTCGCCTATGAGGGGGGCGGATACGCATACAGAAACTGCGTGCACAAAAAGGAGATCCGCTACCGGGAATACGACCGTCTCTTTCCGTTTATGGAACACGACGATCCATCGTTCGCGTCGATCATCGCCACGGACCGCCTGCTGTATCCGCATGACCTGGATGAGGCCGCACAGACGCGGTACACGGCGTTTCTGCGCGGACATGCGAAAGAGGCGCTGGACCTGTTCATACGGCGCGGACAGATTGACCGGGTGCGCATGATCACGGAGAAGGGGCTGGCGGATGAAAACGCCATTGCCGCGGCCCTGCGGACCGCCTCGGACCTGAAAGAAACGGCGATCTGCGCGCTTTTGATGGAGAGCGGGCGGCAGAACAAGAAGCAGGAGACAGGCCTTGGCCTGTCGCTGGAATTGGAAGACTGGTAAGGGACCTTAGGAAGGCGCAGCGGCAGTCAAGTGGCAGCGAAGCAGAGAGTTTGGCAAAATAGAGAAGAAACTGCTTCATGATGGAGGTATCGATGTCGGAGACCAGAGAAAAGCTGGAAGAGATGGGATTTCGGATCCTGGACGCGGTGCGCACGGAGCTTTTATTGTCCATGCGTTTTATGGCGCCGGCTTTGAACAGCCTTGGATTTAAGATGGATCTAAGAACTTCGTCCGTCGGAACGGACGCGGCCTATATACGATTCAACCCCGGATTTTTGCTGCAGGAATATGTGGAAAGGCCCCGCCGCATGAACAGGACCTATGTGCACATGCTGCTGCACTGCCTGTTCCGGCATATGTTCTCATCTAGAGACAGAGAGGACCCGGAGCTATGGGATCTCTGCTGCGATATCGCGGCGGAATCGGTCGTGGATTCCATGTCCTACGACGTGATCGCAAGGCCCCACTCGACCTTTCGGGAGGAGTGGTACGAGAAGCTGGAGGGAGAACTCAAGATCCTGACCGCGGAGAAGATCTACGCTTGGTTCTTGTCCAGGGACCGCGACTACAGCGTGGAGGAAGCGCTCCGGCGTGCCTTCACCGTCGATGACCACAGCTTCTGGCAGCGTATGGAAGACGACGAGGAGCCGCAGAAACGGCCGCCCCAGGCGCCGCCCGGCGCACCGCCGGACAGAGACGGCGGAGATGGGCAGCAGGAGACGCAGGAGTCCCGCAATCTCAAACCGGTGCAGCCCAAAGAGGACGAGTGGAAGAAAAACGCGGAGCAGATCGAGGCGGATCTGGAGATCATGGGGAAGGAGAAGAGCGAGGAGCACGGCTCTCTCTCCAGGATTCTTCGCTTTGAGAGCAGAAAGCGCACCGATTACAGAGAATTTCTGCAGCGATTCTCCATCCTGCGGGAGGAAGCAGGCGTGGACCTCGACTCCTTTGACTACGGTTTTTATTACTACGGCATGGAGCTCTACGGCAATATGCCCCTCATTGAGGAAAATGAGTTTCGGGAGGTCCGAAAAGTGGACTCCCTGGTGATCGCCATCGATACGTCGGCCTCCTGCCAGAAAGTTCTGGTGCAGCAGTTCCTGAATGAGACGGCGGACCTTCTGTCCGGGATCGGGAGCTTTTTTAAGAAGACCGAGATCCACCTGATCGAATGTGACGACCAGGTGCAGAACGACCGAGTGATCACGGATCTTAGAGACCTGCAGCAGTACGCAAACGAGTTTGAGGTCAAGGGGGGCTTCGGAACCGATTTCCGACCTGTTTTTAACTACATAGAGGACCTGCGGGCAGCGGGCGAACTGGAAAATCTCAAGGGACTTATGTATTTTACCGACGGCTTTGGCGTATACCCGCATAAGCCGACCGATTATGAGACGGCATTTGTGTTTTGGCGGGACGAAGAGCTCGACGACACCGGCGTGCCGGACTGGGCAATGAAATTATTCCTGACCCCTGAGGGGATGGAGACAGTGGAGAAACGCGAGGGAACAAATTGAGCATCAAACTGAACATTAAAGAAGCCAAACAGGAAGTCATCAATACCGTCAGGGCCTACCTGCACAAGGACGAGACCGGCGCCTATGAAATTCCGCCGGAGAGGCAAAGGCCCATTCTCCTCATGGGCCCGCCCGGCATCGGCAAGACGGCCATCATGGAGCAGGTCGCCGAGGAACTGGGGATCAGCCTGATTTCCTACACGATCACCCATCACACCAGACAGAGCGCTATCGGCCTTCCCTTCATCTCCCGCAAGGAATACGGCGGGGAGGAGCACGCCGTCACGGAATACACCATGAGCGAGATCGTCGCGTCGGTCTATGACCGGATCGAGGCGTCCGGCATCACGGAGGGCATCCTCTTTCTGGATGAGATCAACTGCGTCTCGGAGACGCTGGCGCCGACCATGCTGCAGTTTCTGCAGTACAAGATGTTCGGAAACCACAAGGTGCCCGAGGGCTTTATCATCGTCACAGCCGGCAACCCGCCCCAGTACAATAAGTCCGTGCGCGATTTTGACATCGTGACGCTGGACCGCGTGAAAAGGATCGATATCGAGGAGGATTTCACGGTCTGGAAGGAATACGCCTACCAGGCGGGCGTGCACGGCGCCATCCTCTCTTATCTGGAAATCCGCAAGAAGGACTTCTACAGTGTCAAAACACAGATCGACGGCAGGCAGTTCGTCACCGCGAGAGGCTGGGAGGACCTGTCGAGGATCATCAAGGTCTACGAAAAGATGGGAATCGAGGTGGACGAGCGGCTCTGCGTCCAGTACCTGCAGGATCCGGAGATTGCGGCCGGATTTGCCGCCTACTACGAGCTCTACAGCAAATATCGCACGCTTTACAGAATTCCGGAGATCCTCGAAGGCGCAGTGCCCGAGGAGAGCAGCGCGCTCAAAGAGGCGCCGTTTGATGAAAAGCTGAGCATCTTGGGCCTTCTCATCGACAGCCTGAATCAGGAATTTGCGGCCTACGCCGAGAACAAACAGATCCAGGAGCGCGTGCTGAAGGAACTGGTGGGGATCCGTGGGGATCTCAAGGCACAAAGTGCAGGCGGCGACGCGCAGAGCGCCCGCGAATTGGTATCCGCAAGGCGGCTTGTCTGTGAAGGGGAGATCGCAAGACGAAAGAAAGCGAGAATGCTCTCGAGAGAGGAAGAGAAGATTGCCAGAAAGGTCTCCCTGCGGCTTCTTGATATGGAGAAACTGCTCCGTCTCGAGGGAACCATGGACGCACGGCGCGACTTTATGCTGCTCAAAGCGGCCTTTGACGCATCTGAGGCGGACAGAAAGGCCCAGATCGAAGCTGCGGACAGACACCTGACCAACAGCTTCCGCTTCCTTTCCGCTACCTTCGGCGAGGGACAGGAGATCGTCCTGTTTCTGTCGGAACTGACAGCCGGCTATTACAGTCTGCAGTTTGTGAGCGAGTGTGGAAACGACGCTTACTACCGCTACAACCGTCTGCTCCTTTTAAAGGATCGCAGGGAGAGCTTGCAGCATGAGGCCATGGAACTTCTTGCGCTGTAAGAGATATGGTATAATAAAGCAAGTTTACAGACGGCCAGGCAGTGGGAGAGACAAGGAAATGGCTTTTTGGGGATACAGGCCGGTTCTGCCGGAATTTGCGATCGAGGATCCCGGTAAGGATTTCAGAGGATCTCGCGTCATAGAACAATATCATCTGGGCGAGAGAGCGCTCTACATACCGGACAAGGGGTTTTCCTGGCGCTATATTCCGCTGGACAAGATCCGCGGGGTGATCCCGGGCAGGGAGAGCCGGGACGAGGACAGCGCCATGGGCGGGTATCACATCGAATTGCCCACCGTCCGCGTGATCTATGGAAGCGGCGCAGAGGTGCTCACCGTGGAAAACAAGAGAGCCGCGGAGGAATTGTTCGCGCTCCTGAAAAGAAAGCAGTAAGCGGAAAATGGCAGGTGAAGAATGAAAAATTATAAGCTTGTCGTCAGTTATGACGGTACACGATATTTTGGCTGGGAGCATCAGCCGGATACGGATCTGACAATACAGGGGAAACTGGAGAATGTGCTGAGCCAGATGCTGGACCTGCCCGAGGGAGAGTCGGTGACGGTGATCGGTGCGGGGCGGACAGACGCAGGCGTTCACGCGCGCGCGATGACCTGCAACGTGCTCCTCGACACGGACAAGTCCGAGGAGGAGATCCAGGCTTACATGAACCGCTATCTCCCGGATGACATCAGCGTGAACAGCGTGAAACTGGCGGCGGACCGGTTTCACAGCCGCTTTAAGGCAATCGGCAAGACCTACCGCTATACCTGCTGGTACGGGACAACCAAGCCTGTATTTGACAGGCGGTATGTGACCGTTTTGGAACGGGAGCCGGATGTGGAACGCATGCGGGAGGCGGCGGAATACCTGACGGGCATGCACGACTACAAGAGCTTCTGCGGCAATACGAGGATGAAGAAATCGACGATCCGCGTCGTGGACGTGATCCGGATCGAAGAGAGCGGAAATTACATACGCTTTTATTACCACGGAAACGGATTTCTGCAGAATATGGTCCGGATCATGACCGGGACCCTGCTGGAAGTCGGATATGGCAAACGAGAGCCGGAGGATATGGCCGGGATCCTGGAGGGCAGGAACCGGAAGCTGGCAGGCTATACGGCGCCCGCACAGGGGCTATGCCTTATGAAAGTGGACTATTGATCGTTCGCTCTTGACAGTTTACGAACTTGTGTGTTTGCGAGGAAAAGGAGATACAATGACTAGCGATTATAAAGAAATACTTCTGCAATCCTTTCTGAACGAATACAGCCGCGTCTATCTGATCGATCTGGAAAATGACACGATCGAAAAGGTCATGGAGGCGGGTGACGTGTCTTATATGGATCCCGTCTTCACGAGGACGTATTCAGAATTCAACCACATTTACAGCAATACACGGCTGGATCCGGAGTACTCGCAGTGGCGGATGATCCAGGGAAGCATCGAAAACCTCCGCAAGAACCTGGCCGAGACGAACTGCTTTACACTGTCGTATCAGATGCAGGACGGCAAATGGAAACGAGTGGAGAACCGGGTCGCCATGAAGCGGGATGGCATGCCGGTCAAGGTGTTTGCCTGCATACGGGATGGTGAGAGCAGCGGAGCTGCAGGGACAGATCGCAGCGCTCCGGAACGGTTCAGAGGCACAACGGAAGTGACGGCAGACATCCGGCACACCGATCCAGAGGGGCGTACCTACCAGAGCACAGTCGTCTATAATTCTATGGGGACGTTTGAAATCAACGTGACCCGGGATGAGATCACATCGATCCAGAATCTGGATCGTGATATTTTTTATTACATAAAGGAATCTGAGATCACGGGCGCATTTTCCTACCATTCCGCCAAATGGGCGAAGCGGATCCTGTCCGACAATAAGGAGCAGTATGAAGAACTGGTGCGCATAGAAAATCTCATCACTATGTATGAGATGGGCCAAAAAGAGCTCTGGACAGAATATATGATCCAGGATAAAAATGGAAAACGGCTCTGGCTCAGACAGATCATGGTCCTCTCCAAGGATGAGACGACCGGCGATATTATGGGCCTGATCATTCTGCGCGATGTGACGGAGCGCAAGAAAATCGAGATTGAGAACACCAGGCGGATGGACCTGATCATGGGCCTTACCAAGGAGTATGAGTCGGTATATCTGGTCGATCTGGATGCAGACACCTACGAGATCTACAGGCGCAACGACAAGATCGTCAACAAGTACAGGCGGATTTTCTCGCCCAGCTACACAGATACGATAGAGGCGTTTGCCTATCAGGGCGTTTCCAGGCAGGACAGGGATAATTTCCTTCTCCAGACCGATATCCATCATGCGGTGGAAACACTCCACAAAAAAGGCGGATTCACATTTTCCTTCCGTACCGGCAATACAGGTGCGCCGCAATACTATCAGGTGAAGGCTGTCCGGATCGGAACGGGCAAACCCATACAGATGCTGCTTGGATTTGCCAACATTGAAGAAGAGAGGCAGGAAGAACTCAGAAAGAGAAGGCTTCTCGAAGCAGCCCTGGAGCAGGCAAGGCACGCGGATGACGCCAAGAGCGCCTTCCTCTCCAATATGTCCCACGATATCCGCACGCCTATGAACGCCATCATTGGATTTGCCAATATTGCCTCGGCGCACATAGACGATCCTGAAAAGGTGAGGGACAGTCTGCAGAAAATCATGGCGTCCAGCAATCATCTGCTGCAGCTGATCAATAACGTACTGGATATGAGCCGGATCGAGAGCGGCAGAATGGTATTGGAGGAGTCCTGGATCAACCTTCGGGAGCTGATCGAGGAAGTCACGGATCTCATGAAACCGGAGATCATGGCGCACAGACATGAATATACCTTCCAGGTGGCAGACACCGTGCCCGAATACGTGCTCTGCGACAAGCTGAGAATGACGCAGCTGCTGCTCAATCTTCTCAGCAATGCGGTGAAGTATACGCCCAGGCAGGGCAGAGTCAAACTGGAAGTCTCGGAAGGCGCGGGCGCACCGACAGGGTATACGACCCTTGCGTTTGTGGTCAGCGATACGGGCATAGGAATCAGCAGGGAGTTCCAGAAGAAGCTCTTCGAACCCTTTGAGAGAGAGAATAATACGACTGTCAGTAAAGTCATGGGAAGCGGTCTTGGAATGCCCATCTGTAAAGGCATTGTGGACTCCATGGGCGGCTCCATGACGGTAGACAGCATGCAGGGCAGAGGAACCGTGATCACCGTGCATCTGGCTATGCGCTGCAAAGAATGCGACAAGCAAGAGGAGACTGCGTCTGTCACGGCGCTTCTTAGGGACAATACAGAGAATGCGATTTCAATACCGGCCAAGACGGCGGTATTCACGCATAAAAGAACGCGCGGCGCACGCAAAAAGAGCGGTCCGAGACGGCTCCTTGTGGTCGAGGACAACGAGCTCAACAGAGAGATCGCAAAGGAACTTTTAGAAGATGACGGCTATCTGGTGGAGACGGCAGAAGACGGCGAGACGTCCGTTGTCATGATCGCGAGATCGGACAAGGAGTATTACGATGCGATCTTAATGGATATCCAGATGCCCGGAATCGACGGCTACGAGGCGGCAAGGAGTATCCGAAGGCTCTATGACAAGGAGCACGCCGAGATCCCGATCATCGCGATGACAGCCAATGCGTTTGACGAGGACATGGAAAAGGCCCGCAGCGCGGGGATGGACGGCTATATTGCAAAGCCTGTGGACCCCGAATCGTTGAAAACGATCCTGGGAATGATCCTTCCTGTCTGATCATAGAAAAAGGGGCTGACCAGAGCCGGATGGGAAAATGAGGAGCAGTATGAACGAACAAAATAAGAAAACAGCACTGATCAGCGATTTCGACAATACGCTGTTTTTCCGTAATACAGAGGAACAATTCAAGGCGCAGGATATCTTCGAGATCCTCTTCTTTCAAAAAAGAGGCGGATTATTCGGAATCTGTACCGGACGATCCCCGGACAGCATACTGGATACGATCGGGCACTTTATGCACCCGGACTTTATTATTTCCGTGAGCGGCGCGCTGATCATCGATGGAAAAGGCACCGTTCTGGACAAGCACTGTCTGGACCTTGCGACAACGGAGGCCATCTACAATCGGTTTAAGGACAAGGCGCTGGTAGTCGTCCATGCGGACGGACACGTCTACGCGCTCTGCAAGATGGAATATCCGCTGCAGATCCAGATCGAGTCCTGCGACGAGCTCCCGGCGGACCGCATTTACGGCATCTCCATGCGGCTTCCGGATGAAGAGGCGGCGGCAGAAGCTGTACAGTGCATACAAGAGGAATACGGCGACAGGGCAGCGGCCTTCCAGAACCTTGTCAATGTGGATATTGTTGCGGCCGGCTGCTCCAAGGGAACCGGCGCCGCGAAGGCAAAAGAACTGTTTTCGATCGGAAAGATGGGCGGGATCGGAGATTCCTTTAACGATCTGCCCCTGATCGAGGCGGCGGACGTTGGATTTACCTTCCCGACTTCGCCGGAGGCCCTCATAAGCGCGGCCGACCATACTGTGCTCTCCGTATCCCAGGCGATTGAGACGCTGGAAAAAGAAGCGTGATTAATAGCGTGCATAAAAGCGTGGATTAAACAGCGAATCCAATAACGAATCTAATAACGAATAAAGTACAAGCGGACCCCCGCCTGCGCCTTTGGGGAGCAGGACGGGGGTCTTTTCGCTGTAGGGTAGTATACATGGCAATCTTTTCTGCCATAGGATCAAGAATCAGAATTTCTTTCCAGGGCCTCCTCCCAGCTTGTGCGGGCAGGCCACGTTTCATCGCCCAGCGTTTTTCTCAGAAAACGGAAATAGTAGCGCAGCTTTTCCTGTACATGCGCGCCCTGGAAGCAATAGGCGTAGGGGCTGCTGCCGGAAAGCAGGTTTTCCATGAGCCTCGCGCGGTCCTCCATGGCGTAGGTCTTGCTGTAAGGATCAATGAAGTAGACCGCATCGGCGGCTTCCCTGCCCAAAGCCGTATTGGCAGAGCTGCCGGCGGTCTCGTAGCTCTCCCCGTTTTCATCGATGTAGGCGCCGTAATAGACAAATCCTTCCGGATTCAATCGGTTCCACGCATCCTCGTCCCAGAGCCCCTCTCCCAGAAAACGGTAATCCGCGGCGTGTGTCAGCTCATGGATCACGGTATCGGGCGAAAGATCGTCATAGAGATCGAAGGCGAGCTGCATGACGCCGCAGGACTCCGTGGCGAAGGCGCCCGCGTTAGAGATATTGGCGTCCTGGTTGAGCGGCGTCAAGGGGCCCGTCAGGTAGAAGACAATGTCCCGGTAATAGCTTCCTCGCAGCGCGTCAAAATAGCCATCCGGATACAGGGATAATACGTTTTCCAGGACAGAGAGGGAGCCGTCGATCACAGGGCCGTCGGTGACCGGCTGCGCGGCGTAATCGGCAAACTCGGACGGAATATTTTCACCCAGCACGATCCGGACGCCGTATTGGTCCTCCAGTGCCGAGGCTTTGCGGCTCAGATCGCCGTAATCGGCAGCCGCGGGCGGCGTGAAGGAGCGGGTTTCGGGCGCTTTCCAGGAGGCGCTTTCGGTGGACGCTGTGTCCCAGAGATAGACCCGAACCAGACGCATGCGGTCGTCCTGCAGGGTCCAGCAGCACCAGTCGCCGCACAAAGGAAGAGAACCGGTTCCAAAATGGAGCGCTTCGCCGCCCTTTCGGGACGTCTGTTTCGCCGCGCTGCCGCGCAGAAGATCCTGGACCGGGGCGGGAAGGACGAGCTCTGTTTTGACGCCTTGCGCCGGATCGCAGACGAAAACAGCAGGATCTGATCGAAACGAGGTGCCCAGAAGGCGCCCGTCCTCATAGGCTGCAAAGCGGGCCGGATCCATGTCGCATTGGTAGAACGCGCTCTCTCCGCTGACAGGGTCTACGTCCACGAAAATGCGCGCAGAGGGCTCCGTGCGCAGGCTGGTGACAAAAGACAGCACGCCGCTATGGCCTGTGACGACCGGCGTGAGGGGACCATAGGCGTGGGGGAGCGTCCAGACCGGGGCAGAAATCCCTTTTTCGGTGATCTCGCACACCATGCCCCGCCCGGAGGAGAGCCAAAGGCGTCCGTCCAGCGCATGGATGTCGGCGTCCGAAAGCCATATGGGAAGAGGAAGCGGATCGGTCGTTACGTCCGGCAGGTAGAGGACGGCTTTGCGGCGGTCGTACACACATAGGGGATCTGCGGACAGAAGCCGGATTTCCTCTGTGCCCCACTGATCCCAATCATCTCCCATGTGATCTGCGGCGTCCGCAGCCCGGTCAAACGAGGCGAGATCCGCCAGCGTTCCGTCCTGTAAATCCAGCGTTTGGACCTCGCAATGTGAAATATTTGTAATATTGCCATCGCCGCTTTCGTCTGTGCTGTAGAGGAGCATCAGGTGCGTCGCATCATAGAGACCGCAGCTGATGAGCGTACCGTCCTGACGCTCGACCATAGAAGTGAGGTCGTACAGGCGTCCGCTCGCGGACTCTATTTGAAGAGGGGTTAAAAAAGAGAGAACCGCCCGCTTGTCAGGGTCCCCGGTCTGCCCTGTTTGCCCAGTGCAGGCGGTCAGAACAAGAAAACTGACCCACACGAGTAGAAAAAATTTGCGCCAAGGGCGATGATTGTGTGAAAATAGCATGGATGAATACCTCAGTATCTTATAAATGTGATAAGATGGTACATGTTGTAAACGCAATAATAGATCGAAAGAACAGACCGCTTGGCCGATTCTTTTTACAATCATACCATAAAATAGAGAGCACAAATGAAAGACGGCAGCGGGCGAAGGCAAAACATTGGGAGAAAGGGAGTTATATGAGAGAATACGGATTTATCGGCGTCGGAAATATGGCGGGCGCCATGATCGGGGGCCTTTTACAGAGTAAGAAAGCGGACGCTTCGCAGATCATCGGTTCCTGCAAGTCGGCCGCAAGCAGGGAAAAGGCGGAGGCGCTCTATCAGATCGCAATGACAGGCGACAACCGGGAAGTCGCGAAGGAAGCCGGCACTCTCTTTCTCTGCGTCAAACCGCAGTTTTTGGACGGCGTGATCGACGAGATCAAAGACGTGATACGGCCCGATCAACTGGTCGTCAGCATTGTGGCTGGACGGAGCCTGGCCTATTATCAGAAGGCGCTTTATCACGACGTCCGCCTGATCCGTCTGATGCCCAATACGCCGGCCCTGGTGGGAGAGGGTATGACGGCCGCTTGCGCAAGCGAGTCTGTCTCGCAAGCGCAAATGCAGGCGGTTGCGGACCTGTGCAGGACCTTCGGAAGATTTGAGGTCGTGCCGGAGAGCCTGTTTGACGTCGTCACGGCGGTGAGCGGCAGTTCTCCCGCCTACATTTTTATGATAATGGAAGCCATGGCTGACGCGGCGGTCCTGGGCGGCATGCCCAGAGCGCAGGCGTATCAGTTTGTCGGACAGGCGGTACTTGGCAGCGCGAAGATGATGCTGGAGACAGGCAAACATCCGGGAGAACTCAAGGATATGGTCTGCTCCCCGGCCGGTACGACGATCGAGGCGGTCCGGGTGCTGGAAGAGAAGGGCCTTCGCACCGCGGTCATCGAAGGAACGCGCGCATGTATGGAAAAATCTGTCATGATGAACGCCTCAAAAAGCTGATAAACATTGCATTTACGGGGCAAATAGAGTATTTTATCTAAAGGTATTGTAAAGATTGTGTGTTTTTGTGCATATAAATGAGGATGAATATGAACAGTGAGAAAGTCAGTCCGCAGAGGAAACGAACACAGAAGAGAAAGCGCGCTGTCAGTAAGCGGAAAGCACAACAGAGAAAGATCAACCGATACATAAGAATTACAGGCCGTGTGGCGTTTATCATCCAGGCACTGCTGTCGCTGATCCTTGTGATCACGATCGCGAGATCCCGCATGCTTCCTATGAAGTACATGTTCTTGATCTTTTTGGTATTTGCGTTTCTTGCAGCCGTTACGCTGCTGATGAACCTGCGCCGCAGCAGAAAGATCCGCATTGCGGGAACCGGCATCAGCGCCGTGATGATCGTATTGGTCCTGGTGCTCACGACCTATTTCAACAAGACCATGGGCCTTTTGTCCGTCGGCAGTAAGGCGCTCAAGACAGATAATATGGTCGTCGTTGTCCGCGCGGATGACCCCGCACAGGATCTGGGAGACGCCCGTGATTACAATTATTCCATTCACAGGTCCTCCTCGGAGACCGGCGGCAGCAATGCGATGATCGCGGACATTGAGGACGTTCTCTCCTCCAAGATCAACGTCAAGGAGTACAGCAGTGATATCGAGGCAGCCAAGGCGCTGCTGGACGGCGAAGTCGACGCCGCGATCTACAACAAGGCGTACACGTCGGTCATTGCGGAATCCCTTGAAAATGACGAATATGAGGACCAGGTCAGAGTGCTGTATCAGTACGGCATTGAGACCAGTATTGACAAGGGAGATGTCAAAGTAGGAGAGCCCTTCAATATTTTGATCAGCGGTATCGACGTCTACGGCGATATCTCGCAGACCAGCCGAAGCGACGTCAATATCATCGTAACGGTCAATCCCAAGACCAAGAAGATCCTCCTGACGTCCACTCCCAGAGATTATTACGTGCCGATTCCGGAGGTTTCGAACGGCGTGCGCGATAAGCTCACCCATGCCGGCATTTACGGCGTCGATGCGTCGATGCGAACCCTTGAGGAGCTCTACGGCGTGGATATCACCTATTTCGTCCGCGTCAACTTCGATACGCTGATCAAGCTTGTCGACGCGATGGACGGACTGGACGTCTATGTCGAGTATCCCTTCGACTGCTACACAGACGAATATCACTTCGACAAGGGCTGGCACGATATGTTCGGCGACCAGGTTCTGGCCTTCTGCAGAGAGAGATACAGCTTCGCAGACGGCGATAACCAGAGAGGACGCAACCAGGAGCAGGTGCTCAAGGCGCTTCTGGAGAAGATGATGTCCCCTGCGATCCTGCCGCATTACGCGGACATTCTGGACAGCCTGGACGGTTTCTTCCAGCTCAACATGCCGCAGGAGAAGATCGCGGAGCTGGTCAACATGCAGCTGACAGACAATGCGCACTGGGAGATTCTCAAGCAGACGGCAGAGCAGGGCGAAAGCGCGCTGGAGACCACCTATTCCGCGGGCTCCACGCCGCTTTACGTCATGTGGCCTGATGACGCCAGCGTCAAGGTCAACGCGGCGAGAATCGAGATGATCCTGCACGAGGGTTACAACAATACCGCTGTAACGACCGCCTCTGCCCAGTGAGCAGAAAAGAATAGAATTATAAAAATCCCGCATGACAGCAACGTCATGCGGGATTTTTTAATTCATATCTGCAATGCTTTGACAACCATCAAAGTGGTCACGCGGAGAGCGCCCCTTTGCGGACGCGCCTTCTCACCTTGCGATTGCGGAATCGAATGCCTTCCTGTGGAATGAACACGAATCCAAGCTTGTACACGAGAATGTAGGAACAAAGGGAAAGTCCCGTCGCGATGACCACATCGGAGAAGGAGTGCTGTTTGATGAACATTGTGGCCAGGATGATCGAGAGCCCCATAAGTGCCATAGCGATCTTCATGTACCAGGACCTGAAGGGTCTCGCATTCGTCTTGACCGCTGCGACCATCACGGCAATGGAGTTATACACGTGGATGCTCGGGGTCACATTGGTCGGCGTATCGATTGCATACAAGGCTGCGCAGAGGCGGGTGAGCACATTGTCTCTGGGCATCACCTGCGGCCGCAGGAACAGGATGTTGGGGAAAATCGCCGAGACGATGATGAATACTGTCATTCCGATCGCCAGATTCGTACAGATCTCGTGGTAACTCTTTTCGTCCGTAAACAGCATGCAGAGCGTGAAAACGCTTACATAGAGAAACCACAGCAGATAGGGAATGATGAATAACTCACAAAAAGGAATCATATCATCCACCACTGTGTGAATCACTGTGTAATGCAATCTGTTCCAGCTCTCTATGACCATAAAAGAGGTCAGATAGAAGAGCATGTAGAGCGCCATGGGGACCGCCAGCCTTGCTTTGCGTTGGAGCGGAGGCGACAGGCGCTTTGTGACGAGAGATCCAAGTGGGCGTTCGGCATAAGAAAACCGATTCTTTGTCATAGAATCTCCTCTATTTGGATAAAATACATTTTTTAAAATCTGGATTTGAAAGATGTTGTTCAAAAACCTTAACCATCGTGCGAATTCTACATCGAATCAGCCCCAAATGCAAGTGCTGCACGCAAAAAGAAGCAGAATGAACAACGAAGACGCCGGCTTAGCCATCGGTTTTAGTGGAAGATTCTCTTGCAGAGCGTTTATGACCTTGTTATACTTACGATTGGCGACTTCTAAAAAAAGACGAATGTCCGCCCCACAAAAGCATGACAGGAGGAATTACATGTATTCGATCGAAGAAGTTAGATTGACCGACCCGGAAATTGCGGCTGCCATTGAAAAAGAAGTGCAGAGGCAGAACGATCACATTGAACTGATCGCCTCTGAGAACTGGACCAGCAAAGCTGTTATGGCGGCTATGGGAAGCCCCCTGACCAATAAATATGCCGAAGGATACTCCGGAAAACGGTATTATGGCGGATGTGCTGTCATCGATGAAATTGAGACGTTGGCCATCGAGAGAGCGAAGAAGCTCTTTGGCTGTGAGTACGCAAACGTGCAGCCCCACTCCGGCGCACAGGCGAACCTTGCTGTGGAGTTCGCGATTCTGAAGCCCGGCGATACCATGATGGGCATGAACCTCAACCAGGGCGGCCATCTGACCCACGGAAGCGCGGCCAATATCTCCGGCTCTTACTTTAACATTGTTCCCTATGGCGTCGATGAGAACGGTTTTATCGATTATGATGAGCTCAAGAAGATCGCGATTGAGCATAAGCCCAAGCTGATCATCGCAGGCGCGTCTGCCTATGGAAGAACCATTGATTTTGCAAAGTTCAGAGAAGCGGCGGATGCATGCGGCGCAGTCCTGATGGCCGATATCGCGCACATCGCGGGACTTGTGGCAGCAGGCCTTCATCCCAGTCCCTTCCCCTATGCGGACGTTGTTACGACGACGACCCACAAGACCCTCAGAGGTCCCAGAGGCGGCCTGATCCTCGCCAATGCGGAAGCGGCTAAGAAGTACAACTTCAACAAGGCTGTATTCCCCGGCATCCAGGGCGGTCCTCTTGAGCATGTGATCGCAGCCAAGGCTGTCTGCTTCAAGGAAGCACTGGATCCCTCCTTCAAGGTCTATGCGCAGAACGTCATCGACAACGCGAAGGCGCTCTGCAGCGGCCTGCAGGCGAGAGACATCGATATCGTGTCCGGCGGCACAGACAACCACCTGATGCTGGTCGATCTGACCCGTTATGACCTGACTGGCAAGGAAGTGGAGAAGTGGCTGGACGAGGCTTGCATCACAGCCAACAAGAACACCATTCCCAACGAGCAGCGATCACCGTTCGTGACCAGCGGCATCCGCCTGGGAACGCCGGCGGCGACCACGCGCGGCCTGAATACGGAAGATTTTGACCGCGTGGCAGAGGCCATCTCCATCGTCATCAAAAAGAGAGAGGCGGGCATTGAGGAGGCCAGGGCCATCATCAAGACAATTACCGACAAGTATCCGCTTAACTAAAGAGGACCATATGATTGCAGGGGCTGCCGTGACAACGGCGGCCCTTTTTGTGTCAAAATAGTGCTAATCGTCAGAAAAATCAGATAATTATAAAAGAATAAAATGAGTTGTTGACAAATTGTACTTAAATTAGTACAATAAACTCACAAAGAAAAACTCCTTCGCCGAGGAGGAAGAAAGGAAGGACGAACCACTCCACTGGTAAATTCCACTGGAGAGCCTATATTTGGTAACTCGGTAAGCTCACAAATATCCGAATTCAAGTACACGAAGAGCGCGGTGCAATTTCATCAGAGCAGATATTTCTTTATTCTTAAGAAATTCTTTTGATAGCAGCCACAGTAATGGATCCGATGTCAACCGGAATCATGAAAATGGAAAGCGAATCAATTATTCCAGGAAGATGAAAACCCAAACTTTAAACCTGATCGGAAACCGGAAAGGTACAGGATGAGAAATATATAGATCTAATCTTATATTTCAGATCATCGCACCAATCAAATAGTAGATCAGAAGAGAGATTCAGGGTAAGTTCTAATAGGAATCATTTTTCAAGAGAATGGATGAAGAAAACAAGAAAGCATCTACATGAGGGTCGACACTCGATGATGCAGGAAATCAGCCATGAACATCGCAGTACAATCAGTACAAAAAGAGAAAGGGTGGAACGAAGAAAGGATCATAAAGAAAGTGCAAAGGAGGAGCAAGCCATTGGACAAAGCACATTAAGAAAGGGTACCGGTCGTAAAGAAGATCAGTACCCTTTCTTATTGCCGTAAGATCGCCATTTGATTGACGAATGGTTGCTTTGTATGAATCGTATTCATGAGTAGCTTTACATGAATCACCATATATAAAGAAAGCCCCGGAGAAACTCCGGGGCTTTGATATTGCGTTAAGTAAACATTATTTGAATAGGGCCAGGCCTCTGCCTTTTCCGGCTCTCTTTCGGAAGGAGAAACGCTTTCCTTTGCCGTTTCCGCTGGCTTGCGTCCCGGCTCCGTTCGTCTGCCCTTCTTCCTTTTTGGCCGCGTTTTTGCCGGCTGTGGCCAGCATGAGCTTGATGCGGTTGAGCTGGTTGACTTCACTGGCGCCGGGATCGTAGTCGATCGCAGCGATGTTGGCCATAGGGTAAAGGCTGCGGATGTGTTTGATGACACCCTTTCCTACAACGTGGTTGGGAAGACAGCCAAAGGGCTGAATACATACAATGTTCTCTACACCGCTGTGGATCAGTTCGATCATTTCACCGGTTAGGAACCAACCCTCGCCGGTCTCGTTGCCGATGCTGACGATCGGTTCCGCGTACTTGACCAGCTGGTAGATGCTTGCCGGCGGATCGAAATGGCGGCTCTTCTTGTAAGCCCTGTTGATGGGGCCGAGGAAGGCCTCTATGGCCCGGATACCCATGTTGCATAACATGGCGGTCCGTTTGCTGGTGCCAAGGTTTTCTGCCTTGTAGACCTGGTTGTAGAAGCAGTACAGCATAAAGCCCATCAGGTCCGGCACATTGGCTTCTGCGCCTTCCTGCTCCAAAAGATCCACGAGGTGGTTATTGGCGGCAGGCGCATACTTGACCAGGATCTCGCCGACGATGCCGACACGGGGCTTTCTCTCCTCGCGGATCGGGATCGAATCGAAGTCCTTGATCATATCGAAGGCGATCTTGTGCACTTTGGGCAGGTTGATGCCGGACGTTGTTGTCAGAAATTCGGAGCACTTGCGCAGCCATTTCTGGTGGCAGGCCTCGACGCTGCCTTCGCGGAGCTCGTAGGGGCGCATGCGGTAGACGCAGCGCATCATGACGTCGCCGAACACGATGGCACATGCGGCGCGGCTTAGCATCTTGAGGTCCAGCTTAAAGCCGGGGTTCTCCTCGAGACCGGACAGGTTGGCACTGATGACCGGGATCTGCTCCATACCCGCTTTGCGAAGTGCACGGCGGATGAAGCCTACGTAGTTGGAGGCACGGCAGCCGCCGCCTGTCTGCGACATGATGACAGCCGTTCTGTTCAGGTCATATTTGCCCGAATTGAGCGCCTCCATGATCTGTCCGACTACAAAGAGGGACGGATAGCAGGCGTCGTTGTTGACGTACTTGAGGCCAAAATCGACAGCTCTGCGGTTATCGTTGGGCAGAACCACCAGATTGTAGCCGCAGGAGCGCATCGCAGGCTCAAGCAGGTCAAAGTGGATCGGCGACATCTGCGGGCACAGGATCGTATAGTTCTTGCGCATCTCCTCGGTGAACGGAACCTTTTTGATGGTCGTATCGTGGTATTTGCGCTTGGTTTTCTTGGTGTCGCGGATACGGATGGCTGCGATCAGGGAACGCACGCGGATGCGGGCGCTGCCCAGGTTGTTGACCTCATCGATCTTGAGGCAGGTATAGATCTTGTCAGAGCCTGACAAGATGTCGTCTACCTGGTCGGTCGTGACCGCGTCAATGCCGCAGCCAAAGGAATTGAGCTGGATCAGATCCAGATCATCTCTGGTCCGCACATAGCTGGCGGCCGCATATAGTCTGGAGTGGTACATCCACTGGTCCAGAACGACGATGGGGCGCTCCGGATCCTGCAGATGGGAGATGGAGTCCTCAGAGAGGACAGCAATTCCATAGGAGTTGATCATCTCCGGGATACCGTGGTTGATCTCGGGGTCCACATGGTAGGGACGTCCGGCCAGGACGATGCCCTTGACATGGTTCTCCTCCATGAACTTCAACACCTCTTCACCCTTTTTCTGGATATCGCGGCGGCAGTTCATGAGCTCCGTCCATGCCTCATACGCGGCTTCCTCGACTTCCTTTTCGGGAATATTGGAGAATTCCTTTTTCAGTGCCGCACTCACGGTTCCGATGTTGGTAAAGGCCATGAAGGGATTGCGGAAATCCACTTCGCCGCGTCCGATCTCCTCCACGTTGTTGCGGATATTCTCCGGATAGGAGGTGACGATCGGGCAGTTGTAGTGGTTGTCCGCCTTGTCAAATTCCGCGCGCTCATAGAAGAGAGAGGGATAGAAGATGAAATCCACGCCCTTCTGGATCAGCCACATAATATGACCGTGCGCGATTTTGGCAGGGTAGCAGGCCGATTCACTGGGAATCGACTCGATGCCCATTTCATATACCTTGTGCGTGGAGAGCGGGGAAATTACGACGCGATAGCCCAGCTTTCTGAAGAAGGTCGCCCAGAAGGGGAAGTTCTCATAGATGTTGAGCACGCGCGGAATTCCAACAGTTCCACGGAAGGCCTCCTCCTTGGAGAGAGGTTTGTAGGCGAAGATCCTCCGCAGTTTGTACTTGTAGAGGTTGGGAATATTGTTCTTCTTGATCTCCTGGCCAAGGCCGCGCTCGCAGCGGTTGCCGGAGATATATTCACGTCCGCCGCTGAAGTGGTTGACAGTCAGGCGGCAGTTGTTGTTGCACTTTCCGCAGTTGCGGATCGAGGTCTCAAAAGTGAGATTCTCGATTTCGTCAAAAGAGAGCATGGTGGAAGGCGTCTCTCCGTCATAGCGTTCTCTTGCGATCAGGGCCGCGCCGAAGGCACCCATAATGCCGGCGATATCGGGGCGGATGACCTGCCCGTCGGAAATCACCTCAAGGCTTCGAAGGACCGCGTCATTGTAGAAAGTGCCGCCCTGCACGACGATATTGCGGCCGAGCTGGGAAGCGTCGGAGACCTTGATGACCTTGAACAGCGCGTTCTTGACGACGGAATAGGCAAGACCCGCCGAGATGTCGGAGACTTCCGCACCTTCCTTCTGGGCCTGCTTGACGCGGGAATTCATAAAGACCGTGCAGCGGGTGCCCAGATCAATGGGATGCTTGGCAAACAGCGCCGCCTTGGCAAAATCCTGCACGCTATAGTCCAGCGATTTGGCAAAGGTCTCGATGAAGGAGCCGCAGCCGGAGGAACAGGCCTCGTTGAGAAGCACGTTGTCCACAGCGTGGTTCTTGATGCGGATGCACTTCATGTCCTGTCCGCCGATGTCGAGAATGCAGTCCACGTCGGGGTTAAAGAAGGCTGCCGCATAGTAGTGGGCGATGGTCTCGACTTCGCCCTCATCTAAAAGGAAGGCCGCCTTGAGCAGGGCTTCGCCGTAACCTGTGGAGCAGCTGCGCGCGATGCGCGCGTCCTTGGGAAGGAGCTTCTTGATCTCTTTGATGGAGCGAATGGACGTCTTAATAGGACTTCCCTCGTTATTACTATAGAAAGAATACAGAAGAGAGCCGTCTTCACCGACCAGCGCAAGCTTGGTCGTTGTCGAGCCGGCGTCGATGCCCAGATAGCAATTGCCGTGATAGTCAGACAGATTGCCCTTGACGACACAGGCCTTACTGTGGCGCTCTGTAAACGCGTCGTATTCCTCCTGGCTCTCAAAGAGAGGATCCATGCGTCCGATCTCGAATTCCATGTGGATCTCGCCGGACAGGCGCTCTTTCATTTCGGAGAGCAGAAGGAAATTGTCCTCCTTGGCGTTCATGGCGCTTCCCATGGCGGCAAAGAGGTGGGAGTTCTCCACTTCGATCGTGTGCTCCTCATCGAGCCGCAGCGTGCGGATGAAGGCCTCCTTGAGCTCTGTGAGGAAATGTAAGGGGCCACCCAGAAACGCGACGTGGCCGCGGATGGGCTTGCCGCAGGCAAGGCCGCTGATGGTCTGATTGACGACGGCCTGGAAGATAGACGCGGCAAGGTCTTCCTTGGTGGCGCCTTCATTGATGAGCGGCTGGATGTCGGATTTGGCAAAAACGCCGCACCGGGCCGCAATGGTATAAAGGGACGTGTAATCCCTGGCATATTCGTTCAGTCCTGCCGCATCGGTCTGCAGAAGGGAAGCCATCTGGTCGATAAAGGACCCTGTACCGCCGGCACAGATGCCGTTCATTCGCTGCTCGACATTTCCGTTTTCAAAATAGATGATCTTGGCATCCTCACCGCCCAGTTCGATCGCGACGTCCGTCTTGGGGGCAATCTCTTCCAGCGCCGTGGAGACGGAGACGACTTCCTGGACGAAGGGAACCTTCAGGTAGTTGGCCAGGGTCAGTCCGCCGGATCCGGTGATGACGGGATGAATGGTGTGGTCGCCAAGCTGCTCCATGGCTTCAGAGAGCAGTTCGTATAATGTTCCGCGGATATCGGCGTGATGGCGCCTGTAGTCTGCAAACAGCAGCTGGTGATCCGGATCAAGGATCGCAATCTTTACAGTCGTGGATCCGATATCAATTCCTAAAGTGTAATCCTTAGCAATCACAAAAAATCTCCTACTATAAAAATAAAGAAAATACTCAACTCTTTACATGTAAAAAACAGTATAAGTCAGCTAATTCAAAAATGCAACGGTATTTAATTGCGCAAAATCAAATAGATGTCAGTTTACAGAGCAAAAGAGCGATGATAAAATGCTTTCAAAAGTTCTTACGCAAGGTGGATAGAATATGAGTGAGTTTGAGAGAAAATTTGGCAAATACGCAGTGCGGGACCTCTCGCTGAAACTGATCATTTTATATCTGGCGGGGTACGCACTGTACTATTTGAACTCCCAGATCATTTTTTATATGACGCTCAACCCGTATGCGATCGTGCATGGCCAGATCTGGCGGATTTTCTCCTGGCTTTTGATCCCGCCAAGCACAAGCAATCTGTTCTTTGTCGCGGTCATGATGTTCTTTTATTATAGCATAGGAACGTCACTGGAGCGTGTGTGGGGCACCTGGCGCTACAATGTGTTTATCTTTACCGGAATTCTTCTGACGGTCGCAGCGTCATTTGTCTGGATGGGATTCTCCTATCTGACGGCGGGATCGATGATCTCATCCGTCGGGGCGGCGCAGTATTTTGGCTATTATTCCATGGCGTTTTCCACGTACTACATCAACATGGGCATTTTCTTCGCCTATGCGCTGACCTTCCCGGACGCGGTCGTTTTGATGTTCTTCATCATCCCGATGAAGGTCAAATGGCTGGGACTTCTGGACGTCGCGTACCTGCTCTATGAGTTTATTGGCGCGTCGTCCGCCACAAGGTTCGCCATTCTTGCGACCTTTGCCAACATCGGGCTCTTGTACTGGCGCTTTAAGGGACCGGTGCGAAGAAGAAGCAGTCTCGGAACCGGCTTTTCCCGTATGTTAGAAGGGTTCCAGGGGAAGGGAGGGAATCCCTTCGGAAACAGAAGAGGCGCTGCCGGCGGCGGTCAGCGCGCGAACGCGGGGGCAGGCGCGGCAAGGCGGACCCGCTCTGCAAACGGACGAATTGTACACCGCTGCGCGATCTGCGGCAGAACCAATCTCGACAATCCGGATCTGGAGTTCCGCTATTGCTCCAAGTGTGAGGGCGGCATGGAGTACTGCCAGGACCACCTGTTCACCCATGTGCATGTCAAAGAAGGCGAGGCACCGCATATGAAGGCGCCCGGCGAACAATGATGATCGAATGACAATTGGAGGAAGACACAGTTTATTATGGAAGAAAAACAGAAACAGGCGCTCTTTCTGGAACGGATCCAGGAAGTTGTGAAAAACGCCGCGCAGAATGGAAATACAATCTCGGAAGAGGATCTTCTGGCGTCTTTTGCGGACCTGTCATTGAGCAGCGCCCAGATGGAACAGGTCAGGGAGTACCTGAAGAACAGCGGGATCGGCATCGGCGAAGCGCTCCCGATTGAGGAAGTGCTCTCCGAAGAGGAGATGAATCACCTGGCGGAATACGAAGCGCTCATCGAGGCGATCGAGGTGCCTTCGGACAATATCCTTGACGCCGTCAAGCTCTCGGCGATGGCGGGAGAGAAGGAGGCACAGAAGCGCCTTGTGGAATACTCCCTGCGCAAGGTCGTCGATATCGCGCGGCTGTACGCTGGACAGGGCGTCTACATGGAAGATCTGATCGGCGCCGGCAACGAGCGGTTATTGACAGCGGTCACGCAGCTTGCACCTTTGGAGAAGCCGGACGAAGTGGACGGATACCTGGGACGCAGGATCATGGACGCCATGGAGGACCTGGTCGCGGTGAACCTGGACGAGAAGGCCGCGGAGAAAGCGGTCGAGGAGCGGGTGAACCTCGTGGCGGACAGAGCCAGGGAACTGGCGGAGGAACTTGGAAGAAAGGTGAGCGTCGCAGAACTCGCAAGGGAGTACGACATGGATCCCGAGGATATTCAGGAGGCGGTGCGCCTGTCCGGCAATGCAATCGGAGATATCGGATGACAAGCAACGATTTCAAGTATATGATGCAGGACCTGTACAGGGTATATTTTGGCGTGCAGTGCACATACAGAGAGATCCTGGAAAACGAAGACGCCTATTACAAATTCAAAGCGGTCTGCCGGCAGTACCTGGTCACGGAAGTGGATCCGGACACGACGCTGGAGAGCCACCTGTATTATCTGACGCCGGACCAGCCGGCGGCGCAGACCTACCGGCAGCTGGGCGCGCGCGTAAAGGTGAACGTGCCCACGGTTCGCAAAGGGCTGTTCGGGAAGGAACAGAAGGTGTTTGCGGAGGAGCTGTGGACCATAGAGGATCTCATGGCGATCAGCGCCCACAGCAAGCAGTTCAGAGGGATTGTACTGTCGGAGCTGCAGATTCCCAAGATCAAGCTGCGGGAATTCGCAGTCTGACTTGACAGGCACGCATAGAAACGGCTTAGCAGGCGTACGCATAGAAACGGCTTGACAGGCGCACGCATAGAAACGGCTTGACAGGCACGCACATAGAAACGGATAATAGGACCGGAGGCATTCTGCCCCCGGTCTTTTATACTCTGACGTAGGTCTGGCGCCGGGCTCCGGCGGCTTTCACAAATAACAGTTTACAATAGCGGAAAGAGCATGAAAAAATCGAAAATACATTCGATTTTATATTTAAAATGCCTTGCACCTTGGGGAAGCGGGTGTTATACTATCACAAGAACAAACGTTCGTAATTTTGGAGGAGAGCAAATGAGTATAGATAATGAACAGAAGAAGAAGGCGCTTGATGCAGCCCTTCTGCAGATCGAGAAACAGTACGGCAAGGGCGCGGTCATGAAACTTGGCGACCCTTCCGTCCAGATGAATATTGAGACCATCCCCACAGGCTCTTTGAGCCTTGACATTGCCCTTGGTCTTGGCGGCATTCCCAAGGGAAGGATCATTGAGATCTACGGACCGGAGTCCTCCGGTAAGACGACCGTGACCCTGCACATGATCGCGGAAGTGCAGAAGCGGGGCGGCATCGCCGGATTTATCGATGCGGAGCACGCGCTGGATCCCGTCTATGCCAAGAACATCGGCGTGGATATCGACAATCTGTATATTTCCCAGCCCGACAGCGGCGAGCAGGCGCTGGAGATCGCGGAGACCATGGTGCGATCAGGCGCGATCGATATTGTCGTTGTGGACTCTGTCGCAGCGCTGGTTCCCAAGGCGGAGATCGACGGCGATATGGGCGATTCCCATGTGGGTCTTCATGCCCGTCTGATGTCCCAGGCGCTTCGCAAACTGACGGCTGTGATCAGTAAGTCCAACTGCGCGGTTGTCTTTATCAACCAGCTGCGCGAGAAGGTCGGCGTTATGTTCGGCAACCCGGAGACGACGACCGGCGGACGTGCGCTCAAGTTCTATTCTTCTGTCCGCATGGACGTAAGAAGGATCGAGTCCTTGAAGCAGAGCGGTGAAGTGATCGGAAACCGCACAAGGATCCGCGTTGTGAAGAACAAGATCGCACCGCCTTTCAAGGAGGCGGAATTCGATATCATGTTCGGCAAGGGCATTTCCTATGTGGGAGACGTGCTGGATCTGGCCGCCAAGTGCGACATCATCAACAAGAGCGGCGCCTGGTACAATTACAACGGCAACAAGATCGGACAGGGCCGCGAGAATTCCAAGGCCTATCTGACGGCGCATCCGGAGATCCTGGCGGAAGTGGACCGCAAGGTCAGGGAGCATTACGGACTGGATCCCGAAGGCGCGTTTCAGGCGCCGGAACTGCCTGCCGCCGATGAAGGCGCACAGGAAGAATGAGAGACCGGGAAGAGCGCCGGAAGGAGTGCCTTAGAAAGTGCGGCAATCTTCTGGCACAGAGAGATTATACCTGCGCGCGCCTAAGAGACAAGCTCACAGGCGCCGGCTACGAGGAGGATCTGGTCGCGGAAGTGCTGGAGAGCCTTATAGAGGCACACTACCTGGACGACAGGCGCTATGCGCAGAGCTTTGTCGAGGCTCAATGGGAGAACAGAAGCAAACGCCGGATCAGAGCCGATCTGGAGAGCCGCGGCGTACCGTCACAGATCATCAGTGAGGTGCTCGAGGAGGCGTCTTCAGAGCGAGGCAATGTAGCGGAAATCCGCCAGATCCGCAGGCTCATAGAGAAACGAGGTTTTGACCCTTCGACTGCGACGTGGGAGGAACGGAGTAAGATACAGGCATTTCTGTACCGAAAGGGGTATGGAAGTGCCTCTGTTCGCATCGCCATGAACGTAGAATTGCTTGACAGTGATGAGTTTAGTGTATAAAATTAGTGAGTGCGAATCTGCTATTTTGCGATCGATTTATGTACATTTTTGTATATGAATTATATAGCATCTTAAAATAACGGAGAAACGCGAAACTAATAAGGAGGTGCTCCTGTATGATTACTGCCATTATAGCGGTGATTTGTACACTTGCAATCTCTGTACCCGTCACTTTCCTCGTAACTTCCAACTACCGGAAGAAGCAGCAGGAGGAGACGATCGGAAACGCGCAGGAGAAGGCCAGGGCGATTATTGACGAGGCACTGACGACTGCTGAGACCAAGAAGCGCGAGGCACTTCTTGAGGTCAAGGAGGAATCCATCCGCTCCAGAAACGAGCTGGAGAAGGAAATCCGCGACCGCAGGAATGAAGTGCAGCGCAATGAACGCAGGGTCCAGCAGAAAGAAGAGTCCCTGGATCGGAAGATGGATACTCTCGAGCGCAAGGAACAGAGTCTGCAGGCGAAGGAAGAATCACTGCACAAGCAGAAGGACGAAGTCACGAAGCTTGGTGAGCAGCGTCAACTGGAACTGGAACGAATTTCTGGTTTAACCTCTGAACAAGCCAAAGAATACCTTTTGAGAATTGTTGAAGACGATGTGAGACATGATTCCGCCGTTATGATCAAGGAGATCGAGGCGGAGGCGAAGGAAGAAGCCGACAAGAGAGCCAAGGAATATGTGATCAGCGCGATTCAGCGTTGTGCTGCAGACCATGTTTCCGAGGCAACCATCTCGGTCGTGCAGCTTCCCAGTGATGAGATGAAGGGAAGGATCATCGGACGTGAGGGAAGAAATATCCGCACGCTCGAGACAATGACCGGCGTGGATCTGATCATTGACGATACGCCGGAAGCGGTCGTTATTTCCGGATTTGAACCGATTCGGCGAGAGGTTGCCAGGATCGCGCTTGAAAAGCTGATCGTGGACGGACGAATCCATCCCGCAAGAATCGAAGAGATGGTCGGTAAGGCACAGCGAGAAGTGGAAGCCCGGATCAAGGAGGAAGGCGAGGCGGCGACTCTGGAAGTCGGCGTACACGGAATCCATCCGGAGCTGGTAAGGCTTCTCGGAAAGATGCGTTTCCGCACCAGTTACGGGCAGAACGCCCTCAAGCACTCAATCGAAGTGGCGCAGCTGTCAGGACTTCTGGCAGGCGAGCTGGGACTGGACATTCGCCTGGCCAAGCGCGCAGGACTGCTGCATGACATCGGTAAGGCAGTGGACCACGAGATGGAGGGCTCTCACGTACAGCTCGGCGCGGAACTGTGCCGCAAGTACAAGGAATCGCAGGTAGTTATCAATGCTGTAGAATCTCACCATGGAGATGTAGAACCCACCAGTTTGATCGCATGTATCGTACAGGCTGCAGATACAATTTCGGCAGCAAGACCCGGTGCCCGCAGAGAAACGCTGGAAACCTACACTACAAGACTCAAACAGCTTGAAGAGATCACCAACAGTTTTAAAGGGGTTAGTAATTCTTACGCTATTCAGGCAGGTAGAGAAGTTCGTGTTATGGTAGTTCCTGAGCAGATCAGCGATACTGACATGGTGCTTCTGGCCCGCGATATTTCCAAGAAGATCGAGAACGAAATGGAATATCCCGGACAGATCAAGGTCAGCGTGATCCGCGAATCAAGAGTGACGGATTTCGCCAAGTAAGGCAAGAGAAAATGAAAATGCAAATGGAGACGAAAAGAAATTTTCGTCTCCATTTTTTTAAAGGAAATTTTACAAATACTGCACAAAAAATTCATAGATAGGGTATAATACTACTATAAAATCACCAAAAATCTGCTATCAATATTCGTAACAAGGGGGTCAAGCAATGGCAGCAAACGAGAGAAAAAAAATATTATTTGTCGCATCTGAGTGCGTTCCCTTCATCAAGACTGGCGGACTGGCTGACGTTGTCGGCTCTCTGCCCAAGGATATCGATCCGGAGTATTATGATGTAAGGGTTATGATTCCTAAGTATTCCTGCATGAAACAGGATGTGAAGGACCAGATGGAATATGTCACACACTTCTACATGGACTACCACTGGAAGAGTGAATATGTGGGCGTTCTGCAGACTGTGAAGAACGGCATCACCTTCTATTTCATCGACAACGAGGGATTCTTCACGAGTGATAAGCCTTATACAGATGATCCGCTCTTTGAGATCACGAGATTCGCATTCTTCTCCAAGGCATGCCTGTCCGCGCTTCCCACGATCGGATTCCGTCCTGACCTGATCCACTGCCACGACTGGCAGACCGGTCTCGTTCCGGTGTATCTCAAGGAGAGATTCCAGGCCAACGATTTCTTCCACGGCATCAAGACCGTTATGACCATTCATAACCTCAAATTCCAGGGCAAATGGAACGTCAAGGATGTGGAGGACATCACAGGTCTTTCCGGATATTATTTCACACCCGACAAGCTCGAGGCCTACAAGGATGCCAACCTCCTCAAGGGCGGCCTTGTCTATGCGGATGCCATCACCACTGTCAGCCCGACCTATGCGGAAGAGATCAAGACCCAGTTCTACGGCGAGGGCCTTGACGGACTGATGAACGCCCGCGCGAATGACCTTCGCGGTATCTTAAATGGTATCGACTACACAGACTTCAGCCCGGACAACGACAAGAAGATCTTCAAGTCCTACACCGTAGATGATTTCCGCAGGAACAAGGTCAAGAACAAGATCGCGCTGCAGAAGGAACTCGGCCTCAAGCAGGATGAGAAGTGCTTCATGATCGGTATCGTATCCCGTCTGACAGACCAGAAGGGCTTTGATCTGATCGCGTATGTACTGGAAGAGATGCTTTCTCTCGACGCCATCCAGATCGTCGTTCTGGGCACCGGCGAGGAGAGATACGAGAATATGTTCCGGTACTTTGACTGGAAGTACAACGACAAGATCTCTGCGAATATCTATTATTCCGACGAGCTGTCCCACAAGATCTATGCGGCGTCCGATGCATTCCTGATGCCTTCTCTGTTCGAGCCCTGCGGACTCAGCCAGCTGATGTCCCTGCGCTATGGCACACTTCCGATCGTTCGCGAGACCGGCGGCCTCAAGGATACGGTAGAGCCTTACAACGAGTATGAGAATACCGGCACGGGCTTTACCTTTGCCAACTACAATGCACACGAGATGATGCATGCAGTGCGCTACGCCGAGAAGATCTACTATGACAGGAAGAGAGACTGGAACAAGATGGTAGAGCGCGCGATGAGAGCTGACTTTTCCTGGAAGCAGTCCGCACTCAAATATCAGGAGATGTATGACTGGATGATCGGCGGCTGATCGCGGTTGTAACTTTGTAAAAAGGCATTTATAATGGGGTGACGAACGAAACCGTTCGTCACCCCGTTTTTATGGTTGGGGCGCCATGGGTGCGCTCGAACAGCGGAATGGATGCAAATATGTGATTGATATACTCCTAGAGGAACGCAATATATGACAGCAGAGAAGAAGCAAAAAAGCGCCGCACTTGGCGGCGGCAGTAATGTGGTGGCGCAGGCCGGAATCCTGGCCGCAGCCAGTATTTTGTCCCGTATTATCGGACTCCTGTACCGGTCCCCGCTGACGGCGATCATCGGCGACGAGGGAAATGGCTATTACGGAACAGCAATCAATATCTATACGATCATCCTGATGGTGTCCAGTTTTGGCGTTCCGTCGGCGATCTCCAAGCAGATGGCGCAGAAGATGGCGGTGGGAGAGTATAGAAACGCCCAGAAGGTATTTCATTGTTCCATGGTCTATGCACTGGCCGTGGGCATCCTTGGGAGCCTCCTGCTGTATTTTGGCGCCGGCGCGCTGGTGCCGCCCAATAGTGTGCCTGTGCTGCAGGTGTTTGCCCCGACCGTGTTTCTGTTCGGCATCCTGGGCGTTCTGCGCGGCTATTTCCAGGCCAACCAGTCCATGCTGCAGACGTCCGTCTCCCAGATTCTGGAGCAGATTGCCAATGCGGTCGTGAGTATCGGCGCGGCGTTTCTTCTGATGCGCACCGTAGCGGGGCAGGGCGCGACGACAGAAGCGATCCACGGCGCGATGGGAAGTGCGCTGGGAACCGGCAGCGGCGTGCTGGTGGCCCTGATCTTCATGACCCTCGTCTACTGGAAGCATCGCGGCATGTTCATGGCGCGCGTGAAGGCGGATACGACGCATGCGGAGGAGCCCTTCGGACCGCTGATGCGGGAGACCATTCTGGTCATCACGCCCTTCATTCTGTCGAGCTTTATCCTGAATCTGACGACCTCTGTCAACCAGACCATTTTCATGAAGATCATGATCGGAATGCGGGGCTGGGAAGAGGTCATGACGACGACCCTGTACGGCCTCTTCTCCAATAAGGCGGTTGTCATCACCAATATTCCGATTTCCATCGCGACAGCGGTGGCGGCGGCCATCCTGCCCAACATCTCGACTTCCTTTGCGCAGGGCAATCTCAAAGAGACCCGCAAGCGCAGCGTGAACGCAGTTCGCATGACCCTGATCATCGCGGTACCTTGCGCGGTGGGCCTGATGGCGCTGGCAAGACCGGTCACAATGCTGTTATTCCCCCAGTGGGATACCTTGGGAACGGCGTCGCTCCTTCTGGCCGAGCTCGCTGTGACCGTCATTTTCTACTCGGTCGGCACGATCATGAATGCGGTTTTGCAGTCCATCGGCAGGATCCATATGCCGCTTGTGAGCGCGGGGATCGCACTGGTGATCCAGACGATCGTCCTGTTTGTTCTGATCCTCTTTACGGATCTGGGCGTCCATGCACTGGTACTGTGCAGCGTCCTTTACTCGGTGCTGATCTTTGCCATCGACAGCCATTTCATCTGCAAGTATCTGCGGATGCGCCTGCGCATCTACCGGGTCTACGGAAGACCGGTCGCGGCGGCGGCGGTCATGGGCATCGTCACCAAACTCGTATATGAGCTGGTCTACCGGGGCGGCGTCCTTGTCGTGGACAGACCCTATTTCATCAATTTGATCGCGACAGCGGTGTCCATTGTGATCGCCATCTTCGTGTACTTCTTCGTGCTGATCAGGATCGGCGGCCTTAAGAAGAATGACATTCTGCAGGCGCCCAAGGGAACCAGGATTCTTGCCCTCTTGCAGAAACTTAAGTGGATCGAATGAGCAGCATCAGGCGGCTGCCGTTTTCCTTCAGCCATTTGTTGCGCTTTTTGTAATCTGGCAGAACGCGTCCCACTTCCGCCCAGAAGCGGGGCGAGTGGTTCATCTCTTTGCGGTGGCACAGCTCGTGCACGACGACGTAGTCCAGGACTTCGGGCGGCGCGAGCAGCAGAAGGCAGTTGTAATTGAGGTTTCCGGACGAGCTGCAGCTGCCCCAGCGGGTCTTCTGACTGCGGATGGTAATGCGCCTGTAGTCGACGCCCACAAGCGGGGCAAAATACTGCACGCGCTCCGGAATCACCACCGACGCTCTCCTTTTGAGATCGCGCAGCTGCGCGTCCGTGAGAGCCGGTATGGGATGAGCCGCCTGCTCGGCGTTACGCTGTAGGATCCTTGCGCGATGCGACAGGATCCAATCCTGTTTTTCAAGGAGAAAGCGCTCGATTTCCCGCTTGGGAAGGCGCAAGGGGGCGCGCACGATGATCCGCCCGTCCTGCTTGATCTCGACCGATATGCTCTTTCTGCGGCTTCTGATGAGTTCGTATTCCATAGTCCTTGTTCTGATCATCCTTACCCGGTGCAATAACAATGTACCTCGATAATTCGTGTTTAAAATGGATTTCTTTCATATACCACTGAAGCAAACGCCCGGAGTGTGCACTCCGGGCGTACGTATATGTAGACTGTATAGATCCGCAATCTGCAGGCGGCCTGCAGGGACCGGCCTTCGATCTCAGGCGATCGTATCGCCGGTCAGAAGGTGATAGGCCTCCTTGTACTTGTCGATGGTCTTATCGATGACGTCCTGGGGCAGCAGATAGTCGCTGTCGGGATTGGCCTTGAGCCAATCGCGGACGAACTGCTTGTCAAAAGAGGGCTGGCTGTGGCCGGGCGCATAGCCTTCCAGGGGCCAGAAGCGGCTGCTGTCGGGCGTGAGCATTTCGTCGCCCAGAACCACATTTCCGTTCTCGTCCAGACCAAATTCAAACTTGGTGTCCGCAATGATGATGCCTCTTGTCAGCGCGTAATCGGCGCATTTTTTGTAGAGCGCGATGGTGCAGTCCTTGATGGTCTGCGCGTATTCCTGACCGTGGCCGGGGAACGCCTTCTCGAGCACTTCGATGCTCTTCTCAAAGCTGATGTTCTCATCGTGGTCGCCGATCTCAGCCTTTGTGCTGGGCGTGTAGATGGGTTCAGGGAGCTTGTCGCATTCGTTGAGGCCCTCGGGGAGCTGGATGCCGCAGACAGTGCCGTCCTTCTTGTAGCTGGCCCAGCCGCTGCCGGTGATATAGCCGCGAACGATGCACTCGATGGGGAGCATGGTCAGCTTTCTGCACATCATGCTGTTGCCGTCAAAACGCTCCTGACGGAAGAATTCGGGCATATCGTTCACGTCCACGCTGATCATGTGGTTGGGAATGATATCCTTTGTGAGATCGAACCAGAAGCGGGACATCTGTGTGAGAACGGTGCCCTTCTTCACGATCTTGTTCTTAAGAATTACGTCAAACGCGGAAATTCTGTCGGTCGCTACCATAATGAGCTTGTCGCCGATGTCGTAAATCTCGCGTACCTTTCCTTCTTTGACGGGGGTAAACTCCTGCATGCCTCTTTTCCTCCTTCGATTTGCCTGCACGCTCTGCAGCGCTTTGTGGTATTCTGCTATTGAATCGTTCACGACCAGGCTGCACTTCTAACAATGCGCTTTTGTGGTGAACACTTCTTTAGTATAATCATTTTCGACTGCAAAACAATTATTTTTGCGTATAGAAATGTATTTGTGCACAGAAAATGTGATGTAAGGAATAGTATTATGACCAAACAAAACCTGATTCTGGGAATTCTGGCCCATGTGGACGCGGGCAAGACGACACTTTCCGAGGCGCTTTTACATATTACCGGCGCCGTGCGCAAAGCGGGCCGCGTGGACCACAAGGACGCATTTCTGGATACCAATGAGATGGAAAAGGAGAGGGGCATTACGATCTTCTCCAAACAGGCCAGATTTACTTCTTCCCGAGAGAATGTAGAGAGAAGCTATACCCTTCTGGATACGCCGGGGCACGTCGATTTTTCGACCGAGATGGAGCGCGTTTTGGGCGTTCTGGACTGCGCCGTACTGGTCATCAGCGCGGCGGACGGCGTGAACGGGCAGGTGCGGGTCCTGTGGAGACTGCTGGACCACTACAAAGTCCCGACCTTTCTCTTCGTTAACAAGATGGACCAGGACGGCGCGGACAGAGCAGTCCTCTTATCCTCCATCAAGAAGGAACTGAGTACCAAATGCGTGGACGTGATGCCCGGCAACGGTCCGCTGTCGGAACAGCTGGCGCAAGGGGACGTGCAGGAGGAGATCGCAGTCTGCGACGATGCGCTTCTGAACGCCTACCTGGAGGGCGAACCGGTCACCAACGAGCAGATCTGCAGGCTGACCGCGGACCGCAAGCTCTTTCCGGTCCTGTTCGGCGCAGCGCTGCGTGAACAGGGCGTCCCGGCGCTTCTGGAGTGCCTGGATACGCTGATCCAGCCGCCCGTGTACGGCGATGCATTCGGCGCCCGGATCTTCAAGATCACACGAGACGGCGGCGCAAGACTGACCTGGATGAAGCTCACCGGCGGCAGACTGTCTGTCAAAACACCGCTGGCCGAGTGCACGGATGAAAAGGGAAGCCCCGAGAAGGTCGAACAGATCCGGTTCTATTCCGGCAGTAAATATGAGGCCCGGCAGGAGGCTGTCGCAGGCGAAGTGTGCGCCGTGACCGGCCTCACCCGGACCAGAGTGGGACAGGGCATCGGCGCAGAGGCAAGCGGCGCGGAAGAGCTCCTGCAGCCGGTCCTCCGCTGTGCAGTCCTTCTGCCGCCCGGCGAAGACCTGTTCAAGGCCTACAGGAGCCTGAGAACCCTCGAGGAAGAAGATCCGACCCTCCACCTCACCTACGATGAGGAGAAAAAGGAGATCACCGCGCAGATCATGGGCCAGGTGCAGAAGGAGATCCTGCAGCGGATGATCCGGGAGAGATTGGGCCTTCGGGTATCTTTTGGCGAGCCTTCCATTATTTATAAAGAGACGATCGCCAGGGCGGTAGAGGGCGTCGGCCATTTCGAGCCGCTGCGCCATTATGCGGAAGTTCATTTGCTGCTCGAACCCGGCGTGCCCGGGAGCGGACTGGTATTTGAAAACCGCTGCAGGGCGGACGTACTGGCGGTCAACTGGCAGCGCCTGATCATGACCCATCTGGAGGAGAAACGGCACCGGGGAGTTCTGACCGGCGCGGAGATCACGGATATGAAGATCTCTCTTCTCACCGGCAAGGCCCATCTCAAGCACACGGAGGGCGGCGACTTCCGCCAGGCTACCTACCGCGCGGTACGACAAGGCCTTATGATGACGGAAAGTGTCCTTTTGGAGCCTTTCTACAGCTTCCGCATGGAGATTCCGCAGGAATCGCTGGGCCGAGCGCTCACGGATCTGCAGCAGATGGGCGCATCCTTCACACAGCCGGACCTCGAAGACGGCAGGTCTGTGATCACCGGCAGCGCGCCGGTTTCCCAAATTGCCAATTATGCGGAGCAGCTGGCAGCCTACACGCGCGGCGAGGGACAGATCACCTGTACGCTCAAGGGCTATGAGCCCTGCACCAATGCAGAGGAGATCATTGCCGCGTCGGGGTACGATCCGGAACTGGATCTTCGCAATCCGCCCGGATCGGTCTTCTGCGCACACGGCGCGGGCACGCCGGTTCCGTGGTACGAGGTGCGGGAACGCATGCATGTGGACTCCGGCTGGCGCGACCCGTCGGACGGACCACTGACAGGCAAAGCGATGCTGGGCTATGCGGAAGAAGACCTGTGGGAGGAAGATATGTCCTACGGCAGCGCCGGAAGGACCGGCCTTCGCGCGGGCGTCCGCAAGGCGGAGAAACCGGCGTCCTTTAGCGAGAGAGAGGCCAAATTGTTCGCGGAGGAAGACGAGCTGCGCCGGATCTTCGAGCGCACATACGGCCCCATCAAAAGCCGGTTCAGCGACGAGGAACCGGATAACGGAAGGTCTGCCAAATCCTGGAAGCGGGCGTCTCGTGTGATCAGCGCGGATCCGCCGGATAAGCGATCCCACGCGGCCCGAAAAGCGACGGAAAAGGAATATCTTCTGATCGACGGCTACAATATTGTCTTTGCATGGGAGGATTTGCGGGAGCTGGCTGCGAAGGATATCATGGCCGCAAGAGACAAGCTGATCGATATGATCGTTGACTTTGCGGGCTTTCGGAAAGAGCACGTCATTCTCGTTTTTGACGCCTATAAAGTGCGGGGCGGACGCGGCGAAGTGATCCATGTGGGCGGGATCGACGTGATCTACACCAAGGAGGCGGAGACAGCGGACCTCTATATCGAGAAGGCGGCGCACGAACTCAGTAAGCGCTATAAAGTGACCGTGGCGACGTCGGACGCCGTGGAACAGGTGATCATCTACGGAGCCGGCGCCTACCGCATGTCCGCACAGAACCTGCTGGAGGAGCTGGTCCTGACCAAGAGCCTGATGCGGGAGCACTACGAGAAGAAGGACGGCGGCAAGTCCGGCGGCGTTCTCGCGGGCATGAGCGAGGAGACGGCGGCAGCGCTGCAAAAGCATCTGGAAAGCCTGGAGGAATGAACGAGATTCAGCTTTTCTTTTATCTGCAAATGCATTAAAATATTTCTATAAATGGGAATTCAAAAATGTAAATAGCACAAAAACTGAAATTGGAGGTAGGAGGTATTAGTATGGCACTTAAATTTTATCGCTGCGCAAAATGCGGAAGTATGGTCGTAAAGCTCAATGCGAAGGGATGTTCCCCTTCCTGCTGCGGTGAGCCCATGAAAGAGATGATCGCGGGCGTTACCGACGGCGCGAGAGAGAAGCACGTTCCCGCTGTTACCGTTGATGGCGAGACTGTAACGGTTCAGGTTGGCTCTGTTGAGCACCCTATGATGGATGCACACTACATCCAGTTCATCGTTCTCGAGACAAAGAGCGGATTCCAGTATGCGGAACTTGAGCCCGGCCAGGCGCCCAAGGCAGTTTTCAAGGCAGCTGATCCCGTTGCTGCATACGAGTACTGCAACCTGCACGGATTCTGGAAGGCAGAGATCTGATAGGGAGTCCTCATTCGGGGACAAGGTAGAATCCAATAGGGCCGGCGTTTTGCGCCGGCCTTTTACCATGCTTTTTGGCGGAATACCTCATTCTCTGCACTTGGTGGAAGTGGCGGGCGTTCACCTGCTAATGTGACAATAGGTCAAGGAAGGACAGTAAATAGACAGATATGGCAGATACAGTAAATAAGAGCAAATCCAGATGCCCCGTGTCCAAGAAATGCGGCGGCTGCACCATGATCAACGTCCCCTATGAGGAGCAGACAGTACGCAAGCAGCAGCGCGTAGAGGACCTGATCGGCCGCTATGGCCGCGTGGACCCGATCGTGCGGATGAAGAATCCGGACCACTATCGCAATAAAGTGACGTCAGTGTTTGCACCGGACAAGAAGGGCAAGCCGGTCTGCGGTATCTATAAGGCCGGCACGCACGAAGTGGTTCCGGTCAAGGCCTGCATGCTGGAGGATCTGCGCGCCGACAGGATCATTCAGACCGTGTTTGCACTGATGGAATCCTTCAAGATCCGCGTCTACGACGAGGACCGCAGAACGGGCTTTCTGCGCTATGTACAGGTGCGTACGGCACGCGGCACAAGGCAGGTCATGGTGACCCTGGTCACGGCGGAGGCTGTCTTTCCACAGGCTAAGAAATTCGTGAACGCCCTCGTAAAGCGCCACCCGGAAATCACGACAGTGGTACAGAACATCAACGACAAGCAGACCACCATGGTTCTTGGTGAGAAAGAGAAGGTTCTCCATGGCCCCGGCTACATCGAGGACGTCCTCTGCAAAAAGCGCTTCCGGATTTCCTCCCGCTCCTTCTACCAGGTCAATTCCCTGCAGACGGAGAAGCTCTACAATATAGCGCTGGACTACGCTGGATTTTCGGGCAAGGAGAGGATCCTGGACGCCTACTGCGGCATCGGAACGATCGGGATCATTGCGTCCGACCGCTGCAAAGAGGTGCTGAGCGTGGAGCTCAATCCAGAGGCAGTCAAGGACGCCAGGATCAATGTAAAGCTCAACAATGCGCAGAACGTAGAAGTTTTCCGAAACGACTCGGGCCGCTTCATGAAAGATATGGCTGCCAAAAACGAGAAGCTCGACATTCTCTTCATGGATCCGCCCAGAAGCGGCGCCAGCGAGGAGTTTATCGAGGCCGTGCTTACACTGCGTCCCGCCAAGGTCGTCTATGTCTCCTGCGAGCCGGATACGCTTGCAAGGGACCTCGCTCTTTTGACTGAGGGCGGCTATGCCATGAAGAAGGCGGTGCCCGTCGACATGTTCCCTTACACCGAAGGGGTCGAGACTGTCTGTTTACTAACACATAATTGAAAGAAGAGGCCTGAAAAAGGCTTAAAATAAGGGACTTTCCATCATCGGGACAGCGTGCTCTCCGGTGATGGAAGTCCCTTGTTTTATGTCTGAAGGAACATATCCACAACTCTGATTTTGGAGGGTTGTAGCTGCGATTTTACTATTTGGGCAAACGAGAAAATGATTTTACTATTTTCGAGAAATAGGGGTTCTTGTTGGTTGGAAGAGTAATCTATTACTGTGCTGGTCTATTTTTGACGCACCAAGCTTTGCAGTCTAATTCCTTACTATATTAAACTATTGCTTTTTGATAAAATGGTTTCATACTGGATTAATTATGTGCTCTCATAGGGAGGAGGATCCCATGATCCTGAATAAGAAGCAGATGACCGAAGAGGACATCAAGCTTAATTACATTACGCCTGCCATTAATGCCAGTGGTTGGAGAAACGGCATAAACATCACAATGGAGACCAAGATCACGGACGGCAAGATCAACATCAAGGGAAACATGGCTTACCGTGAGAAGGCAAAAAAAGCGGATTACCTTCTTTACCTGAATAAATACAACCCGATCGCTGTTGTGGAGGCAAAGGACAATAACCACAGTGTTTCCCATGGCCTGCAGCAGGCGATGACCTATGCCCAGATGCTGGACTTGCCGTTTGCTTACAGTTCCAACGGTGACGGATTCTGTGAGCATGACTTCCTGACAGGGACTGAGCGGATGCTTACGATGGAAGAGTTCCCTACGGTGGAAGAACTGGTTTCCCGGTATAAGGGAGAGCACAATGGTGGTAAGGGATTAAACGAACAGGAGCTGCTGCTGATCGACCAGCCTTATTACTCCAGCCAGAATACCTACCCTCCGCGTTATTACCAGAGAAACGCGGTCAACCGCACGCTGGATGCCGTTGCAAGGGGACAGGACAGGATCCTGCTCGTCATGGCGACAGGAACCGGAAAGACTTACACTGCTTTTCAGATCGTATACCGGCTCCTCACGAGTGGAGTGAAACGGAAGGTCCTGTACCTCGCAGACCGCAACAATCTGGTCGACCAGTCGATCCAGCAGGACTTTGCACCGCTTGAGAAGGTCATACACAAGGTCAATTTCGCAAAGGACAAGAAGGATACAATCACAGCGTACCAGGTCTATTTTGCCCTGTATCAGCAGCTCATCGGGGATAACGACCAGGAGCACTACAGCGAGCTTTTTGACCCGGACTTCTTCGACCTGATCATAGTGGACGAGTGCCACAGAGGATCAGCAAAAGAGGACAGCCGGTGGAGAAGGATCCTTGAGTACTTCAGCGGCGCCACGCAGATTGGTATGACCGCGACACCGAAAGAGACAATGTACGTCTCAAACATAGACTATTTTGGGAAACCGGTTTATGAGTACAGCCTCAAGACCGGTATTGAAGACGGGTTCCTCGCGCCTTTCCGTGTGCTGGGAATGACGATGAACATCAGTGATGGATGGAGGCCTTATAAGGGACAGAAGGATTATTTCGGTCACGAGATCGAGGACCGCATCTACAACAACAGGGACTATGACTACAACATTATCCTCGCGGACCGAATTCAGGAAGTTGCATTTCGGATCACGGAGTATCTGAAGAAATACGGCAGGATGCAGAAGACCATCGTGTTCTGCGCGACTGAGGACGCAGCAGAGCGGATGCGGATGGCTCTTGTGAATCTGAACAAGGATATGGTGCAGAAGAACCCCGACTACGTGGTGCGCATTACCGGGAGCGATGACTATGGGAAGAGTAAGCTGAAGTACTTTATTTCCGCTTCCCAGAAGTATCCGGTCATCGCAACAACATCGGAGATGCTGTCCACCGGCTCGGACTGCAAGCTGACGAAGCTGATCGTCCTTGACAAGAACATCAATTCCATGACGCAGTTTAAGCAGATCATCGGCAGGGGCACCCGCGTCCGTGAGGACCAGGGGAAGCTCAGTTTCACGATTATGGATTTCAGGGGAGTCGCGCGTCTCTTCTCTGATCCTGACTGGGATGGTCCTGTGGAGCAGGTAGATGACTACCCGAAAAATGGGGATGGCCCCGGTCCTGTAAAACCCAAAGTCCCTGTTGAGCCGAAGCACATACCCTATGTGGACGCGGAAGGAGCGAGAGTCCAGCTCATACAGGAGACAGTTTCAGTTTACGATACAAACGGAAAACTGCTCAGGCAGGAGAACATCATCGACTATACAAGAAGGAACATCCGGGGCAATTATGCTGATCTGGGAACCTTTGTGCGGAAGTGGTCGCAGACGGAGAAGAAGGAAGCGATCAGGCAGGAGCTGAAGTCACACGGCATTGATCTGGACAAGCTCAAAAAAGACCAGCACATGGAAGATGTCGATGATTTTGACTTTATCACCCATGTGGCTTATGACCAGAAACCGCTGACAAGAAGGGAACGCGCTGAGAACGTAAAGAAGCGCGACTTCCTGCATAAATACAGCGGTGTGGCAAGACAGGTCATTGAGGCGCTCCTTGAGAAGTACGCCAATGACGGTATTACAGAGATCGAGAGGACAGAAGTGCTCAGGCTCGATCCGTTTAGGCGGATGGGGAACCCTGCACGTATAGCTAAACTCTTCGGCGGCAAAGAAGGCTACTTGAAGGCAGTCAAAGAACTGGAAGAAGAAATCTACAGAATAGGATGACAGAATTATGAGTGATTTGGGAAGTTTCGTAAAAAGGCTCAGGGATATCATGCGCAACGATGCAGGCATAAACGGTGATGCCCAGCGCATTGAGCAGATTGCATGGATGCTCTTTTTAAAAGTGTATGATGCACAGGAAGAGAACTGGGAGTTTGATGAGGAGGATTATGTCTCCATCATCCCGGAGGACTGCCGATGGAGGAATTGGGCGGTAGATGACGGCAAAGGTACTGCCTTGACCGGTGATCAGCTGCTTGAGTTTGTCAATAACACGCTGTTCCCGACTCTCAAAGGACTGGACGTGGATGCCGACACACCGATCAAAAAGGCTATCGTGAAGTCCACCTTCGAGGATGCCAACCAGTACATGAAAGACGGTGTCCTCCTTCGGCAGGTCATCAATATAATCGACAGCGTTGATTTCGGTGACTACGAGGAGAGTCATGCTTTTGGCGATATTTACGAGTCGATCCTGAAGGAACTGCAGAGCGCCGGCAGCGCAGGTGAGTTCTATACCCCTCGCGCTGTTACGGACTTCATGGCGGAGATGATCAAACCACAGATCGGTGAGACCATGGCGGATTTCGCCTGTGGTACAGGGGGATTCCTCGTCAGCTGGATCAAGAGACTGGAGGACCAGGTGGAGACCACAGAGGACTCTGACGCCATGCACAGGTCCATTTACGGTATTGAGAAGAAGCAGTTCCCGTATATGCTCTGCGTCACGAATATGCTCCTTCATGGAGTTGATGTTCCTCGCGTCTACCATGACAACTCCCTGCTTAAGGATGTGCTCGACTACACAGAGAAGGACCAGTTTGACGTAGTCCTGATGAATCCTCCTTACGGTGGTTCTGAAAAGGCAGATGTGAAAGGCCATTTCCCTACTGACCTTGCCAGCTCGGAAACGGCGGATCTTTTCATGTCCGTAATCATGTACAGACTGAAAGCAGAAGGGAGAGCAGCAGTGATCCTTCCCGATGGATTCCTGTTCGGCACTGATAATACAAAAGTGGCTATCAAGAAGAAGCTGATGAGCGAGTTTAATCTGCATACAATCATCCGTATGCCCGGCAGTGTTTTTTCGCCTTACACGTCCATCACCACAAATATCCTATTCTTTGAGAATGAAGGAACCACAAAGAATGTATGGTTCTATCGCATGGATATGCCAGAAGGATACAAGCACTTCTCCAAGACCAAGCCGATGAAGTCCGAGCACTTCGATGATGTGCGAGCTTGGTGGGAGAACCGCACGGAGATCAAGGATTCAGACACTGATACCTTCAAGTCAAAGTGCTACACCGCAGCCGAAATCGCAGAAGGCAACTATAATCTTGATCTTTGTGGGTATCCACACGAGGAAGAAGAAATCCTGCCTCCAAAGGAACTAATCCAGCAGTACCAGGAGAAGCGGGCAAGCCTTAATGCGGATATTGATCGTATCCTTGCCAAGATCACGGACATTCTTGGGATAGAAGAGGATGGTGAGTGATATGATGACAGCAGAACAGTTGAAGGGATCAATACTGCAGCTGGCGATTCAGGGGAAGCTTGTAAATCAAGAATTATCTGAAGGCAAAGCGGTTTCATTAATACAAGAAATCAAAAAGAAGAAGCAGTCTTTGATTAAACAAGGAATTATTAAGAAAGAAAAAGAATTATCACCAATTGCAGAGAACGAAATTCCTTTTGATATTCCAGAAACATGGGAATGGGTAAGGCTTGGAGATTATGCCGAAAAAGTTACGGATTATGTAGCGAGCGGTAGTTTTGCTTCATTGAGGGAAAATGCGCCCTCTTTGAAAACTGAAGATTATGCAATCTTGGTAAAGACAGCAGATTTTTCAAACGACTTCACACAAAACCTTACATATACCACTAAACATGGATATGAATTCCTAAATAACTCTAATCTATTTGGCGGTGAATTGGTTTTAAGCAATATAGGCTCGATTGGAAAAGTTTTTATTGTTCCAAAATTGAATAGAAAGATGACGCTTGCACCAAATAGCGTAATGGTGCGATTAGCAGATGATCAGTTAAGAGATTATTTGTATCATTTTTTACTGTCTCCATTAGGGTATGAAGAATTGATTGCGATTACATCCGGGACAGCAATGAAAAAGTTTAACAAAACAGATCTTAAGACAATTTTGATCCCGATTCCTCCCCTTGAAGAGCAGAAACGCATTGTCGCAAAAATCGAGGAACTAATGCCCTTTGTGGAGCAGTATGCAGCTGCCAGTACCAAACTGAATACGCTCAATGCCTCGTTCCCGGAAATGATGAAGAAGTCGATCCTTCAGGAAGCGGTGCAGGGAAAGCTCGTACCACAGGATCCGAACGATGAACCGGCAAGTTTACTACTGAAGAAAATTGCCGAAGAGAAGAAGAGACTAATTAAAGAAGGGAAGATAAAGAAGCAGAAACAGCTTCCAGAGGTTACGGAAGACGAGATTCCTTTCGATATTCCGGAGAGCTGGGAGTGGGTGAGACTTGGCTCTATTCTAAAGCTGTTAACAGACGGGACTCATAAGACTCCTCATTATGTGACAGAGGGAGTCCCGTTTATTTCTGTGAAAGACATGAGTTCTGGCTGTATTTCGTTCTCAAACACAAAGTTCATTACAGAAAAAGAAGCTGATGAGCTTAATATGAGATGCAATCCAGAACGTGGAGATGTGTTGCTTTCAAAGGTGGGAACAACAGGAGTACCGGCTCCGGTTGATACGGATATTAAATTCAGTCTGTTTGTAAGTGTTGCTTTATTAAAATTCAACATAGATCTAATTAACCGCGATTATCTAATAAATGTGATAAATTCGCCTTGTGTTCAAAAGCAATGTGCCGAGAATACGAGAGGCGTTGGAAATAAGAATTGGGTTATGAGGGATATTGCTAATACATTGATCCCCATTGCACCACTTAGAGAGCAGGAAAGAATTGTATCAGAATTGAAGCGGTTAATTCCTCAGTTTAGTGTTCTTGAGCAGAAGATGGAACGTTAATTTGAGTAGTAATTACATCGCAGATTACTACTACTTTTACTACTAAAGACTGTTGTGTTATGCCAAATTATGCCGTTTTACGGCGAAATCGGTAACAGTGTCAAAAATGTTACAATGCCCAAAAAGCCGATAAAATAGGGATTTTCCCGGCATAACACGGCACTTCGAAGAGGAAGAATAAGTGATAAAAATTCTATTCATTTGCCACGGCAGCGAAGTATCATTCAGAATGCTTTGTGACTTTTGTCTTGCAAATGCGTCTTACATAGTGTGAGCCAGTATTTTATTAGTGAAACAGAGGATAAAGATGCAAGAGGTTAGTGAAGAAGAGTTAAAAAAAAGAATGCTTCGGATTCGGGGTGTCTTGCGAAATGCTTGGATCGACGCTTATGGATTGGACGTAATAGACAATTGCATAAAAGGCGTTGAGAAGGATTTTAGAATAGACGGGCATTTAGTATCTATATTGAACCATTATAGGAAATTGATGCAATATGACCTTTGCCTATCAGTGACAAAGCTGTATGAAAAAACAGGTAAAAATTCGCTGAGAAATATACAGTCTCTTGCAATGAGGTTTCGAACCGGGAATTGGGGAAAATTCCCTAAGACAGAGGAATCTGCGCTAAAAAAAGCAGAGGCGTATAGAAATGGGTATTTAGCCCATCTAGATGTAGAAGTTTCAGCTACACCACTTACAAATGATGAAATGTCAGAGCTTTTGAAACCTGCAACAGACTTTTTTAATAATATCTGCACCAATGTCAATAAACCAGAATGGAAATTGACGGATAGCGAATTAGCCCTTTTGCATACTCAGCGGTATTTTGACTTCTTTGGTGTCCTTCAACAGCATATCGAAGATGTTGAATAATCTGGAAAGAAAAAATGCTAATTACATGGTGCAAGCTGATGCTTACGTTATTAATATCCGTTGTGTAAACACTCTAAGCAGCAGTATAGTTTCTGATGAGAAAAACTGCTGAAGAGAATGCTGTAAAACGGAGTATCTGGTTTAACGATAACAGAAAAGACAAGCAGACAGTAATCAAAAGGGAATGCTGTAAGGAGCAGTTTGAAGTGTATATTGAAATAGATTTTTCTCGTTTTCACTGATACACCTGGATCAATTGAATGAATAATGATAGGAGAGTAGGATGTCGTTCGGCAAAGCAATAGAATTGTTTCTGGTCAATGGTACCGCAGACAGTATTATCACAGCAGAATTGTCAAATTGGAATGGGATGGCCATCAAGATTCCTCGTATAGAAGTAGCTTCCTGTAAGAGAGATGACGTCACAGGTCCCGGTGTCTATTTCCTGTTCTGTAAAGAAGATGACGGAGATGATTCTGTGTATATAGGAGAAGCCGAGAATATTAAGGATCGGCTTGTTCAGCATATCCGTGATAACCAATCAGGAAAAGAGAAGTACTACTGGAACACAGCAGTGCTCTTTACTGGCCGTGATCTGAATAAAGCGTTGATTCGTTACCTGGAATATCGCCTGGTTGTAATTGCTAGGGATAGTAAGCGGTATAAAGTGCTCACGAAGAATACTTACAAGAACACGGTCATGAAAGAGTCACAGAAATCAGCAATGGAGGAGTTCATTGAGAACATAAAGATCCTCATCAATGCCCTTGGTTATAAAGTCTTGGAGCCTGTTGCATCTAAACCGGCTGCGGGGACTTCCGCTGATATAAATGAAGAGTATTATCTATCACAAGGAAATGCCAGTGCGACCGGAGTGGTAACTTCCGAGGGATTTGTGGTTTACAAAGGTGCCGCGATCAATGAAAAGATTAGCGAAAAGTCAGTAAGCCCCGGGATGGTAAAGCTTCGTGAAAAGCATATTGCTGAAAAGCATGTTGCAGATAATAAGACGACAGAGGATATTCTATTTAATAGTTCATCTGCAGCTGCTGTTTTTGTGCTTGGATATAGCGTAAGTGGTCCAGCAACATGGAAGACTAAAGATGGACGAACACTAAAAGAAATAGAGGCAAGTTCAACAGATTAAAGACTAAGAAATTTAAGTTATGATCGTTGTAGTATTTCAAAATGATACTCATATCGACGGAGGTAGAGAATGGCAGATATTAAATATGAGATCATCCAATCCATCGGTGTTTTGTCTCAGAACGCCCGAGGATGGACAAAAGAAGTGAACTTAATCTCATGGAATGGTGGTAAACCAAAGTATGATATTCGAGATTGGGGACCTGGTCATGAGAAAATGGGAAAGGGTGTCACATTGACAGAAGAAGAGCTGATTGCTCTAAGAACTTTATTGCAAAAGATGAATAGTTCTGTTTCGGAACAGGAAACGGATGCCAGAAAGGTTGACAATAAAGACACCATTATGTCAATGAAAGCACTGTCAATTCATCCGGTATATGCTATGAGTATCGTCGCCGGACAAAAGACGATCGAATGCCGTACATGGACCACCAGTTACAGAGGCGATCTCTTAATCTGTAGCACGGCAAAGAAAGAAAAAGGTTCAATTCCGGGGCACGCGCTTGGAGTTGTATCTTTAGAGGATATAGTTCCGTTTGAAAGGAAGCACCTTAAGGGTGCAATGATGGATTCTTTTGGGCCCGGAGAATACGCCTGGATATTATCGAATCCAAGACCGATCAAACCTTTCCCAGTAAAAGGAAAGCTTTCATTGTGGACATGTGAGCATGAAGTTGAATTCCTGCCTATACCAAAGAACGAAAAAGAGGATGAAGAATTTGGACGGATCTACTGGGAGCCAATCATATATAATGGGTAAGTAGAATTAGCTAATCGAGATATCGAAAATATGTTCGAATTTTATATTGCAAATGACTATATAAAATGATACAGTAAAGTTACGCCGAAGCAAACAAATGTTCACATTTTTGGGGCGGCGTAATTTTATTCTATGCTTTACCCCAAAATGGACAAATTTGCGTAAAACGCATTAGAAAGAAGGGATTATGCAAGAAAAGAACATGAGGTATGGACAATTCCTCAGAGCCAAACGTATATCGGACAGCAGAGAGCTGACGCTGAAAGATATTGCTGAGGAACTGGGAGTTTCCGTCAGTTTTGTGAGCGACGTGGAGCAGGGGAGACGCAAACCATACGATGAGGAGAAAACTGAAAAGCTGATCGAGTTCCTCCGGTTTTCGGAAGAGGACATTGCCCTGATGTACGATCTTGCTGCCAGGGAGAATTCCCGAATCCCGCGGGATCTCGACGACATCATGATGTACTCTGAAGCCGGAGAAATGGCGAGGTTTGCGCTCCGTATGACCAAGAAGGGAGTCATCAATGAAGATGACTGGAGGCAATTCATCCACTACATAAGGGTAAAGGAGACAAAGGACAATGATTGAATTCAACTGTCCCAACAGGAAGTATGACGGCACGCCTGTTGTCTGTGATCTTGAAGTCATGGCTTATGCGGAGGCACAGGTCGGTGATTATAAACCGGATCTCTTGAAGACGCCCGGAAAGATCAATGCGCTTCATTTTGTTGAAAGCTATCTTAACGCTGCGGTAGATGTCCAAGGCATTTACAACATAATCCCTGGAATGGGCATCAATGGTATCACAGTGTTTAAGGACGCTATGATACCGGTACGAGAAGACGGTAAAAGCGTAAGCAAGCTCTTTCCCGCCGGAGCGATCATCATCGATTCGGACGTAATGGACAGGGAAGACGGATTTGCGCAGTTCACGATAGCCCATGAAGGCGGCCATTTCGCAATGCATTATCCGGCGTTCTGCGGTCAGGACATTTTGGCAGCCAGGAACACCATGGACAAGATCATGTGCCGAAGTAATATGCTTGAGACTGACAGACCGGAAAACAGGAAGTGGACGGATAGAGATTTCATGGAACACCAGGCGAATGTCTACGCGGCGTCGATCCTGATGCCGAGGCCCACATTTGTTCCGTTTGTCATGGCGCTCAACAAAAAAGCTGGATACAGGGATGGAATCTTTGTACGACCCAGCATTGATCCATTCTTTCAATATCGGGACTGGTATGTCTTTCTCGATGAGATCGGGCAGAAAATCGCGGAGACATATGGCGTGTCGGAAAGCGCGGCTTTCGTGCACATGAAGAGGTGTGGCCTGATTAGGACAGAGGATCCGAAGGAATTACCTCTCTACATCAGAAGAGGGATCGCGGTATAAAGTGGAGGAGCAGAAGTGGGGGCCGGGAAGGAAACTCAGGAAGAGGAACAAAAGGTCATGAGAGCCATCAAAGGAATCATCCGACGAGGTAACGATGCTGAAGTTAGGGTTGATAAAAATGGCAGAATAAAAGTATTCGAAGTTAAAAAGCATATTGTGAAGGCAGAGTAAATGGGTACTCTGTAACGGCTAATGGGAGTCAGATTGAGAGTAATCTCACTGGCTCCCTTTTTGTCTAGGATCTTGTCCTAAAAAGAGACCAAAAATGCGGCCTGAAATGATTTCCACACCGTTTCATTGTTTCAGCTGATCCTAATGGTATAATATAAGTATGGTTATCCACATTTTCACAAGCAAATTACCACATGGGATTATATAGGGAACAATGACCTGCATGGTCATCAGCAAATCAACGTTTTCAAAATCAGAAAGGAGGGTTTATGACCAGACAAGAAGATATTGAAGTCAGAACAGATGACAAAAATATTCTTATCTGTAAAGTACGTACCGACAGTGATGGTCGCATATATTTGCTTTGCCAACACGGCAAAAAAGAGGATCAGATAAGTTTGGAGAGATTCCTATGTAAAGCCGTTGGAGCTGACAAGTGATTAAATACCATTGCTATTGAGGTGTCTAGATTCACCCAGAGCGATTGAAACATATATAAGAGACCTGGACGAGCTAGTCCTTGCATGAGATATGAGGTGCATTGAGAACAAGCCGGGGTAGATCAATTCACAGGAGGTAAGGATCCTGTATTTACGATTTACCCTGGCTGCGTTTATTTAGGGAGGAATTTGAATGCTGCAAAGATATGACGATTGCAAAGGCCGCTGCGCATGCTATGCAGATCCTACGACTGGAGTGGTAAAGCATGAGTATAAAAAGGTTAGAACGAGAAGTCATATACAGGTCGGTGGGGAGTATATCATCGAGCGAGACGATACAGTAACTGTTCTTAAAAGGATCAGCCAAGATGAAATAGTACATAAGAGTTATATAGTGACTGCATAAAATCCACAGAGCTGCTTGACGGCCAGGATGAGTGCTCCGACATAGGAGCATTCATCCTGGCCGTTTTTAATTTCCATTTAGTCACGTGGCGACTTGATACAAAAAGTGTGTACGGGTGTTTACCGCTCTCGTAGTTTTTTAAGAAAGCTTTCTATAACAATTCGGTATTCATCTTCATCTAATTCTTTTTTGTCATAGAGATTAAAGATCTTGATGAACTTTCTCAAAAAATCGTTAACCGGCTTCATACGAGATTCATTTCCGATTTGCCAGGCTTCAGCTTCCATATCTTCAAAAGTGTCCTGCCCTACTACTGAAGGATCAGGAAGTTGCCAGTAGCTTGGAAAGTAGACAGCTATATAAGAGTTTACATTATTTCTCTCGACAATATCTTCATAAGATTGGCCGTATTCAACATCGTAGTGCTCCTCAGATTCGAATACTTTTTCTTCGACATTTATAGTTATGTACTTAGCATCATGGCTTTCTACGACCTTCGACAGAAATTCTGCAACAGCACGGGGGCCGGTTTCCTGGGACTTAGGACTTCTATTTCCAACTAGGTAATCGATGGATACCCCGAAGTGGTTAGCGATTCCCACTACCTGGCCAAGAGTGAAACTTTTTTTGTCTTTAAGGCTGAGCGCCTTGCTCACATTGGGCTGAGACATGCCGAGGATTTCAGCCAGTCTCTCCTGTGTGATATGGTTCTCCTTCATTAAGAATAGAACATTCTGTATAAGAATATCTGTATTAAAAATAGACATATTAAATTCTCCATTATGAATAAAAATTCTGAAAATAGATATTTATTCAATATTTGAATATATCATAGCACGACTTCTACGATTAGTACAAGAAAGCTAGAAAGAGCAGTCAAAAGAGAGGGCTGCCTTTTTAGATGGGTATTAAAAAAAGAGTGATGCTTGAGTTTTGAGACGGGCCGGCATTAAGTGCAGACCTGTCTGAGCACTCAAGCTGCTCATGCCCCGGACAAGACATAATTGTCCCACTGAAGACAGGACCGCCCGAACCGGAATCAGGGGAGTTCATCCTCTTGTCTACAGTGACAATTGAATAAAACTGCCTGACCAGTGAACAGGGATGGCACTTAACCAGAGACGGAGAGCTTCAGTACAAGCTCCCAGAATCAGGTCTTTTAAGTGCACCCTTCTTTGCGTCATTTTGAGGCTCTCCGTTTCGCGACAAAAAGCGGAAGGAGAGCAAGATGGCTCGGACAAAGAAGGTTGATATAAGTAACAGCGGTGAGTTTAAGCACAGATCCTATGTGAGCGAGAATGGAGAGATTCTGTACGATGCTCCGATCGAGATCAAGGACAAGGATGACATGAACCATTACGGGATAACTATTGAGGACTGCAGGTATCTGCATCTCGGCTCCAGCCAGAGGATACTCGTGTACTTTTACAAGACAACGAATAGGGCGTTCGCAGAAGCGCAGTGGGAGTACATCAACAACGTGCACTCTCGGGGATACAGCAGCACCAGATGCATGGTGCCCGGACAGCGCAAGGCCTTTATCAGATGCAAGGATACCAACAAGTGCTCGGAATGCCCTTATGGTAGGACACCGGAAACAAAGCAGGCATCGCTCGTCTCCTTGGACGGCCTGGTCGAGGACGGATATGAGCCGGAGACCGCTGATTCGGTAGAGCAGCAGGCGGTGGCAAAGATGGAGTATGCTGAGATCCGCGCCCGCATGGATGCGGAAGATCCGAGGATCGCAAAGGCCTTTGAAGCAAGGGAGCTTCTGGGAGATTCCGTCACGAGTATCGCAGCGGATCTTGGCGTATCGGAGCCGAGGGTATATCAGCTGCTCAGACGTGCAAAAGAGATCGGCAAAGAATATAGGATGAATGAATAATAACTGAAAGGGCAGGACCTGCTGCAATAGCGGGTCCTGCCTGATTTATTGCTTCTGATAATAATCGCATTCGTACCCGTCAGCTCGAAGCTCGATGCCAGGGAGCCAGGAGGGCGTCCTCCCCATTTGCTCACAGATGGCATCCAGCGAGACGTCAGGACTACATTCAATGATGAGTTCATCATGGACGTGGCCGACGATCTGACAGCAGCGGAGGGTTTTCATGGCGTAAGCCAAGATATCCCGACTCACGGCCTGCACGATGTTCTCGACAAATTTTGGACCGTAAGATTCGATCCGGGACCAGTGCTTTGTGGCATCGATCCCCATGTAGGTGACCGACTCTCCGCCGAAACGGTTCTCGCCGATCCGGGGTTTCACGTAAGAGAGCCGGCGGCCGGAAGGCAGCGTAATGAACAACATACCGCTCTTTACTACAAAAGTGATGTCACCAACTCGTGTCTGGCACCTTTGTTTAATCGCTTTTTTGACGGCGGCATCCACAGCCCACCAGTAGGAAGTGATGTGCGGGTTACTGCTGCGCCACATGTCTACCAAGGGCTGCAGCTCATCCTCGGAAAGCCCCATGTCGAGGGCGCCCATGGCGGTAAGAGCACCGACGCTGCCGCCATAGCCAAGGGCAAGCTCGGCAATTTTGCCTTTTTGCCGGAGGTGGCTGTTAATGCCGTGCTTTTCAACCGGAACGCCGAACATCCTGCTGGCGCTCTCGCAGTAGATATCGCGGCCCTTGTGGAAGACCTCCGCACGCCATTTCTCGCCGGCAAGGTGGGAGAGCACACGAGCTTCGATGGCGGAAAAGTCGCTGACAATGTATTTATATCCGGGACGCGGGATGAAGGCAGTGCGGATGAGCTCCGAGAGTACGCCGGGGACAGAGTCGTACAGCATGTCTAACATTTCATAATCACCGGCCTTCACCAGATCACGCGCCTGCTCCAGATCTCCCATATGGTTCTGAGGAAGATTCTGCAGTTGAATCAAGCGTCCGGCCCACCTGCCGCTGCGGTTGGCTCCGTAAAACATGAACATTCCATGGCAACGGCCGTCAGCGCAGACGGCGTTCTGCATGGCCTGGTACTTGCGGACGCTGCTTTTGGCAAGCTGCAGCCTAAGGGAAAGTACCTCTGCGAGATCCTCCGGTGCCGATTTTATCATGGCAGCAACTTCCTTCTTCCCAAGGCTGTCGACATCCATTCCTTTCTTTGAAAGATAAGATTTCATCTGTATGACCGAGCCCGGATTCTCTAGGCCTGTCTTTCTCTTCAACCTGACAGTCAGGTCGGTCTTTGACAACTCATCGATCCGAAGCGCCTGCGTCACCATTTCCTGATCGATCATAATGCCACGGTCGTTGATCTCCTGATCAAGGCAGTACTCCTCCCACACGAAATCCGGAACCGGGTAGTTCTTAAGCCGTTCCTGGATCTGGAGCTCTACCAGAACATCACGCTCATTATATTTCTTAAATAAAGCCCATTTTTCCGGATCGTGGCAGGGCAGGTTCCAGGTCCTGCCGCCATTCTTCTTTGTGGGCTTGCAGGGGCAGCAGAAGTACTTGATGAGGTCCTTTCCTTCTTTGAGTTTCTGCTCCTCAAAGCCAAGGACGGCGCCGACCTTCTCAAGGCCTAGGGGCAGGCCGTTGTAGGCAGCCCATACCAGGGTACATCTCCAGGAGGACGGATCGAGGTAGTTCCGGACGGGATCGCCGGGGATGCTGTAGGTCTTAAAGTGCTGCGGATAGAACCTTCGAAGCCACACGGACAGGCAGATTCTCTCAAACGCCGCATTGTAGGCGGTCTTGATCACAGAGTCATCGGAGAGGGCACAGATGATCTCGTCCGGGACGGTATCCCCGCAGGCAAGATCATACACGGTGATGGGACCGTGGTTTACGGATACGCCAAAAAGGAGGATCTCAAAGTCCGGTGACTCCGCGTATTTGTAGGCGCCGCATTTACTGATGTCGACGCTTGATTTTGTCTCTAAATCCAAGCTGAGCGATTTTATTTCCATATTGCTTTCCTTTCAAAAAAGGCGACAAGGCAATGAGCCCTGCCGCCATGATAAAAGAGTGGGTGATTAGGACAGGAAGTCCTCGTCATCCTCATCATCCAGATCAGCGAAGTCATCCTCAGCACGGCTGTGGCCACCGAGCGGTGTGCCGTCAGAGAGCTTCTGCAGGTTGTTGAGTCCGCATGCGATCCCCTTGTTGCCGTTGCTGTTGAAAGCGTAAAAGTTCACGCTTGCCCTGCCGATGATCCCGGAGTAGAGTTCCGAGGTATCAAGGATCGGCTGGCAGTCTGCGTCGACCACACCCGGCTTGGTGGTGGAGTTCGCGTTCACGAAGTAGGCATTCTTGTAAGCCTCGTCGCCTTTGCGCTCCTTGTCGCCGTCACGCAGCGGGGTCTTCAGATCTTCCAGTGCGGGTATATACTTGCTGTTGCCCTTGAGCTTAGACTGGCCTTCATCGTAGGCCGCCTGGATCGCGGCGCGGATCTTGGCGATGGTCACCGTGTCGGATTTCGGAATGATCAGCGAGACGCTGTACTTCGGGGTTCCGCCGCCCATGGGGGTCTTGGGCTCATTGACGTTCAGATAAGAGAAAACAGTGTGTCTACCAGTTACAACTTTTGTCGGGTTCTTCATTCCCTTTGCCATTTTATTAATCCTCCATAAAATCGTTTGCTGCGGTGTTGAACTCCGGACGCTTGTCCGACTCGGGAGCCAACACCGGTTTACCTTGTGGTTTTACGATGAGTCCGGAAAGGAGCTCATCAAACTTCTTCTTACCGAGCTGCCTCTGCATCGCTGTGATGCCCAGTAGCTTTTTCTCATACGGATCGTATCCGGCGTTCGATACGACCGTGGCGACTGCCACCTCATCGGTGTACTTGCGGTTGCTCCGGCCTTCGACCAGTTTGAAGCCGGGGTAGCGGACTCCGGACAGCGCCTTTTCCAGAGCGTAGGACTTGATGTCCTCGGCCCAGGATACGAGGCTGTCGATCTGCGGAAGGATCTCAGCGATCTCGTCTGCCTCCAGCAGCGGTCCTTCCTCGAAATCGTACTTTGCCAGATCCAGGTTATACTCCGCCCGTTTACGGCAGGTCGCCTTGACCTTGCAGAACTGACAGTGGTCACCGGCAGCGAATTCGCCAAGTCCCTCGTAGGCCAGCGCGGCGATCGGGGCCAGCACACCCTCTGCCCATGCCAGCAGGTCCTCACGGCTGAGTTCAAACGTGTCTACGTTGTCCCTGCGCGGCTGGTAGATCGAGAGCTTGATCCGGCGGATGTCGTAGAGGTCTCCGAAGGTATCCAGCGCACCCAGCGCATAGCACTTGAGCTGGCTGTTGCCGGTCCCGTCCTCGCCGGAGGCACTGACCAGCACTCCAAGACCGTATTTCAGATCAATGATGTGCAGCAGGTCGTCCGCAACGATCACGCAGTCGCCGGTGCCGAATCCATGCTCGACCCACTTGGAGAAATCCAGCGTCTGCTCGATACAGACCAGCGGGTCTGCGCAGAGCGTTTTGGCTTCAGCGACCTGCTCCATTACGAAGGCGGCGTAGCCTTCAGCGGCTTCCTGCATCTCCGCGTCGTACCAGGTCAGATCCTCAGTGGGATCGCGGGTGTTACGACCCAGCGCCCTCTCGGTGAGATAGGCCGCGAGCTCGTGGGCGTCCGTACCTTGCTGCGCGTAAGGTGATCCGCGGTCCTCCTCCTGGGCGCAGAGCTTTGCGCTGGGAGGGCACCTGAGCCACCTTTCACTGGCGGAGGCAGCGAGGTAAGCATGTTTAGCCATTTCCGATCACCTCCGCTTCCGCAACGATAGCGGCGAACTCTTCCGGGGACTTCACATCGGAAAGCTGCTTCACACCGTGAGCGGTGAGGAGTGCCTTGACCTCTGCCCGGTACCCTGTCCTGGACTTCTCGGCGAGGATCGCCCTGACTTCCTCGTAGGTGTACACCTTGGCGGGTGTCTCCTCCGCGGCAGCGGGAGCAGATTCCTCAGCGGGACCATCCTGATTCTGTGACGTGGCCTCAATGCCTTCCAGCGTCGAGGCGAGATCCGCCACGTCCGCTGCCAGCTTCCTGAGTCCGTCAATGAGAACTTGTTTTTCATTTTTTGTCATCTCAAAAACTCCTTTCTTTTGTTCTCAACTACCCATGCCTGCTTAAGCCGGATTTTTATAACGGATCTTCAACTTTTTTAAAAAAGTCGCCGTCGCATCTCCGGCTATACTCCCATGCCTGCTTAGGGGACATTTTTATAGCCGCCCTCGAAGAAAGATACAAATTTTTCGATTTTCGTTATAAAAATCGCGCCTAAGCAGGCATGGGAAAGCAGAACGATGAAAGGAGATGTTTTCCCATGGAAATCAGAAACAGGGATTCACCCGCAGGGCGTGACACAGCAGAAGCAGGAATACCACTCAGATATTTAAAGGAGGAAGAGATCAATGTTTGCAGTTGAGGAAAAACACAAAAGGATAAACGACAGGATCGTGGAGACGTTCGAGCGGTCGGTCATGGGCCACAGCACAGAGCTGATGGTCGAAGCAGGCACAACCGGGTATAAAGGAACACCCTGTAGAAAGGCCGGAGGCAGAACATATCTGGCCCTCGTGTGTATGGAAGGCGATTTCCATTTCGAGCCGGTCACCAGCGACGATGGAGAGATCTTCGGGATTGAGATCGCCTGCTGCGGAGATGCAGCACTGGATGCAGTCATGAAGGCGCTCGACTTTGCACGCGATGTCATCAACGACCAGCGCTGCGATGTGGATGACTGATGAATAAGGAAACGGGCAGGCCGGAGGGAGTCCGGTCTGCCGTGGTAAGGAGGATATCAAATGGCAGGCAGCCCTTTTAGGATTCAGGGAATGAGAATTCGTGAAGACGCCCTTAGGCGTTATTCGAAACGGTGGAAAGGACGCGGAGAGAACTGGACTGATCTGGATCGATTAATGCTCACTGAGCCTCAGGTCATCGCAATGGCAGAAGAAGTGATCGAGACAGAGTATTTTTCCTCGGAAACGCTGAAACGCCCATCAATCCCGGAGTTCACAGTCATTGTGGGTGAGGAAGGAAAGCAGGAAAACACATACATCTGTTTTCGCAGGACGCTGATGAACGATGATGACTTTATTGTTCCTTTTATGGAAGGGGCAGCGACCTCGATCATCCCGTTCATCGATGCCTACTGCTATGTGAACAACGGGGGAACCATGTGCAACTGCGTTGTAACGCTCTGCGCAACGACCCTTAAAGACATAGAGACCGGCCAGATGCTGACCTGCTCCGGCCAGGCGGTTTCTTATTATAACGACGATCCGGAGACAGATCACATGTTATCTGACATGGATTACTTTAATGAGTTTGCCCGCACGATCAAAGCGCTTTATATGGCGGTACAGAGGATATCAGTGAAGCGGCCCGAGGTACTGGTCAGTACCGGAACGGCGGAAGTTGAAAAGACTGTGACCATCAAACGTAAGGGCAGGTACAAGCAGGTTCGTAAGACGAAGATGATTAAGGTGATCAGGGTCTCAGACGACGTAATCAAGCGGCAGGATACGCAATGCCATCATAAGATCACCTGCCCATGCTGGGGAGTAGCCGGTCACATGAGGACATATAAGTCCGGCAAGCAGGTCTGGATCAAACCTTATCGCAAAGGAAAGCAGCGTAACAACCCTGCTGCCTATGTGCCCAAGGAGTATCAACTCCCAAAGGAGGAATAATCTATGTTTACTTTTTATTACGCTAATTGTCTTGGACGGGAAGACAACTGCCTCTACCCGCACAAGGCCGAAGTGACAGACGCAGCATCACTTAAGCAGGCAGTCGCACGCGACTATGTCTGCGCTGCATATAGGAACAGCTACCGCAGCAGTGCAAACTTTATCAGCAGCAACTGCCTGGCTGTGGAATTTGATAATGACCACTCTGAGAACCCGGAGGACTGGGTGACGCCGCAGGACCTGCGGGCAGCATTCCCGGATGTGACGATCGGGATCCATTACAGCAGGAACCACATGAAGGTGAAAAACGGCAGGCCCGCAAGGCCCAAGTACCATGCCTTTCTGGAGATTAGCGAGATAAACGATCCGGATGCCTACAAGGCCATGAAGCAGAAGGTGGCCCTTGCCTTTCCCTATGTCGATCCCAAAGCACTGGATGCGGCCAGGTTCTTCTATGGGACAAACGATCCCCAGGTTGAATACTTCCCTGGGGAGAAGAAACTGGATGAAGTCATAGAAGAGGATGACTTCGACGAAGGGATGGGACGGGGCAGCTACGGCAGCTATACCATTAAGGAAGGGAGTCGGAACGCCACCATGAGCCGGTTTGCCGGCCGGGTTGTCAAGCGATACGGCTGGAACGACATCTCGCATCAGATCTTCCAGGAGGAAGCCAAAAAGTGTGATCCGCCCTTGCCGAGCGAGGAGCTCAGGAAGATCTGGCTCAGCGCAAAGAAGTTCGAGAAGGTCGTCACGGCACAGGAAGGGTACGTCCCGCCTGAGAAATACAATACCGCCAAGATCGCCGGACCCGCTGGGTGTTTAAAGCCCGAGGACTACTCTGATATCGGGCAGGCGAAGGTCCTGTCAAAGGAATACGGAGACGAGATCTGCTTCAACCCGGCGACAGACTTTTTCCGCTACAACGGCACCTACTGGGAGGAATCGAAGGAGGCGGCGCTCGGTGCAACGATCGAGTTTTTGGATCAGCAGCTTGCTGATGCGGAGCTCCTCATGTTCACCACAAAGCAGGCGGTCCTAAACTCCGGTGCCGGCGAAGAGGCGCTGTCCGGTGGAAAAAGAGCTATGGAGGGGCTTACCGGTGAACAGCTCCGCCTGCTTATGGAATACCTGGCGGCAGCCGCTTATCACAAGTTCGTGATGGGCCGTCGGAACATCAAATACATCCGCTCGGCTATGGAAGCAGCTAAGCCCATGGTTGGAGTGAAGCTGGAGGAGCTCAATGCCGATCCGCTTCTTCTCAATACGCCTCGGGGATCTGTTCGCCTGGTGGATGGACTGGAAGGCATGCAGGAACATGACTGGAAGGACTACTGTACGAAGGTTACGGCAGTGGAACCCGGCGACCAGGGAGAGGCCCTGTGGCAGGATGCTCTGAATAAGACCTTCTTGAACGACCAGGAGCTGATCGATTACGTGCAGGAGGTTGTGGGTCTTTCTGCCATCGGCAAGGTTTACATGGAGGCCATGATCATCGCGTATGGGGAAGGCCGCAACGGCAAGTCGACATTCTGGAATACCATCGCGAAGGTCCTCGGCGGATACGCAGGGAACGTGTCAGCGGACACCCTGACCGTCGGCTGCCGAAGGAATGTAAAGCCGGAAATGGCGGAACTTAAGGGCGTGCGCCTGGCGCTGGCCAAGGAGCTGGAAGAGGGCATGCGTCTCAACACCTCTGTGGTCAAACAGCTCACTTCCACCGATGACATTTACGGTGAGAAGAAGTTCTGCAAGCCCGCATCCTTCACGCCGTCACACACTTTGGTCTTGTACACGAACCACCTGCCTAAGGTGGGCGCAGCCGATGAGGGCACTTGGAGGCGGCTCATCGTGATTCCCTTTAATGCCGTGTTTGAGGGAAAGAGCGACGTGAAAAACTATGCGGATTTCCTTTTTGAGCACGCGGGTCCGGCTGTGCTTTCGTGGATTATCGAAGGGGCCCGGCGCATCATTGACAAGGATTTTCATTTGAAGAATCCCCAAGTGGTGCAGGACGCCATCGATGCTTACCGCGGGCAGAATGACTGGATGGGAGAATTCTTGGAGGACTGTTGTGAGATCGATCCAAGCTATCGGGAGAAGTCCGGCGAGTTGTATCAGGAGTACCGCGCCTGGTGCCTTCGCATGGGCGAGTACGCCAGAGGCACCGCGGACTTCTATGGCGCCCTGGCGCAGAGGGAGTTTGAACGGCACCGTACCAAGAAGGGAGTACTGGTCCTGGGGCTTCGCATCAAGAGCGAATTCGACAGCTGACGGGGTGCTCAAATGGTGTATGGAGATGCAGGCCTTGACACGAAAGTGCGGGTGCAAACCGTCTGTAACAGACCTGCATCTATGTGCACCGGGATAAAAATGAACTAAAAACGGAGCAATGGATCTGCACCGAGCAGCACTGTGCCAGGTCCAGAAATCCTTTATTTATAGGCATTTCATAGGGTGGTGTACATAGGTGTACCTTCTGTACATAAGAGTCTATATAGGGAAAAATCAATAAAAAAATCTTATATAGGGGGTTATGTAGAGACCATCACCCATGTGCACCCTTCCCAATGATTAAGTGATGGAGGTACCAATCATGACGTTTTACGAATACATGAAACAGAATTACTACGATAAAGAAGGCCGCAAAGCTGACCTTGCAAATGACATGGTAAGTGATGAGGCCGAGTTCCCGACCCATGTAGGTATTAAGGATCGTGACGGACACGGTGAGATCCGGAACTACCTGGAGAGCTGTCATGCATGCGATGCTTGCCTCGAGGTCTTTGAAGAGTGCTGGGAGGAATACATACATGCGGGAGAAACAGACTGAGCAAAAGCTCGTGAAGGCAGTAAAGGCTGAGGGCGGCATGTGTCCAAAGCTCGTATCGCCAGGCACTGACGGAATGCCTGACCGCCTGGTCCTTTTGCCGGATGCGCACATCGGGTTTGTTGAGGTCAAGGCTCCAGGAAAGGAGCCGGGACCCCTGCAGGTAAAACGGCTTGGCCAGCTGCGGGATCTGGGCTTTCAGGTGTTTGTCTTGGATGACCCAGAGCAGATACCCGGCATCCTGAGAGAAGTGAGGGAGGACTGAATGTATGAGGGAAACTATGAGGCGCTGGCAAACGCCATCATCAAACAGGCAGTGAAGGACTTTCGGCCAGCATACCGGAGATTGAAGAA
>ONNQ01000016.1:0-566 GCA_900319245.1 uncultured Lachnospiraceae bacterium | reverse complement strand
CAGTTCTTCGAAGCGCTGACGGATCTGGATGGTCCTGCGCTGCTGCATCGGATCATGAGGGAAATAGATGAAAAGATGTGACTTACATGAATATCAGAAATACTGCGTGGAGTTTCTGAAGACCCACCCGGAAGCCATGCTGATTATCGAAATGGGTATGGGAAAATCGATATCCGCAATGACTGCCATTCTGGACCTGATGTTTGACAGCTTTGACGTGAACAAGGTACTGATCATCGCACCCTTACGTGTTGCGAAAACAGTCTGGCCGGAAGAACGAGACACCTGGGAACATGCAAATTTCCTGAAGATGTCTGTGATCGTGGGCAGTGCCAAGCAGAGAGAAGCAGCTATGCGGGTACCGGCAGATATCTACGTGATCAACCGGGAAAACGTGAAATGGCTTGTCGACTACTTGGAAAAGCGCCGAATACCATGGCCTTTTGATATGGTGGTGATTGACGAGATCTCTTCTTTTAAGAACCATCAGAGCCAGCGGTGGAAAGCACTGCGGAAGGTGCGCCCACAGATCAAGAGGCTGGTCGGACTGACAGGCACACCTGCTT